>JAJDBK010000017.1 GCA_029261405.1 Nitrospinaceae bacterium
AAAAAAAACCGGCGCCCGACATTTATCTACAGGCCGGACACCGGAATAAAATTAACCTTTTTTGATGACGAGCAGGTGCTGGTCACCCTCTTTTGTCTGCGACAGAATCTCGTGGCCGTCGTTTGCCAAACTCATCGGTACGTTGCGTATCGGGGAGCCGTCGTCTAACAGCGCTTCTAAAATCGAGCCGGAAGGCGCCCCCTCTAATGCAAGTTTCACCTTGATATAGTTGAATGGGCATTTCACGCCGGTCAGGTCTAGCCGTTTCGGAGCGTCCAGATCTTCCGCGCCTTCATCAACGATGTTCGCTTTACCGTTTATCCGGGTATAAGCCGCCAGACACTCCTCAAGGAATCCTTCTGTCAGTTCCAGCCGGGTAGTGGCGTCCGCTCCGCAGATCGAATCGCCGTTTGTCGGTGGTGAGAGTAACTGCCGATAGTTCTCCGGCACAAAACCACGGGTGATTATCTTGTTGTCGAACTCTTTAAAAAGCTCCTCGTCCGTCTCCGGGTCGAGTCCGTAAGTTACCAGCAACGCCCGCGCCGACTGGATAACCCCCTTGTGCAAATCCTTAACAGAATCGCCGGGTGTCTCCGCTCGTCTCGCCGACGCAAGATCGTGTCGCGCCTGATTGAAATAAGCGTCGATGATATCGATAGCGGCGCCACCACATTCGCCGGGGCCTACCTCTTCGAGACTAAACTCTTTTTCAGCGTCAAAATCGAGATAAGAGTCGCGGTCCGTTTCCGGGCTTTCGAGGGTAGTGTACTCTTTAAGCTCCTCCTCGAATTTTTCCGCCCCGATTCGCAAAACCCGTTCATGAAGTGTTTCGCCAACCTGTTTTTCGTCGTCCAGAATCGCGATGACACGTTTTAATGCGTCAATAGTCCGTTTCGCCGGAATTTTCGCCACCGGAATACCGAACTTGCCGTCATTCACAAGCGTACCGCCCAGATAGAACTGGTAGTGCGGAACAAGAATGTCGTTTATCTTTCTGGCTGACCCCTGCAACCCGATATCCGCCGTGTGGTGATGTCCACAAGCGTTCGGGCAACCGCTAACCGCGATACGAAGTCGCGATCCTGTAGCAAGCCCGTCTGCAAGCTCTTCCAGCCGTTTCGCAAAAGCTTTCGAGTCGGTAATGCCTTCGTTACAGGTAGCCGCGCCGTTACACGATGTCACCCGCGATACTTTCTCAGGCTCTACGATCCGGATATCGATTCCGGCCAGACCTTCGACAAACGACCCGACTTCACCCTCTGACAAACCGGTAAATACCAGATCGGCCTGTTTGGTGATAAGCAATCTGACTTCCGGGTAACCGTCGAGCAGTTTATACAGTCTGCGTAACTGGTCCGATGTAAGGTCGCCTGTAGGTATCCGCGCTGTAACTGATTTACTGCTGGTATCGACCGGATCAAACGAACCTTCAGGTATATCCATCGGTTCAAGATCAGAAAGGTTCGCAAGCTCCGTCTCGTAGTGCGACCTGAATTTCTCAATACCGAACTTCTCTATAAGAAATTTTAACCTCGCCCTGTTCCGGTTGATTCTGGTTCCGTACCGGTTAAAAACTTTCAGAATAGCCAGAATCGACCTGTTAAGCTCTTCGGGTCTTACGAAATCAATCAGCGGTAGGGCAAATCTGGGCATAGCTCCCTGCCCACCACCGACATAGATGGCAAACCCCTGCTCACCATTGACCACAGTATTGATGGCCGCTATATCGTCCACCAATCCACCTGCGCACCCTTTGCCATGTCCGCAGATGGTGATTTTCATCTTACGGGGCAATCCTTTGGAGAACTCGTGACCCAGAAAGTAGTCAGAAACCTCCACAGCCACCGGAATCACGTTTACGGCGTCTTCATGGATCGACTCGTCATTATCACAAGCGTTGACGTTACGGATCGAGTTGCCACCGGCGCCGAGCGAAATAATGCCCGTTTCATTCAGCGATTCGAGAAGAGGCGTAAGGTTGTCGAGGGTGACCTGATAAAACTGGATATCCTGTCTGGTGGTGAAATGTACAATCCCGTCGGAGTAGCTGTCCGTAGCGTCCGCAAGTCCGGGAAGAGTCTCTTTATCGAGAACTCCGGCGGCGACCTTCGTGCGGACCATAAAAAGATCCTTCTGCCGCTGGCTATATACTCCAAAATTGAGTCTGGCCGCCTTGAACTCATCAGAAGTCGCAGCGCCCTTCTTATACTTGTCGAAGACATCCCTGAACCCTACAAGGGCGTTGTTTACTTTCTCTCTTCTTGTCGTTGACCGTATCTGGGTAATCGTCATGTCGCAAAAAACTCCTTCATGAATCCTGCAACCTCACCCGGCCCACAAACGGGGCCGGGCGGGTCGGGGATTATCTGTCTTCGATATCCGATTCGCTGATCTCACCTGCGGTAACAGCTTCCGGATGAATATCCTCTTCCTTGATTGCGTCCACGTCCACATTCGTCACCGCTTTGAGCGGCTGGGTGTGGATTCCACATTCGCCACCACACTTGGAGGTGTTGAGCCATCTGCCGGCCCGTTCATTGTCATCTGTGGTTATCACTGTGCAAGGTGAACAACCGAGAGAGCGATACCCCTCCGCGTAGAGCGGGTTGACCTTCACCTGGTACTGGGCGAGGTATTGCCAAATCTCACGCTCCTTGAAAAGAAGGATCGGATTGAGTTTGATCAGGTCGTGGTCCCTCTTTTCGATCTCTTTATAGTCGGTACGGGTTCTACCCTCTGTGCATCGCAGGCCGGTGATCCAGCACTCTACGTTCATCTCGTGTACGGCCTGTATGACCGGCTCCACTTTCAGTATCTGGCAACATTTATCGGGATCGGTTTCGTAGAGGGGACCGATATCCTGGTCCGACTTAAAAACCTTGAGGCTGGGGTACTCATCAACGAGATCGTTCATGAATGTGATGGTCTCAGCCGGTTTATACTTGGTGGTGACGATGAAACCTCTAACATCCGGGTTTACCTTTACAGCCAGATCCCATACAACCATAGAGTCTTTGCCAAGACTGTTTGCCACAACAGACTTGTCGCCGAACTTGTCGAAAGACCATTCGAGCAGTTTTTTCGCTCTTTCGACCTTTTCGCCGAAATGCAGTTTGTTGACCAGTTCGGTCAGGTCATCTTTTTCAATCTCAAGCTCAATACTCATCCTCAAACTCCTGTAATCCGATTAATTCGATAATTTCGATGTAATTGGTAGGAATAGTACACCTCGACCTTCCATGTGTCAACGATTTTTTATATAAGCTCATAACCCATTCTGTATCAATACTGTAAAAATCGAGTTGTTTTTTAATTCTACCTGATATTATACTTAAGCGATAGGAATTAGAGGAATAAAATGAAGTTTTCGGCAAAATTTGAATACGCGCTACTGACTCTGCTACATCTTAATTGCGAGCCGGACGATTCCCCTGTCTCTGGCAGGGCCATCTCTGAGGAGTTGGGCATACCGTACCGGTTTCTGGAGCAGATCCTGGGCGACCTGAAAAAGGGCGGGCTTGTGAGAAGCGTTCGTGGCAACCAGGGCGGGTACAAACTTAACGCCGACGCAGAGGTTATTTCTATATACGATGTCTACGAGATCACCGATGGCAAGCTTGTGCCGTGGGACTGTTCCGTATCCGAATCGCAGGATCGTTGTGGCAAGAACCTTAACCAGTGTGTTATCAGCCAGTTCTACGCCGATTTCAAGGAGACGTTTCGCACGTTAATGAAAAAGCATACGTTGCAAAGTCTTTGTATCAGATCGGCGGCGATGAAACGAGAGGCGGCCGCCACTTCCGCCAAATAAAACCTGTTGACACACTCTTATTTGAAACGTAGCATGGGTTTCGTATAAGAACATACCAACGACATAAACCATTCAAGTAAATCTTTTCGAGTAACCTACTGATTAACACGGAATGCGTAACTTTGCGCCCCGTGCTTTATATAACCTTATCTAAACAACCCTTTTGTAACAGACGGAATCATGGCGGCAAAAAACACCCCCTCCAGCGACTCGGACACATCGTCCAATGAACCAATGAACGTAGCGACCCTTAAGAAAAAAACCGTTGTCGAGTTATCCGAAATAGCGGACAAGTACAAGATTGAGGGAATTCGCGGCCTTCGCAAACAGGAGCTTATGTTCAAGATCCTGGAGGCCCAGACCGAGCAGGAGGGGCTGATTTATGGCGAAGGGGTTCTTGAGATATTGCCGGACGGGTTTGGATTTCTGCGGGCGCCATCGTTTAACTACCTGCCGGGTCCGGACGACATATATGTATCGCCATCCCAGATAAGGAAGTTCGACCTTCGCACCGGCGACACAATCTCCGGGCAGATACGGGCGCCGAAAGAGAGTGAGCGTTATTTCGCTCTGCTGAAGGTGGAGACGATCAACTTCGAGAAACCTGACACTTCCAAACATAAAACACTGTTTGACAACCTCACGCCTCTCTACCCGGAGGAGCGGTTTATCCTCGAATCTACCAAGGAAAACCTTAGCGGTCGGGTGTTAGACCTTGTATGCCCGATAGGTAAAGGTCAACGTTCCCTGATCGTATCGCCACCTCGGGCTGGTAAAACCATGGTGATGCAGTCTATCGCCAACTCGATCACACAAAACCACCCTGAAGTTTATCTGATTGTTCTGCTGATAGATGAACGACCCGAAGAGGTGACCGACATGCAGAGATCGGTCGATAGCGAGGTTATCTCATCGACGTTTGACGAACCGGCCACCCGTCACGTTCAGGTTGCGGAGATGGTTATCGAGAAAGCGAAACGACTGGTTGAACGGAAACGTGATGTTGTGATCCTGCTCGATTCTATCACGAGACTTGCGCGGGCTTATAATACGATTGTCCCGCCGTCGGGCAAGGTTTTGTCGGGTGGTGTTGACTCAAACGCGCTCCAGCGTCCGAAACGATTTTTTGGAGCCGCCCGGAATATCGAAGAGGGGGGATCGCTCACCATCATCGCCACCGCTCTTATAGATACCGGCTCGCGTATGGACGACGTTATCTTCGAGGAGTTCAAAGGCACGGGTAATATGGAAGTGCATCTCGACCGGAAACTCGCCGACCGCCGTGTCTTCCCGGCCATCGATATCAGCAGATCGGGTACCCGTAAAGAGGAGCTACTTATGGACGCTGATGACCTGCGCCGTATCTGGGTGCTCAGGAAGGTATTGCAACCGATGGATTCCGTGGAAGCGATGGAACTTCTCGTGGACAAGATGCGGATGGCCAAATCGAACAAGAAATTTTTGGAGTCGATGAACGCTTAGATAGCGCCGTCACGAGATAGCCGCCAGAGCGCGATACACCTGATTTGAACAGTAGCGAGGAATTAGGCTGTACTCCTGGCGTATCGCGTTGCAATGGCTGGCGTCGATCATCAGCCATTCATAATCGGGGTCATCAACAAGAGTTTCCAGGAGTTTTTTCCACATACCCTTCTCCCGCCAACGGCAAAAACGCCTCTGGACATTCTTCCAAGGATAAACAATCGGTTATCCTTGGCAACACCACCCCAACAGCCCGCACGGCCAGATAAATGTCGCTCCAGCAATGCCCATACCTTATCCGATATATCGTGTCGCCTATGTGGACGCTGTCATATCAACCCTCCTGTTGGCTTGATATGATGCTACACTATGCTATTTCTCATCTCGTGAGACACTATCTAGGAGTCTTTCATCTCCTCCATGGCTTTCTGGACCTGGTATGCGGGTGGTTCGTATATGCAAAACGGCTCCTCGGCCAGATAATTGCCGCCTGTGTAGAAAAAAGCGCGCGCCCGACACCCTTCACACACAGTCTTATAGTCACAAGCGCCACATTTACCTTCAAGGTTCTCCTGATCCCGAAGTTTCCCGAATATTTCCGAGTCCTTCCATATATCCTTGAAGTGTCTCTTCCTGACGTGTCCAGCCTCCAGCGGAAAATAACCACAGGGGAAAACCTCACCTTTGTGGGAGATGAAACAGATCGACTGTCCGGCAAGGCAACCCTTGGTCATGGCGGCCATGCCGTGGGTCTTCGGGGTTACTGTAATTCCTTCAGCGGCGGCCCGCTGACGCATAATCCTGAAGTAGTGGGGGGCGCATGTGGCTTTGAGCTGAATTTTATTTTCCAGCGATACACCGTAGAACCAGTTGAGCACCTCTTCATATTTCTCCGCATCGAGCGACTGCGACTCCTCGATCTCCACACCACAACCTACCGGCACCAACATGAAAATATGGAGAGCGTCCACACCGAGGTTGACCGCGTTCGAGTAGATTTCTTCTACTTGATGAACATTATGCTTGGCGATGGTGCAGTTTATCTGGGTCGATACACCGACATCCTGGACATATTTTATCCCTTTTACCGCGCGGTCAAAAGAGCCTGGCAGTTTTCTGAACATGTCGTGGGTCTCCGGGGTCGCGCCGTCGAGGGATACCGCAACCCGCTGGACACCGGAGTCTTTCAGCTTTTGAGCGATTTCGGGAGTAATCATGGTGCCGTTGCTGGCCAAAGCCACGGTAAGCCCGACATCGTTGGCATGAGCCGCCAACTGAAAGATATCGGGCCGCATCAGAGGTTCACCACCGGAGAAAACCAGTATACACTCACCTGTTTCCCTGATCTGGTCGATCAGTTTCAGCGATTCTTCAGTGGAGAGATCAGACTCCATCAGTTGCTTCGATACATCAATGCGTCGGCAATGGATACATTCGAGGTTGCACCCCGCTGTGGTCTCCCAGAACAGAACCCGCAATTGGTTCTCCTGGTTATTCATGAAGTTTCGGGCCATGTCGCCAGATTTGTCGGTCTCTTTTATATCTTTATAGACATCCTTTATGACACCTCCCGGATGTCCTCCCGGATGTTTTCCTTTTTGGGGATGCGGCATTAATTTCGCTCCAATATGTTTATACGCCGGAAGGCGCGGTTCGTTTTTTCAGAAGATGCTCGGGAACCGGGAAATCCTCCCCTTTCGCTTTTAACTCCTCACGGTCAGCCGGGCTGATTCCGCACTCCTCGTCAGTAAGGTAACAAGCCGGGTCGGGAGCGGTCGGGTCGTTGTATACGAGGTCGGCCCGGACCCTCAAGGCTCCGCCGCACATCATCAGAAACTTGCACTTGGCGCATTTGCCCCTCAGGTTGTCGAGCCTGTGTTTTAAAAGGCTCATCACCTTGTCCGACTCGTCGGTCCAGATCTCGGAAAATTTGCGATCCCGGACGTTGCCGAAGGAGTAGTGCATCCAGAACTGGTCTGCGTGTACGTTTCCTTTAAAATCGATATCGCCGAAAGATACGCCGGAGGAGTAACGACCACCGCCGTTCCATTCGAGCATCTTTTTTACCTTCTCAGCTTTCTCCGGGTTCTTCTCCAGCAGTTTCATATAGAGGTAAGGCCCGTCCACATGGTTGTCTACCGTAAGGATATCCTTGTCGAGTCCACGGCTGTGAAAGTCGTCGGTTCGCCGGATGATTGTGTCCATGGCGTGCCGGGTCTCCTCGTGGGTCAGATCCTCGTCGGTTAAATCGGACGCTCTTCCTGAATAGACCAGATGGTAGAAACAGGCGCGTTGCACGTTCTCTTTTTCGATGAAATCGAAAATCTGGTCGAGGTTCTCGTAGTTGTGCCGGGTAAGCGTCAGTCGGAGTCCGACTTTCTGTCCCACCTTCACACAGTTGCGGAATCCACGGACAGCCTTGTCGAAAGCCCCCTTTTTGCCACGAAAATGGTCGTTGATATCGCCGATTCCGTCGAGAGATATACCTACATATGTAAAACCGTTATCCTTGATCCTTTGCGCAGTCTCTTCATCTATAAGCACACCGTTGGTGGAGAGGGTCATACGGAGACCGATCTCCTTGGCGTGTTCGGCCAGCGCCCATATATCCTTTCGCACCAGCGGTTCGCCACCGGAAAAGAGGACCGCAGGTATGCCGAACGCCTTCAGATCGTCTAACAGGTTGAGTCCTTCCTGAGTGGAAAGCTCGCCTGAGTAGGCTTTCTCTTCAGAATCGGTGTAGCAGTGAATGCACTTTAAGTTACAGGTACGGGTAATGTTCCAGGCGGTTACGGGCCGCCGCTCCGCCGAAGATTTTGGCACTTCGTGGGCGTTTGGCATATTTTTCATCCCGTGCGACTGACGTCCGTAACGAATGGCGTCGCCTTCGTTCTCCTTGTCGCAATAAAGGGCGGAAATACCTATCATCTATTAAATTCCTCCGAGTTACACGCGGGGTGGTTGTTCATACAGGATGTGTCGCAAAAACACGTCTGGCGTAGTTTATCAATATACGCTGTAACAGTTTAGCGTCCGAAGGTACCCGGAGGCAAGGGAAAGCTCGGTTACTTCATCCGCCGGAAGTCGTAGGGGGAGACGTAGGAGGGGTCCCCCCAGATGTTTACCTTTTCCCCCTTGGCGACATTCTCCGCATTGAAGAGTATCTTTACATAATATTGATTATATTGCTTTTTTCTGGTGCGGACCGGGTGATATATCTCGGCCAATCCACGGCGGATAAGCTCCAGATTGACGTTGATCTTGTCGAGAAAAATAATGCCCTGGACCCTGCGAAACTTATCGACTCCGAATGACTCCACGATAACCTCCTTGTCCTTAACCAGTGTGGAAAGCTCGTTTTTCGCCTGATTGTAGAAAGGTTGGGCCACCCCGGTTTTGGTGTTCAGATCGGGAGCGTCTATGTAGGCGAGTTGGACACGCATACTCTTTCCCTTGTCATCCTCCACAAGCACAGTGTCGCCATCGTAGACGTGGGTCACACGGCCCCAGATGAAATCCTCGGCCATTACAGGAGTGACGGAAAGAACAAAAAGAGCCACCAGCGCCACAACCATTAAAGGAAGCGTCCCCGCCATAACCCGATTTGATATTCCTTGCACAGAATTCTCCTTGGCGTGATCGAGTCTCTCTGCTACGATCTGACCAAAACCTGTAACTTGTAGTTTCAACTAACTATCATATAATTATTTAACTAAAAATGGCAAATAAGAAAAAATCTGGAGTTTATCGTTGGCTGACAATCTGCTGAAACTTGCGGGAAGAATCCTGGTGGCAACTCTTTTCGCGTGGACATTCTACGACCATGCGACCCATTTTTCCACTGTCCTGCCAAAAATAGAGTCGCTAAAATTACCATTCCCCGGAGTGTTATACGCGATCTCACTCGTGGCCCTTGGCATAGGATCAATCGGCCTGGCTCTCGGATACAGGACAAAAAACGCCGCCACAATACTGATCGTCTGGCTTGCGGTGGTCACCTACTTCTTCCATTTCGACCCTTCAAGCAGAGCCCAGACATTCGTTCTCCTGAAAAACGGCGCCATCATGGGCTCCCTGCTCTACATAATAACAAGCGGCCCAGGCTCCTACTCCCTGAAATAGCCGGGCCAGCCTTCAACTTGCCTGGATTTTGACTCTCCATGATTTGAGGGCCAGTGTTTCAGGCGTTATCGTGAATTTTTCTCGCCACATCCTCGGAGACTGCGAGGGTTTCGGCTATCTCTGATACAGTCGCTGAGCGCACACCTGTCACCGAGCCGAATCGGGTAAGAAGAGCTTTCTTTCGTTTCGGGCCGACACCCGGTATAGCGTCGAGCGACGAGCGGGTCATCGCTTTGTCCCGCAACTTCTTATGATAATCGATGGCGAACCGGTGCGCTTCGTCCCGAACCCTCAGCAGTAAAAACCTGCCGGGTGAGGTTGGCGGGAATTCCACCACCTCCCCGTTAAGAGCCGAAATGATCTGGTCGGTCTCCAGGTTTTCCCGATCTTTTCCCTTGGCGATACCAACAACGTGGGGCGGATCGATTCCAAGCTCACCGAACCGTTTCATCACTGCGCTTATCTGCCCTTTACCCCCATCAATTATCATCAGATCGGGAAAATCTTTCCCTTCTCGTTCGAGTTTTGTGAACCTGCGTTCTATGACTTCCGCCATGGAGCGGTAGTCGTCCGGGCCGATCACTGTCCTGATCCTGTATTTGCGGTAACCGCTTTTATCAGGGATACCATCTGTAAAAGTCACCACCGACCCGACAGTCGATACACCGGCGCTGTTGGAAATGTCGTAAGCCTCGATCACTTTCGGCGCCTCGTCCATATGGAGCCGCCCCCTGATCTCTTCTAGCGCCCCCTCACGGCTGTCGGCGGAGTTGGTTATCACGTTAAGCTGTAGTTGAGCGTTCCTCTCCGCCATGTCGAGCAGTTTGCGTTTGTCACCCTTTACCGGCACGACGATTTTCACCTTAAAACCCCGTTTCGCCGAAAGCCGGTTTTCGAGCAGGTCGTTTCGCTCAGGGATATCGTTGACCACTATGACGGGGGGTATCTCCATCGATCCTGTGTAGAACTGCCGGATAAACGCGCCCAAAGCCTCGGACCTGTCGAGTCGGTCGAGTTGGTCGAACAGAAAATGCCGTTCCCCTCGCACCTTACCGCCCCGTACCTGAAAAATCTTGATGATCGACTCTCCTTCCGATTCCACCGACGCTATGACATCCTCGTCCGCCAGAGAGCCACGGTTGATGGTCTGGCGTTCCAGCAGATTTTTTACCGACTCCATCTGGTCCCGGTAACGCCCGGCCCGCTCGAACATTTCGTCCGCCGACGCTTTCCACATCAGCTCTTCGAGACTTTTAATAAGCATGTCGCTCTGCCCCTTGAGGAAAAGCGTCACCTGCTCCACCACCGCCATATATTCATCAGGCGTGACTTTACCCGCGCAAGGAGCGAGACATCGCCCCATCTGGTGGTTCAGGCAGGGTCGGCGCGGAGGTTTGCGATCAAGGTCGTCACGGCTTTGACGAAGTGGGAAAATCTTGTGGATCAGGCGCATGGTTGACCGGACCGTTTTTACCGCAACGTATGGCCCGAAATATGCGCTACCATCCTTGATGACCTTCCGCACCAGCAGGAGGCGCGGATATTTCTCTTTCAACGTGATTTTCAGATACGGATAATTCTTGTCGTCTTTAAGGAGCACGTTGTAGCCCGGTTGCTCCTCCTTTATCAGGTTGTCCTCCAGCAGTAACGCTTCCATCTCAGATGCTGTGACGATGATATCTATCCGTGCGACCTTCATAACCATCAGCGCGATCCGTGGCGAATGCCCGGCGGATTGGTGGAAATAGGAGCGAACCCGGCTCTTGAGCGATTTTGCTTTCCCTATGTAGAGGATTTTCCCGGCGGTGTCTTTCATCTTGTAGACACCGGGAGAATCGGGGAGGTTCGCCAAGGTTTCTTTAAGGTGATTATAAGGTTCGGTCATGTTTTCGATTATATCGCGGTAGACATATTCAGGTTGGCTACAATAATGGCGGTTTTATCTTCAATTAATGTAGGTGATTCGATGGGTTTGCGGGGTGTGTTTTGTAGCGCCAGCATTTTCAATGCGTTACCGGCAAGTCGACAGTGGCGCCGTAATTGCTCCTTATAGTGGCAGGAGCAAGCGATATGGAAATTATAAGCATTCCGGTAACCGCAATTCTCTCAATAGTTTTGGCCTGCGGAGTTGTTGTTTTCGCTATTAGCGAACCTGAGTTTCTGGAACCGAGAATTTTTCCCGATCCGGTGAAAGGACCCGGCGGAGTCGTGATGAACAAACATCATACTGTAGATAAAATAAAAAAAAGGGTAACCGGGGCGATAAAAAAGTCTGCAAAAAATAAACCCCTGGATAGGGAGAGGGATATGAGGTGGCGTAGCTAGTGGTGGCTGGTTTCGGCTTGTAACTCTCCTCTTTCATTGCAAACCCCGGAGCGGCGGACCCCTCCCTCCCGCCGCTCCGGAGGTTTGCTCCCCTCTTTATAATTCAACTGGCCTACTTATCTCTGGAATTATTCCAAACCGCTGTTGACTTAAAGGAGCCATTCTGATACCTTGCTCCCCTTTCGTACCACGTCTTACATAATGATCCTGATAATTATCCTGTTACGCCAAACTGAGGAGGTCGCCCAATGGGCAAGGTACTAGAAGGCCCTGGAATGGAGCTTTTTAACAAATGGGGCATTTATACGCCTCGTCATTTTGTTATTTCCACAACTGACCAGTTCGAATCGCTGTTGCAATCGAATGTCTGGATGCGGGAATCCAAGCTTGTAGTCAAAGCCCACGAGGCTTTGGGATCTCGAATGAAGCTCGGGCTTGTAAAGATCAACCTGGACGCCGATGGCGCCAAAAAAGCGGCTGACGAGATTCTCGGAAGAGATATCGACGGTCTGATTATCTCCCAGGTAATCATTTCGGAAATGATCGTTCACGAGGAGGAGTTTTATCTCGCAGTAACCTCCACCCGTGAAGGCGCCGAGATCCTGATGGCCAAATTCGGCGGTATCGAAGTGGAAGAGAACTGGGAGCAGGTAAAACGAACATTCGTTGAAGTCGGCGATAAACCGACCGATGAACAACTCGAAGAGTGCGCCAAATCAGCCGGGTTTGGTGGTGAGCTTGTAGAGAAGATGAGAAAATTCTCTCACCGTCTATTTGAAGCTTACGATAACGAGGATGGTTCCTATATGGAGATCAACCCGTTGATTGTCAACCCAGCCGATGGCAAGCTGTGCGCCCTCGACGCGGTTATCCTGCTCGATAACGACGCGCGATACAGACATCCCGACTGGAATTTTTCGTTTGCGTCTGAGTTCGGTCGCGCATATACCGAAGATGAGAAGGCGATCATGGAGATCGACTCCAGGGTCAAAGGCTCTGTTAAACTCATAGAGATACCGGGTGGCAAGGTTGCTCTCCTTCCGGCGGGCGGCGGCGCTTCGGTCTTCTACTCCGACGCGGTGATAAACCTCGGCGGAACCATCGCCAACTATTCCGAATATTCGGGTGATCCTCCCGCTTGGGCCGTGGAGGCGCTTACCGACAAGGTCTGCTCCCTGCCCGGAATCGAACATATCATCGTAGGTGGCGCTATAGCCAACTTTACCGATGTCAAAGCCACCTTCACCGGCATCATCGCCGGTTTCCGGAAAGCCAAGGAAGAGGGGAAACTCGACAACGTAAAGATCTGGGTACGCCGTGGCGGTCCGAACGAAGCGGTCGGCCTGGAGTCGATGAGAAAACTTGCGGAGGAGGGGTTTGATATTCACGTTTACGACCGTTACACACCCCTTACCGACATAGCCAGATTCGCTCTTAAAGGGGAGGATAACTAACCGATGAGTATCGTTTGCGATGAAAATTCAAAAGTAGTGATAATGGGCGGCGTCGCTGGTGTCAGCGCGGCTATGCGAATGGCCGAGTTTTCATATCTGTGCAAGCTCCCTTTTTCCGTAACATCTTTTGTCTACCCCCCCGATGCGGGCAAGACAGCCGAGATCCAGTACGGCTCCCAGTTTCTTTCCATTCCGATATATAAATCGGTGGGAGAAGCGACTGCGAACCATCCGGAGACAAATACCGCCCTCGTATATATTGGCGCCAACCGCGCCTACAAGGGATGTATGGAAGCTCTGGAAAATGAGAAGATACAGTTTGTATCGATGATTACAGAAGGCGTACCGGAGAAGGACGCCAAACTGCTTATCAAAAACTCAAAGAAGCTCGGAAAGCTCTTGAACGGCCCCTCTTCCATCGGTGTTCTCTCCGCTGGTAAATGTCGGCTCGGAGTTATCGGTGGTGAGTATAACAACCTGAAACTTTCCAAGCTCTTCAGGCCCGGATCGTTTGGTGTCATCACAAAGTCGGGTGGTCTTTCAAATGAGATCATGTGGCTTGTATCGCAGTTCGCCGACGGGGTAACCACCACCATCGGTGTGGGCGGGGATACATATCCCGTAACCGATTTCACGACCTACCTCGATCTTTTCGAGAAGGATTCCGATACCAAAGCCGTCATCATCGTCGGCGAGATGGGTGGTAACCTGGAAGAGGAAGCCGCCACCTGGTATGAGGAGAAACCTCGCAGAATCAAACTGATCGGCATGGTCTCCGGTTTCTGTCAGGAGACTTTGCCGAAGGGCATGAAGTTCGGTCACGCTGGCGCCAAAGAGGGCAAACATGGAGAAGGCTCCGCGAGAGCCAAGACCGAACGCCTCAGAGGCGCTGGCGCCATTGTCCCCGATACATTCGGCGACCTCGGCCCGACCATCAAACAGGTTTACGAAGACCTGAAAGCTACGGGACAGGCAAAAGAGATCAAGGAT
The DNA here is from genome assembly GCA_029261405.1 of Nitrospinaceae bacterium. GTDB lineage: Bacteria > Nitrospinota_A > UBA7883 > UBA7883 > JAJDBK01 > JAJDBK01. The sequence goes on from JAJDBK010000017.1 coordinate 14,185, forward strand.
CTTCCTTTCTCCGAGCTACCCGATCTGCCGAGGAAGGTCGAAGAGGTTATCAAAGCCGGGGATGTCATGGTACAGCCCCTCTTCAAATCGACCATTACCGATGACCGTGGGGAGGAGCCGCTCTATTGTGGTTATCCAGCTTCCGAACTCATCAGTAAAGGGTACGATATTCCGCATGTTCTTGGGCTGTTGTGGAATAAAAAACTCCCCAACGACAAGGAAGCGGAGATCATTAAACGTATCCTGATGTTAGCCGCCGACCACGGTCCATGCGTATCGGGAGCCCTCGGCACAATCATGGCCGCCTGCGCCGGAATCGGCATGTCGCAATCTGTCGCCGCCGGGCTTATCATGATCGGACCCAGATTCGGCGGAGCGGTTACCGACGCGTCGAAATATTTCAACTACGGACTGGTCCACTACCCGAACGATATCCCCGGTTTTCTTACGCACATGAAGAAAAACGTTGGACCCGTTCCCGGAATCGGACACAGGGTCAAATCGCTCAAGAACCCCGATAAACGGGTTCAGGAGCTGATAAGAAGTGTTAAAGAACTTGGGCTTCGCTCCCCGCATCTCGATTACGCTCTGGCGGTCGAGGCTGTGACCACCGGTAAGAAGGATAACCTTATCCTTAACGTCGATGGGTGTATGGCGTGTGTCCTCACCGATCTCGGATTCCCGCATCAGTCGCTGAACGGTTTCTTCGTTCTGGCCCGGACAATGGGAATGATCGGACACTGGATCGACCAGAAACGTGAAGGCGGACGACTTATCAGGCTCTATAACTACCTGGTTAACTTCGCCGTCACACCGCGCAGAGAAGTTCCAGACCGAAAATAGTTTTTTTTCTGAGATTTTATAGGTCCCGGTGTTGACAAAATAGATACCGGGACCTAACTTAGAGTCGTTAGATCGTTTCCTCCTTGCGGAAAACCGGGACGTTACGGACTGGCGTTGATGGTCAGGCCCAGGTTTGGGCGCTTTCGAAATGAAAGAATAGACAGCATCCACGCCAAGTGCGGAGCGTCCCGTTTTTTGTGGGTGCGTGGTACCCTCCAAAGCATAAACTCCCTGCCACTTTCGCTGTCGCTGGGAACCGTGGGTCTGTTTACGGTCACTCCGGAGAGTGGCTACGCCACTTGCCTCCGGGTCCATTCCTTGCGATTAAGAAATCTCATCTCTGATACGGTTTATTTCCCCTCTTTTGCTATACTGCCGGTATGGCGAAAATCAAATTCTCGGACTGGGAAGTAGTCGAACCGGCGGACGGCGTTTTCAGGCCAGCCGATTTCGCCAACAGAACGATTACACTCACCGACTGCCAAAACGCCATATTCGACTGCCCGCCGATTTTAGCGGTGCGCTATTCCTTGGTAATGTAGATTTCTCCGGCGCATGGTTCAAGAACGGAGTGACGTTTGAAGACGCAAAATTCGGCAGTGAACACCAAACGAAATTCGGGGATCAAGAAATCAGATTTTATAAAGAAGATGGAAAAATGTACATCTTCAATCAAAATTATGGCATTTCTGAGAGCTTTTCAGCAAACTGCCAAATATATGACGCATATAATGTATAGTAAACAACATATGGGCATTATAAACACGATACGTCATTAAATGAATATAACATCAGGCGAAATCGCCACCGCCCTGACAGGAATCAGGGAGGCTATTCTTTATTCCTTTCTGCATAAGGTAGAAGCGGTATATGGTGAAACCTGGGTTTTTCTTTTTCGCAAAGGTAAAGAAAAACAGAGACTGCTAATCTCACTTACTCCGCTAAACAGTCGGGTTCACCTCCTCTCATCACCTGTGGAAAAAACTTCCACACTCGAAGGTTTCGGCAAGTTATTGAAAAAAACCTTGACTCGTTCTTACCTTACCGCCGTGGAGCAGGTGAATAACGACCGGGCGCTGAAACTTACCCTCGAAACCGATTCGGGTGTCAGATATCTGGTGGCGGAGATCATGGGTACCCGTAGCAACGCTTATCTGCTGGATGCGGACGGCAAGGTTCTGGCTCTGGCGCTGAACAGGAAAACCGCCAACACACCCGGAAACCTCTACGCTCCACCAAAGCTCCGGGAGAGCGGTGATGTCGCAACCCATGAAGAAAATCCCGATTTTAATCTGGAGCTTGAAAAACGATACGGGATCACAGCCACCGAAGAGATCCTGCAAAGGGCCAAATCGTCGATTGTGTCAACGTACCGGGGTGAGTTAAAGAAGCTGAAAAAGAGACTGAAATCGTTGCAGGCCAAACGAGATGAACTTGCCCGCCAAAAAGATGACAAGCGGCTGGCTGAAATCCTTCAGGCCGGTTACCAGAAAATCGAAAAAGGGACAAAACTTGTCACGCTCGACGACTATTTCAGACCCGGCGGCGGCAAGATAGATATAAAACTGGACCCGAAACTCAACCCGTCGGAGAACGTGGCCCTCTATTACAAACGGTTTCGCCGGTACGAAAAAGGCCTGCCACGAATTGAAGAAGAACGTCTAAGACTCGAAAGCCGATCCGCTGAACTTTCCACCCTCGTCAAGAGAGTGGAGTCGGCGAAAAATATCGAAGATCTGTCAAAGTGGCTTGAGGAGAAAAAAACGGACGCTCCAAAAAAATCGACTGCGGAGAAAAAACGGGCTAGTCAGGAATCGAGCCTTGGACGAAAATTCATCTCTTCGGAGGGTTATACGATATTTGTAGGAAGAAACGATAGAGAGAACGACGAACTTACGCGGGTCGCAAACGGGAGAGACTTGTGGCTCCACGCCCGCGATTATCCCGGCAGTCATGTGCTGGTACGTCTGCCAAAAAAGATCGAACTTCCCCGGAAGACCCTCATGGAAGCGGGAATGCTGGCCTTGAAATATTCAAAAGCGGTAAAGGCGGGCAAAGGTGAGGTGACTTACGCTTACGCCAAAAATGTGCGTAAACCGAAAGGTTTTGCGCCGGGTAAGGTTTTGGTCAGCCAGGACAAATTCCTGCTCGCCCGGATCGACCAGAAAGTGGTGGACGCCATGAAAGAGAGGAGTTAAAGGGGCAGGTTTTTCAAATACTCACGGAACGGTCCGCCGAGTTCCTTGCTTCTCAAGGCGTATTCGACGGTCGCCTGTAAAAATCCGAGTTTATCACCCGCGTCGTAACGGGTTCCGGTGAACTGGCAGGCGTAGATAGCGCCATCGGCGAGCATAGCGTCAAGGGCGGTGGTGAGCTGGATTTCACCCCTGCCATCTGGCGCTGTGGCCTCTATATAATCGAATACCTCAGGTGTGAGGATATACCTGCCGATGATGGCGAGGTCTGATGGCGCTTTTTCTCTGGGCGGTTTCTCCACCATGCTCAATATCTGGTAGACTCGATCACCAGCAGGTTTTGGCTCAATCACACCATACGCTGAAACGTTCTCCATCGGGACTTTCTGTACCGCGATAACCGGAGCGTTTTTCTCGTCGTAAACTTTTATAAGTTGCCCGATAGCCGGATTGTTCTCCGAATGTATGATGTCATCCCCGAGGATTACCGCGAACGGCTCGTCTCCTATAACATCGCGCGCTTTGAGGATGGCGTGGCCAAGACCCTTCGGCTCTTTCTGTCTTACATAACAGATCTCGCACATATCGGATATGCGCCGAACCATTTCGAGCCGTTTATAATCTTTTTTCCCCTCCAGCAACAGTTCAAGCTCCACAGACTTGTCGAAATGATCTTCGATGGCGTTTTTCGCCCTGCCGGTAATCATGATAATCTGTTCTATGCCCGCCTCGATAGCCTCCTCAACCACATACTGAATCAATGGTTTATCCACAAGGGGAAGGGTTTCTTTGGGGCACGATTTCGTGGCTGGCAAAAACCGGGTCCCAAGTCCGGCTACAGGAAAGACCGCTTTACGTATTTTCATTTCATGTTATGAAGATTTGCTGGTTGAAAGGAAAGTACAATACAAGAGAGGGAAAGTCAATGAGTTGTGGTTTAGAACCGGGGAAGTGATTTGATCTTGTGACCCAGAGCCCGTTTACACGACAAAACCAGAAAGAGTGTGGCGATAACCGATAGTTTAACGATTTTTTCGATTATCTTCATGATAACCTCAGCTTACGCCGTCCACCGGTTTTTCCGGTTAACCCCTTCAACCACCGATTCGTCTTCCCTCAGTTTCTGGGCGATCTTATCGGCTATCTCTGAAGACTTGATTTTGTAGGTCTTCTCCTCAATTTCCCGTTTGAAACGGGCCACGAGGTCTTCTCTTACTGCGCCAACGGAACTCATTTTTTTACTCTGATTTTATTACCATCTCACTTACATTTAATTTATCGGACAACGCTCTTTGAGCCATTAGCATTTTTTTTCCACATGCAATTTCATCAAACATCTGTATATAAGAGAGTTACGCCAATTACCCCTGTTTACATGAAAAAAAATCAATGATCAGGCTAATTTCTGGAGGCATTTCTCCGATAAGGTTTCCCTTTCAATTATTCTCGACTGTTTTTCTGCAAACCCTGTTTAATAAATGAGTTAACCAGAATATTTCAGTAGAGCGGCAAGGGCGCGGCAAGGGGGGCAGGTCTTTTTTTTTGCTGTTTCCAATTTTACAACCCGCTTACCGTCGAATGGTGCAGTCCAACATACCGGACGACCTCCTGCTGACCGATTCGCAAAGGTCTGACCATATATGCGGAGTAGTGTAAAAGAGGAATATCAATATTCAGGACTTGACCCCTTTCCACATTTCAGAACACAACATTTGACAATATCTCCAACATTGGACGGTTACTATTCTTTATCAATAAATCCTGCTTGAAGCCTATAAGGAAATGTGGGAAAATTCGCAATACTTCGTTTATAACTTAGCGGTTTGCTGAAAAGCTCTTAATAATTGGCGCCGCTTTGGATTTTTCTGAATCTAGGAGTCTGTCGGACTTGGGATGATTCTGCTACAAAGTAGTGCGACTACCCCGGGTGGTGCGACCACAGCGATATAGTGGTGCGACCACAGCGATATGGCCCGGTTTCGGCCGGATTTTCCGCCCTTTTTCGGCGAATAGGGCGAGAATGAATCACAAAGCCGCATGTACCTCACATTACGATGGTGAAAGGCCGCAAGACCGTATCTCTGGACGGGCGTACCACGAGAAGTGAGGGGTATAAAATAAGCCAGAGCAAACGAAAAAGAGTCGAGGAGATCTTCGGCTGGATGAAGTCGTTCGGAGGTTTCAGAAAAACAAGATACCGTGGCGCAGAACGGGTTGGAGAGCATGGCCTGATCGTGGCTACAGCTTACAACCTGATGAGTTTTCGTTTCCTGCACAGGCAAAACCAAAATAAAAGGTGAAATACGCTGGTAAATCCAGTTTTTCAGCAAACTGTTAGTGTTCAAAACCTGACCGCCCCTATTCTGTTGTTGTGTTGTTTAACTGGTAGCCCCGCTTTTGCCGCTGACGACGATTTCTTCTCACAGCATTGGAAAACCCCGATTCCGCCTCAGGGGGAAGCGCCAGCCGGTTTTTCCGATCTTGAGAAATCCCTGCGTGTAGCCGCATGCGGGGAATGCCATACAAGCCAACATGAAGAGTGGAAGGGTTCGAGGCACAGCATGGCGATGACAGCTGGTGTAACCGGACAGTTTCACGAGCCGTGGTTATCTACAGCGGGTGTGGAGTCGTGCAAGGATTGCCACGCTCCCCTCTTTGAGCAGAGGGGCGCCACCGCCGATATGACATTGGCGGAAGAGGGGGTTACCTGTGCGGCCTGCCATGTACGAAATCATGTGCGATTCGGCCCCACTCCCAAAGGTGAGAGAATTGATGAACCTCCCCACAACGGATTCATCGAAGTTAAAGGTTTCGGAGACTCCAGGTTCTGCAAACCGTGTCACCAGTTTGAAGTGGATGGTCGCAGGGTAAACGGAAAACTGCTGGAAGACACATACAACCAGTGGAAGGCAAGTGAATTTTCAGCGCGTGGTGTAGGGTGCGCTGATTGCCATATGCCGGGCCGACGACACCTCTTCAGAGGTATCCACGACAAGGATACAGTTTTGCAAGGGCTTACCATATCGGTGCGTCATGACCAAAACAGCGTAGAGTTAACGGTAATGAACAGCGGAGTGGGACATAGTTTCCCGACTTATGTGACACCACAGGTTTCGATAGGCGCAATTCTTGTGTCGGGTGATAAAAAGGTGGAACTCGGAAAGGAGTGGATCGGGTGGTTCGTTCCCCTCGATCTTTCGGAGGAGTATTTCGATACCCGGATAAAACCGGACGAATCTTTCACTGCGAGTTTTCCTCTTCCCGACAACGCGACAGGTTCGGTTGATCTGGTCATAACCGTCCTGCCAGATAATTTCTACCGCAGGTTTTTCGACTATCTGATCGAGTACAATGTCGAAGGAATTGATTTAACGAAGATAAAAGAGGCCCACCGCAATAGTGTCGAGTCGGCCTATATTCTATACAGCAAAACCGTGGAGATAACGGCGCCAGGCCGATGATAATTGATGAAGCTCCTGATAGTCAAAACTTCCTCCATGGGGGATGTTATCCATACGTTTCCGGTGGTGAGCGCTCTGGCGAAATCGGGACGAGGTTACACTATCGACTGGGTGGTGAATGAAGAATATGTGGAACTGGTCGCTCTTTCTCCGCATGTTCGTCGAGTAGTACCGTTCAAACGCAAAATAATGGGCGGTATCATGAACCCGTTCAAAGCCATGCGTGAGATGTTGTCATTAGCCGGGGAGTTAAAGTCTGAAAAATACGACGTTGTTCTCGACTTGCAAGGGTTATTGCGTTCAGGGCTTGTCAGCGCAACAGCCAGAGCGGAGACACGAGCCGGATTCGCCGACGCGAGGGAGGGGGCGCCATTTTTCTACAACCGGAAAGTTACAGTCGCAGGTCAAATCACTCACGCCATCGACCGGAATATGGAGCTTGCCAGGAGTCTCGGCCTGATCGATACGTCAACTGTCGAATACGACCTTAAAATACCCGACGCTGAACGTGAGCGAGTCGCAAAACTGCTTCCAGAAAGTCCTTATTTCATTCTTAACCCTAACTCCCGATGGTCGAGCAAAAAGTGGCCCGTATCCCGTTTCGCCAAGGTCGCAAAAGAGTTCTCCGGCTTGACACCGGTTATAATAGGAAGTCTGGATGAGACAGAGACCGGCGCAAGCCTTGCCAGGTTGACGGGAGACAGGGCGGTCGATCTTACCGGAAAGGGGGGGCTGACGTTTTTATCGGCATTATTACAAAGAGCGAAATTTATGTTGACCAATGACTCCGGCCCCATGCATCTGGCCAGTGCGTTGGGAGTAAAGGTCGTGGTCATATACGGGCCGACTGACCCGATGAAAGTGGGGCCGTATGGAGATTCTGGAATTGTGGTAAAAGCTGATACCGACTGTTCGCCGTGCAGGAACCGGGAGTGCGAGGTATCCCCCTCCTGCATGGAGTTGGTAAGTGTCGATAAAGTTGCAGAGGCGTGTTCGGAATGGACCTGAAACTGACGCTGTTCCTGAACGAATGGCTCTCCGGCCCTGCGGCGGGGGCTTTTATGCTCAATGTGACGGAGCCATCCAACTGGTACGCTCCGATAAGCGTCCTCGTATTGGCCCTCTGTATCCATGACTGGAAAAGAGGTCTGATAGCCGCCGTCGTAGCGGGAGTGGCGGTGGGACTTGGGGATGCGCTTGCCCACCAGATATTAAAACCGTTCTTCGGCAGGGTGAGGCCATGTCACGTCATACCGGAGATTACCACGCTCGCCGGATGTACCGCTTCGTTATCATTCCCTTCTAACCACGCTGTTAATTCCGTCTGTATTGCAGGCGCCCTCGGTTATTTTTTCCGCCCGATACTCGGACCTCTGCTCGTTATAGGGTTGCTTGTTTCCCTTTCCAGGGTGGCGGTCGGTGTGCATTACGTCTCGGATGTAACAGCCGGAGCGATTCTCGGTTTTGCTATCGGTTGGGGCATGGCCCTTGGAGTAGCGTCTCTCTTTCCGCAAGCAGAGCCCGTCAAAATTCCAAAAGGTGAGTTGCAATGAGCGATATATATAATTCTCCGGGAAGATCGAACGTTCGTGTACCCGCCTATTTTGCGCTCAGGTACTCGATCCCGAAAGACCCCGATTCGCTTCTGCTCGAAATAGAGAGCCACCGTACATCTGACCGGTTCTGCACGCCCCCCACAGCTTTCACAGATCTGCCCGCAGACCTGACGGAGCTTAACGAATTTCAGGAGACCCAGCCGCATATCTACCGGATGTGGATGACGCTGGAGCGGAAACTCGACTACCTGATCCATTTTTTGAACGAAGACGTTTATAACGATCCGGATATGGATGAGGCTTTTTGCATAAACCTCTCCGCTGGCGGCGTCAGGATAAGGACCCCTCTCAAACCTGCCCCTGATGCGGTGTATCTTGTACGGATGGCGCCACCCACCTTCCCGGCCTTGCTGGTGGAGGCTCTGGCGACGGTTATTGAATCGACGGTGGATGAAGAGCGGGAGGGACACTTTCTGGTCTCATTCTCTTTCACCGCTATCAACCTGCAGGATCAGGAAGACCTGATATCGTATCTCTTCAAGCGACAACGTGAAATATTGCGAAACAAGTCCGGGTCATAACCTTCTGTAGCAGATAAAAAGTAATGGTATGACGGTTTTCGATAATAATCTTTCAGCTTTATCTCTCCGCGCCCCGGACCTTGCGCAAAGGGTGATGGCTGTCGGCAGGTTTGACAAACCGATGGCGCCCGACGCTTACGCCGAAGAGGCTCTCCCCGATTCGGCGGGCGATATTCTTGCGAGCTCTCGTCTGGCGGTTCTCCTCGGAATCGGAGTCGGCGTCATGCTCAGGAACGTCTATTCGATGTCGGACGAGGACGTATCTATCCTGCTGATCGAACTTGACATAAACGATTTCGCCAAAGCTATATCCCTGACTGACCTGGCCGGTGTGATCGCCGATGAGAGGGTCACCATAAGCGTGGGGGAAGAGGCCCAGGAGGCGGTTACGATGAGGCTGGAGCTTATATTCGGAGTTTTTCCGCTCACAGATTTTCCCGTCTTCGCCAACAGGCTCTCCCTGCAAAAGAAGAGGGTTTACTACTCTTCGGTTGCAGACAGGCTTGAGCATATGAAAAAGATCGGCGCCCAGAATATCGTTACCGTAAAGGAGATGGAGCCTGTATGGCGGCGCAATTTCGTGAGCAACCTTCCTGCCATCCTGGGGTCGGCCCCGGTCTCCTCCCTTTTCGGAAAATATAAAAATATCCCGGCGGTTTTAGTCGCCGCCGGCCCTTCTCTCGACAGGAACGCCCATCTTTTGTCGGCGTTTAAAGGGCGAAGTTTAATTATGGCCGTAGACACATCGGTGAGAGCGTTACTTTCCCTTGGCATAACGCCCGATATTGTCGCTTCTCTCGACGCCAAACCGGAGAATTTTCTTCATTTGGCTGGCCTGAGTATGCCCGATACCCTCATGGTGTGTAACCCGATGGTGAACTCCGGTATCGTCAGGGAGAGCGCCGGGCCGGTGGTATTTACCGGCGCTTACGACTCACTCTTCGACTGGATAGAAGAGAGTATCGGTGAGCGGGGTGAGATACTTTTAGGGGGTTCCGTAGCGGCGTCGGCGTTTGATCTGGCCTGCAAGATGGGTTGTTCCCCCATTATTTTCATGGGTCAGGATCTTTGTTATCACCCCGGAAGGTCACATGCGTCTCTCACATTTTATGAAGATCTGAGGAGCGGTCAGGGGGAAGAGTGTGTGGAGGATCGTGAGCTGGAGAAGGATTTTACCGAAGATGCGCTAGAGAGTGTAAACATCACCGGCGCAAAGGTGACTGTAACACCGAAACTGAGCAACCTGAAACGTTGGTTCGAGTTTATGATTACAAAAACCGACTCTTCTGTCATCAACTCCACAGAGGGGGGAATGTTGATCGAAGGGGCGGAAAATCTCTCCATGACCGAGTCGGTTGCGCGGTTCGCCGCTACCTGTGAAGATGTACGGATAGGCGCCTTTGCGGCTCATGATGTGGGCGAAAAAGCCGAGCGATTGTCAGAAAAACTGAAGGTGGCTCTCAAGGAGGGACGGTTCATCAAATCGGTTTGCGCGCGAGCCATTTCTACCGTAAAGTCCGCCGCCGACAAACTGCTCGACCCTGCTATTCATGACAAAAACCTTGGCGAAGAGTTAAAAAACCTCGCTAACTTCTCACATCAGATTCTTGATAAAAAGCTGTTCGTCGATACCAACCGGTTCGCGGTAGATATTGCGCTCGATTCGGTGAAGGCCACCCAGGTCATGTCGAAAGGGAAAAAGGGGAATGAAGCCCTTGTTATAGCCCTCGAATCGTACCGGCTCCTCTTCACAAACCTCTACGACACAGCGGCCCGGTATGAAAGAAACCTGAACGACTCCATAAAAATATTGCGTCCCATGTTGAGAGGAGCGCAAGGTTGAGCCTGCTGGAAAAAAATCTCGCCGCGTTAAAGATCAGGAACCCGCAACTAGCGGAGATGATTTCATCGCAGGAGGATATTTTTGCTGTCAGCATGTCCAAATCGGGTTTCCCGATTCCTGATACCACTCCGGTTTCGATACATAGCGCTTACCACCCGGAGAGAGAAGGGAAAACTTTCGCCGGGATGAATCGACACACCTCTGATAGGTCGCTGTTGGTTTTCGGGTTTGCATTCGGGTACCACCTGATGGAGCTTTCCATGCAGGGTCATAAACTGACGGTTGTGGAGCCGTCCCTGTCGATGTTGCGCTCCGCGTTCTCATCTGTCGATCTTGCGGAAACGCTTGCAAGGATCGACCTCGTAACACCGAACCAGCTCGACATTAAAAGCCATGCCGATTCGATATGGATCGATCATGAACCGACCGCAAGGCTTTATCCGGCTCTACGGAAACTTCTCTGGAGCCAGCAATACACACGCTCGGCCACAGCCCGCAACAACTACAGGGTAATGGTGGTCGGCCCCGCTTATGGAGGGAGCGCGCAGACGGCGCAATCGTGTTCACGCGCTTTGGAGAGTCTCGGTTTCACGGTTCATCACGAAGACCATTCAGGTTATGAAAACGAATATCTGAACATTGCCCGGTCAACGGAAAACAACCTGCAGAGGGGGCGTTTGAGGACCGCGCTGACCGAATACCTGGGGGAGAGAACCGTCACAACCGCCAACGTTTTCCAGCCCGACATTATCCTTGCCCTGGCCCAGGCGCCACTTAGCCCGAACACTCTCGCAAACTTGAGAGCGTTTAACGCGCCGCTGATCTTCTGGTTCGTGGAAAACCATAGGGTCACCCCCTACTGGAAAAGCCTCGCAGGGTGTTACGACTACTTTTTCCATATTCAGAAAGGTTTTACGAACCTTCTGGAAAACGAGGGGGCTGTCGGCGTTCATTACCTTCCCCAGGCTGTCGATCCGTTGATCCACCACCCTGTAAGACTTTCCGCAAGGGAGATAAAAAAATATGGCGCTCCCCTCTCTTTTATGGGAGCCGGTTACCCGAATCGCAAGAAATTCTTTTCGGAATTGATCGACCTGCCCCTCACGATTTGGGGGACAGAATGGGATCTTGAGACCCCTCTGGGGGGCAGGGTAAGAAACAAAAACAGACGACTTGCGCCGGGTGAGTATGTAAAGGTCTACAATGCCACCGACATAAACCTCAATCTTCACAGCTCCATATCGGAGGTCATGATAGACCCCGTGGCCGACTTCATAAACCCGCGCACTTTCGAGATACCGGCGTGTGGCGGTTTCCAACTCGTTGATGAAAGGGATGGGCTGGCAGATGTATTGACCCCCGGCGAAGAGATCGAAATTTTCCGATCCATAACGGAGTTGCGGGAAAAGATCGAATATTTCATAAACCATCCTGAAAAACGGGAAGCGATCGCCGAGGCTGGCGGACAGAAGGTTTTACAAAATCATACCTTCGTTCACAGAATGGCGGAGATGATGAGCATCGTTATACCCGCCGAACAGGAACGACTCGACCTGAAAAAGAGGGTCAATGACGTGGACACCATAATTGCCCGCGCCACAGATAGTGAACTTAAGCGGTATCTCTCCCCCTTTGCGGGGAGCGGTGAACTTTCACTTGATAAGATTTGCGAACGGATCGCCATCGGAAGCGGTCCGCTCACCCGGCCAGAGGCGATACTCCTGATGATGGATCAGATTGCGGGGCGGCGGTAAAGTATGGGGAAAAAGATACTCCTGCTTAACCACACAAGGATGGGGGACCTGATCCAGACAACACCGTTGGCGCTCGGACTGAAAAGAGAATACCCCGATTGCAAAATAACGGCTCTCGTCGATTCCGGTTTTATAGCTGTAGCCGAAATGATGGGAGGTGTGGACAAGGTGATTCCCCTCGATATCCGCCGGTTCCTCCCATCAGGCGAAGGGAGTGAAACCGACCTGCTGGAGATCTACGAATATCTGGATCAACTGGCGAAAGAGTTGGAAAAGGTCGGCTTTGACATATTGATAAACCTTAGCCACTCAAAGTTTTCCGCCCTGCTTTCGCTCCTGATCGGGGCTGAGGATATGCGCGGTTATTTGAGCTCATCGAGAGGGGATCGTCTGATAACCGATCCGTGGCTCACTTATTTCTCATCGTTCCTCAAGTTCAGACGCTACAACCGTTTTAATCTTGTCGATATCTACATGCGGGCGGGTGGAGTCACACCCGACGGATCTTTGCGCCCATCCTTGCGTATACCCGCAACAGCGATGGTGTCTGTCGCTGAAAAGATGTCGCAACTTGGTGTAGTGGAAGAAGATACCGTTGTGGCTATCCAGGCGGGCGCCAGTCGGGCTGACCGGCGATGGCCCTCTTCAAATTTCGCCAGGGTCGCCGATCACCTTGTACAAACACGAAAAGCGAAGATCATCCTGCTCGGAGCCGGTTCCGAAAAAAAACTTGGCGATGAGATTAACTCCGCCATGGAAACCTCAGCAATCGACCTTGTGGGTAAAACTTCGGTGGAGGAGCTTGCAGGCTGGCTGAAATCATCAAACCTTCTGATAACCAACGACACCGGCACGATGCATCTGGCTACAGCGGTTAATACACCGATAACCGCCCTCTTTCTGGCCCACGCCAGAGGTGAGGAGACCGGACCTTACTGCGATAACGCCACGGTGATGGGAGCGGATATAGAATGCGCCCCATGCCCGCACAGTGGTCAATGCGACCACCTCTCCTGCTTCTCATACATCACGCAGGAGGAGGTAATCGCCGTGTGCGAAAGCAGGCTTGACGGTAAACCGGTCCCGGAGCGAGACGGTAGGCTTTTTGCCAGGGCGACGGTATGCTCCACCAGATTCCATTCAGACGGAGGGCTGGACCTTACTCCTGTATTAAAGTCACAGCTGACATCAGAGGATCTGTTTGCTGAAATATACCGTGACCTTTTCATCACCGCCTTGTCGCACTGGCATAACCCGGAAAAGATGGAGGCGGGTAGAGGAATCGATTACACCATTTTTCTGAACCGTTATACCGGCGGTCGGAGCGATTTGAAAAACTCCATCGACAGCGCTATCAGAGGCTCGGCTAAAATCTCAGCGCTGGCGTTAGAGGGTATTTCGGTTACAAGCAACGCTGTCCCAGGTATTGATGTGAATAAAATTTCCGATATGGAAAACCGGATTCACGCCACCTCAATCGCTCACCCATCCCTGCTCCCGATGACCGAAGTTTACCGAAGACGGGTGGAAAATTTCACCGGCGATAACCCCGCTATTTTATCCCGTCAGGCGAAAACCGCATATCTATGGTTATCGCATCTGTCGAATCTTTTTTCCACCGCCGTTAAAACCTCTGAAAAAGAAGTTACCCGGTGGTGTACAATTCTAAACAAACAGGAAACGAAGGAAACATTGTGATGAAAGCAAATAAACCGCTGACCATACGCTTATGGCTCCCAGCTTTGCTGTTGCTTTTTCTGGTCGGGTGCGGAGTAGATAGCCAGGTTAACGAGCTGTTAAACCCGGCTGAACCATCCAAATCTCCCGTTGCGGTTATCCAGGCGTCAGACACATCGGTCAAGGTCGGTTCCACAATAACGTTCAAGGGAAACGCCAGCACCGATCCCCAGTCACAAGATCTTACATACGCATGGCTCTTGAGCGAACTGCCTACCGGGAGCGCCTCCGCCCTCTCCAGCGCAACGGACGCTGTCGTAACCCTTACCCTTGATGTGGGGGGCTACTACACGGTTACCTTGCAAGTTACAAACTCTGGCGCCCTGAAGAGCAACACTGCGGCAGTGCAGGTGGACGCCACAGGGACAGGGAGCAACCATCCCCCGGTAGCCATGGCTGGCGCTGACCAGTCGGTTACCGCTGGAGACCTCGTGATACTCGACGCCTCATCAAGCGTCGACGCCGACCAGGAAGACCTGACCTATATCTGGACCTTGCTGTCGGCTCCCGCTACAAGCGAGATTACAGGATTAAGCAACGCATCCGATATCTACAGCTTTTTGCAGACCGACGTGGCTGGCGCCTATACAGTCAGACTCAGGGTCAGCGATGGCATAGATACGGATGAAGACTTCATAATTATTACAGCGGCCTGACAAAAAGAGATCATTGCGATATCATATTTCGTAACCACTTTGTAAATGAGATAGAGCGGAACTGGAGAAAAGCATGGCGTTGATTGTGACCATCAATGATAATTCGGTCGATATTGAAATCAGCGACTCTGATACGGTGGTTTCGCTGATAGACAAAATATCGAAAACCGCCCTTAAACAGGGCGAACTGATCTCCAGGATAAGCATTGACGGGGAAGCCTCCCATAACCTTCCAGCTGACAAGCCGATCAGTGAAATAGGGAGGCTGGATGTCGTCACCATAAAAAACCCGCTCGAAGAAGTAATCATACTTTTCGGGAAAATGGGTATGTACCTCGAATCACTATCCGGCGGAATGGGTGAGATGGCGGACAATTTCAGGATGGGAAGCAGTGAGGAGGCCAACTCATTACTGGTACAGGTCGTGGAGGGGTTAAGCTCCTTCACCAGCCTCCTCGAAAGCGCAGTTCTTGTAGCCAGAACAGACCTTGCCAGCCTGATTGTGGATGGCGAATCTATAAAAAGCCGCGAGGAAAAACTTTTTGCAACCCTTGAGGATATTCGAAAGGGGCAGGAAAACCTTGACTGGGTTACCGTCGCCGACCTGCTGGAATACGAACTTACCCCCATCCTCGAAGAGTGGGCCACGATCCTCCCGTCAATCACCCGGGAACTCCAGAAGTCCAACAACTAGGAGTCTGTCGGACTTGGGGGTTCGTTAGCGAGTAGTGCGACTACCCCGGGTGGCTCGGATAAGTTGGCAAATGTGAAACTGTGTCCCTCCGCCACGGCTCATTTCCACCCAATGACTATCATACAAGAGACTTCGGGTGCGCGCCACACTGCCACTGCCTGCCACCTAACCACACCATGCGTCATTGCCACCGTAGTCATAGGGATGGAATTCTTTGATTTTCCGCAACAGAGTCGGAGGCAGGGAGCGAAGCGAGCGCTACCGGAGCTAACGTAACCAGACCATGGAATCCCAGCGTCAGCGACTTTGGGTGTGGCCCAGCCACCCGAGCCACTCACTTTTATTTCTTTGATTGCTTTAGGACTGTTACCATGTTTGTTTTTCTATTGATGGAGGGGAGATGAACGGTAACGGTGAGAATGGAAATAAGAGCAATCTGACCCTCTATATATTCAGTTCGATAGTTCTCGCCATTATTGTTGCGTTATTTTTCCCTCATTTCGCCGAATCGTTTCATGTTGGTGGCGAGTTATTCTTGCGTCTGCTCAAGATGATGGTCGTGCCACTGGTGGTGACGAGCGTGATGAGCGGCATCCTCGGACTTGGCGATATCAGGAAGCTCGGCAAACCGGGCGGGTATGCGGTCCTCTACTACCTTGCCACCACTATTCTGGCCGTGTTTATAGGTCTTGCGGTGGTAAATATCATCCAGCCGGGAGTGGGCACGATAGACCAGGCGACACTGGAAAAGGTGGCGGATGAACAGGCCGGGAAAAAACCGGGGATGGAGTCGGCCACTATCAGCGCTATCCTCAATAACCTTCTGTTGATGCTTGTCACGGACAATCTGGTATCGTCAGCCGCCGAGACGAACCTGCTCCCACTTATAGTCTTTTCCATTGTATTTGCTGGGCTTCTAACGACCATGGGGCCAAAGGTGTCGGCTATAACAGAGTTGATTCATCAGGCCAACAGCGCATTTATGAGTTTCATTCTGCTCATCATGAAACTTGCGCCAGTCGGCATATTCTGTCTCGTGACGGCCCGGTTCGGTCAGGCCCAGTCTGATGGAAAACTGCTGGAGACCTTGAGCCAGACCGGCTTATATTCTCTGACGGTGTTAGTGGGGTTGTCGATCCACGCTTTTATCACCATACCCGCCATCTTGTGGTTTTTCACCAAGCGAAACCCGTATAGGTTCATGCTCCAGATGGGGCAGGCGCTCTTGACAGCCTTTTCCACCGCAAGCTCCTCGGCCACGTTACCGGTGACCATGGAGTGCGCAATAGACAAGGCGAAAATCTCCCCAAAATCGACCGATTTCGTCCTGCCGTTAGGAGCTACCATCAACATGGACGGCACGGCCCTATACGAAGCCACAGCGGCCATATTTATCGCCCAGGCCATCGGCATGGATCTAGGCCTGCTCCAGCAGTTGACCGTGGCTGTTACGGCGACTCTTGCGGCCATCGGCGCCGCCGGCATTCCCGAGGCGGGGCTCGTAACGATGGTAATCGTGCTAAACGCCGTCGGCATTCCTGTGGAATATATCGGTCTTATCCTTTCGGTAGACTGGTTGCTCGACCGGTTCAGGACCACAGTCAACGTGCTCGGCGACTCCGCTGGCGCCGCCATTATCGACAAGACCTTGTGATTGGCGGTTGACTACAGAGGGAAAATCGTTTAAATATAACCGTTTAATTTTCCGGCCCGCATATTTGTGCGGGTTGTTAGTGGTAATAAACTGCTTTTTCGTGAAGGAGAAAAGGCGTGAAACGTACATACCAGCCTCATCAGCTGAAAAGAGCGAGAAAACACGGGTTCATGGCGCGAATGGCAAGTCGCAGTGGCCGCAATGTAATAAAGAGAAGAAGGGCCAGAGGCCGGAAAAGGTTATCGGTCTGACAGACGGCGACAGGCGGTCAGTATTCTCACGATCATCGAGAATACTCAAGTCCAGGGAATTTGCTCTGATACTGAAAAAGGGTCGTCGAACAAGGGGCGTAAGGCTGGAGTATGTCTTCATGCGAAACGGCCTTGAAAGGTCACGGCTCGGATTGATTGTATCGAGAAAAACCGGCAACGCGGTAGCCCGAAACAGGCATAAAAGAATTGTCAGAGAGGTTTTCAGGTTGAACAATCACAAGTTCACTGAAAATATTGATCTGCTGGTTCGAAGCGCCCCATTTAAAGGCGATTTAAAATTTATGAATGTTCAGTCTGAATTTACCCGTTTGACCGCCAGGTTGGCGCAACTTTCCGCATAACCGGGATAATTTAGTTATGAAGCGCTTTGTGTCGCAACCACCATGTTTGGCAGTGACCGATTTTGGCTTTATGTCGAGGTCCAGGTGATCGAAAAAGCTTTATTGCTTCTGATAAAAGGGTATAAAAGCGTCATTTCGCCCCTCTTGCCTCCGGCGTGCAGGTTTTACCCCACATGTTCGAGTTACTCCGCCGAGGCCATAGAGAAACATGGCGTATTGCGCGGTTTTATTCTTGCCATCGGGAGAGTCCTTCGCTGTAATCCACTTTTTGAAGGGGGCGTAGACCCGGTTCCATGAAGGACAAAAACTTTATATTGGCTTTAATCTTTTCGGTCATGCTGATCGTCGTATACAACCTCTACTACAGCGCTCGTTTCGGCGGTTATCTGGAAGAGCAACAGCTTGAGTTGGCAAAAAGTGAGGCTGAAAAGGGTGAAGTCGCCCCTTCGCCGCCAGACGAAACCCGGGAATCCACGGTCTCCACAGGTGAAGCGCCTGTAGCTGTATCCACGGTTACCGGAGGTGAGCCGGGTGAAGACTTTTCGGAAAGTCCGCTCTCCGAAAGCCCGATAGCGGAGCTTGTTCCCGAAGAGCCTGTCAGGCCGCAAGCCGACACATCGGAAAAGAGACTGGTCATAAATAACGGCCTGGTGAAGATAACTCTTACAAACAAGGGCGCTACGCCGACCGGATACATATTGACGAAGTATTTCGACAACGATCACAACAACATTGATCTCTACTTCGATTTCGACAAGTTCGCAACAGAGAAGAAAGAAGATGGCGATGGCGACCTGCTCAAGGCCATAACCCGTTACCCACTGCTCGGCGTAAAATTTCCGCGCGAATCGTTCAGCAAAAAAATCAACGGATCGTATTTCACCGTATCTGAATCGTTATCTGAAGTGGTTGTGTCTGATAAACCGTACACTGTGACCTATTCGTTAACGGACAACTCCGGGATCACGGTTGACAAAAGCTATACGTTCTACCCGGACAAATATACGTTCGATTTTTCGATCAACGTGAAGTCGAATCCTAAATGGGGGAAATTCGACTACTCCCTTGTCTGGTTCGGGTTGGGTAATGAGGAGACTGACCTCATGGCCATCTACTCCTACATCGGACCGGTATTAATGGTCAATGGCGAACGATTTTCAGGAGAGCTGGACGAGGACGAGCGCAAGAAGAGCTACTCAGGCGCTATCCCATGGGCCGCCTTGACGAACAAGTTTTACACCGGAGTGGGGATCCCCTTCAAAAGCAATAACAACGGTGTAACAACAACCTGGCTTGACGACACCCTTCAGTCGGTTGAGTGGAATATGGTGGCCGACAGTCGTGGGGACTTGCGGGAGTTTACTTTCTACCTCGGACCTAAAGAACATGCAATTCTCAAAGAGTATACCAACGGCGTATATTCGGTAATCGACTACGGTTATTTCGATATCATCGCCAAACCACTCTACACGGTAATGTCCTTTTTCCACAACATTACCGGTAACTGGGGCTGGTCGATAATCCTGCTGACCTGTGTGGTAAAAATCCTCTTTTTCCCGTTGAGCCAGAAGAGCTTCCGGTCGATGCAGAAACTGCAAAAACTGCAACCGCTCCTCAAAAAGATTCAGGAAACCTACAAGGACGACAAAGAGAAGCTGAACAAGGCTTTGATGGGTCTTTACAAGGAGCATAAGGTAAACCCTCTTGGGGGTTGTTTGCCGATGCTGGCGCAGATACCGATATTTTTCGCGCTCTACAAGGTATTGCTCGAATCGATAGAGATGAAAGGCGCCGGCTGGATTTTATGGATTGAAGACCTTTCGTTACACGACCCTTATTATATTACTCCCGTGCTGATGGGTATTTCGATGCTGGTACAGCAACTCATGACCCCCAACACTGGAGACCCGGTTCAAAGAAAAGTTATGATGGCCTTGCCCGTGGTATTTACATTTATGTTTTTAACATTTCCCGCCGGGCTGGTTATCTATTGGCTTGTAAACAACACATTGACCATCATCCAGCAATGGATCATATACAGGGAATCTAAAACAGATGGATAACAATGGCGAATGGATTGACGTAGAAGGCTCTTCAAGAGAAGAAGCCGAAGAGAAAGCCCTGACCGCTTTGGGCGCAGACAACAGAGAGGAGCTTGAGGTTTCAAGCGAGAAGACCAAACGAAAGTTTCTCGGAGTAGGCGGAAAAGTCGTAACGATCAGGGTTCGGAAAAAGGAGGCTCCCGCTGAGGAAGAGGCGCCTGTTGAGGAGCCTGTGATCGCCGAGAGTGTCGAAGAAGAGGCGCCACCTCCGCCACCTGTAGCGAAAGAGTCTCAGTTTCCGACAGATATTGTCACCATGGAGTCGAAATACCGGCCATGGGCGTCCAAGGGGCCTGCGGGAACCCATATTCCTAAAAGAGGACGGGGTTTCTCAAACCGTCTCTACAGCATGGATCCAGTTGACCAGCCTGAGCCATCCGGCATCGGCAAAAGGGACGGTGGCCCCAAATCCGCCGTCGCTGTACGACCAGCCGTCAAGAGCTTTGAAGACGACATCCATACACCGTATGAAGAGCGGGAGTATGCGCCTCAAACCTATGAGGACGCCGAAGGCTCCGTGGTAACCACAGAGGCCCGCGATGAGGCGGTATCTTTCATCCGCACTGTCATCTCAAACATGGGTCTTAGTGGCGATGTTATCGGTTACAGACTCAAGGACAGGTTATTGATCCAGATCGGGGAGACCGGCGCAGGAGGTCTTCTCATCGGCAGAAGAGGTGAGACCCTCGACTCACTTCAATACCTGGTGGATATCATAATCAACAGGAGCCTTGAGTCACGAATCCGGGTGGTGGTCGATACGGAAAACTACCGGGACAGACGAAAACTCAAGGTTACCGATATGTCCAAAAATATGGCCAACAAAGCGAATAAGATACAAAAAGCGGTCCCCCTGCCCCCCATGACACCTGTGGAGAGGCGCATAGTGCATGTCACTTTGGCCGACGACAAACGTGTCACGACCAGATCGGAAGGGACTGGCGCAAGGCGAAGGGTGGTTATCCATCCTGTGGGAAAGAAGGGCGGAAATCCGGGCAAGAAAAATGAGAACGGCGCCAGGGGCGGTTATCGGAAAGGGGCCAGAGACTGATCCGGGTTTCTCTCCCGGAGTCTGTCGGATAAAGTATGGTAGAATCACGCATTTCAGATCGTAACACCAATTGACAGCGGGCTAAACATATGGCCAACGACCTCGCCGGTACCCATATACTTGTCATTGACAACGCCTCTGAAGTCAGGAGCCTTCGAAAGTCCTTGAACGACGAGGGGTTCTTTAAACTCTCAGACATGTCCGACGGACTGAAAGTCCTTACCGGAATCAAAAAAGACAAGCCGGAGGTGGTTGTATGCAACCAGCATATACCACGCTACTCCGGTGTCCAGATCTTCAAGTCGATCTCGGGCGACAAAGAGCTGGCGAACATAAAATTCATTATGACCACCCCGAAACTTTCCAAACGGGAGCGGGATGAGCTTGTAAGTCAGGGCATAAGGAATATCCTCGAACGACCATTCTCCGACGAGGCGTTACGCGACCTCATTTTCAGTCTCTTCGGCATTGCGGTCGAGGATATGGAGAGTGTAGCTGAAGAGTTTTATAAAGACGGGATGGAGCTTTTCAAAGGGAAAGACTTCGAAAAAGCCCTGACCACTTTCAAAAACGCCAATGACGCATTTGAATGCGCTGAGTATTTTTATATGCAAGGGCGTTGTTACATCGAGTTGGAAATGTGGGATCAGGCCATTGCCGGGTTAAAGAACACCATCCGAGTTGAACGCAATTACAAGGATGTGGACAAATACATGGGGATGGCCTTGCGGGCGAAAGAGGACATGGGCGGCGCGCTAGAGAGCCTGGAGCGCGCTTCCAAACAGCCGGACGCAACAGCCGAGACTCATGTGGAGCTTGGTAAAACCTATCTTTCCACAGACCAGATACCAAAAGCCGACGAGTCTTTCAGAAAAGCCACCGATATGGATTCGGGCAATGTGGATATCAGAATCCAGATCGGTAACGCCTACCTTGACAAGGGTGTTTTCGATAAGGCGGAAGACACCTTTGGCGACGCCATCGGGATGAGTCCTGATACCATCCAGCTCTACAACAGGATGGCTATCGCCTTGAGAAAACAGGGAAAACACCGGGAGGCGATCAATATCTACATCAAGGCCCTCAAAATCACATGTAAAGATGAAGCCCTCTATTTCAACCTGGCCAGGGCCCTGCACGAGGCGGGAGAGAAGGAGAAAGCGATCAAATCGCTTAATATGGCCATCAAGCTTGACCCGGAGTTCACTGAAGCGATTGAGCTTAAAATTGAATATATTTCGGATAAAAAAGCATAAACTCGCTCCCCTGTTCAACCACGGCTGTCTCCATGCATTATACTATTCCAAACCAGAATAACTTCATATAACCAGAACAACTTCGCATTTGGGAGAGAGCTGATGAACACTGAAACAATAAAAGCCGGTCAATGGGTTTTCACCGAAGGAACGGTTCCACAATATTTCTTTTTCAAGTTGCTAAGTGGTGACGTGTCGATCTACAAGCGTGGCAGGAAAATCCGTAGTCTGACGATAGAAGAGGGATCCAAGCCGATCATGCTCGGTGTCTCTGCGGCGTTGCGTGACGACCGGTTGCATATGGCTTCTGTAAAGGCGGACTCCGATATCGTGGTTGAAAGATTGAATATCGATCATATCAGGGGTGTGCTGGCCAATGAAATGCCAGATAACCTGAAAAAAAACCTCGCTATCATGATGGAGTCGATCGGGGCGGGTAACGAGATCGTCAGCCTTATCACAAGGTTTGAGGAGTTGGAAAGACCCGACACGGTAATACCCGAAAGTATGCCGGAAGAAGCGCGGGAAATCCTGGGTGAGGTAAAGCGGCTTTACCAGTTGATAACCGCCGATGTGGACAAGATTATCGCCAGGAACAAATAAGTGGCCCTCTTTATGAGCCTATGACGTTATTTCCGGGATGAGTGGTCGTCCGAAACTATGTGTCATAGACGGCGCCGGTTATTATTATCGGGCTTTTTTCGGGATACGTAGCGCCCTTTCAAATTCGAAGGGTCTCCCGACCAACGCTGTCTATGGTTTCGCCACCATGTTAAGGCGAATTCTGAAGGAGGAGCGTCCCGACCATATCGTCGTCGCCTTGGACTCCAAAGAGAAAACCTTCCGCCACGATATCTACGATCAGTACAAGGCGAACCGCCCGGAAATGCCAAAAGAGCTGTCGATTCAGCTTCCATACATTGACAGTTTGATCGACGCTCTTAACATAAAGACCTTGAAGGTACCCGGATTCGAGGCGGACGACATTATCGGCGCTGTGGCTGTGAAGGGGGCGGAAGATGGTTTCGATGTGGTTATAGCCACGTCGGACAAGGATATGGCCCAGCTTGTCCGGCCCGGGATAACGCTTTTTGATTCAATGAAAGACAAACACCTCGACGAGGCGGGAGTTCAAGAAAAATTTGGTGTTCCCCCTTCCCGAATCATAGATCTGCTCGGACTGATGGGTGACACGTCGGACAATATTCCGGGAGTGCCGGGAGTGGGGGGGAAGACGGCCCTTGCTCTTGTAAAAGAATTTGGCGCCCTGGAGGCTGTTCTCGAATCAGCCGAATCGGTTTCACGCAAAAAAGTCAGGGAAAACCTTATCGAATATAAGGAACAGGCGTTGTTATCAAAGCGCCTGGCTACGATCTCCCTTGATGCGCCGGTCGGTTTCGATCCTGACGGATGGAAAGTTGTCGAACCTGATCTCCCGAAACTTAAAGCGCTCTATTCCGAACTCGAATTCATCAGCCTGCTGAAAGATATAGAAGGGGAGCGGGCGCCACAGCCGGTTGAATACACTCTGGTGTCAGATGAAGATTCGCTGGCGGATACGCTCGATACCTTGAGCGCAATGGATGTTATCTCCATAACCACCTACCCGGACTCCCTCGACTCAACAGAGGCTAAACTTGCCGGGTTGGCGATTGGCGGCGATAGAGCCGGAAATTGGTACATCCCTGTTGTGGACAATCTGGACTCGCTAAAGAAGCTGTTTGAGAATGACCAGATAAAAAAGATCGGACCCGACCTTAAAAAGACAGCCAACCTTCTTGCCACATCGGGAATCAGGTTTGCGGGGGGAGACTTCGACACCGGCGTTGCCGGATACCTGCTAGATCCTTCCGGGGCGTGCGACCTGACGGCCCTTGCGATATCACGGCTCGGAGAGACGATGATAACGGAGAGTGCGATTCTTGGTTCTGGTGTGAAGAGAACCACCATTAACAATGCGCCCCTCGACTCGTCCGCCCCTTTCGCAACCTCCCAGGCCGCTATGGCGTTTCGTCTGGCGGCGCTTTTACAGGAGGAACTGAAACAAAAGTCGCTGTTACAGTTGTTTGAGGAGATTGAAATCCCGTTAATTGCAACCCTTGCCAGAATTGAACAAAACGGAGTGCTCATAGACGAAAAGAGGCTCGCCGACCTGTCAAATCGGATGGGAGAGCGGGTATCGGTTCTTGAGGAGAAGATAGAAGAGTCAGCGGGGGAGAAATTTAATGTCAACTCACCAAAACAACTTGGGGAGATTCTTTTCGACAAACTCCTCCTGCCGGGCGGTAAAAAGAAAAAAACAGGCTATTCGACCAGCCAGGATACGCTGGAACGGTTAAAGGACCTGCACGAACTACCCTCTCTGGCCCTCGAATACCGGAAGCTGACCAAGCTGAAAAACACATATATCGACGCATTGCCGAAGATGATAAACCGTCGAACAGGAAGGATTCACACTTCGTATAATCAGACGGTGACCGCCACCGGCCGACTATCCTCCTCCGACCCGAACCTTCAGAATATCCCGATCCGCACCGAAGCGGGCCGTGAGATCAGGCGTTCGTTCATTCCGGCTGAAGGGTACAAGCTGGTATCAGCCGATTATTCACAGATCGAACTACGCCTGCTGGCCCATTTTTCGGGAGAGCCTGCGCTCGTGGAGGCGTTTTCCAATAATGAAGACGTTCATTCCTCGACAGCAAGCCGTATCTTTGGTGTGGACCCGGCGTTCGTGACTTCAGATATGCGGGCTGTGGCAAAGACTGTTAACTTCGGTGTCATATATGGCCAGACCGCCTTTGGTCTTTCGCAGGAGTTGAACATTCCGAGAGGGTCGGCCCAGCGATATATCGACGGCTATTTTGCACGCCATCCGGGGATCAGCGCATATATAAACAGAACGGTGGCGGAGGCGAAAAGACTCGGTTACGTCACAACAATCATGGGGCGCAAAAGGTATCTACCCGATCTTTTGGCAAGCAATAAGATGACCCGCCAGTTCGCCGAACGAAACGCCGTCAATACTCCTATGCAAGGTTCGGCGGCTGACCTTATCAAAAAGGCGATGATCGATATCGACAGGTTGCTTGCGCGGGAGGGGCATACGTCGATGATGATCCTGCAGGTCCACGACGAACTGGTTTTTGAAATACCGGAAGGAGATGTGGAGAGGCTGATTCCTCTCATCCGCTCCGGCATGGAGGAAGTTTTCGAGTTGAAAGTTCCGTTGGTTGTGGATATCGGCATAGGGGATGACTGGGAGGCGGCGCATTAAATTTACGCCTCATGGCAATCGTATGCGACAATGGAAAATTATTTTTTTTTCCAAACCCACAGGAGTATGCCATGCCTGTTTTTCCATGTGACTTTCCGTCCCGGTTTCGCACCCTGCTGTTGATGGTTCTGTTTACGTTGGGCGCTTGTTCAGGCGGAGGGGGAGGCGGCGACGGCGACTCTTCAGACAGCTCCACCGATACAGGAACCGGCGACAGCAGATCAAGAAACCTCGTAGCCTCAATCACTCTCGGAGGGCTTCAGTCCGCATGGATAGACCCGGTCTCCCTCACCATGGGTGGTGGTAACGTCAACGAGATGGTCTTTTCGAGCGACGTTCCGATCTATATTGATGGCGTGCGCACAGGTGACACCACCTATTACGAATTCGACATCACCGGCAATCTGCTGGCGGAGGGGGATTACAGGTACTGGTTCATGGGAGTCTGGGACCCCTCCCTGCTCGGCGGTTCACCCAGCGTGGTTCTCCCTCCGGCGCAGTTCCATGCGGGAGCGTTTCCGAGCGGCTCTTACAGTTTTAAAATCTCAAACCCCCAGAACGCAACGGCAACGATAAACATCTATAACTCGAGGAAGGACGACACCAACCTCGGTTCAGGAGCGCTTGCTCTCAACTTCTTCGTATACAGCCTCGCAGGTGAGGCTAATGGTCTGCTCGACAGCGAGAGCGACGCCGCCATCATTCAAACGTACATGAACAATATTTTCGGTCAGGCGGGAATAAACATAGGTTCGATTAACCTCGAATTTCGGCAGGACGTAAACGCTTTTGTGCAGGTCCAGTCCGAGGCCGGAATGTTGGCGTTCCTCGAAACAGCGTCTAGAGGAAGCGCGGGCCGGTCCGATTACGGAATAAACTGCTTTATCATGCCGAAACTCTACCGGGGAACGCTGGGGCTGGATGGCGCCATACCTGGCCCCGGATCGGTTCACGGCACGGCGGCCTCCGGTCTGATCGCCCAGGCCGCTTCGATGCGCTACGCCGCCTCCGGCTATTCGGTAAAAGATACCGATCAATACATTCTGGCGAAAATCCTTGCCCATGAGATAGGTCACTACCTGGGCTTATTCCACACCACGGAGAGAGATGGCTCTGCGATCCCCACCCTTGCCGACACACCAAAATGTACCCCTGAGAACGATACAGACGATGACGGCGCTGTTTCGGGACCAGAATGCAGGGGGTTAGGCGCCGAATCGCTGATGTTCTGGACTTTCGATCTTGACCTGGTTCTTTCCGGAGATTTCCAGATCGGCATGTCGAGCCAGGAGAGTCAGGTCGCAAACACACATCCATCTGTCTATTAACGGATAATACAAATATGAGATATTTATTGTTGGCGGTGGCGTTGATGACGCTCATCCCGGTAACCAGCCCGGCTCAGGAGGTTCAGGTCACGAAGAAAAACCTGGTCTCTGTACTTTCCGGCTACCACGAGGCGCCGGGTGAAGAGTATTGGCGAAATCTGGAACCTGAGACTACAAAAACCACACTGATCGATATAGCCACAGACACTACTGTGTTTACCATCGCAAGAGCGAGAGCCTTGCTGGCTTTGCAATACTTTGCGGACGATGAATCGATGGCGGTAGTAGCGGAGAGGGCTGTAAACGACCCGGTTCCGTATATGAGAGCTACAGCGGTGGAGGCCCTTTCCGATATGAAAGGGGAGAAGCGGGTTGAACTGCTCTCGAAAACCTTGTCCGACAAGGAGTTGATGGTCCGGCTGACAGCGATAAACAGCCTCAAAACTATCGGAACGGCGGAAGCCAGATCAGCCCTTGAGAATCACAACGGTGTGGAGACCGATAAAAGCGCCCGTGAAATAATCGGCAAGGCTTTATCTGAAATGAAGTGAGCGGACTACTTTCTTCTGTTTTTGCTCTGTAAAATAGCCGATTCTCGTCCTTGATTTAAAGGTTTGTAATATTCCACACCTTCAAGCTCCGTGGGCAGGTATTGTTGCGTCACTTCATGTCCCGGATAGTCGTGGGGATAGAGATAACGCCCCTCCTCCGACCGGTTTTTGTTGACCTTTTCCCTTAGATGGTTTGGAACCGGGTAGCTTTTTCCGTTGCCGGTCACATCGTATAGCGCCGATTTGATCGCCTGATATGCGGAGTTGCTCTTGGGGGCTGTAGCGATATGGATTGTGGCCTGGGCCAGAGATATCCCGCATTCCGGCATTCCGATCTTCTCCACCACGTTCATGACCGATGTGGCTACAAGCAGAGCCGCCGGATCGGCCAGCCCCACGTCTTCAGACGCCGTTACCACCAGTCTTCGGGCTATGAACATCGGATCCTCACCACCCGCCAACATCTTCGCCAGCCAGTAGATAGCGGCGTCCGGGTCGGAGCCACGCAGTGATTTCTGGAACGCCGACGCATGGTCGTAATGCTCCTGGGAGCTTTTATCGTAAAGGATGGTCGAGTCGCGGGTCAGTTCATCGACAAGATCAACATCGATCATAGATCGTGTGTTACAGACATTTGAAAGGGCCTGGACAAGGTTGAGAGCTATTCTTCCGTCACCCGCCGATTTGTCGGCGATCCGTTCTTTAATCGTGTCGTTGAGTAATTCTCCGAATAGAGGGTCAAAACCCCCTTCGTTGAGCGCCCGGTCGATGATGGTTCTTATCTCTTCACGTTTGAGCCGTTTTAACCGGTATATGCCGAGTCGGCTTCGTAAAGCCGGTATCACCGCAAGCGCCGGATTTTCTGTAGTGGCGCCGAGCAGTCCAATCGCGCCCGATTCCAGGTGTGGCAGTATGGCGTCCTGTTGCACCTTTCCAAACCGGTGGATTTCGTCAATAAAGAGAATGGTTTTTTTTCCGGACAGCCGCCATTTCTCACCGGCTTTATCCACAGCCGACCTTATATCCTTTACACCCGACTGGACCGCGCTCCTCTCGATCAGATGGAAATCCCCGATCCGGGCCACAATCCGGGCGAGAGTCGATTTTCCCGAGCCGGGAGGACCCCAGAAGATGGCGGCCATGAGAGTTCCACCGACAATCCTCTCCCGCAAAGCGGTACCTTCACCTACCAGTTCATCTTGCCCGACAAACTTTTCCAGTCTGTCTGGACGCATCCTGTCGGCAAGCGGTTGCAACGGTTTTGCCGGGACAGATTGATCGAAAAGTTCCATTCTCATAATTACCGGAAAAAGGGCCGGACAGATCGAATGCTTGACACAGCCCTTCTATATAGAGGAAAATTTTCCCATGGGTATCAGTCTTGACCGTTGCCAAACATGGTAACAGATAACATAGCCGTTTACAGCATCGCTGAATGTTCGTTTAAACCCTCCCAGGGTAAAGACTCTTCCTCCGTGCGCGCTTTCGTAGAAGAGAAAATTACGCCTTATGAATGAGCTGGACCTGGACCTGCTCGGTTTTCTTCAGGAGATCGCCGGGGCGAAAGATAAAAACCTCAAGACGATAGAAAAACGGTTTGATGTCCAGATTCTGAGCCGGGACGGAAAGATCAGAGTCAGGGGGGAAGACGAAGAGAAGACCGAAAACGCTGGTAAACTGCTACAGCAACTCTCCAAAATCGTGCGATCGGGTGAAAACGTCGAACCTGGCGATCTGAAACATATGATTAACGCCTTCTGCGAAGACCCGACTTTCGATGTGGGTGAGGTGTTCAGCGAAAAAATCAGGTTGCACACCGGCAAAGGGGATGTCTCGCCCAGATCGAAATCGCAGTACGAATATGTCAGCGCCATGCGCAACTACGATGTCGTACTCGCCATCGGTCCGGCTGGAACCGGAAAAACGTATCTGGCCATGGCGGCGGCCATCTCCGATCTGCTCAGAAAACGGGTCAGCAGGATCATCCTGACCCGGCCTGCGGTGGAAGCTGGTGAAAGTCTCGGTTTTCTCCCGGGCGACCTCTACGAAAAGGTCACACCATATATACGACCCTTGCACGACGCTCTTTTCGACATGCTCGACGCCGACCGGGTGAACAGCATGATGGAACAAGGGCTTATCGAAATCGCTCCTCTGGCTTATATGCGGGGGAGGACGCTCAACGACGCTTTTATTATTCTGGACGAAGCGCAAAACTCCACTTGCGAACAGATGAAGATGTTTCTGACCCGGCTCGGGCGCAGTTCCAAGGTAGTTGTGACAGGAGACATCACCCAGATAGACCTGCCTTCCTCCAGAAAATCGGGACTTGTGTTCATCAGTTCGGTTCTCAAGGATGTGGAAGGGCTTAAAATCGTTAACTTTACGGAAAAAGATGTGGTGCGCCACCCACTGGTTCGAAAGATCCTGGAGGCCTACGACCAGTATGAAAACCGTGATACATCATCGACCGGGAATAATTCATGACCCCTCCGGGTAAAATAATAGACATAGACGCTTTCAAACAGAAAGACGAGAGTTTTTCGTCAGCTAAAACCCCAAAGGATAAAAAACAGGTCAACCCGTCGGTATTGCGTAAAGAGATATTTTACGCAGGTATCCTTGTAGTTCTGGTTTCGCTGACACTGGCGTACATGATGACTCCGGCCAAAAAACGGGTCTTCACACCTCCGCCTGTCGGCGCTATCGCCGATATGGATATCAAAGCCACCGAGGATATGCTCGTGGTTGACGAGGAGTCTACGGAGAAGAACAGGAGCGGCGCCCGGAACCTTATCGCCGATGTTTACGATTTCGACGATAAGGTGGCTCTTGAAGTGGCGAAAAATATCGACAACGCCTTCGCTTATATCGCTTCAGCCTATATCACCCAGGCCGAACAAGCTTATCAAAACTCCATGGAGCGGCTCAGCGGAGACCGTCAACAGAAAACAGAAGAGGAGGCTGTAACAGGCTTGGCGACAGACGAAAAAGCCGAACTGGCGCGCCGTTTGTCCGAGGAGGAGAAGAGCCTCCGCAGGTTTGAAAATAGTGACGGGTTTAATATCGTTGAAGCCGGTTTTATGGAAAGGCTCGGAGTGGAGCTTGATGAGAAAGCGTTAAAATCGGCCCGTTATTACCACTACTGGCCGAAAATAGGGGTTTTGGCTAAATCGGCGCTGACCGAAGCTTTTGCCAAGGGGATACTGACTTCGAAGAAAGAACTGCCCCCCTCGTCGGTGGCGGGAATCACTTTGAGGAGACTCTCCACAGGCAAAGAGAGTTCTATCAGAACTTTTGAAGATATTCTCGACAAGGGAGACGCCATAAAGTCGATCATACCTGAAATAAGCGGGTCTATCCGGGAAGACCGGCCTGGCCTCAAGCGATTGGCGCTTCAGATCACCAGCTTGTTGATGCAACCGAACGTTACCTTCAACAAGCTTGAAACATCCCTCAGAAAAGAGGAGGCCGGTAAAAAGGCGCCCCCGGTCTTTTTTCAGGTACAGAAAGGGGAGATGATCGTCCGGGAGGGTGAACGACTGACACCAGCTCATTTCACCAAACTTTCCGCCATGGCCGGAACGGGAGATGATCGCGGGCGATTGGCTATTTTCCTCGGATTTTTCGCCGTCAACCTGGTGATCGCCATCATGTCCGCTTTCTTCCTGCAAAAGTTTCATGAGGAGATCCAGGGGGACAAAAAACTTCAGCTCTTGATGTCGCTGTTGGTTGTGGGGCATATCGGTCTTATCCAGGGGATAAACAACGGGGCGGCCCTCTTTATTCCGCAAACCCCCGGTCTCGGCCTCGACAGTTATATGCTGGCGGCGCCATTGGTGTTCGGTCCGATGGTAGCGTCGATATTCTTCACCACAGAGCTTACGTTAATATTCACCATCATAGTCTCCGCTTTAACCGGCCTGCTCCTGCGCGAGATGACGATTCTTCCGTTACTTACCATACTTGGTGGACTTATCTGCGCCTACCAGGTCCGTTCGTATCAGAGACGGGCGTCTATCCTTAAAGTGGGTCTGGCCGTGGCGCTGATGAACGTACTCGTAACCCAGTCGTTTGATACGATAGGCGCCAGATTCCTTTCGGAAAGCCGGTTACACGATGTGGCTTTTGCGTTTACCGGGGGAGCTTTGGCCGCTTTACTGGTCTCCGCTTTGGCGCCACTGATCGAGTCATTTTTTCCTGTTGTCTCCGACATTAAACTTCTGGAGTTATCGAGCCTCAACCATCCCCTGATGCGCAGGTTGATTATGGAAGCGCCCGGCACCTACCACCATTCGATCATGGTCGGAGCTCTGTCGGAACAAGCGTGCAAATCGATCGGCGCCAACGACCTTCTGGCAAGGGTAGGCGCTCTTTTTCACGATATCGGCAAACTGAAAAAACCGCAATATTTCAGTGAAAACCAACGGAAAGGAGAGGAAAATCCGCACGACCGCCTGACTCCGAGCATGAGCTACCTTATAATCGTCAACCATATCAAAGAGGGGCAGGAGCTTGCAAGGCAGTATAAACTTCTTCCCCAGATAGCGGCTATGATCCCGGAGCATCAGGGAACCCAACTCGTAAAATATTTCTACAGCAAAGCCAAAGAGAGTCAGGATATTTCCAGAGGCGAAGTCAAAGAGTCTGACTTCTGTTATCCAGGACCGATTCCAGGCTCGCGAGAGTCGGCTTGTGTAGCCCTGGCCGACAGCCTCGAAGCGGCGGCGCGGGCATGCCAGAACCCGACACCCCTCAGGATAAGAGGGCTGGTTACAGAGGTGATAAACGACAAGTTCGTCCAGGGTCAGCTCGACAACAGCCATCTTACATTGCACGACCTGGCCGAGATAGCGGAGAGTTTCACCCACTCTCTGACCCACATACATCACAGCAGGATACAATATCCGGAAGCCGTCACCGACAAGGATAAAAAGAACCCCAATGCGTCAAATCCAGATCAGCAAAAAGAGGCGAAAGGGAACGCCAGAAACCTCCGGGCTTAGAGAAAAAATCGGTTTGATTCTCGACTATGTGGGTCTTGATGATGTGGAGTTGAGCCTGCTCTTTACCACCGATAAACATATGCGGGCCTTGAACCTGGAATATCGTGGAATCGACTCCCCCACCGACGTTTTATCCTTCTCCCAACTTGAGGGTGATGACTCCGGGCTGAATCCTGAGATGCTCGGTGATCTGGTTATCTCCGTCGATACGGCGAAACGGTACGCCGATGAGGCGGGACGGAGCCTGCCAGATGAGATCGACGCTCTTATGGTCCACGGAATCCTGCACCTGCTCGGTTACGACCACGAAACCGGCCCTGACGACTCCCGGAGAATGAAAGCCAAAGAGCGGGCGATACTTCGCAGGCTGGCGGCAGTCGGCTAGCCCGACAGGAATGTTGTACAATCGAAACGATATGAAAACCCTTATCCTGACTATCGGTAACGAGGTCACATCTGGTCACACTGTAAATACCAACGCCGCCTTTATTGCAGAATTGCTGGAGGAGGTAGGGCTTACACCAGATCGGGTGGTGACTATAAGGGATGAACCGGTAGATCTGGTTCGTGATATCAGACAGGCGGTTAAAAAGTTCGGTGTTGTAATAATCACAGGCGGACTCGGGCCGACCCACGACGATGTCACGAAACCCGCACTATGCAAGGTTTTTAAAGCGCCGCTGGTTCACGACCCTGCAATCCTCAAGAGGGTTAAACGGTTCTTTGCGCGCATTGATAAACCGATGTTACCTGTCAACAAAGGACAGGCGGATGTGCCTGAAGGTTTTACAGCCCTGGATAACAAGTGGGGTACCGCTCCTGGACTTTTTTACGATACAGGTAGTTCGCTACTCTTCTCCCTGCCGGGTGTTCCGAGGGAGATGCGTGGACTGATGAAAAATGAAGTTATGCCGATTCTGAAAAAAAAGGTGTCGGGCAGGGCCATTTCGCGCATGGTATTCAGGACGGCTGGAATAGGCGAAACCGGTGTCAGCGAACTGATTGAAAATACCGGCGCTCTAAACGAAGCGGAGGTTGCTTTTCTGCCGAAATCTGGACGAGTCGATGTTCGGGTAACGGTAAACGATACCGATGAAACAAGGGCGAAAACCCGCCTCAAAGGCGTGACGAAAAAAATCGGGAAAGTTTTAGCTCCATATGTTTTCGGGAAAAACGATATCACCCTTGAACAGGCTGTGGGAAAATCGCTTCTAAAACAGGGGTTTACAATTGCCTGCGCCGAAAGTTGTACCGGGGGGATGTTCGCAGGCGCCATAACCTCGGTCCCCGGTTCGTCTCGCTATTTTCTGGAGGGAGCCGTTACATACAGCGACTCCGCGAAGATGAAACGATTGAAGGTAAAAGGGGTTACCATTAAAAAATATGGAGCGGTGTCAGAACAGGTGGCTATGGAAATGGCGAAGGGGATATGCGAAACTTCTGGCGCAACAGTAGGTATCTCCGCCACAGGTGTCGCCGGACCTTCGGGTGGCTCGAAAGAAAAACCTGTAGGGCTTGTATATCTTGGCCTATGTATAGATGGCGAGGTTACAGCGCAAACGAAAAACTACCGGTTCGACCGGGTAACCAACCAGAACAGAACGGTTAACGATATGCTAACCTGGCTCTATTTTGAACTGAAAGCGAGACGATGACTATACCTGAAAAACAACGTGAAATAATTGTGGCCCCATCCTTGTTGTCGGCTGATTTTGGACGGCTGGCCGAAGAGGTGAAAGCTGTTGAAGAGGCGGGGGCGGACTGGATTCACGTCGATGTGATGGATGGTCATTTTGTGCCGAACATAACTATCGGTCCGCTGGTAGTTGATGGTTTACGGAAATATACAAAACTGCCGCTCGACGTACATCTGATGATAGAAAATCCCGACCTCTACATCCCGGAATTCGCCAAAGCTGGCGCAGACATTATCACCGTGCATCAGGAAGCGTGCCCACACCTGCACCGGACTATCGGCCTGATAAAAAGCCTCGGCAAAAAAGCGGGAGTTTCAATCAACCCGGCCACACCAGTGAGTATGCTCGAAGAGATAATTTTCGATGTCGATCTGGTCCTGATAATGTCGGTGAACCCCGGTTTCGGAGGCCAGTCATTTATCAAAAACGCCCTGAGCAGAGCCGAGCTGATTAAAGAGATGTGCGACGAGTTCGAGCTTGATGTCGATATAGAAATGGACGGTGGTATCAGCCCGAAAAACTGCGCCGAAGTAAAAGCCTCCGGCGTAAACGCCATGGTGGCCGGGTCGGCTGTTTTCAAGAGCGGCGACTACAAGGCGACTATCACGGCGATCCGGGAAGGGTGATTTATTTATATTATTACTTATGATACTATAACAGTAGATCTTGAGTGTTGAGCGAAAAAATGAGCGAAATAATTTTTCCTTGTTGAAGAGGCTCCTGAGGGTGGGTTTACAGCAAGGGCCCTTGGTGAGTCGATCTTCACAGAAGCCGATGACCAGGACGCTCTCAGGATAAACGTTCGTGCGGCTGTCGCCTGCCATTACGATGAAGGCTCCGCCCCGAAAGTGATTCGTCTTCACTTTGTAAAAGAAGAACTGATCACATTATGAAGCTCCCCCGTTCATTGAGCGGGTCGGAACTTGTAAAAATCTTGCGGCGTGTTGGATACGATGTCACGCGCCAGACGGGGAGCCACATCAGACTTACGCATAAGAAACCTTTTCCCCATCATGTGACTATTCCTAATCATGATCCCCTTCGCATTGGGGCTTTGTCATCCTGGATGGTATTTTATGCAAGTGTAAATTTTACGTTCAATGAGCGAAGCATATCCCATGTGTTTACATAAGGAACATTAAAATGCCCACAAACATTTGGAATCTTCACCTTTTGGGAGTGTTGACTAACAAATGCCTCTTGAGTTACGACAGTGTCAGAATTTACCCGGGCGTGAGCAATTACCCAAGGGTCAGCTTTTGCCAAAAATTCCTTCACGTTGTTTTCGGGATAATTGTTTTTTACATAATCAGCAATCCGCCCAAGTTCCAATTGGACAGTGCCATTAGGTTCCACAAACATTCCGGTATCTTTTCGTTCTTTCGCCCATAAGGCGAGTTTGTCATCACCGTCTGCTAATTCTGAAAACACCATCGTCGAGCTATAGATCACTCCCCTTTCGGATTGCTGATCAAGCAAATCCCAAAATGCTGGCATAAAGTCCATACCATAAGGCCCATTTTTAGCTTGGATATAAACATTTGAGTCCAAACAAAAATTAGGCATTTTCTCGCTTCCGCACTCCTAAATTATCAGCAATGTAGTACAGTGTTTTTACTCTTTTAACATTTGCCAATCTCGCGGCATCCCTGAATAAAAGCCGCCCTTCAAATGTTGCGGATATAACTGCGTTCAGAAATCTACTGCCTAAACGAACTTTGAGCGTTGAATAGAAATCGCCTCCACTACCAGTTTGGCGGGATTTATGTTTCTTTATCTCCTCTAATTCACGTTCGTACTGTTCTTGAAATTCAAACCTACTAATCCGATTTAGTTCCAGCGCTCTTCGAAGAATTACAATGGAGCTGACTCGATAGCGACGAACCAAGCTGTTAACATTGTCCCCAATATCAACATTTCGATCCCAGCTATCCACAAACTGTTTGCTTGGGACAAGTAATTCAGCCGCCACTTTATTACAAAAGTTTTCAATCTCCTTTGCATCACCGGCGCCGACTCTGCCAAGGTCAGGGTCAGAGATTCCGCTCTCTCCAACCCATATGTGTGCGAGTTCATGAGCTAATGTGAATATTTGTGCGGCTTTGGAGTCTTTTCCATTCAAAAATACCAGTGGTGCCAAAGCATCACTAATTGCAAATCCACGAAACTCTTGAACCGACAAAGGTCGGCTCGTATTATTTCCAACCACTCCATTACGCAAAACCAATATCCCGGACTCTTCTGTTGCAAACATGAATTTCCGGAGAAAATCCTCCCAGCTAGAAGAATTCTCCCTTGCAACAGAATTTAGTTGCAGAGTATCAGCAATATCTTCAGCCACATCTTCCGGGGAATCTTCGATGGAAAAACTAGCCACGAAAGGCAGTTCTGTTTCTCCAACTTCTCTTTGGTATTCCTGATACCACTGCTGTTTAGTCAAAGTATCACTTAGAAGGTCAGAGAATTCCAAACTAATTGTCTCGTGTTCGACATTTCTGATAGTGCGTAAATCTGGTAAACCCAGCTTTTCTCTTGGAGGGGAAGACAAAAACAGGTATCCAAATGGAACATGTAGTTTATCCGCAAGCGTTTGGGCCTGATGGAATGTAGGATGGGCATCCCCAGTCTCCCAAGAAAGCAAGCGTTCTTCCTTGACAGGAATCTTCGCAGCAAGCCCGCTGGTGGAGAGTTGAGACCGTTCACGGGCCCAACGCAGGATTTCTGGTTTTATTAGAGCTTCAGTCATATTTTTACATTATCGCATCATCAGTCTATCGCAATTCCTGGAAATATTTAAGCTTTGAATTGTGACCAGCCTTGTTCTATAACCGGGTATAAGTAAATGAGAACGAGAAAGGGGGCGGTCAGCGAGAAAGGGGGCGAGTCTCGCATCTTGATATATCATAAAGCGGTCTGATCTCCGGGGCGGAATAATTTTAGCCTCCTTTCAGGGAAGGTTTCTAATCAATACAAATTTGGAGACACCCATGAAATATTACGCATTTGAAATCGTGATAGAAAAAGAGAGCGAGGATGAAGGGTATTCCGCCTACAGCCCCACTCTTCCCGGTTGTTTTAGCAATGGTAAGACCATAGAGGAGGCAAAACGGAACAACAATAACGGCCCTCCTTACGTTCAATAACCTTCAGATGGTCTGATGGCGTCTGTTCAGGGATTGCGCGAAAGCGACCCTCTTCTACATCAGTGGATGGCGCCCGCCATGCTAATGAGCCGCTTCTCTTGGTGGGAAGATTTTCATCAGGATGTAG
Organism: Nitrospinaceae bacterium; assembly: GCA_029261405.1. Lineage (GTDB taxonomy): Bacteria > Nitrospinota_A > UBA7883 > UBA7883 > JAJDBK01 > JAJDBK01. Next base: position 51,307 of record JAJDBK010000017.1, read on the forward strand.
AGGAAGAGGAAAGGGAGCAACGTCAGCCCTATGGTCATGAGGATTCCTTCCTTTTCGAGCCATTCCACGTTAAACGCCCTGAAGCCCACACCGCTTTTCGAGAAGAGTTGACCGCCGATAATGACGTTCCATCTCATCATCCATACTTCGAATATCGAGGTTACAGACGCGATAATCGCAAGCCTTGTATAGAGCGCTTCGTTCTCTTTTATGAAGATCATTATCGTCAGCAGTACGAAAGAGACCACAACACCGATTCCGAGTTGCATGATAACAAAGGTCTCCCATAGCCAATCGGCAAGGAGGGTCGATATGACCACCCATGCGTCGGACGATTCGTAGAAGAAGAAGAGTATTTCAAGCCCCTCGGAGATCACATAACCGAGCATCGAAAGCCAGAGGAAGAAGCAGAGTGATCGGAGACATTCAAACGAGCGGGTCAATATCCCCTTATTGGAAAACCAGATGTAGAGCAGGATGACAAGCGCCAGACCAGACAAGATCGCCGAGAGGAGGAAGACCTGCGGCATCAACGGCGTTGACCACCACGGATTCGATTTGAGCGACCCGAAAAGGAAACCTACATAACCGTGCAACGTACACGCCGCCGGGATGCCGAGTAGCGCAAGCACGTTTATAACTTTTCTGTCAGCTTTTCTCGTCTCTTCGTTTATATCGGTAACGCCCAACGCCAGAACGCCCCAGAACATACGTTGCACCCCGCCACCACTGAATCGATAGTTGTGAACAATATCCTCCCGGTACGACACAAGAATCTCGAGTATCAGCACAATAAGATAGAAGGAGTAGATAAAACCGAACCCGGCGATGGCAGAGTGCCAATGCGGGGTTATCATGATATTGAATGAGCGCTCCGGGTGACCGAGGTGGACGAGGAGCGGAAGTGTGACGCAGAGCATGAACGACAGGGAGACCAGCAGGGCAAAACGGCTGACCGGTTTCATCTCCTCACGCCCAAAGACATGGTAGAGGGCCGATGCGATAAACGCCCCCGCCACAAGCCCCGTTATAAATGGATATGTGACGATCATCAGCGACCAGAATATGTGGATATCGTTCGGGTAGAGGTATTCGGAGTATGTCATGATCTTTTACCTGACCGCCTTGTCAATGCCGATGTAGAAACAGAACGGTTCGGTATTCAACTCCGGTTTCAGCACGTTGGTCAAGGCGGTCGATAGTATCTTTCGTATCTCGGAGCCTTTCTCCTTCAGGTCGCCGAATTTCCTGGCCCCGGTAGGGCAGACGGTGACACAAGCGGGTTGTAGACCTTTGGTTATTCTGTGGAAACACCAGGTGCATTTGTCCGCCGTATGGGTTCGCGGGTCGATATAACGGGAGCCGTAAGGGCAGGCCTGCACACAATATCCGCAACCGATGCAACGTTGTTTATCGACCAGCACCACCCCTTGCGGCGATATGTAAGATGCGTTAACAGGGCATACCTGGGCGCACGGTGTATGCCGACAGTGGTTGCATAGTTTCGGGACGAAGAATCCTTTGGTCGGTTTTGCGTCTTTGGCGGGGTTATCGACCGATACGAATCCATTCTTGCCACCGTTCGGCGAATCGACGTAGACATGGTCGTCCTCCGTAACCTGATAACGCTCCACCCACGTCCGGAAGAAGGCTGGAGGCACATCGTTCTCCCGTTTGTCGGCCCGCACACACGCGCCGCAACCGATGCAGGCGTTGATGTCGATAATGTATACCCAATAATGCTCGAACCAGTCGGGCGACTCTTCGGCTGTCAGACCTTTCGGGATAAAGACCGCCAACATTCCGCCTAGTCCGGCTTTAATAATGTCCCGCCGTGTTTTATCCGCCATGATCCGACCTACATTCCGGGGGAGTGGGGGTTGTGGCATTCGATACAGCCGATCTCGGAGTCGGTCGGGTCGGCGCCGTTGTTTTCCATGTGCAGGGCCATATCCTCCTGTCGGGGAAAACCTTCCGGGCGGGAGAAGAGGTATTGGTGGCAGATGGCGCACGCATCCCGGCTCCTGTCGGGGGCGTTGGTCACTTCCGGGTGGGCGTTGGGGTGATTTTCGTCACCAGCGTAAGGCTGGAAGTGGCAGGTTTCACACGGAACTTTTGCGTGTCCTCCATCCGCGATTGCCCCGGCGTTTTCGTCGTGACATCCGGCGCATACGTCACTCCCCTGATGTATCGGGTCGCGGGCCTGTTCCTCGTACAGATGATCGCCCCTGAATTCGCCGTATTGTCCGAATGAGGCGGGTATCAGGAATGGACGGACACCGAGGCCCATGATTATGATCGCCACGACGATTATCATGGCCCGTTTTATATAAAGATATGGATCGACCATGATATTCAGTCGGCTTTATCCGAGATTATTTAACTATGCTTTGGGAACTGAACAGGGGTATCTTCATCAGCGTCCGTTCGGTCACCACAGGTTCGTACTGAAAGAAAAGTTCAGCTGAAACAGAGGCTACGGAACCTGTTTTTCTTGAAAGGATAAATTTTTCGCTTCTGGTCTCTTTCGGTTTAAGTCGGTTGTCTTCCGTTATTTTCACACCATACAGAAATACGTCCCCGTCCGACTGAATTTCGTCCCCATCGGCGTTGACGACAATTTTTCGGTACTCCTTACTTAAGGTTTCGATTACAGCGCCTTTTGCGTTGTGGGTGCGGACCTCCAGGACAAGTTTCCGCGCAGGTGTGCCTGTGGGAACCGAATGGCCGATTTTTTCATTTGTTATATCGAGCGAAACCCCGATACGCTTGGCGGTTTTCTCCACATGGGTGATTTTTACTGTGACAGAATCTGTCATAGTAGACAGATTGTGCGACAGGGAATGATCGTGGATCTTTTCTCTTCCCCTCTCGATGGCGGTCTTTCCGTCGATCTCTTTCATGTGGCAGTTCTGGCACTCTTTACCCTCATTCGCGTAGGGTGAGCGCAACCATTCGTTGTACGTGTCTCCGACTTTTACGCCGTGACGGTTCTCGAAGGAATGACAGCCTGCGCAAAGTTTGGAGCCTGCGAAATCCTTTGAGTAGGCGGTCTTGTGATGGGGCGATTCGGCGTTTTCCAAAACCGACCGTTTGGTCTCTCCCGGTTCGGAGTGAAACGGCCCATCTTTTTTGTCAAGATCGATTTTTGCTACGGTATGACAGAAATCGCAGGTGACCCCTTCGGTCGTTATGGGAAGCTCCACATCGTAATCACCGGTGATGCTTACTGTGGGGGCGTGACAGTTAAGGCAATATTTCTTCGCCGAACCCTTTGTCTCAGTATAGGCTTTACGGTAAGCGGTCTGAAAAATCGGATTGCTGTAAGAGAGGGCGTGCAGACTCCCTTTCCAGTTGCGATAGTTGTCCTCATGGCAGTTGGCGCATACGAGAGAGCTTTCATAACTTTTATCGCCCGAAAAGGCCGGGAGAGTCATAGCGACAATAAATACCGGAACAAGGAGCGTCTTAAGTATTGAGGTTGTCATGGTATTTCACTTAGCTTAAAGGATTTTCCGGTCAGGTCAGCCAACCAAGTAGAGAAAACAGTATGGTAAGCAGAGCCGATACGGAGCCTACCGCCATGGCGATGGGGCGTTTTGATGGTCTCCGCTCCGCTCCGCCACGGTCGAGAAACGGGACCAGTAAAAGCGCCGTTACGGCTATACCCTGAATCACTATTCCAAGGATTTTCGGCGCCCAGCTTCCGAGAAAATCGAAATACTGGGCGAACTTAAGCGTATAAAAGGCGGCCAGAAAATACCATTCCGGCTTGATATGGGCCGGTGTGTCGAACGGGTCCGCCTTGACTCCGAGATGCGCCGGGAAGATAATCGAAAAGGTGACAAGGATCATAATGATAGCGAGGCACTGCAAAACCTGCTCGATCATATGGTGCGGGAAGAACCAGTGGGCTTTCCCCTCTTTTACAAGGCGTTTTTTCTCCTCAAGAGGGATCGCCTTTACCTCGCACTCTTTTTTCTTCGTATATTCGGTTGGGTGAGCCATTTTTTTCCTCCCTCTACATCGGGCCTGAAATGCCTTGTCTTCTGATCTGCACGAGATGCAGACCGACAATGGAGGCTAGAATCAGGGGGAGTATCATCACATGGATCGCGAAAAACCGGGTCAGGGTTATCTGCCCGATATCTTCACCGCCCCGGAGAAAATAGCGGAGGTGTTCGCCGACAACAGGCATGGCGGCCGGAGTCTCGGTCCCCACAACGGTGGCCCAGTATGCAAGCTGTGTCCACGGAAGCAGATAACCGGTAAAAGACATTCCCAGAGTTAACAAAAAGAGGGTCACTCCCACCACCCAGTTAAGTTCCCTGGGCGCTTTGTAGATGCCGGTTACGAATATCTTGGTCATATGGATCAGGATAGTGATTATCATCAGGTTCGACCCCCAGGCGTGAACACCCCGTATCAGCCACCCGAAAGGAACATCATTCATGATTCTTGCCACCGACGAGTGAGCTTTCATGATGCTCGGCTCGTAGTAGATCATCAGCAGGGCGCCTGTTACTATCTGGCAGATGAAGATAAAGAAGCTGATACCGCCAAAGCAGGCCCAGAATGTCAGGTGGGCGGGTACGATCTTCTCGAACATCTCGTCCTGCAAGATCTCTTTCACACCCAGCCGGTCGTCCACCGCAGAGAAGAGACGGATCGCAAGTTTGTTCCTGATCTTCAGGGGGCCTAGTTCGAGGGTTTCAAGTTCCATGCCTTCACACTTCTTCAATAATTATATATTCATCCTCGATCCTGGCGGAGAACGAGGGGAGTGGCGCAGGCGCAGGCCCGCCGAGAACAGTCCCGGAGGTGTCGAATCTGGCGCCGTGGCATGGGCATCTTAGCTCATTTGATTTTTCGTCCCACTTGACCACACACCCCAAGTGGGTGCAGACCACGGAGAGGGCCACAAGCTCCTGCTCGTTCGGGCGGATCACCACAGCTGGTTTATTGAGGAAACGAATGAATTTCGCATCCCCTATAGGCACCTCGCCAGCGGGGAACTTCATGGAGCGCGCCCCCCCCTCTCCGGCCGACTCCTGCCGGGGCCAGAGATACTGGAATATCGGTATCACCATCATGGCGGCTCCGATGGCGCTGAAAAAAGCGGCGCTCATTCCGAGGAACCGTCTGCGGGTGTCGAGGTTCAAGTTATCGGCCAGGGTGGATGACATGGGCCTACTGCTCTCCTGAAACCGTCTCGTCACGGCTTAACTCTATGCGCATCTCCGTTTCGGTCAGTATGGCTGGTGAGTAGAGGTAATCGACCCAGACAGAAACGATGGCGCCTTTGTTATTAGGTATATAAAAAGTGAAGTGTTCGTTCCTGGTCTCTTTCGGATGAATTCTGTTGTCCTTGGCCAGGGAGGCGCCTTTGCCAAGCATGATATCGGCGTCGGATGTAAGTTCGATTCCTTGCTCGTCGAAGATCGCCTTTTCGTATACCACCCGTTTTTTGTAGACTTTTCCGCCGGGAACGCGAACTTCGCAAAAGAGAATAAGTTTTCTCGTCGGCACACCTGTCGGGATACGGTGGCCCGATCCGACGTTGGTAACTTTGACGGAGACTGTCATTCGATCTTTGGCTCTGTTCACTCCGGCGATTTCAAGGGCAAGGGCTTTTTTCAGCTGGGTGATCGAATGAGACCCGGCCAGATCGTGGCTAGATATCCGCTCCCCCTTCTCACTTTTGACGTTCTCAGCGATTTCACCAGTCACCTGTGGCATGTGGCAGTATTGACACTGTTTCCCCTCATCGGCGTAGGCGCTATCTTTCCACTCGTCGTAGGTGGTCATAACCGGAACGCCGTTGGGGGTGTATTGATGGCATGTGGCGCAGAATTCCGATTTTGTGTGAATTTCGGAATGAGCCACCTTGTGCCGTTTGACCGATCCCTCTTTGTTGGGGCCATATTTCACCGATCCCATATCCAGTTCAAAAGGGAATTCGTGGTTATCATTGATCTCTTTTACGCTGTGGCAGAAATCGCAGGTTATACCTTCGGAGGCGATCGATACTTCAAGGTCGATCTCCCCTGTGACAATCGATGTCGGCGCGTGGCAGGAGAGGCAAAGTTTGGCCGCTTTCCCTTTACTGCTGTAGTAAGCCTGGATGTAGGAGGCGCGAAATATCGGGTCGCTTGTGGCCCTTGAGTGCATTGAGCCTTTCCACCTGTCGTATATCTGTTTGTGGCAAGTTCCGCACCACCGGGAGGAGTTAAAACCGTTTTCGTTAACAGCTTCAACCGCAGGTTTGTGCGACTGCGAAAAAGCCGGGGATGAGAGCGGGAGGAGAAAGAACGGGACAAAAAAAAGCGCAAGCCGCAGTCTTTTTCCGGCGAAACTACTTACCATCACCGATTCACCCCGATCTGTTTGTAAAATACAAGCCTTGCGATTATCAATATACCGCACGATTATCGTAGTTTAAGCTAATTATGTCAATCCCGCTGTCCGTATCGGGGTTTGAGCGAGCGTGTTACAATTGCAACTTTTCAAACTTTGAGGATCAGATAATATGCGGCCCGAAACCATGGTTGTTACGGCGGCTTTGCCATACGCTAACGGCTCCATCCACCTCGGGCATCTTGTCGAGTATATACAAACCGATATCTTCGTCCGTTTCAACAGGATGCGAGGGGTTCGCGCCCTCTATTTTTGCGCCGACGACACTCATGGCGCTCCGATAATGATCCGGGCGAGAAACGAAGGGACGACCCCGGAGGCGGTGATTGAGCGATACCAGAAGGAGCATCTGGCCGATTTTGCCGATTTCAACATAAAGTTTGATAACTACCACTCCACCAACTCCGAAGAGAACAGAATCCTATCCGAAGATATCTTCTCCAAACTTACAAATAAGGGGGGAATCGTCAAGCGGGATGTCAGCAACGCCTTCTGTGAAAAGGATGGCATGTTCCTGCCGGACCGGTTTGTTCTGGGGAAATGCCCGAAATGTGACGCTCCCGACCAGTATGGTGACGCTTGTGACACCTGTGGCGCCCACTACGATACCACCGACTTAAAAGAGCCGAAATGCTCCATGTGCGGTAACCAACCGACACGAAAATCGTCATCCCACTACTTTTTCCGGGTAAGCGACTATGAAGAGACGTTAAAAAAGTTCCTCGATTCAGACGCTTTGCAGGAGGAAGTCAAAAACTTCCTGACCACCTGGTTAAAAGAGGGTCTTAAAGAGTGGGACATATCGCGGGACGGCCCATATTTCGGTTTCAGAATACCGGGTGAGGAGAACAAGTTCTTTTATGTCTGGCTCGACGCGCCGGTCGGTTACCTCGCGTCGGCGAAAAACTGGGCCGATAAAAACGGTGAGGATTTTGATTATCTCTGGAAAAGCGGAGAGCCTGCGATCCACCATTTTATCGGTAAGGATATAGTCTATTTCCATACCCTCTTCTGGGTGCCGATGCTCGAAGGGGCCGGTTTTTCTCTCCCGGACAAGATTCATGTCCACGGGTTCCTGACGATAAATGGCGAGAAGATGTCAAAATCGAAAGGCACTTTTATTAACGCCCGTGATTATTTAAATCATCTCGACCCTGAGTATCTGCGCTTCTACTACGCTTGTAAGTTAAAGAACAGCATTGACGACCTTGATCTTAATTTCGAGGATTTTTTCCACCGGGTCAACGCCGAGCTTGTGAACAAGATCGCCAACCTCGCCAGCAGAACTATCAGCATGTTCAACAAAAACAGTGCGCTAGGCAATAAACTCACCGGCATCACAGGCCCGGAGGCCAGGATGTTGCAAGAGATGATCGACGAAGGCGGGGCTATCGGGAGCGATTATAACTCGTGCGATTTTGCCCTCGCGGTGAGGAGAATCGTGCGCATGGCCGACATCGCCAACACCTATATCGACAGCGCAAAACCGTGGGAGTATAAAAACGATACACAACGCGCCGGAGAAATCCTGACTGCGGGCATAAACGCGTTACGGCTGATAACGATCTATCTGAAACCGGTGATACCCGAATTTGCGGCGAAGGTTGAAAAGATCCTGCTTGTTGATCCATTCAGGTGGGACGACCATAAAACACTCCTTACGAATCACACCATCGGAGAGTTCATCCGGCTTGCCGATAGAATAGAGATGAAAGCGGTCGAAAAAATTCTCGAAGAGGCGAAATCGGCCTCCATCGATGAGAGCGCAACTCAAGATGACGATTTAATAGAATTTGAAGATTTCACGAAGGTCGATTTGAGAACCGCGACCATAAAACAGGCGGAGAAGATCAAAAAAGCGAAAAAACTGCTAAAACTCACCCTCGATTTAGGGGGGGAGGAGAGAATAGTGGTGGCTGGCATAGCGGAGAAATATAGCGCCGAAGAGGTCGTTGGCAAAACGGTTGTTATAGTGGCGAATCTCAAACCGAGAAAAATGATGGGTGTGATGTCCCACGGTATGATTCTCGCCGTCAACGATGGTGAGTCACTAAAATTGCTGACACCGGATGGGCAGGTGGCCTCCGGTCTTAAAGTCTCCTGAAAATCGGAGGAATGACGATGGGAAATAACGAGTTTCACCTGCCGAAAGCCACCCTTGCGTTTCTTAAGGGTTTGCAAAATAATAACAACAGGGAGTGGTTCGACGAACACCGGAACGATTACAAGGTCAGTTTCGTGGAACCGCTTAAGGATCTGGTTGTCCATCTCGGCGAGGCTCTTGAGAAGAAACTGCCGGGACTCAGGTACGAACCGAGGATCAACGGGTCAATATTCCGGCTTAACCGGGATGTCAGGTTCTCCAAAAATAAAAGCCCGTACAAGACCAACGGAGGGGTTTTTTTGTGGGTTGGCAATGAGAAGAAACTCGCTTGCCCCGGAGTCTATTTCCATCTGGAGGCCCGTTCCCTGATGCTCGGCGCGGGTGTCTACATGTTTGCTCCTGACAAGCTAGATATCTACAGGAGTCGTGTGGAGGAGAATGGCGCCGCCCTTGCCCGTGCGCTCAAGAAGGCGGAAAAAGCCGGTTTTGAGACTGGCGGTGAGAAATTAAAGAGGGTTCCCCGTGGGTTCGATCAGGAGAGTAAATATGCGGACCTCCTGAAATACAAGGGGCTGCACACGGGAAAGAGATACCCGGCAAAAAAGGTGACGGAACCTGGTCTTGTGAAGTGGCTTGCAAGAGAGTACGCTCCCACGTTCGACCTGGTGAAAGTTTTGGAAAAATCTCTTTTTTAGGCAAACAAAGGAGTGTATGTTGCTAGCGAAAGTCGGGAACGCTTTTAAGATTGTAGTGGAGAAGACCCGCTCCCCATATTTTATCGGAGTGATGTCCGTTCTGTTTTCCGCAATTGTGATCTACTATTTCTATCTGCTCATTCCTGTGGTTATGGATCCGTTTCATACAGGCAGGTACGACACCTCCCACTTGATGACGATAGCCCCGATGGCTGGTCTTTCATCAGCCCTGTTGGCGAAGATGTTTATCGACAGGAAGTTTGGAAGTATTAACTCGATACTGATGGCGTTAATCTTCTTCACCTTCATTGTCGGCTCCGTATTTCTGGGTTCATACTCCGGCAGGTACTCCAATAACTATGTTGGGAATTACGCCAAAGACCCGATCATACATATCGGCGCCCTGATTCGCCATGAGATCGACAGTGGCCGTCCGGCGCCGAAAGATATCGGGGCGATCCTAAACTCGGAAAAGATTGGCGACCGGATCGAAACGTTCTTCTATTTCCAGAGCGCGGATAAGTATGTACTGCTGGTTATGTCCCCTCGCGAAGGGGAGCGGACTCTGACCGGGAAGAGTTATTACTACAGGTCGGACAAAGATATCCTCGGTTCATTCTACCATGAGAGCAATAGCGATGTGGACCGGCTATCGGTAGCGATTCTCAACATGGAACCACATACCTATTCTAGAAAAGATGGAGTTTGGGATAATGACAGGAGAGTGCGGCATCCAGTGATCTATACCCCGCTTTGGCGGACACCGTAATTGGCTATAAAGAGAATAGTGATATGAACGGGAAGGTAGCTCTTCAGTCGGAGCTTGACGCATTCAAGGAAAAAGGGATGTCGATGACGCCCGATGAAGTTGTAAGCGCCATGATGGAGAGCGGAAAAAAGCTGGCCGAATCGGGAATTATAGAACAGGCGAAAAATGTGGGGGATAAGGCGCCCGATTTCAGACTGTCAAACGTTCGAGGGGAGGAGGTCTCCCTGTCCGGTATCTTGAAAAAAGGCGCGGTGGCCCTGGTCTTTTACAGAGGAGCGTGGTGTCCATACTGCGACCTGCAGTTCAAGGCGTTGCAGTCAGCCTTGCCGCGAATAAAGGGGACAGGCGCTACGCTCGTGGGAATATCCCCCTCTACACCCGATAACTCCTTGTCGATGGCTGAAAAGATGGGACTTGAGTTCGAGGTGGTAAGCGATGTGGGTAACAGTGTGGCCCGGGAGTATGGGCTGGTCTATACCCTTGATGAAATATTAAGGCCGATCTACAAGGGGTTTGGAATCGATATTCCGGGAAATAACGGTGACGATCTTTACGAACTCCCCTTTGCCGCCACCTACATCATTGGAACGGATCGGGTGATCCGTTATGCGTTTCTCGACACCGACTATACGAAACGGATGGAACCTGCCCTGATGGTTGAAGAACTGAAAAAAGCGTCAAAATAAAGCCAGGAGTCTGTCGGACTTAGGGTGATCCTGCTACAAAGTGGTGCGACCACAGCGATATGGTGGTGCGACCACAGCGAGTGGCCGAGCCACCCGGGGTAGTCGCACTACTCGCTAACGAACCCCTGAGTCCGACAGACTCCTGTGAAAAACAAACAGATATATTCAGAAAGGAGACATCCAAAAAAAAGCTAAAGGAAATTTTCCGATTCTCCGAAAAGATTGGTGTACGGGAGAAAAGGAGAAAGAAAAATGATAGATTCAGTTCAGTTCGGCGCCGTGGGGAGACGGTCCGATATAATGGCGCTTTACGGCGCAAACAGCCAAGAGGGAAGAGTTGGGCGCCAGCAAGGTCAGACTCAAGGGCAAGGCGCGACAGCCGTAGCCCCATCAAATTTCAAGGGGTTCTCTCAAAAAATAAACGATTTTTTCGACGGCGCCTACAACTCGTTACCGCAAGGTTTTCGTCAACACGCCGGGGCCGGATCGACAGCCGAAGTCTCCGTCCGCGCGAACGTAAGCTCCCGTTTTGAAAGCTCTTACAACTATTCCGGCCCCAACGGCGAAAAAATCTCAGCCTATACATCAATGACAAGAGAGACGAGTCTCTCCGCCGATTTCAGGATGGCCCAGGCTAACGATATAGCCAACGCCCAGATGAATGCCACGGAGGGTTTCGGCCCGGAAGCGACAGCCGGCAGGATCGTCGATTTTGCCATGTCTTTCTTTCCGATGTTCGCAAGCCAGAACTCCGATATGAGTTACGAAGATCAGGTAACCGCATATGAAAAAATGGTAACAGACGCCATTGACAAAGGCTTTTCGGAGGCGATGGCTATCCTGGGCGATCTGCCGGATGAGGTTTCGAGCGGAATAAACGAAACGCGCGACCTGATAAGCGCCCAGCTGTCAGAGATTTTCGACATGATGCGAGGCGATGGCGCGGAAGAAGCGCAAAAGTCGCTTGAAAATGGAAGTTTTAAGGATTTTCTGAAGGCTGATAAAGCGGTAGCGTAAAAAGCGCGGCTCACATAATGAGGGAGCAGGGAAGCTCCCCAGGAATATTCCGGGCCGCCTGAATGACCAGGGAAGGAAACTTCAGGCGCCATTATTTCAAATTATTCAAAGCGTTGGGACTCTATATCTACGGGCGCAACAAACCCTGTCTAAACGATACTGCGAGACCCGATTACCCGAAGAACGCCGATGGATCAGGCGTATCCTTGTTCTTTTGGACTTCCTCAATCACAGAACCGGTCTCATGTTTCATCAGGAGTCGCGAACATCGCCGTTCGCCTCCATCCCAAAACACTCCTGAATCGAGGAATGCGCCTGTTTTTCCGGCTATCTCGCGTAACGACACACTCCTTTTTTGGGTGTCGGTCAGCCCATTGGCCTGATAGTTTTTTCCCACTTGAATACTCCTTAAGTTTCTTCTACACCTCTAATGTGGGGCCACTTCAGGGAGAAAAGCAAATATGCTCGAGCCACTATGCCGCTGTGACCGCGCGCCACTATATCGCTTGTATGATATTCGTTAGGTGAAAATGAGCCGGGGCGGAGGGACACTATATCGTCGTGGTCGCGCCACCGGGTACGAAAACACATGAATAATCCGGGTTAATACGGTAAAATTTCAAAAGGTTCAATAAACGTCCTGTTCCAGGTGGAGGAGTCCGATAGTGACAAGTAGGTATGGAGGAGTTGTAATTCTGATTTTCCACCTGATCTTTTTTTCCCATCTTTCTTTGGCTACGGGCCAGAGTGAGTTTGATCTTGAGGCGGAACTCGCCGATGAGCTAGGATTCCTTCAGGCGGAAATGGTTGTCGTAACAGCCTCCAGAACCAAGCAGAGCGTGATCGAATCCCCATCCGCGATCTCGGTGGTTACTCGCAGGGAGATAAAATACTCCCCGGCAAGGAATATTCCGGAACTGCTCCAGTATGTGGTCGGGATGGACGGATACACCAAAACCCATACCGACATGGATGTAGCGGCCAGAGGATTTGCGTTCGACGAGACGCCGAAGATGCTCATTCTGCTCGATGGTCAACCGCTCAACGTGGTCCCGTATAGCGGGATGCAGTGGCCCACCCTCCCTTTGACCCTGGAGGATGTGGAACGGATAGAGGTGTTGCGTGGCCCAGGATCGGCGGTCTACGGAGCGGATGCGCTGGTAGGTGTGGTGAACATCATCACCAGAAAAGCCGATTCCGTCAAAAGCAATATCACCATGTCTTACGGGGAGCGGAACGCAGGGTCGGCCGATCTTCATTTCGCACAAAAACTTAACGACAAACTTGGGATCTCGGTTACCGCAGGGTACCTCACCACCGAAGGAAAAGGGGATGAGGAGACTAGTGAGGCCAGTTCGGCGGCTCCGAACCACGATATAAAGGATTGGGCCGAAGTCACCCTCGGTTCGTATAGACTCGATTACAACGCCGATTCGTTCGACTTTTTCAGTTGGGGCGGTTATTCCTCAGATGAGGAGGGTTACAATCCGAGTCCAGGTGACGCTTCTGTCGATAAATCCCGGAAAAAGACCACCATCTTCAACAACCAGTTGACCGTTAAGCGTGGCAAGGACGAGCTCATGCTCAGGCTCGGTTACCGGGGTCTCGATCAGGAGAACGAAAGATTCGGCGACGGAGAATACCAGTTCAAGTACCGGGTGCGGAAAGCCAGCGGTATCGACTCTGACCTGCAGTACACCATGAAGAGCCTGGACGATGACCATACGCTCATCTTTGGCGCCAACTTAAGCAAACAGGAAGCGAGCAGGGATATCGCCAACGATCCCCCCTATATCTACGATGAGAAGGATTCCCTTTGGGGTGTCTACGCCCAGGATCAATGGTCCCTCTTTGACGGAAGGGCTTTGCTGACTCTCGGCGCCAGGTATGACAAATGGGAAACTTTGGACGGTGTATTCACACCACGCGCCGTTGCCAACGTCTTTTTTATGGACCGAAAGGCGACACTACGGGTTGCCGCCAGCAACTCGTTTCGAAGACCAGGATTTGACGAGAACTTCTACTACGTAAGCTGGCCCACCGGCTGGTTCAAGGGGCACGCCATCGACGAGGTCACTGAAAACGGCGTTTCGCTTAAAGGTTCAAACCTTGGCCCGGAAAAGTTACAGGCATACGAAATCGGTCTGCGATGGGAACCCGCCTCCGACCGGATATTCAGCCTGGAGTACTTCCACAACAGGGTAGAGGACATCATAGGGTATTCGGTCTACTACTCGAACAACGACACAGGTGAGTTGAACCTCGGCTTTGCTAACACCAGCGACACCATAATAATAAACGGCTTCGAGCTTGAAGCTAAAGGGAGAGTCTCGAACAGTTTTAGAGGATTTTTAAACTACACTTACCAGTGGGCGGAGCTTGAGAACGAGAACGGCGCTACCGCTCGCTGGGAAAACGCGCCGGAGCATAAGTTATCCGCCGGAATCAACTATAGTGGTTACGTCAATGTCGATCTGAGGGGACGGTACGTTTCGGCTGTTACATACCAGGAGATACCCGATGTTGCGGTGGATTCGTACACCACACTGGACATGGCGATATCCAAAGAAATAGCCGGCAAACACTTCGTGAAACTGTCAGCCTCAAACATTCTAGACAACAGGCATTACGAATACCCGCTCTATACGAAAATCACCCGTAGATTGATATTGAGTTTCCAGTACGCTTTCTGAAGGGACCTCTCACGCTACTGCCAAATGATGAAACAGGAAATGGAAAATATGCGAAGAAAGCCGTTTACCCACGTCATGGTTGCGGCGATCCTGTTTCTTCAGATGGTCTATTTCCCGTTAAAGGCCAGTTCCGCCGAAGAGGCGATGACAATATATTTCTACAACCCGGAGACTTCCGTAAACAACTTCGCTTCCCTTAAAAACAGTTTTGACGGGTACCTTTCCGTTTTTGGTAACTACAGGTTCCAGCCTTTTTCCGACCGGGAGACGTTTGAGAAATTCATCGAGAAAAAGAGTGAAGGTCTCTACCTGGTCTCAAGCTGGCATTTTTCAAAACTCCAGAAAAGACTCCCTATAACTCCTCTTCTGGTAAGCGTAAGCAAAGGAAAAAGCACCCAGCGTAACGCGCTTACCTCGAAGAAACCGATCAAAAATCCATCGGAACTTACGAATAAAAAAGTCGCGTCCGCAGGCGCTGAGAGTTATACGCGAAACATTATTAAAAAGATGTTTGGCGAAGATAAAGCCGGGGTGGTCGATTCTCTGACCGTGCTGACGGTTCCAAAAGATATCGACGCGCTCATGGCTGTAGGTTTCGGTATGGCGGATCTGGCGTTGACCTCCGAGCGAAGCCTGCTGAAGCTTAAAACCATCAATGAAAAACAGTATAACAACCTTAAAAGGGTGGCCTTAAGCGGCCCCGCCCTGCTACCACTTGTGGCGGCCAAGATAGGTTCGACCGACGACGATCAGCTCAGGGATCTTGTCCTCATACTTCAGCAGATGCCAAAAACCAAAGAAGGGGACAGGAATCTCAAGATGCTCGGTCTGGACGGATGGAAAAAGGTGAGCGACTCCGAACTGGATTTGCTGGAGTAAATGTTATGAAAACGGTCTCTGGAAAAAGCGGGTATAGAAGATGGGTTTTACTGTTAGCGCTACCGGTCATATCTTACGCGGTCACAATGCCAGAACCAGTATATGGCGAAGAGAACAGCGCTGGCAAGATTCTGGCGGTCAACTCCAACTCCAGGGTCAAAGCCTACTCACAAGTGCTTGCTTCGTTTAAGGAAGCGATGAACACCAGTCTGCAGGAGATAGATCTGGACGGGAAAAAGGAGCCAGGCTCATCGTTGACCTATGCGGTGGAGAAGGGGAATCCGGACCTCGTATATTGCATCGGCTCAGCGGCCTACGTTGCCGTGAACAGCCTTCACCCGGAGGGGAATGTAATCTTCTCTTCGGCCATCAACTGGCGAAGACTTCCCGGCGCGGATAAAAGCTATGGAGTCTCAAACGAACTATCGACAGAGATGCAGATTACGATGTTCCGATACTTTTTCCCGGAGGTGAAACGAATCGGTGTGATCTACAGCAAATCGTTCAACCGGGAATGGATAAAATCGGCCAGGGAGTCGGCAGGGCAGTTAGGCGTAAAGATCGTGGCTGTGGATGTGAAGGATGCGGGTGATGTGACCTCCGCTTTGGAAAAGCTGTTGCCAAAGATAGACGCATTATGGATAACTCCCGATCCCATCGTTCTGGCGAGCGGGGAGACGATTCAGAAGATCTTTTTGTTAAGCGATAAGGTTAAGAAACCTGTCTTCGCATACAGGAACGTCTTCGCAAAATTCGGGGCTGTCTTAACCTTGTCCGCCGACCTTGTGACTGTCGGTCGTCAGGTGGCGGGGCTTGCGCGACAGCTTCTCGCAGGCGCCGGACCGGCTGAGAAGGTGGAGAATCCGGCGGGAACTTACATTACACTGAACCTGAAAAAAGTAACAGAGTACGGTATTCCGGTTAACATGGAAGCGATGGATTCTGTAAACCACGTCATAGAATAAGAAATGCCAAAAGAAATCGTCAAGGGATTTAGCGTCAGGAGAAAACTCCTGGCTATCGTTACATCCCTGATTACCGGCCTTGTAATCATGCAGGCCTACATCCAGGCCTCCGGGCAGAGCGCGATCATAGAGCGGGAGACAGGACGACGGATCGAACTACTGAAGCAGAACCTGACCCAGCGGGCGAAGACCACCCTGGCCAGTCTGAAAACCCAGGTGGAGAGCGGTATCGCCTCTTTTAACTTTTCGTCGATAGCCGACGCGCTGGAGAGGGCGGACGCTGAGGACGAGGAGTTGATCTATCTCATCCTGATGGACGCCAACAGAGTCGCCCATATCCACACAGGAGAACCGGGCCTTGCCCCCGACACTCTTTCTGGCAAGGAGGATATTTTCGCCGCCACCCAGGAAGAACTCACCATCAACGAATACCAGAAGAAAGGGAAAGGGGTTTTAGAACTTATCTCCCCGATCTATATCAGTTCGAATCGTTGGGGTACGCTGAGGCTCGGCGTGTCGCTCGAAAAACTGGACCGCGAAATAGAAACTTCGCAATCGGAAATAAAAGAACAGGTGGACGAAATCGTATACCTCTCCACCGCAGTGGCCGTTGCGACCCTGACCGTATCTTTCATCTGGCTCTACCTTTTTCTGAGCCAGACCGTAAAACCGATAGAGACACTGCGCGAGACCATGCAGTTGATTGAAGTGGAGTCTGACCTTACGAAGAGAATAGAGGTCTCCTCAAGAGACGAAATCGGGCAGGCGGCGTTTGCGTTCAACGCCATGCTCGAAACGTTTCAGAAAATCATAAAGGAGATGGCCCTTTCGGCGGACCATCTCGCCTCCGCCACCACACAACTTAGCGCCAGCACCGAAAGAGGCGCAGGTCAAGCGCTCGTGCAATCGAACAAGGTCGCCGCCATGACATCCTCCATTGACGAGGTTAACATGGCGATCGCGAGTGTGGCGGGTTGCGCGGTGGACCTTGCGAAAACAGCGGGACTCACCCGGCGCTACGCCATCGATGGCGGCAAAATTATCGACGATAGCATGGAGGCTATAAAAACCCTCTCCGACTACTCCACCCAGATAGACAGCGTGGTGCTTGCCATCGAGGATATTGCAAAGAAGAACGACCTGTTGGCTATCAACGCCGCCATCGAAGCGGCCAACGCAGGGGTACAGGGAGCGGGCTTTGCCGTTGTAGCCGATGAAGTGCGAAAACTCTCCGAAAGAACCACCAGGGCCACGAAGGAGATTTACGGAATGGTTACAGATATCCGTACCCTCACAGCCAACGTGGTCGATTCCATGAAAAACTCTACCCGGAATACAGAAATGATTATCGCCGAAGCGACGCAGGTGAATAAAAAAGCGGACCAGATAGCTTCCGAAAGCGAACGGCACGCCAGCGTAACAAACGCCATGCTCGATATCCTGAAAGAGGTCAGGAAACTGAGCCACGGATTTTCGTCCCAGGCCGAGCAGACAAAACAGGTCTCAAGCGAAATAAGCGACCAATCAATAAAACTCCAGAGAGTAGTAGACCGCTTCAAGTCCTAAGTACTAGCGTACGGCAGTTGCGGCCTCACCGCACCATACGTCACTGCTATCGGAGTCATTGGGGTGTTTCGGCAGAGTGGCCCAGCCCTTCTTAATCATCCTTTAAACGGACCGGAGGCATGGAGTGTTATGATATTGCCTATACTCCAGAGGTTTTATGGGACAGGAGATAGAGACCAGCGAGTTTAGTGAGGAGGATTTTTCTGAATACAGGAGACTCCTCGTTCAGGAGACCGCCCTGCTTGGTGAACTGTTCGCCCATGGAAAATTCTCCCGCCATCATGGTGTCGGTGGATTTGAGCTGGAAGCGTGGTTGCTGGATCGCAAACTCGATCCGGCGCCGATAAACGAGCAGTTCCTGACGAAGTTAAACCATCCTCTGGTCTGCGCCGAACTGGCTCTTTTTAATATCGAGTTCAACAGCCTTCCGCATCAGTTGCAAAATGACGCCCTGGGTATCATGCGCTCCGAACTTGACGAAATCATGAGCAAGGCTGTGGCGACAGCGAAGGGGTTTGACACTTCCATATCGATGATCGGCATCCCGCCTACGGTCAAAGAGAGCGATCTTGTGCCCGCCAACATGTCAAACCTGAAAAGGTACCGGGCGCTTAACGATCAGATAATGGATATACATAACGAGAACAGGTTAAACATAACAATAGAGGGGCGCGACCGCCTCGATATCGACAGCCAGAGTGTCATGTTCGAGTCGGCTACCACAGCTTTGCAGGTTCAGATGCAGGTCGATTTTAGAAAGTCGGTCCGTTTTTATAACGCTGGTTTGATAGCGGCGGCGCCACTCGTGGCTGTTTCGGCCAATTCGCCTTACCTGTTCGGCAAGGAGTTATGGGACGAAACCCGTATCCCGCTTTTCGAGCAGTCGCTGGCCGGATTTGCAAACAGCCCCGACCCGCTTTGCAGGTCGAACAGGGTAACTCTGGGGCAGGGGTACGCAAAGGACTCGTTATTCGAGATATTTGAGGAAAACCTTAATCGTTACCAAGCGCTGCTACCGATGATCTTTTGTGACGATCCGCCAGAGGAGTTTTGTCACCTGCGTCTTCATAATGGCGCTATATGGCGATGGGTACGACCTCTGGTAGGTTTCTCGGAAGACGGATCACATCATCTCAGAATCGAACATCGTGTGGCCCCGGCGGGACCGACGGTAACGGATGTCATCGCGAACACAGCTTTCTGTTTTGGATTGGTAACGGCTCTTGGCATGGCGGACGAACCGATGGAAACCGGAATCCCTTTCAAAGCCGTAAAAGACAATTTCTACCGGTCAGCAAAAAATGGCCTGAACTCGAAAATCAGATGGAGCGACGGGAAAGAGATTCGGGTAATAGACCTCTGCCTCAACAAGCTCATCCCTATGGCGAAAGAGGGTTTGTTTATGTTGGGACTCGACCGGAGCGAATCGGCTTATTACATCGACATCATTCAGGAGAGAGTAAAATCGGGTCAGAATGGCGCATGTTGGCAAAAGGCTTTTGTGGCGAAATATGGAGACGACAGCCGGAGTCTTATGTCCGCCTATATGAAAAACGCCGAATCGGGTAAACCTGTGAATCAATGGCCCATATGCTGACCGTGCTCGATTCTCTGCCCGACAGGTTTCTTGATCTTCCGGCGGAAAGATTGCACGAAATCCTCAATGGTCCGACGTTGATTCACCTCACAGGCAAGAGGGAGCGGCCTCTCTTTATTTCAGTCCTGCTCCACGGCAACGAAGTCACAGGCGTTGGCGCCATACAGCAACTAATACGCAAATACGAAACCCTCCCAAGAGCGATCTCACTTTTAATCGGTAACGTCAAGGCGGCCCGACACGGAACGCGGCGGCTCGACGACCAGCCCGATTACAACAGGATCTGGAAATGTGACAGTGACAACCCGGAATCGGTCATGGCCCGGAAGGTCATAAAGATCATGGAGGAAAGGAATCCCTTCGCGGCGGTCGATATCCATAACAACACAGGTTTTAATCCCCACTACAGTTGTGTCACCACTATGGATCAGCGATCCCTTTTTCTCGGATCGTTGTTCGACCGGAAAGTGGTCTATTTTACAAAACCGGATACTACGCTCACTTACGCATTTTCGTCGATCTGCCCGGCTGTCACAGTGGAGTGTGGTACACCGGGACAAAATTACGGCGCCAACCACGCCACAGATTTCCTGGAGGAGTGCGTTCGCCTATCCCAATTCCCGACAGCCGACGTTCACAAGAGTGACTTAAACCTCTACCACTCCATGGCAATCATAAAACCGGCTAACGGAATCAATTTCGATTTCTCCCCAAAAGAGGCGGACCTTAGTTTCCCGGAAAATATCGACCACAACAACTTCCGCTCTCTCCCACCCGGTACCGTATTTGGCACAGTGGCCCCAGGTATAAAAAAACCGCTCGACATAAGAAACGAAAAAGGGGAAGAGGTTAGCGACGAATATATAGAAATCATCGACGGAGAAATCCGGTTACGAAAAGAGGTAATGCCATCAATGCTGACCCTCAACAAAAAAATCATCCAACAAGACTGCCTCTGCTACTTCATGGAGGTGGCCGGGCCACAGCCAGTTTCGCTTCGCTAGGAACCGGATGGCTGTTTACATGCGTTCAGCCGGGGCCGATGGCCCGGGCTTCGGTCAGTTGCCGAGTCACTATATCGCCGTGGTCGCACCACTTGTAGCAGAATCACCCTAAGTCTGACATGCTCCTAGATAATTGACGTTACTGTATATCCCGCTTCATTGACAGCTTCAGTCAGTTTGCCATCGTCTATATCGACATCAGATTCGACCACGGCGGTTTTACTGGCCAGATCTACCTTCACGGAAGTTACACCATCGAGTTCTTCCAACGCGCTGGTTGTGTGACCTACGCAGTGACCGCAACTCATTCCTTCTATGTTCAATGTCTTTTTCATCGTTACACCTTTATTTAAAATTTCTTAGACGTAGTGAGTTCATCAGGACCGACACCGAACTAAAACTCATGGCCGCCGACGCGAATACAGGTTTTAATAACGGTCCGCCAAACAGGGCAAGTAATCCAGCGGCCACCGGGATGCCGATGGCGTTGTAGAAAAAAGCCCAGAAGAGGTTTTGTTTAATATTCCTGATCGTGGCTTGTGATAGTCGGAGCGCCTTTTCCACACCCGCAAGATCGCCGCTCATCAGCACTATATCGCCCGACTCCATCGCCACGTCAGTACCGGTACCCATGGCGATTCCCACATCGGCGCGGGCAAGCGCAGGCGCGTCGTTTATGCCGTCACCCACCATGGCTACGGTCTTCCCGGACGACATCAACCTTCTGATCTCGGCTTCCTTGTCGTCGGGCGCGACTTCTGCGATGACGTTATCGATTCCCGCTGATTCCGCAATGAAATCGGCCACCGATTGTGAATCGCCAGTCAGCATAATGGTGGTTATGCCCATCTTTCGCAAAGATTCGATGGCCTCCCGGCTGTTCCCCTTGATTGTGTCAGCGACACCTATGGCTCCTGCAAAGAGACCATCGACAGCCACCAGCAGGGATGTAGCGTTCGATTTTTGAACCACAATAGCTGTGTCGATCTTCTCTTGCTCAAGGAATTTTTGTTTGCCGACTACAATATGTTTCTCTTCCACAACTCCCTTTATTCCGAAACCGGGTGTTGCGATAATTTTATCCGCCATACTGAAAGTCACACCACGATCCCGGGCGGCCACCACCACAGCTTTCGCGAGGGGATGTTCCGAACCCGCCTCCACCGATGCGGCTAACCGGAGGAGAGACTCTTCATCGTAACCGTTTGCAGGGTCGATGGATATGACCGCCGGTTTTCCTTCAGTAATGGTTCCGGTCTTGTCGAAGACCACCGTATCGACCTTGTGCGCATTCTCTAACGCCACGGCGTTTTTTATAAGTATGCCCATCTGCGCTCCCCGTCCTGTACCAACCATGATAGCCGTCGGCGTGGCAAGGCCGAGGGCGCATGGACATGCGATTATCAGGACCGATATGAAGATGGTCAGTACAAATGGAAACGGTTCTCCGGCGATGAACCAGAGGAACGCCGATAGAGAAGCGATGGCTATTACGGTCGGCACAAAAATGCCGGAGACCTGATCGGCCAGTCTTGCGATAGGGGCTTTTGATCCTTGAGCGTCTTCGACAAGTTTTATAATGCGGGCCAACGTGGTTTCCGATCCGACCCGTTCGGCTCTCATGAGAAGTACCGACTCTCCGTTCACCGATCCGCCGGTCACTTTATCGTCCACGTTTTTTGTTATCGGGACGCTCTCGCCTGTCAGCATCGATTCATCCACCGACCCGGCTCCTTCGGTTACGACACCGTCGGTGGGAATTCGTTCGCCCGGTTTCACAATCAGGATGTCGCCCGGATGAACGTCTGCAAGGGCGATCTCCCGATGCGATCCGTTCTCTACGATGGTGGCGGTATCGGGTGTCAGATCAAGCAAACGCTCAATGGCAGATGAGGTTTTACGTTTGGCCCGATCCTCCATGAACTTGCCGAGCAGAACAAGGGTGATGATGAACCCTGCGGCTTCGAAATAGAGATTGTGGATGAACGATACATCCCCCGTGGCGATTACAAAAAGTCCGTATACGGAATAGATGATGGCCGAAGCGGTACCGATTGCTATGAGCGAATCCATGTTGGCTCCGCCGTGAATCATGGCGTTGACACCGGAGACGTAAAACCTTCTGCCGGCAAAAACTACGGGAACAGTCAGAGCCAGTTGCAGAAACGCGAAGAACAGGGGGAATGTCTCAGGCGTAAAAAGCCCCATCATAGGACCCATAGCCACAATGCCGAGGGGGACGACAAAAACGATCGCCAGAACAAGGTTGAACTGTGCGCGTTCGATGAGAGGTATCTCTGTTTCGATTTTCGACCCGCCAGCTGGTTTGTATCCGGTTTTAACGATGACAGCTGTAAGGTCGGAGAGCCGCACTTTTGCCGGGTCGAACGATATGGTGGCCCTCTCTGTCGCCAGATTGACCCAGGCTAAAATCACGCCATCGGTTTTATTGAGGGCTTTTTCAATTCGACTGGAACATGCGGCGCAGGTCATGCCTTCTATCGGGATCACAACGTTTGCCACAGGCTCCTCAGCTACGCCGTAGCCCGCTTTTACAACCGCTTGTGATATCAGCTCTTCGTCAATGTCGTGATCGAGTTCCGCGACCAGCTTTTCGGTGACCATATTCACAGCGGCGGATTTTATCCCGTCGATTTTTTTTACTGACCGCTCCACAGCTCTGGCGCAAGCGGAACAGGTCATTCCGGTTATTTTCAGTGTTACCGTGTCGTGACCCATGCTGATCTCCAGCTTCTATATATGACCTTTCCACTAATATACACCCTGTGGACGATGGTTTGTTAGACTGTATCTTTTTTGAAATGTGAGGAAACGTGCTTTTAAATCTTCTCCTGTTCGCGGCCGGTCTTGCACTCCTCTATTACGGGGCGGAGTTTCTGGTTAAAGGAGCCGCCAATACCGCCGCCATGCTTGGGGTGGAGCCGATTGTGGTCGGCCTCACGGTGGTAGCGTTCGGCACGAGTATGCCGGAGCTTGTGGCCTGCCTGATCGCCGTTTATAAAGGCTCCACCGGGCTTGCGTTGGGAAACGTTGTCGGCTCGAACATAGCTAATATCGGTCTTGTTATGGGTGTCGGCGCCGTTTTGTATCCGATGCTTATAAAGGACATCACATATAAACGGGACATGCCGATCATGTTGGCCTTCACTTTTCTTACGGTCGCTCTCTGCATGGATGGTGAGGCGTCGAGAGTTGATGGCGCGATTTTGTTTATAGCCGTTATCGCCACCACCGGGTATCACCTGTGGGACGCGCTCTATGGCGGGTCGGACGAATCGGTGGTGGAGGGGGAACTCGAAGAGATTCTGGAGACGGACCATACACTATCGTACGAGCTGACTCGTACAGCTGTTGGGCTGGTCGGTGTGCTTGGCGGAGCGTACCTGCTGGTGGAATCCGCCACTACCCTGGCGCGACTGTTTGGTGTAAGCGAGATGGTGATAGGCGTATCTATCGTCGCGGTGGGAACATCGTTACCCGAACTTGCAACGACTGCGGTGGCGGCCATGAAACGTCAGGCGGACATCGCTGTGGGGGCTATCATAGGCTCGAATATATACAACCTCGGCCTGATCTTCGGTGTCACAGCCTTCGCAAAACCGATCCCGGTGCCACGCGATATTCTGACCGGCGAGATGGCGGTGATGGCGCTATTCTCAGTAGCCCTGCTCCCCCCGGCTTACAGAAGAAGAGTGGGAAAAACCTACGGCGCGTTTTTTCTCGTTGCATATTTCGCGTTCATATGGTGGACCGCCGTTTATAAGGCCTAGGTGTGAAGTTGCAAAAGGTACAGCCTGCAGGGAATCACATTGCGGATGATGTTATTCCGCTTCCGGCAAAATTAAACCACACATCCTAACCCCTTTAGTAGCTACAGTTCGGCGCTAAGCTCTATTCCTTTAATGGGGATTTCTTTTTTGACAATATGCCCATGCTCATTTGTTACCTTAAACTTTATTACATTGTTTTTGATATTGACCAACTTTACTTGATAGCCCTCGGAAAAAAATGTAATTTTCACTTTTGGAGGCACCCTCATATGGACCTCAGTTATGATTTTGTATACCCCATTATTGTTAGGTGAATAGCCGCATTCAAGTAGCAAGTGCACCGCATAGTTTATCAAAGACCTCCGCCGGGGTTTGGTAGCCGAGGCATTTCCGAGGGCGGTTGTTCAACTGCCACTCTATCCATCTGATCTGTTCCTCCGTTATTTTTTCGATA
>JAJDBK010000018.1 GCA_029261405.1 Nitrospinaceae bacterium
TTCCTCCTGATATGGTCAAAAGGAAGAAGCGTATCCTCTCGTTTACGGTTTACACGCGTCGCTAAAATCGATGCTCTTCAAGGGTGGCCGATTTGGACTGAAATGCCCGGCCGATTTGAAGTGAAATCAGTGGCCGGTTTGAAGTGAAATCAGTGGCCGGTTTGAAGTGAAATGAGTGGCCGGTTTACTTTGAAATCAGTGGCCGATTTGAAGTGAAATACGCAACCAACGTTTATAGGGCTATTTCTGCTTTTTCAGGGGCGACTAATTAGTCGACCTCGGTAAAGTAAACATCGGAGACTGACTCTCGCAACTCTTACGCTTTATTACAGCTAGTCTTAAAAATACTGCTCACTGGTTGTGCGTGTGACGCCCAACTGGAGATACAAGGTGTGTGGCGCAATTGCCACTCCCCGCCACTTCTTAATCGCCCGTAATGGTACCAGAGGCAGGGAGCGAAGCGACCGCTACCGGAGCGAATGTGAAGCCATCCGAATCCTAGCGGTAGCGTTAATCGCTGTGGTCGCGCCACTGGCCCTGCCACCTTTTTTGGTTCATAATGGTGAGTGCAAAGATGAAACTGGTGCGATTGTTGCGACCTGGCGGTTCAGGTTGTCACGATTGCCGTACACCGTATTGGCGATTGTATGAATCTGGACTTGCATGGAAAACGCGCGCTGGTAGTGGATGACTACGGGAGTATGCGCGCTGTAATCAAAAAACTACTGGTAGGCGCTGGATGTTACGTTGCCGAGTCGGAAAATGGGCTGGAAGGACTCGAACAACTAAAAAAAGAGTCTTTCGACATCGTTTTTTCCGACATAGTGATGCCTGTCATGGATGGTTTCGAGCTTTGCCAGGAGATAAGGAGTCGGAAAGAGTTTCACGGGATACCGATTGTTGTTATGTCTACCCATTCGGATGCAAGCTACCTGATAAAGGCGATCAACATGGGCGCCGACGATTATATAACCAAACCGGTAGAGCCAAAACTGTTGGAGAAGGTTATCGCAAGATTGCTCGAAGGGCTTGAAAATGGCTGAAAACAAGACTCTCGACCGGATGCTTGTCAAAATCAGCCATCTTGACAACCTTCTAAACCTCGTCGGTGAAGTTATCATCACGTCTAACAATCTGCACAACGCCAACCGCCGGGTTCAGGGATTTCAGGAGCGCAAGGAACCGCTCGACAAGGTTGTGGTGGATATGCTCAAGGCGGCCGAGCAATCTGGGGGCAGAATCTCATCTGACCTGCACGGGCTGGTAATGGATATCAGGATGGTCGAGATCAAGCAGACGTTCCAGAGGTTCCGACGGTCTGTAAGGGATATGGCCAAGGAGAGCGGGAAACAAGTAGAGTTTATTACCATCGGCGAAGATACGCTGGTCGATAAAACCATTGCGGAAAAACTGTACGATCCATTGAACCATCAGATCCGCAACGCCATAGATCACGGTCTGGAAAACGCGCTTGAGCGGCAGAGGCGCTCAAAAAATGCCACAGGTCGATTGACCCTGAAGGCTTATGAGCGCGAAAACAACGTATATATAGAAATAAAAGACGACGGCCAGGGGCTTGATCCTGAAGTTGTGGCACAGTCAGCCTTGTTGCGCGGTATCGTCTCGGCTGAAGAGGTTTCGGCGATGACTGACTCCGAAAAGATAGAGTTGATATTCCGCGCCGGGCTCTCCACAAAAACGAGCGCGAGCAAAATTTCTGGTCGCGGGGTAGGTATGGATGTTGTCAGGACCAATATCGAAGAGCTTGGTGGCGAGATCTATATTGAATCAAAAATAGGTGAAGGCACAGTGTTCACCTATCGAATTCCACAACTTACGGCGGTAAACATTGTTGATTGCCTGACTGTTAAAGTCGGTAGCCATTTCTTTGCAATTCCGATTCTGAATGTTGTATCGACCCTCGGTATGTCGTCAGACAAGATTATTACGACTTTCAAACGTGGAAGGTCGATCAAATACCTTGGGGAGATCGTAACCCTTTTCGATATGAGCGCCCTGCTAGGTCACGGGGTTTTACCGCCTGAAGACGAGGTGACCATCGTGATCGTAGACGCCAAGAACGGCAGGATAGCCCTCTTGGTAACCGAGGTGTTGAGTCCTGAAAAACTTGTGTTTTCACCGTTGCCGGATCTGTTCAGGGTTCAGGGGGTTTCAGGCGCGACACTGATAACGGGCAGTTATATGGGGCTTGTAGTGGATGTTTCTGAAATGGTCGACAGGTCAAAAGGAACCTCTAATAAAGAGAAAATCGACGACGAAAAAGTCGGAAAAGAAGCGAAGGATTCGGTCTCCGGGACAGACATAATCGAGTCTGGTCCTGCCAGCCTTGAGAAGGGGGGCGAACCTGTGGATTCGGATAGTGGGGAGATCATTCTTCCCCATGACGGATTCGAGCAAACGAGTGAGTTCCTGATGGAGCTTGACGAGATGATCAAGGACGCCGACGAACAGATTCTCTCATTGGAAGATAATCCGGGGGACCCTGAGATCATCAACAGGATATTCAGGTATTTCCATTCCATGAAAGGCAACCTTATGATGGTCGGGCTTTCCGAACTCGGGAACGTCATTCATGATGTTGAGGCTATCCTGGATCGGGTAAGGTCGGATAATCTTGAGATCGACACAGGAATAATAGATATACTGCTCGACTCGACCACTCTTATCAAAGGTGTGAAACTTGCCATCGCCAACAATCAGAAACCATCTATAGACAATACGCTCCTTGAGATGGTCGAGAAATACCAGAAACCGAAAGCGACCGGAGTGGAAGAAACTGATCCGACCAGTATTCATGATCGTACATTCGAATTGGGGGCGTTGGAGCGGTTCAATCTTATGGCGAACAGGTACTCTGGTCAGAACGTTTTTCAGGCCTACCTTTCGGTTCAGCCGAAATTTCAGGAACCGTTTCTTGTTGCGTTACTGATTCTGAAAAGAATGGCGAGGATCGGACATGTGTTTGGCTCAGTTCCCAGGGTGGAGGAGATAGAAAACCAGAATATGGGTGAAGAACTCAAGGTCATGTTCTCAACCTCCTTTGACCACGATCAGTTGAAACATTTCATCGAAAATTATCTGGTGAAACATTACGATGTCGAAGACTTCGAGA
Source organism: Nitrospinaceae bacterium (assembly GCA_029261405.1). Taxonomy (GTDB): domain Bacteria; phylum Nitrospinota_A; class UBA7883; order UBA7883; family JAJDBK01; genus JAJDBK01. Next base: position 3,134 of record JAJDBK010000018.1, read on the forward strand.
TATTGGAGGTTTAACAGGGGTAATGGAGAAGATAATTCTGGTCGGAGACGAAGGGGATGACCTGGGGGGGATAGCTGATATTCTTTTGCGTCACAACGACTCTTTTGAAAGGTGTAATACCCAGATTTACGAAGCAGGATTTGCTGACGTGATCTCCGAAATCGATACAGGTGTGATTGTAAGCAGATTCAGCGATGGTGACCTGAAATCGATCAAGGCAATGCAGTTGTTAAGAAAAAAGAGACCGTGCCTTTCTTTTGTCTTTATTATCGATTCAAGCATCGATTTTTCGATCATCACGCTGACCTTTAACGAAGGGGCGCACGGCGTTATTTCAGAGCCGGCGCAACCTGAAATAACGCGCCAGTTGATACATCAGGCGGTAAAACGTTCGGAACTCGATTTTGGGCTTATCGCCATCGCAAAGGAGCTACAAAGGGTAAACGAATCGAACGTGCGACGTATAGAGAGCCAGGAACATCAACTTTCAAAAGCAAACAATCTTTCTGATCGTTTGGAAAGGCTCGCCTACCTGCTGTTATCGGTAAAGGATTTTTCCCCAAGGGATGTAAGAATCCTGTTTGTCTCAAGCTCCTCATATCAGCGAAACACTTTTACCAAACTGTTTGAAGGGCTTAACTTTGAAGTCAAGTCAGAAGAGAACGCCGAGCAGGCTCTTGAGATTGTAAAGAGTTTTACACCCCATATCGTGATCTCCGACCTGGAACTACCCGGGATGAACGGGCTTAAGTTCGCCTCCGAGATAAAGGAGAATCCTGGCTTCCCGCAGGTTCATTTTGTCATTTTTACTTCGAACGAAGGGAAGGTCGATTATATCCTGTCGCCTCAAACCCGCGTGGACGACTGTATTATCAAGTCTGATGACAAAGGGGGAGTATACAAGCTGGTGGCTCAGGTCGCCCTGGGCCTTTTGAACTGACTTATTTTTTCTTGTATTGACAGTCACACAGGTGACGCAGGTACTTTACAAGGCCCTGTATGGCTCCCTTCGACAGGGTTGTGTTGTGCGGGGGCATATCCTCAGCCTTCCCCACTGCCGCCCCACCTTCGCTTATGGCCTTGAAAAGCTGTTCGTCCGTCCGTCCGCTCATATATTTTGCGTCGAGGTGGTTTCGTGGAGGTTTGGAAAGAGAGCTTGCCAGCTGACCGTTACCATCGCCGTTTTCACCGTGGCATGGTGTACAGTTGAGCCGATAGTCATTTCCGGCTTCGGAGAACTCGTCCTTATCAGTTTTTTTCGGTGTGGAGCTTAACCAGTCCGCAGGTCCGGCCAGCGCGCCCTGGTTATTGATAAAGAGCAGAGCGATAAAGATCGCCGTTATAGTCAAGACCCTACTGTTCATTCAAAAAACTCCCGAGTTCTGTTACAGCTATTGATTCGTTCAGCAAAAAGGGTTGGCAACCGTGGGGCCAGTCGGGGTTGGTGTTATTCTCCGTCGCTGACTTTCTTTCGCATTTTTTCGATATATTCCTGGGCGCGAATGACAAGTTTACCTGAGTGGGTAAACTCAGCGGCCTTGGTTGAATAAAGCTCCATGGAGTCATCCGCCGAGCCTCCAGGGTTGATATTACCCATACCGGAGATGCGGGACTCTAATTCTTCATATTTAGTGTCGAGGCATCTTTCGGTCACAGAATCGAGAATCCTCTTTCTCACATCCATCGCAAAAGGTTGCAGAAGGTCTTCAATTTGACTGACGACATCTTCTTCTTCACTACTCAATGCAAGTCTCCCGAACAGTATTCAATGCGGCTGGTGGTTGAAAAAAACCGGTTCCGCAGTAAAGGTGGTGTTACAGCTTTTGTTTTGCAAGCCTTCCACTCTGAGGTTATGATACACCCTTTTTATTGCTCATCATAGGGCCGTGTCAATAATAAAGCCGACAGATTTTCGGAGCGGGTCAATCTTTGCGAAGCGGAGAAAACCCCCCTTTCACTGACACCCTTGCCTGAAAAGATGATAAAATCCTCGTTTCTAAAGCTATTACTCGGATATGGAATGATTAAACCGCTTCTGTTTTTTGCCGCTTTGTTCATTTTTCTGCAGGGGAGTGTCTCCTGTTCAAACTGTAACTTTACGGTCATAACCGAATCCCTTGGCGGCGGTACCGTAGGGGAAGAGTACTCTCAGATTTTTGCGACCGATTGTGAAAACGCCACATGGGAAATCATTTCGGACGAACTGCCACCGGGACTGGAACTGGTTGTAACAGGTTCCATAGAAGGCGTTCCGGAAGAATCGGGGAGTTTTTCTTTCATGCTTAAGGCGACAGGAGTAAATAGCGGCGATACCTTCACGCGGGTCTATTCCATTACCATTTCAGAGCCGGCAGAGGAAACCTCCGACACAACTACGGAGGAGGAGAGCGTGGAGGCCACAACCGGGAGTTCCGCGTAAAAAACCTCTCCTGTCGAGTGATAAAGGTATCGCCAGCAATTATTTCTCCTTTCATTACTCTTCGGCTTTGATCGTTTTTCTATTATGAAACAAGAAATTCTGACCTTGGGTATCGAGACCTCCTGCGACGAAACCGCCGCAAGTGTGGTTCGCGGTCGTTTTGAACCTCTCTCGAATATCGTTGCTTCCCAGACAGACATCCACGATAAATATGGTGGGATAGTTCCAGAGCTTGCCTGCCGCAGACACGCCGAACTGATCGGTTCTGTGGTCGGATCCGCCATTGAAACCGCTAAAGTCACCCTTGCGGATATCGATCTTGTCGCCGTGACCCGTGGCCCCGGTCTCGTAGGGGCTCTCCTGGTCGGACTATCATACGCAAAAGGGCTTGCCTGGGGTCGCAAACTCCCCCTGGTCGGGGTGAACCATCTTAACGGGCATATTACCGCAGGACTGGTTTCTAATCCGATGGCGCCTCTTCCGGCTCTTTGTCTGCTTGTCTCAGGAGGCCACACCGAGCTTTATACCATGGAAGCTCCCGGCGCTCTTCTGAAAATTGGCTCCACCCGGGACGACGCCGCAGGTGAGGCGTTGGACAAGGTGGCGCGAATGTTGGGACTCGGATATCCGGGCGGACCTGTGATAGAAAAAATGGCGAAAGGTTCCGAGGCAAGATTCGATTTACCTGTAGCCCTCTCCAGAAAAGATACTCTCGATTTCAGTTTTTCCGGCCCGAAAACAGCCGCCAAATATCTGATCCGGGATCTTATGGCTACGGGTGATCCTCTTCCTGTGGAGGATATTTGCGCTTCATTCCAAAAGGCCGTTATAGACGCATTGGAGCAAAAGACAGCTCTGGCGGCAAAGTGGCGCAAACCGAAGTCAATCATAGTTGCTGGAGGCGTAGCCTGTAACGGGCCGTTGCGGGAGCGGATGAACCTTCTGGGTGAGCGACTTGGAGTCGAAGTCGTTATTCCTCCTCCGGTTTTGTGTTCCGACAACGCCGTCATGATCGCTGTGGCGGGAGCAATCGAATATCTCAACAACCCTGAAGACCCTGCCTTTCGTGATTTCAATTCCATGGACGCCGATTCGGGGTGGGCGCCTTCCCGATAGAATTGGTTTTCATGATAAATGTCCTTATTCAGGACGTTCATTCTGGAGCGCAAAAGGACATTTCTATGTGTGATTGAGTATCCTGTGTCGTAATATACTGTAATATATGGCGTTATAAAATGGCACGGGTGTTGCTATATTACAGGGGGACGACACATTAAACCAATTAACAGGAAACAGATAATGAAAAGCGACAGACAAAACATTGATCGGAAAATCGCCATGATGAGAACCTTCGGGTTTGTAAGTTTTGCCGGTATCCTCGCTTCTACAGGTCTGGTAATTGAGACAATACTCACAAATTATATTTAGTATGGGACAAGGAAAAGACCAGACTTGCAGTTTGGCTCCTCATAGACTGTAAAAAAAGTCGATAATTCTTTTCCCCTCAGGAAAACCGCCCGCCGTTCCCCCCCCCCCAACGGCGGGCGGTTTTTTTTATGCCACAGACCCGTTTCCATATCCTTCTATTCCTTTGCAACATACTCAATATTGTTGTAATTGCCACTTGTCAGCCTTAAGGAGTACAATGTAAGAGACCTTCGGCTATTTATGGGGAACTACGGGAGGAAATTTTTTTTATGGTGTCTTTGCCTCCAAATGAAAGGCCTGACTCCATGTTGCTTGGTTTAACCAGGAAGCATGGTGATACGCTTCTAAAACATCTACTCGAAATTACCGCTCTTTACGATTTGAGCAATGGTCTTAATTTCAATTTCCACGCCACCATCTCCGATGCGCTCGACGATGTTGAGCAACTGCTTATGCAGACTCTCGACATTGATGATTTTTGCATAATGCTTCTGGACGAAAAGAAAGAATATCTGTATGTAGCCAAAGCGGGTAATTCGGCGGGCTCGGAGACGCGAAATACGAGAATCAGGATCGGTTCCGGTATAAGCGGGCTTGTAGCGAAAAACCGGGAACCGATAGTGGTTCAGGATGTCAGCCTGGAAGAGCGATTCCTCTTCTATAACGGAGCCATGAAGGGTATAGGCTCTTTTCTTTCCATACCGATTGAGACTGTGGAGAATGATATTATAGGTGTTTTCAACGTTCACAAACCCACGCCAAACGGATTCGGTGAGAACGATCTGTTGATTTTCAGCGCCACTGCGATGCATATAGGCTCTGCTTTAGGCAAATCTAACATCTTTGAAGCCACTCAAAAACTTGCGGTAATAGATGAACTTACGCAACTCTATTCCCGTCGATACTTTCTTGACACATTGGAAAGGGAGATTAGCAATGCAAAACGTTACGGCGGGGTTCTCTCCCTGATTATGGTTGATGTAGACAATTTCAAGGAAGTTAACGATCTATACGGACACCAGGCGGGTGACGAAGTTCTTGCAAACCTCGCTTCTATCGTCAAAAAACACACCCGCTCAGGTGATATCGCATCCAGGTATGGCGGTGACGAACTGATGGTTCTTATGACTGGCGTCACCCGTGGTGAGGCGTTTTCCCTTGCTGAAAAATTAAGATCCGTGGTTGAAGGAAATATCGTGGCGACAGCGGTCAACGAACCGGACCGGGAGTTAACAGTTTCCATAGGTGTTTCCAATTATCCTGAGAATGGTCAGTCGGCGAAGGAAATCATCAATTACGCGGATAAAACTCTCTACTGCGCCAAGGAAATGGGCCGAAACAAGGTCTGTATCTCCATCGATCAGGGTAACTCATGTGGGGAGGAGCTTCGAAGGAGCAAGAGGTATAACGTTGGGGTGAGTCGCAGGTTACCCGGAAGAGGACATGTACTTTGCGTCGACATATGTGTAAGCGGAATCTGGATATCGAGCCTGATGGACGATGTGAGCCTGGAAGGTTTCAGGCTGGTTGTCAGGTTTATGCCCGAGATTGGGAAAAAATATGACTGCAAAGCGTTAATACGCAGTGATACAATCAAATCGGTAGATTTTTCCGCCCGCTGTGTTACCAGTCAAAAGTTGGCGGAAAAAGAGTACCTTTCAGGTTTTGCGGTAATGGGCAATCTTGAGTTCTGGAGCAAGACCTACCGAATGATAGTGCGTTAACTGTTCAACGGCCATTAGCGAAGTGGTATCTACAGGAAAATAATCGAGTGCCAGAACTTTCGATAGTCTCTCCGGTTATTTCACGACGGGTATTGACCGACGCTGTTATCCTCGCCGCCACATGGAGTTTCATTATTGGAATCTCGTTGGTGTTTATCATCACCAACGAGAAGGGGCAGACTATTGATCTGGCCAGGAATTCGGCCAGAGAGCATTTTGCGAAAGATCAGGCGTTTCGACTTTGGGCCTCCAGTCACGGAGGAGCCTATGTTCCCATAGATGAAAGAACTCCACCCAACAAACACCTATCGCACATTCCCGAACGTGACATTACAACCCCTTCCGGAAAACGTCTTACCCTGATGAATCCCGCCTATATGCTCGGCCAGTTGATGTCGGAGTACGCCGATATGTACGGGATAAAGGGACGGATTGTGAGCATTAAACCACTTAACCCGAAGAACGCTCCTGACGACTGGGAGAGGCGGGCTCTTGAATCGTTCGATAATGAGGCGAAAGAGGCCGTTGAGTTCACCGAGATAGATAACAAACCTTACCTTCGCCTGATGAAGCCGATGTTAACAAAAGAGTCATGCCTGAAGTGCCACGGCTTTCAGGGGTACAAGGTTGGTGATATTCGTGGCGGTGTCGGTGTCTCTATCCCGTTAACCCCGTATCTAGTATCTGAACAGTCGCATGTTAACCACATGGCTTTTTCACATTTTATAATGTGGCTGTTCGGAATGGCTTCTATAGTCTTTGTCTCCGCCCGCAGAAAACGCAATCTGACTGACCGGGAGAGAGCGGAGCGAAAACTTGTCCGCTCAAACACCCTGCTCAACGCCATTATCGACCAGGCTCCATTCGGAATTCTGATAGCCGAAGGGAGACCGGAGCGGTGGCGAATAACCAGGGCCAACCGCGAGGCGGAGCGGATTAACGGAGCGACTGAGGATGAGCATTCAGGATTCAGATTTATCGACGGGAAATTTGAAAATTCGGAGAAGATCACCTGGGAGATGACCAGGCCGGACGGTTCCCCATTGACACCTGAGCGGACCCCCCTGCCGATGGCAATGAATGGAGACGAACAAAACAATGTCGAGCTTATAGTCAAAAACTCTGATGGTGAAAAGACTGTAATCTTGTGTAACGCCGGTCCCATTCATGATGAGAGTGGCAATATCATCGCCGGTATAGTCACCTACCCCGATATAACCGAACACAAAAAGGCGGAAGAGGCCCTGCGCGAATCGGAGACAAGGTTCAGGTCAATTTTTGCCCACGCCCCGATAGGCATGAGCATAACCGCCCTGGACGGAACGATTATCGCCGCTAATTCAGCCGCTCTTGAGATGCTCGGTTATACAGAATCCGATTTGGAGAACTTAAACTCAAAGGCGTTGTACAAAAATATTGATGACCGGAAAAGTCTCATGGAGAAAATGGCGACCGAAGAGGTCGTCAAAGGTTTTAATGTTGTCTTAATGCGAAAAAGCGGTGAAGATGTGGACTGTCGCGTCACTGTCAGCCGGTTCGATCTGGAAGGCCAAAAAGTTCTTATCTCCACACTGGAGGATATTTCGGAGAAAAAAGCGGTGGCGAAAGCTCGCCAACAACTGTTGCGCGCGCAAAACTATTTTACTTCCGTTACTGCTCACGAGCTTAGAACACCGATCTCCCACCTGCAACTGGTGAAAATGTTGCTCGATTCTGTTGCTGACGATATGGCGTCGACTCCGGAAATAGTCAAGTCGAGAGGAATACTCGAATCGACCTGCCACAACATCGAAAAGGTCGTACAGGCGACAACGATTCTTTCCGACTTACAGCTAAGGGACACCTCGGAGAAGATCAGGCCGGTCAACCTGAAAGATGTGGTTATGATCTGTGTCGATATTTCCAGAACCCACGCTAAGGGTAGAAAGAGATCGTTATCTGTCGAAGTGGATATAGATAGTTTTGGTGAGCGGGTTATAGTTGCCTGCGATCAAACCCTTGTCGAAAAAGCCTTGGTGGAGGCTCTCTCAAACGCAGTAAAATACTCCCCGGACGGCGCCACAGTTCGGGTTACAGGAACAGTCGACTCCGGTATGGCTATTCTCAAAATATGTGACGAAGGAATCGGGCTGTCGCCGGAAGAACTGGAAACAGTCTCCCACCCTTTCTACTCCCCGCAAAACCCCGACCAGCATCATACCGGCCGGTACGAATTCATGGGTGGAGGAATCGGCCTTGGCGTGTCGATTATCCGGCTGATAGTGGAGTATCACGGCGGGAAATTCGATATCAGTAGTCCCGGCAAGAACATGGGCGTTACCGTGTCGATGTCTTTCCCCCTTGCGTCAAACAAGGAGGATTAGTTTCACTGCTGAAACAATCTGGTTATTATGCCTGCGGCGTTTTTTGCGCCTTGCTCTTCTTTCATTAAAGCTCCAATAATTTTTGCCTTTTCCGCCAAACTTATGGAGCTTCTGGTATTCCTGACGGCGTTGGCGAGCTTATCGACAGCTTTGTCAAAAGAACTTTTCGTGGCGTTTCTGGCGTTAAAAACATGCTTGGCTACACCTATACGTTTTAGTTCGCTACCCCAGAACGGTTGATCGAAGGCGTGAGCCACCACCACGGAGGGGAGACCGGCGAGCAGTGAGGATTGAGTGGTTCCTGCGCCTCCATGATGCACAACAGCCGAGCAGTGGGGGAAAATATTCTGGTGAGGCGTTTTGCCTATTCTGAAAACATTTTTGTGTTCAGGTATATGCCCCGCATCTTCCCATTGCGACTGAACAATGGCCCGACACCCCGATCTAACCGCCGATTCGATCATATAACGGGTAACGAACTCAGGATCACCCTGGGTCATTGAACCGAACGTATAGTATACGGGTGGATTGCCCCGGTCGAAAAACTCTCTCAAATCGTCAGACGGCGACCAGGGTTCAGACTCAGTGGCCATATTAAAAAACCCGCAGACATCGTATTTCCCGTTCCAGTCAGGAGCCGGTTCACAAAGCTCACGACTTACCGCCACAAGGTTTAGCAGTGGCGAGTCCCACCCTTCACCCATAACATGTTTTACGGGTTCAATTCCCGCCGACACACGCATCCGGTTGACATACTTCTTTGTCACACTGTCTGAAACGATCTTTACAACCTTCCACAACACAGGATTTATATATGGCCCAAGATCGGGGAAAGGGTAGGGCCCTTTGTAACGTGAAGGCAGAAAACTGTGGCACAAGAAGACGGAGGTGTAAGGAGACCTGGTAAGCTGGGCCGCCGTTTTGAGCGGGTGGACCACATGGTGACCTACGACAACTTCGTTCTCTTCGCAAAGTTTTACCGCCGCCTCGAACATCTCTTCCACCAGCGGTTCAAAGAATTTCTCGATCACCATCTGAAGTTGTTTCAGTGGATTTCTGGTGTTGATGAAATCGGGAATATTCAAATCAGAAACATTGGCGGGAATATTCCCCACATGGATAACAGCCACATCGAGTGATCTGGCAAGTTCGGAGTAGTCCTTGTTATCAACGCTGGTCAGCGCAACGGTAACCTCATGACCCATTGATCGCAAAGCTCCCGCCAGCGCAAAGAAAGGACGGATATCACCGTCGCTACCCCAGGTCTGAAGGCCGATACGCATTTGTCCGTTACAGATAAATTTTCAGCGCTGCTCTATCTTGTTAAACGAAGAGACCAGTTTTCCATCACCCCAGTAGCCGTAGAAAGTACCTCCCGGTGGAGAGCATTCGTAAGTTGTGTGAAAGATAACTGGCTCTCCGGCTATTCCGGGGGGCGCCGCCACATGCGATCCGGGGAATATCGGTCCTCCGCAATTTCCGCACACGGCGTACAAGCTACCGATATTTTCTGATTCGCATCCGGAGCAGAGCGTTGCAAGGGTGGTTTCACACTCTTTTCCATTGATTTCCATATTTGCAGGGCAGGGGCAAAACCTTGCACCGCATGTCTTACAAATCGTCTGACCCATAGGTATCCCTGTTCAATTTTGAGAGGTATTTCCCCTTATCCGATTTATCGATAGACTCGCGGCAGATCCGCACCACCTCGTCAAGGTCGTCCGTCAGGATGATCGAATCAAAACCTTTCTGGTCGATATAACCTTCAGCCAGAGTCGCCTCTTTTATCCAGGTCAGAAGACCGCCCCAGTAGCTTTTTCCGACCATTATTACTGGGAACGGAAGGATGCGGGCCGTTCTGATAAGGTTGAGAGACTCGAACAGTTCGTCAAAGGTTCCGTATCCACCCGGAAAAATCACAAAAGCGTGGGAGTATTTTATCAGCAACACCTTGCGGACGAAAAAATGCTGTACCTTAATCCTGTTGTTGGTATACTTGTTCGACTCTTCCTCCAGAGGCAGGTCAATCGATACTCCCAGGGAGTTTCCGCCTGCGTTAAATACCCCCTTGTTGGTCGCTTCCATAACGCCCGGTCCACCGCCTGTTATGACACCGATGTCGGCCTCAGCGAGCTTTGTCCCCAGTGTCACCGCTTGCTTGTAACAATCTGAATCCGGCTTGGCCTGAGCCGACCCGAAAACCGAGACCATTGGCTTTTGCATGGCCATAAAATCGAATCCATCCACGAATTCGGAGATGATTCGCAATATCCGCCATGAATCCCCGACTTTCATTTCGTCGAGCATATACTGGTATTTTCTTCTCGGATCGGGGCTTCTATGCTTGTTCATTAATAAAACCTGTGAATATTAAACCTTGTTACTTAACCTCATCCCGGTATAGAGGTTATTATATCCTTAGATGAAACGGATATCCCAGTACGCGATAAAACTCTATGAATCGGGAGAAACAAATGATTGCGGGAGTAGACAGAGACGGACTAGCCGAATCGTTGGTGGAGCTTATAAGGAGGACCACTTCCAAACTGCCGGACGATGTAATCAAACGACTGAAGGAGTATCGGACTAAAGAGGAGCCCGGAAAGATGGCCTGTCGGACCCTCGACACCATTATGGAGAACGTTGACATGGCGCAGAGCGCCTCCAGACCCATATGCCAGGATACGGGGACCGTCACTTTCGACATACAACATCCATTGGGCGCACGGCAAAGTGAGATAAGGGAGATTGTAAAAGAGGCGGTGGTGGCGGCGACTGCGAAGAACTATCTTCGTCCCAACGTGGTCGATTCCCTGACAGGTGAGATCAAGTCGGACAACATCGGAGTGGGGCATCCTGTTATCCATTTCGAGCAGTGGGATAACGATTATCTGGAAGTGACTCTGGTACTAAAAGGTGGCGGTTGTGAAAATGTAGGCGCCCAGTACACTCTTCCGCAACCTGCGCTCAAGGCGGGCCGTGATATTAACGGTGTCAAGAAAGTCGTCCTTGATATGGTGGTAAAAGCGCAGGGAAAAGGATGCGCCCCCGGAGTGTTGGGAATCGCTATCGGCGGGGACCGGGCGGAAGGTTACGCCATCGCTAAAAAACAGCTTAAACGAAAACTGGACGATATTAATCCCAACCCGGTTTTAGCGGAGCTTGAAGGGTGGGTGGTGGAGCAGGCGAACAGACTTGGTGTGGGTCCTATGGGTTTCGGTGGCAAAACGACCCTCTTCGGCGCCAAGGCCACAACGCTAGACCGGATACCGGCTTCATATTTCGTTTCGATATCATACATGTGCTGGGCATACCGGCGCAGAACCATGACCATCAGGAATGGGGAGGTACAACATGATTAAGATTAATACACCTGTAGATGAAGAGAAGATACGCTCCCTGAAAGTAGGGGACGAGGTTCTCATCTCGGGATCGATAGTCACCGCCAGGGATCGCGCCCATAAATATATGGTGGAAGAGAGGCCAGATGATATCAGGGGTGATCTTGAGAACTCCATAATCTATCACTGTGGGCCTGTTATGAAAAAACATGACGATGGAACATGGGAAGTGGTGGCGGCGGGTCCCACAACTTCTATCCGGGAGGAGATATATCAGGCCGACGTAATGGAGGAGTATAAGGTCCGGGGTGTGATAGGAAAAGGGGGCATGGGTCCAAAGACACTAGCTGGTCTGGCAAAGACCGGAGCCGTCTACCTGCACGCCATAGGTGGCGCTTCCCAGGTGCTCGCCCGGACGGTTGTAAGTGTGCCTCGTGTCTACAAGCTCGAAGAGTTTGGTGTGCCGGAGTCATTCTGGGTGTTTACGGTGAAGGATTTTCCGGCTGTGGTCACCATGGACTCTCACGGCGGCTCCCTTCACGACAAGATTCTAGCTACGGCGGAGGAAGAATTCAGGAGCATAGTGGACTCTTTATGACTAGCGCCGAGGTATCCCATTCGCTCTACAGGGCGCGTCTGCTTATGGACCTTGCGGGAGAAAATCCTTTCAAGGTGAAAGCTTACACAACAGCGATAAAGGTGGTGGAGTCCCTTGGAGAAAAACTTGCCGACTATGTGGCGGATGGGCGGTTGACCGGTCTACCCGGAATCGGCAAGGGGATGGCGGAGAAGATCACAACGCTGGTTAAAACCGGCGAGCTTCCAGAGCTTGCTGACCTTGAAAAAAAAGTTCCGGTGGGACTGTTGGAGCTAATGAAGGTTGACGGGCTGGGTGTAAAAAAGGTCCGGGTGTTGTGGAAAGAGCTTGGTATCACAACGCCGGGGGAGCTTGAGTACGCCTGCAACGAAAACCGGCTGTTGGAACTGCCCGGATTCGGGAAGAGGAGCCAGGATAAAATCCTGCATAGCCTCGCCCAGCTTGCGCGTCACGCAGGTTGGAAACTTTTGCCCGAAGCGCTGAAGGAATCGAGCCTTATTCTCGAATATTTACTGGAGGATGAGAACATTACCCGTGCGGAGGTTTCGGGAAGTCTGCGCCGCAATGTCGAAACTATCAATACCATCCCTGTAATTGCCCAGTCAGAGTTTCCCGGGTCGGTCATAACACGCTTCCTCGACTATGCGAATAAAGCCGGTGTCATTAAAAAAACCGACTCCACTGCGTTGATAAAATTATCTTCCGGACTCACCGCCAGCCTTACCGTGACCAGAGAGAACGAATATCCGATGACTCTCTTCCGTACCACCGGATCGGAGTTAAGTATGAACAGATTTACATACAGCGCAGAACAGGCCGGGATTACTGTTACTGAAACCGGTCTTCTGAAAGGTGGCGAAACCATTCTCCTTAAGGATGAGGAGGATATCTACTCCGCCGTTGGTCTGCCGTATAAACCGCCTGAGTTACGGGAGAAGGAGAGCGGGCCGTTTGACCCTGATAAACCACTCCTGAAAAAAGATGACATCGCGGGTATCTTTCATTGTCACACAACATACTCCGACGGTGGAGCGACATTGGAGGAGATGGCGAAGGCTTGCCGGGATCTTGGCTATTCGTATCTCGGCGTGACGGATCATAGCAGGAGCGCATACTACGCTGGTGGACTCTCCATCGACGCTCTTGCCCTGCAGTCGGACGAGATCGACCGGCTCAACGAGGAACTGACAGGTTTTACAATTTTCAAAGGGGTGGAGTCGGACATCCTGCCGGACGGGTCGCTCGATTACCCGGAACCTGTTCTCGATAAGCTCGATTTTGTCATCGCATCCGTTCACGCCGGTTTTCAGGGAGGCGATATGACTCCCCGAATTGTTACAGCCATGGAGAACAGGTATACCACCATGCTGGGCCACCCCACAGGCAGGTTGTTACTTACACGGGAGGGTTACAAAGTTGACATGGAGGCGATCATCGAGGCGGGGGCCGCCAACGGTGTGGTTATCGAACTTAACTGCAACCCTCACAGACTCGATATCGACTGGCGTCATATAAGCAGAGCCATCAAAGCTGGTGTGAAGATATCGATCAACCCGGACGCGCACCGGATAGCGGGTCTTGCCCATGTCAGCCACGGGGTTATGATGGCGCGTAAAGGTGGAGCGCTACCAGAAAATGTCGTGAATACGATGGGGGTTGAAGAGGTCACCCGTTTTCTAAAGGAGAGTAAAGAGGTATGAACGTTGCCGAAAGAGCGAAGAAATTCGACGCGAAGTTGATAAAACTTTACCCGGACGCAAAGTGCAGTCTCGATTACAACAATCCGCTGGAACTACTGGTGGCGACGATCCTTTCAGCTCAATGCGCCGACGCGCGGGTCAACAAGGTAACAAAAGACCTTTTTGCAAAATACCGGAAGGCCGCAGATTACGCCGGGGCGGATATCGAAGAGCTTGAGCGAGATGTTCGCTCCACCGGATTTTACCGGAACAAAGCGAAGGCGATTAAATCGTGTTGCGCTGACCTTGTGGTGAAACATGGTGGAAAAGTACCCGATACCATGGATGAACTAACCGCATTGCAAGGGGTGGGACGAAAGACCGCCAACGTCATTCTGGGTAACGCCTACAACATGGCCGAAGGAATCGTAGTGGACACACATGTGGGGAGGATAGCCCTGCGGATGCAGTTTAGTTCCGTAAAGAACCCGGATAAAACGGAAAAGGCTCTGATGGAACTGATCCCGAAAAAGGAGTGGACAGCTTTTTCACACCGGGTGATCCTTTTCGGCAGGGAAACCTGCCAGGCGAAAAAACCGCAGTGCGCATCGTGCCCGGTTACAAACCTATGCCCCTGGCCTGATAAAACGAGTGACTGATATAGCAAGGAAAGCCTTATTGACGCACCTTCCTTGTGTAATGTTTGTCAAGCTCACCCAGAATATTATTGTTAAAAAAAGTCTTCTTAGAACTATTGGACTTACTTGGGTCAAGAAATCGTGTTTTACTAAAACGTGAATCGGAGTACAAACTTTTCCTGACCTTATGGTATTTTTGATTGAGTTTGAAATCGCTGTACCTTTTATTACACTCATCAGTCAACCTCTTATAGTCCCAAGGGTAGTTTTCCATAATTTGCTCGTCTGTGAGACTAACTTTAAGCGCTGAAGGGTTGCTGGACCTTTGCATTTCAAGCATTTTCTTCACTTTGGACCGTGAGAATTTAACCTCGATATTGACGGTTATGGAATAATTGGAATCAGGATCATCGTTCGTATTATCGAGTCCTTCAACAAAGTTAATGAGTCGCCCCTGAAAAAGCAGAAATAGCCCTATAAACGTTGGTTATTCTCAACTTGAGCAGTGTATAATATTGCCATGTAATCACCAATACCTCTCAAAACCTGGAGATTATTCATTGAAATCCAAACCTGAATCTGACCAG
>JAJDBK010000019.1 GCA_029261405.1 Nitrospinaceae bacterium
CGGTTATAATTTGAGAAAGATCCTCCGGGATCTTTTATCGTCTCTCATTACGAGGTGGCGATTTTCAACTCAGAGCTACATGGTTACGATAACTCATATTAAGGCCGCATGGAAAACAGGGGTTCTTCAGGGACGACCAATAAAGAGGATATTCCATTGCCCTCGCAGTCCACAGGTGGGAGCGCACCATTCTCAATATCACACCATTTTGTGAGCCTTACCCAGGGTATTTCATGCTAATGCAATGAAGATTATATTAGGCCATGTCTTTTCAGTTTGTTATATAAGTTTGACCTTGGAATTTTTGTGGATTTTGATATTTGGGATATGTTTCTATTGGACTGGGTAAACCATCGTTTCAGATATTTTAGCTCAAACATTTGTTTTGCCGATGAATAAGGTAATTCCATGATCGAACCTGTTTTTATATTTTCATCAGTATACTTATCAAAATCGCCTGGCAAATCATCAACGCTTATTTTTCCTGATCTTTTAGTCGCTACTACATATTCAACTACATTAATTAGCTCCCTGATATTCCCAGGCCAATTATATACACGAAGGGCGTTCATTGCCTCATTTGAAAACGGGCCTGCGTTATAACCATTGGTAGCATTATGTTTCCGTAGAAAATGCTCAACAAGGGACGGAATATCCTCTTTTCTATCCCGTAGCGGAGGAAGCTGGATCGGAATTACTTTAAGCCTGTAATAGAGATCCTCTCTGAAAGCTCCTGACGCCACTTCCTCTTCCATATTTTTATTTGTCGCCGTGATTAGCCTGAAATTAGCTTTGATCGTCTTGAAACTGCCAATCCTGCAGAATTCTCTCTCCTGTAGCACCCTAAGCAGGCTGGATTGAAGTTTTTGGCTCATGTCACCTACTTCGTCCAAAAATAAGGTCCCGTTGGCGGCGGTTTCGAAACATCCCTTATTGGTTTTAAACGCGCCGGTAAACGCGCCTTTCTCAAAGCCAAACAACGAACTGCTCAGAAGGTCTTCAGATAATGCCGCGCAATTTATTGCGATTATAGGTTCGTCCTTCCTTTGGCTATAACTATGAATACCACCAGCGAGTAACTCTTTTCCTGTACCACTCTCACCAAATATGATCACAGAGGAATCGAGCGGCGCAACCTGTTTTGCAGTTGCAAGAGGGCTTTTCATTGCCTGACTGTGAGAGATTATTCCTCCGAACGCTTTCTCTTCGACAAGCAATCCCCGTAATTGAATATTCTCAATTTCCAGACGCTTGACTTTTAGCGCATGTTCCGCCATAAGCTCTACCCGATTAGGACTGATCGGTTTCGTGAGGTAATCAAACGCTCCTGATTTAATAGCGGTTACCGCATCTGATACCCTTGCATAGGCGGTCATCATTATTACCTGGCAATGAGGGCATACCTTCTTTATCTGTTTTATAGCTTCCAGACCTGATATCCCGGGAAGGTTATGATCAAGAAATACAATATCAACATCGGTCTCGCCTAAAGTAATAATTCCTTCTTCGGCACTAGAGGCCCGATTCACGACAAAATCATGGGGTAGCAGGATCTCGTTAATTATAAGGTGCATGTCGGGGTCGTCATCAATTACGAGCGCACGGCCCCTTTGCACATTAAGGTCTTCCATAATCCATGTAGATATTTCTAGTTCAGGGTTTTTTGAATAAATTGTATGTAATGCAAAGTACCAAGCGATGCGGGTATGTCATTTAATACGCACTTAAAGTAATCCTAGTATGCTAATGCTTACGACATGCTGGATATCAGATATTTTATTCTCTGTAGAAAGTCATCACGAAAAAGAGGTTTTGTTATATAGTCGTTAGCGCCCAATTCCAATGCGCGGGTTCGAGAAACAATATCCTTTCGAAATGACACAACCAACACAGGGAGAGTATTGCTGATATTTCTCCTGACACTTTCAATAAGTTCAAAGCCATTCATCTCAGGCATTTCACAATCCGTAACTAAAACATGTGGATCGATACCTGGTATTATAGACAGCGCTTCATGGCCGCTTGTAGCGGCATGCGCTTCAGCGCCGATATCAGACAAGTAATTGGAGATTATCAACGCCGAGTCCAAATCATCTTCAGCTACAACGATACGCGGAACCAGGTTGGCTAGCTCCATATAAAATATACTGCCGCCACCTTCGTTAGGTTCGTACGATATACTTCCATTATGCGCATTCATGATATCAGTAGCGATCTGTAGTCCCAATCCAAAACCCTTTTCACCTGCAGTGCCTCTTTGTGATACTATTACATCATCATCGAATAAATGCTCCAGATATCTATCCTTAATGCCGATACCAGTATCCTTTACAGCGATCCTGCAGGGGCCATCGGGAGGAGCGTATACGTTGACCGCACTGCCACTATCGGAAAATTTAATTGCATTGGATAATAAATTATGTAAAACCTCGAATAAAAGCTGAACATCTCCAACAAAGAAAAGGTTCTCTGGCATTGAGGACTTGAGTGTCACCCCTTTTTCGTTACTATGATCCAACAATCGATTGAATACTTCACCGACGAATGAACTTCCTTTAATCAGTGTGTTATTGGGGGTGATATTACCATCCTTCAACCTGCTATGATTTAACAGCTGATCGATCATGTTAAGCAGGTTCGAACAATTGTCCGTGCAACGTCCTACTATTGTCAGACGCTTTTCCGCATCCACCCTGTCGGAGCCAAGAAGATCCAATAATCCTAATGTTGAGCCGAGAGGAGCGCGCAGATCATGTGAAACGAGGGAAACAAACTTATCCTTTATTTTGGTCGCCTGCTCTGCAATTTCTTTTGATTCTTTCAGTTCCCGTTCATTTCTTTTGCGCATTGTAATATCGCGTATAGCGACTACTCGCGCATTATAATCATCGTATGGAATATCTTTTCCTCTGATCTCAAGGTCTATTTTTGAACCATCAGACTTGATACCAACGGATTCGTACGGCATGGTCTCTTGTAAGTTTATCTTCTCTGTTACGAACTCATGGCATTCCTTGCTGATAAAATCAAGTATATTGCGCTCTTTTACCTCAACCAGAGAATACCCGAACATATCCAACAAGGCCTGGTTTGCATCAAGAATGTTACCGTTTTCGTGAATAAGAATTCCTTCAAACACCGATTCCGCCAGGCACTTTAATCTGATTCTGCTTTCGCGCAATTCATTTTCTACACGTTTTCTTTCCTTAATTTCATTTGTAAGTTGATTCACCCTGTATTCAAGGTTATTATTTTGCTCCTCGATATAAATTCGGTTCTTGATCTCCAGGTCACGAAGAGCTTTTCTCTCCAGGTGTGAATTTATTCTTGCCTTGAGCAATACAGGGTCTATCGGCTTCACAAGGTAGTCCTCGGCGCCCAATTCGATGCACCTGACTGCGCTATCGATGGAATCTATGCCTGTCATCATTATAGCTGGAATATCTTTTGTTTTATGCGTCGACTTTATAATGTTCAGCATGTCGTATCCGTTAATATCACCTGGCATGATGATGTCCAGTAAAATCAGATCTACATGATTATTAAAAAGAACCTTTCTGGCTTCCTCCCCGTTATTAGCTATAATCGCATTGCAGGACATCTCATCCACGATGAGCTTGTACATCAACTGACTACTTATTTCACAATCTTCTACAATAAGAATTGAAGGGGGCATGATACTATTGCGGGGGTTACTATCCTGGGCAGACCGGGATATCTTCTCATTTAACTTAACCATTGCGTCATTCCTGAATGCAGATGAGAGCGTGGAGAGTATTGCGACAATTAACCCCATATTTACGGAACTATTATTGCATAATCTCAAGGGAGATTCAATGTCCCAAGGCTGATTTAATTGCATTAATCGTACCAATATTGACGGACCAAAGAATTTGCAAGCGCTTATTAATCTGATTTTAAATGGCGGGGCTGTAATGATCCCCATTGCAGGGCTTAGTGTCGCGGGATTCGCCTTGTGCATCGACAGGTGGTTTTATTATTACCGTATCAAAAGAGAAGCGCTGAAGTTTCTCCGTTCTGGACTGGTGACACCTGACGACGATATGAGCGCCAAACAGCCTGAGAATGAAAACAACCCCATAATTCGCATTCTCAACTCAGGAATATTGTGCAGTTCTGTTGAAGATGCGGAATCGGTTATGAAAGAGACAGCAATAGAAGAAATTCCGGGAATGGAGCGAGGTCTTTCAACCATTGCAATTATCGGGTCCACTCTTCCTATGCTTGGTTTGCTTGGAACTGTGGTCGGCATGATAGAAACATTTGATACCATAGCGATTCATGGTGTTGGCGATCCAACTCTCCTTTCGGGTGGAATTTCACAAGCGCTCATCACGACAGAATCCGGATTGGTCATGGCGATCCCGTTTCTTTTTATCCACAATCATCTGGTCAACAGCTTTAACCACCTTGTGAGCCTCATGGAAAAGGAGGCAAGCAGGGTATTAAAAATTGTGAAGGGCAGAATCAGTGTGGATGAGCGGGATTGATGAATTATTCATTTTCTGATTACAGGAAACCTGCTGTAAAAGTAGAAATATCTATCGCGCCTCTTATCGATATCATGTTTCTGCTGGTGATATTCTTTATGGTTACTACGATATTTCCCGACAGCCAGGGTGTTACGGTAAATAAACCAGAGATGGATTCAGCAAACAGTATGGAAGATACCGCTTTGACCATTCTAATAACTGAAAACAATGAATATTTCATCAGCGATAAGATGGTCAACCTTGATGAGGCTTATGATATCGTCCGCCTGACCGTAAGCCAGAATCGCACTGCGCTTGTAATTGTGGAAGCCGACAAGAATTCGAAGGTGGAGACCTTGACCAACGCTCTGGACAAGTTCAAGAAAGCTGGCGCAATATCACTGGCAATTGCGGCCACAAAGACCGGAAAACTCAAGGATCAGTGAGTCTTTTACGATCTCTCACCTTCTCAATTCTGATAAATATTTTGCTATTTTCACTGATTGTTGCAATGAACCGGGGGACACCCGCCAAAAGGAACCCGGAAGTTCTATCCATTGATTTTATAATTAAAGCCAACCCGGTAATTTCGGTCGATAAAGAAGAACCGAAAAAACCAAAACCGCCACCCATATTTCCTGTAAAACGCCCACCTGATCACAAAATCATAAAAACCCCCACCAAAAAGAGCGCTATCACCAAAACTACCGCAAGGAAATATAAAGCATCACCAGTAATAGAAGAAAAGGTGGAGGAACCATCGCCCGATGAGGTGGTTGCCGATCAGGAGGAATCAACACCGGCGCCGGTTGAATCTACAGAGACAAATTTCAAACAAGAGGATAGCGCAAGCAGTGGCGCGAGAGTAAAAACACACAATGTAGCGCCTCCTCCTACTTCACCAGAATTCATTGAGCGAAAAGAGCCGAAGTACCCGCTAATCGCTCGACGCAAGCACAAGACAGGTGAAGTGATAGTAGAGCTGGTCATTGAACCGGACGGTAAAATCGCTGAGGCCAAAGTTGTTCAGAAGGCCGGGTGGGGGTTTGATGAATCGGCGCTAAGGGCGGCGTTAAACTCAACAATCGCTCCCGGCTACCTTGACGGAAAACCGGTGAGATCGAAAGTCAGAGTCAGGTATCTGTTCAACCTGAAATAGGGGTGCCTTCGCCATCATTTGCATAGAAACGGCGAAGGGCGCCCAAACTATTTCAAGACCTAAAAGAGATACTGGACTGTGGCTTCATACTCTGCGCCAGTGTTCATGGGTAACATATAGTGTGTATATAGTTCCACGCCGGTAATGTTATAAGCGGCAACCGAGACCCTCAACTGATTGTCGCCCACAGTAGTCGTGTACCCGGCCTTTGCATTCAAGCTCCATTTTTTGTCCTCGGCCTTTCTATCCTCGTCTGTATTCCAGTCTCTCCAGGTTCCGGTCAGAATTGCCGATATTCTTTCTTCCATGTAACCGACTCCGAAAGAGTTGGACGCTCGAATCTTGTTCTTCACCACCTCATCGGTAACACTGTTTTTTATCTCCTGGTTCAAGGTGTTGGCGAACAGGTTGAATACACCTTTGACGTACCTTATTTCCGCTTCGACACCGCTACGCTCAAACTCTTCAAAGTTGTCGTAATAGAGAAGTTCTTCATCGTTGGTTGCAAGCCCCAGCGCATCTGTAACTTTTGACTGGAACCCGTTCACATCAATGGTCAGCCCTTCTGCCAATGTAGCGAAAACACCGAGTTGGATAGAGACGCTTTTCTCCACCACCAGATCCGGATTGGCGACTATATAACTCGGTATATCCAGAAATCGCCAGTTCCAGGGTGGTGTGGAATATCCTCCGGCCACCGATGCGCGCAAGATAACAGGGGCGGTAAACTTGTAGAGGGCGCCCACATTAAATCCGGTAAAGGAGCCGAACTCGTCTTCGTTGCTGAGTCGAACACCCGCCTGAACTGTTATATCTCCGATATCCTTGCCAACGTTTACAAATGCGCCGTTTGATCCAACGTCGTACTTCTCCTTGTCGAGGGTATTGGTGTCGATTGTACCGCTTTCAACTTCAGCGCCCAGGGTAACTCTGGCCCAATCGAGTTTTGAGTGGAAGATCGCCGACAGACCCGTAACCGTTTCTTTCGATTCCGCCGTAAAGAGCAACTCATCCGGGTTGAGCATCTTCTGTTCCACGTCATTGTTCTGGTTTTGGTAATAACCGGTCAGTTTCAGCGTACCTGGCCCCATTTCAGTTTCAAAGGTTGCGCCTACGCCGGTGACGTTATAGACGCCCGTTTCCCAGTAATTCTCCAGAGCGTCCCGGTATTCGCCATGGTTTACATCACCTTGAAAGGAGTAAGCGAGAAGGTTGAACAGACTTGATTCACCAAGTACGGTTTCAAGATTCACAAGTCCGCTGGTATTGTTGTATCCTCTGGTCTCGTCTTCTCCATCGCTCTTCATTGCGCCCGCGCCTGCAAGTAGAGAGAAGTTTTCGGAGAAGAATTGCACACCCGCTTCGGCCAGGGCTCTTCCATCGCTTCCCCCTCCGGCGGTAACGAAGTTTTTCCGTTCCTGGTTCGGTTTTGACAGGATCACGTTGATAACACCACCTTGCGCCGAACCCCATTCCACACCGCCCGCGCCATGCACAACTTCGATTCTTTCGATAACGCCAGCGGGCAAAAAGCCGACGTTACCAACGCCTTCCCCCAGGCCGTTCAACGGAATACCGTTTAGCAGTACCGTTGTTTGATACGGCTCCGCGCCCTGAACGGAGAGGAAGGTATAAGACGTGGCGCCACCTCCACCACCTCGCTCCAGGGTCACACCGGGCGTATATTCGAGGGTCTCGGTGGCGTCTCTCGCCGGAAGTTTCTCTATTTCTTCCTTGGTTATCACTGTAACGCGGTCAGTGACTTTTTCGGCGGGCTCCTCCCAACGACTGGCTGATATCACCACTGTATCGAGTTCGGTAGCCTCTTCAAAAGCTATCGCTGGAAAGCCTGTAACGGTAATAAAAACAGAGACAAGACATGTTGCGAATGTAAATAAGATATAAAAGCGCATCTCTTCCCCTTCGTTTGAATGGATCCAGTAAGGCTCCCCCCCTGCCCGAAAGAAAACCGATAACAAGCATAACAATAAATTACACATGATGTATACCATAAAGAGGGCAATTCGAACTCCAAATCAATCCTTCCCTCGCAGGTGATTATGAATACAGGACTGGTGTCCCATAAATACCCCATGCAGTCTCATGTTGTTCTGTTAATTTGAATGATAGACATTCAGGGCGTTCATCCCTTATGTGAGTTAGCCTGGAGACTTACGGTCTATTTGGGCGTTATTAAATCCCGGTAGCGGCAAAATCCTCAATAATAGGAACGGTTATTGCGTGTTAATTGCCGAACGAACTTGATACCTGGAGAAGAGGTCCCTGCGATTATGCGTTATTTACATTGTCATCGATAATATTTTGGCGGCTTAGAGGGCTTGTATCTATTCCATCCCTATTGACGCTGATTGTTATAGTTGTATCTTGCACGGAAATCGACAATACTCTCGATCATGCCCCGGTTTCGGTTGATAAAAGGAGGGGCGAAAAAAGCGCTCTGATACTTGCGACAACCGACTCTCCGGGCGATTTCAGTTTTCAAAGCGTCCCTTGTGGATATTGCGGGCAACTCATGATGGATTCCCTCGTCTGGCCACACTTTAACGGGGAAAGCGGCATGGGTCTCAACCTGATTCTGCTTGAAAAATATATAGTCAGCGATGATGGCATGGAATGCGTCGCCACTCTCAAGGATGGAATCTTATTTCACGATGGTTCGGAAATGACATCCATCGACCTTTTCTACACCTTTGATACAATAAAAAAGTCTGATTCAGCAAAACACTGGGCCGGTTTTTTCATAGATTTCGAGATGGAGATTATTGACCGTTATTCGGTCCGTTTTATTTCAAAGTCCCCAAAAAACTGGACTTCTATTTTCAGGACTTCCATCAGGAATGCGGAATACGAGCGGAAACACGCATCAGAGCCATCGGCGGAATATATACCATCAGGTTCGGGTCCATACCGTTTCGCAAGTTTTGATAAGGAGAGGGGGGTTCTGAGGCTGAAACGTTTCGATAACTACTGGGGTGGAACGCCAAAGTTCAAAAATATAGAGATACACTATTTTGCGAACACCGAAGCCGCCACAATGGCCCTCCTGGAGGAGAAGATAGATTATCTGGTTGATTTGCCGGGGGACGATGTGGGTCTGGTTCATAACCTCGCCAACTACACCACTTTCAGCGTTGAAACCCCTTTTTATGGTTTCCTTGGTCTGAACACCGAATCGCCCAAGCTTGTGGACAAACGGACCAGGCTGGCTCTATCTCTGCTTATTGACCGGAAGCGAATCGCAAACGACGTTTTGGGTCTTAATGGAGTGGGAACAGCCACGACGAGCGGGTTTTATTACACAAACCCTGTCACCCCACTGGCGCCTGTATCCCCTCCCGACAGCAAAATGGCATTCTCACTTTTGCAGAAGGCCGGATGGGAGCTTAGGGATGGGCGGCTATACCGTAACGGCGCCCCTTTTACTCTTGAGATAATTTATGTCGATAACGGTCAGGGCCGCATCTTGTCAGCAATCAGGATGGTGGCGCGGAGTTGGAGTGAGGCTGGTATCTCCTGTTCCATAAGGTCAGTTGCCCCCAATAGCTATAACGCCGGGCTGTATAGCGGAGAGTATGAAGTATACTTTTCCTGGCTTGTGGACGGGGACTCGATATCGAACATAATAAAGCTTTATCACTCTGCAGGCGATGGTAATCTAACACGATACAAGAACCGGGAAGTTGACGATCTTCTCGGTCGTTATTACGATCTTGAGGCCACGGGCGGGTCTGTAGTGGAGAGGATATCGTTAAAAAGGAGGTTACAGACGATCCTGAGGGAAGACGCCCCCACTATTCCGCTCTTTTATTACAAAATGTATTTCGCCATCAGCGACAAGCTCACTCTGGACAACACAGTCCTCATGGAACCATACAACCTGCCTTACCTGTTCAAATCGGGGTGAACCCGAAAGGCGCCATAGCCAAAATTGGGATAATACATTGTGAATACAGGCATAATCCATTATAATAACCGAGGGGATAATCCTGATTGAGGAAAGCTTTGTTACGCAATATACATCTATCCAATCTGTTCTGGCGGCTCTTTGCGGCTACCCTTGGAGCGGCGTTGCTTATCATCGTCATCTCCATGGGTTCATCCGCCTTGCAGTACGAGGGGAGGATCCTCCAGCAGTCGGAGTTGCGGCACGATGTGGTCGCCCGTCGTATGGCTCGCGAGATGGGTCTGTTTTTCGAGCAGGCGGCGTTCCAGCTACAGTTAACGGCAAACATAATCAAGACCATCCGTCCCCCCGAGAATGATCTGCAGGCGGCTCTGAACGAGGTATCGTTATCGGCGCCTCACTTCATGGAGATATCCTTTGTTGATATGGACGGAAAAGAGCTTGCCACCTCCGCTCCCCGTCCTCCCGGTTTTGATTATTCCGGTTCACAGGCTTTGGCATTAGCCAGAGGCAACCGTCCGTGGATATCGGGAGTGTTACTTACTGAAAACCGTGTGCCGTTTGTCATCATGTCTTCGCCAATGATAAAGCTGGGCAAACCGGTCGGTTTGATATTCGGCAAGTTGAGCCTGAAGAAGTTATGGTGGTGGATCGACCAGATCAGCTCCGAGAGTGGCACATATCTTACGGTGACGAACTCGGACGATGGTCTGGTCATCGCCGACGAAGAGAAGGAGCTGATCGGCAAGACACATCCATACTGGACCGCCGATATGGAAAGCGGAACGTATGTAACGTCTGACGGCTCCAAATATATCTCCTTCCACAAGGTTCCGAATGTACGGCTAACCATCGTCACGCAATCGAAGCTGACAACCTTCACACACCAGTTGTACGATTCCCGGTTCGAGTCACTTCTGGTGGGCATAGGGTTGGTCATCCTTTCGATGATAGTCGCGGCTCTCTTCTCCATCAGAACCTCCGGCCCTGTCCGGCGCATGATATATGTGATGGAGGAGTATGTGGAAACCGGTCGCAAAGCGCCCGTGGATAGTTTTGATGTGGATTACAGAAAGATCGCAGGCGCCTTCAATGATATTGCGGAGAGGCTGGAGGAGAAACAGCATACTCTGGTCCAGCAGGAATCGTTGGTCGCTGTGGGTCATGTCTCTTCCATCCTGGCCCACGAACTGCGGCACGGTATGCACATGATCCTGAATCTGGTCTATTTCCTGAAGGCGGACGACGAAAACAAGAGCATGTTGAGAAAAACGATTTTTGAAATGACAGCCAAGATCGACGACCTGATGGAGTTTGCGCGGGGTGGAACCGTACACCTGGAATCCATCGATTCCGACCAGCTACTATCCTCCGCAGTTGAGTCTGTCAGTCACAAAGTGGTCTCCGTAAAAGCGGAAATCAGGATGGATGAGGATCGGGAGAAGTTCAAATTCTCCGGGGACAGTTCCAAACTCGTTTCGGCGGTATCAAATCTTATACGAAACTCGCTGGAGTCTGGCGCTACCAGCGTGAAAATTTCGGCTTGTATAGTGGAGAATCGTGCGGAATTTACTGTGGTGGACGATGGCCCCGGAATACCGGAAGAAGTTAGGGAAAAAGTTTTTGAACCGTTTTACACCACCAAACGGAAAGGGTTCGGTATCGGCCTTGCGTTGGTACACTCCGTCTCTAGGGCGCACGGTGGCCGCGTATATATTGCCAAGAGTGGTGATGAAGGTTCAGACATTCGTTTTGAGATTCCGCTTGTTGAACTGCCCGATAAGATCGAAAAATCAGAGGATACATTAAGAGTTGAAAAATTTCTGGAAAGCGTTAACGGGTAGGCATATGAATTGTGCACCAGCCACGCAGTTATTAAAGAACCGGATGTTTGATAGAGATGACCGCCATCCGTTCGTATGGGGAATACGGCGGTATATATCAATCCTGATACTGCTCACCCTGACGTTACCCGCATCATCGTGTATGGAAAGTAACGCTACCGCTATTGTTCAAGATCCGGTTTCGATTCTGGATAAACAGAGAGATGACGATACATTGGTGATTGGCACAACCGACCCACTGGACGACCTTCGAATGGAATCACAATATTGCGGAATTTGTAGACAATTTATCTGGGACTCTCCCGCTTGGAATGTCGTTGATGGATTAAACGGCTGGAAAACAATCCTGATGTTACTGGAAAAATATAAAGTGAGCGATGGCGGTAAAGAATGCGTCTTAACCATAAAAAAAAGCATTTTGTTTCACGATGGGTCAGAAATGACTTCCGAAGATGTTGCATACACCTTTGAATCTATAAAAGAAACCTTTGGTAATTCTAAGAATAAACTCAACCCGATAAACAATTCTTCTTTTTTCCATGATTTCAACGTGGAGGTGGTAGACAGATATACTCTCCATCTGCGATCAGAGACTTCACAAGAATGGGAGAGACTCTTCTTGAATCAAATTGGCAAAGCTGGATACGAGCGAAAATATGGAGACGAACCATCAGATAAGTATATTCCTTTTGGCTCAGGCCCATACCGTTTTATAAGTTATGACAGGGAAAAAAGGATTATAAAACTGAAACGATTCGAGAAATATTGGAGTGGGACCCCAAAGTTTAAATATGTTGAGGTACACCATTTCAACAATGCCGAAGCTACCGCCATTGCCCTCCTCGAAGGGAAAGTCGATTACGTTAATTATTTAAGGCTGGAAGATGTGGACTTAATCAATAAGCGAAAAAATCTTACAACCTTTAGCTTGACATCTCCTTTTTATACCTTCCTTGAGTTGAACACAGAATCTCCTAAACTTAACGATAAACGAACCAGACTGGCTCTATCACTGCTTATCGACCGGGAGCGCATCGTAAACGATCCTGCTGGTCTTAATGGAGCGGGAACAGCCGCAGATAGTCAACTTTATTTTACAAAACCAGTCACTAAAATTGAGCCTGTAATGCCACCTGACTCCCAAAGAGCTTTATCCCTTCTCCAGAAAGCGGGATGGAAGAGTATAAATGGACGTTTGTACCGTAACGGTGTACCTTTCACTCTTGAAATAATTTTTAATAATTTTCTTAATCAGGAAAGCATACCCCCATCAATCAGAATGGTGGTCCAGAGTTGGGAAGATGCGGGAATCTCCTGCTCCATAAGGGCGAAGGACGAGAAAAGTCACAATATGTCGAGAGATCAGGGAGATTATGAAATAGCTCTCAGTTTATATCAGGACGGAGTAACGATATCTGGAAATATGAATCGTTTTACTTCTAAAGGCCGGGCCAACACTTCCAGATATAAAAACCTAAGAATGGACAAACTTTTCGCCAACTATTACGATTTAGATAAGCTCGGTGGGTCGGTCAAAGATAGAATGACGATTAAGAGAAAAATGCAAGCAATTTTGAGAGAAGATGCTCCGAGTATTATGCTTTATTATCAGAAAGACTTCTTCGGCGCGAGTAACAAACTAACTCTGGACAAATCAATCCTTAAAGAACCGTTCAACCTTACGTACCTGTTTAGAACAAGCGCGTAAGGCTACGGCTATTTCCTATTTTCTGCCTTCAGGTGAGGTCACTCTGGAACTTGTTCCTGAACAGCAAGCCATATCGTCCGCCTGACTGTTGAACAACTCTTTCTTTGCTTTTCTTCTTTTTGATGACATTACTTTCTCTCCATTATAAAGAAACAACGATAACGTCCTCCCCCTGCCCTAAGAGGAGCGCAAAATAAATCAAATCTAGATGTTACTTGATGGTACCATAGTTCCAATGGTAATTCACGGGTTTAAGTTATTTAAGGAGCCGTAACCCTTGAGCTTGCACCTGAACAGCAAGCCGCGTTCTCTTCCGCGTCCGGGACCAGAATGCCGCCGCGTGCTGTTCTTTTCTTTATGTTGTTGGTTTTATTGCTTTTTTTCATGGTTTTTGCTCCTCAAAATTAAAATCATACCCCGACCGACGCTTAATTATTACACCGATCATAAAAGAAATTTACGTATTGAAAATACAGCTAATACGAATTCCGGGAAGTATATCATAGATTATACTATGTCTAGTACTTTTGTAATGGATGAATGCCTGATCCTATCTGAAAGCTGGAATATCACCACCTTTCCCATAATTAAGATAAGAGCCTCGCTGGAAAACGTATCCACCACAAGATATAATAAACCCCGCAACTAAACGAACATCTTTCAAGGGGAATCAAGTTGGAATCGAAAGCCAAAACCGCGCCGTGGATCGTCACAGAAAAAGACCCCACCGACGGTAAATTTATAATGGTACATAATTGTTATACAGGCAAGACGTTCCGCCTGCAAAAAAGACTGGCCGGAACCCCCATAGGCGAAGGTGTTTCCCAAACATGGCGCGATTTTCTCTATGTGGAAAAACTAATAATCGAACCTGACAAAATCATGCCTCTATTAGAAGAAAAGCTCGACGCCAGAATGAAAGGATTCCCCGGTAACAGAGTCGCCGCAACACTGATACCGACCTACACCTGCCAGCTCGGATGCGAATACTGTTACAACGATCAGGTCCGTATCCCCACCGGGAAAAAACAGGCGGAACCAAAAACTCTCGCAAACAAGTTCATCCGACATTTCTCCAAAGCTCCCGCACAGTTCTGGCGCATGATAGTAACCGGTGGCGGCGAACCGATACTGGCAACCGACTATATATACAAGATAGCAAAACTGATCGACGATGAAGCTGAGAAAAAAGGGCGCGATTTTGAAATCGCAATGGTAACAAACGGAGCCGCTTTCACCGAAAAGAAGATAGCCAAACTTGTGCGGGTAGGACTAAACGCCGTGCAGGTTACCATCGACCCGGACCACGACAAAACACGCCCCTATAAAAAAGGTGGTGGCTCCTTCGACGACATCGTTGCAAACCTGATGAAACTACCAATGGAAGTATCCCTCTCTGTTGGTAGTAACATAAGCTATGGGGACGAGAAGAAACTACCTGCGCTCCTGAAAAAACTGGAACCGCTACGACAACGTATATTCGACCTCTCTTTTGTCCCGGTCCTTGGTCGGGTAGAGGATAAAGCGGCGCCGACAAACGGAAACGATGTAGGCAGGGTTTTTGGCGAGCAGGAGATAGAGACATTAATGGCCTGCTACGCTATCGTGGACAAGATGGGATTCAAACGGAAACACCGTCTGCCAAGAGTGGCGTGCGAAACTTTCTCCGTCGCCGAACACCTGTTTCTAAACTACGCCGGCGAATCGTACATCTGTCCCGGAGTTGACAACATAAAGGAATACTCCGAAAAAGGAAAAACCCATGAGCAACTGCGTGACCAGTTCGACCTTCAGGGACGTAACCCTCAGTGGAAAGAGTTCTGCTTTACCGATGGTGTCGCCTGCGCATACCTGCCGAAATGTTACGGCGGATGCAGGATCATAAGCGTTACCCAGGGGAAAAGCTGGAAAGCCATCAACTGTGAAAAACCGATGTTCGAAAAACTGACCCGCCACGAAATTGTAAACTGGACCGCATAAAACCATTCACCAGATGGCGCCTTTCAGTATCTATCTAAAACTGATCGGCGCCTCCGTCCAGTCGCAGATGGAGTATAAGTTTAACTTTCTCCTCTCCATGTTCGCCCTGATCTGGTTCTATCTCGGGCAGATCGGGGTAATACTCGTAATACTCAACCGGTTCGAGACAATCAACGGATGGCGACTAGAGGAGATGGCGTTCCTCTACAGCCTGTTAGTATTCAGTCAGGCGATCACAACCTTTTTTTTCGCCGCGTTGAACGGATTCGAGTCATACGTCATACAAGGGGAATTGGACCGACTGCTACTGCGCCCCCTAAGCCCATTGGGACAAATCCTTACTTCCGCGTTCGACCTCAACTCCGTGGCCCATCTAATCATCGGAGCGACCGCGCTCTACTACGGATCGGTAAAAGCCAATATCGAATGGACCCTGACAAGTTCGCTATTCTTCGTGGTGGTCATTCTCGGCGCCGCCCTGATCCACGGCGGTATCAGACTGGCCGTGGCGGCGGTGGCATTCTGGACAATGCGTAACCGCGCGCTGTTGCAAATCCTGGTATTCAGCTCCAAGGAACTTCTGCTCTATCCGATATCGATATTCAACTACTGGGTTCAGCTCTTCTTAACCCTTGTCTTCCCCATCGCGTTCATAAACTTTTACCCCAGCCACTATTTCCTCAACAAAGACACCTCCGAACTGCTGTTCCATCCGGCTATCCAGTACATGACACCAATAGTCGGGATCGCGCTCTTCTCTCTGGCGCTTGTGGCATGGAAAACCGGCGTAAACAGATACCAGAGCGTAGGGAATTAAATGCACAAGGGAGGTATAACTCAAAATAGTCCTGATTCCGCACTATCTTGATTTCATCATGTACAACCGCTAATTTTCTGTTATAAAAGGGGATGAAAGTATTTGTCACCGGGGCGAGCGGGTTCGTCGGAAATTACCTGTTACAGGCTCTCAGAGATGAAGGGCACAAGATCAAGGTTCTGATAAGACCCGGTTCTGAAGGAAAACTTCCGTTTGTGGAGGGGGTGGATCTTGTTTTCGGAGACAGCGCGAACCCGGAATCGTATAGCGGTGAACTGTCTGAAACAGATGCGGTAATCAACCTTATCGGAATCATCAGGGAGTTCCCGGCGATAGGAGTTACCTTCAGGAAACTGCACGTCGAATCGACAGGCAACATTGTCAACGCCGCTAAAAACGCTGGAGTAGGCAGGTTTATCCATATGAGCGCAAACGGCGCCGATCAGAATGGTGTTTCCGGTTACCAGAGAACCAAATGGGAAGCGGAACAGATCGTAGCAGACTCCGGCATGGAGAGTATCATATTCCGGCCATCCGTGATCTTCGGCGATTCAGCCGGGAAACCTGAGTTTACAAGACAGTTGGCGGACGTAATCGGAAAAGCTCCGATAATGCCAATATTCGGTGACGGAAAATACCAGCTCGACCCTATCGCGGTAACCGATATTGCAAGAGTTTTCACCAAAGCGGTGACTACACCGAAAGCCACAGGGAATGTCTATCATCTGGGAGGTCTGGCGCCGCTGACCTTTCATGAAATCATCCAGCAGATCGGCAAGGCGATCAGAATCAAAAGAACCCGAACCATCAATATTCCGGTCGCTTTGATAAAACCGATTGCCGCGTTGTTAGGCGGTTTTGCCTCCTTTCCTGTTACGGTGGACCAACTCGATATGCTGACCCACAGTAAACCATGCCCTGAGAGTGAATACAGAGACATATTCGCTACAAACCCGATCGCCTTTAATTATAAGACCTTGGGCTATCTAGCAGTTCGCTGAAAAGCTCTTAATAATTGGTCGCCCCTGAAAAAGCGCCATAATCCCTATAAACATTGAATAGCCAGATTCAAGGGGCAAGTGCACCACATAGTTTATCAAAGACCTCAGCCGGAGTTTGGTAGCCGAGGCATTTACGATGGCGGTTGTTCAACTGCCACTCGATATATCTGATCTCTTCCTCCGTGATCTTTTCGATATCCGTTCCCTTCGGGATATAGCGTCAGATAAGCCCGTTGATATTTTCAACTGCCCCTTTCTCCCAGCTACGGTAGGGAGCGCAGAAGTAGGAATCAGTTCCCAACACTCGATTCACCACCCCATGCTCGGTGTTCTCGCTCCCGTTGTCATAAGTGATGGAGAGACACGCCTTCGCCGGGAAAGAGCCGAGTCGAGAGACCAAGGCTCTGCTCGTATGACCGGCGCTCTTCCGGGGCAGCTTACTGAGGCAGTGATACCGACGTGTCCGTTCAAGGACCACGTTCAGCGCCGCCTTGCTTGCTCTGGAGACGATGGAGTCCGCCTCCCAATGTCCGAACTCTGAGCGATCATTGGCCGACACGGGACGTTCATCAAGCGCCACCCTGTTGGGGATATGCGACCGTTGATGCTTGCGGCTATACCCCTTGCAGTATCTCTTGCGATGACGACGTGGCAGACAGCCGATCAGCTCTGTAGCGTCGGCGTAAATCCACTGGTAGATCGCCTCGTGACTGACGGTGGCGGTTCCCATACGGCGCAGCCGACCGGCAATCAGTTCCGGTGTCCAGCCTTGTTCAAGGCGCTCACGAACATACAGCCGAACCGAAGCGTTCTTGAGCCGTTCACGCTGACCAGCCTGTCGCTTTCGCTTACGGCTTCGATCTGTCGCTTCCCAGGCGCTGTAAAGTCCGCCACCTGGAGCGCAGTTCCGTTGAAGTTCGCGGGTCACCGTACTTTTTGAGCGGCCTATCTTCTTGGCTATCATGCCATGGCTCCATTCAAGGCTACTCAGAACCATGATCCGCTCACGCTCTTCTATCCCTAATTGCTT
Source organism: Nitrospinaceae bacterium (assembly GCA_029261405.1). GTDB lineage: Bacteria > Nitrospinota_A > UBA7883 > UBA7883 > JAJDBK01 > JAJDBK01. Next base: position 17,958 of record JAJDBK010000019.1, read on the forward strand.
ATATCTCTTTCTCATAGCCACTAAGCATAACCTCTCGCTTAGCGGTGCACTCCCTTCTTGAACTGGGGTCCAACTACGGTTCAGGCGATGATGATATCTTCTTACAAACTGTGTACATTACGTATATTACAGTTTATAATTCCAGCAACTCTGGGGGAAGAGAAATATGGATCGGTTCGACCGGATTTACGCGCTTCACAAGATCATCAGTAATGCGCATTATCCTGTATCCCGGAAAACGATCCAGGAGAAACTTGAGTGTTCCCGCGCCACGTTCACCAGAATAGTTGAAGACCTACGAGATTTTCTTGGCGCACCTATTGTCTACGACCGTAAATACAACGGCTATTGTTACGACCAACAGGGCGAGCATCCGTACGAACTTCCGGGATTATGGTTCAACGCTTCGGAAATTCACGCCCTGCTGGTTTGTCAGGAATTGCTACGCAACGTGGAACCGGGATTCCTCGATGAAAGTATCAGGCCTTTGCGTAAACGGGTCGACGATATACTGACAGCGGAACATATTTCCTCCAACGGCTTTGAAAAGCGGATAAAGATTCTTCGCATGGCTCACCGCACACCACTGGATGGAGTGTTTCAGATAGTGGCCGAGGCGGCTGTGCAACAGAAAAGACTTCTGGTCAAATATCACGGACGTGAACGAAACGGAAAAACAGAAAGAGAAGTCTCCCCCCAGCGACTGGTTTATTACCGGGACAACTGGTATCTGGACGGTTGGTGTCATTTGCGGAACGGGTTACGCAGTTTTTCGGTCGACCGTATTCTGGACGTTCAGGCTACCCCAAGGGAAGCGAAGCAGGCGCCGGAAAAGAAACTGGACGATTATTTCACCACCTCATACGGTATCTTCTCCGGTAAACCTGGTGCAGTAGCGGTGTTACGGTTCAGCGAAACAGCTTCCCCCTGGGTCGCTTCAGAGCGATGGCATCCCGACCAGCAGGAAGAATATGTCGATGGCCGACTGGAATTGAAGATACCGTTTTCCGATGCACGGGAATTGCTACATGACATCCTCAAGTATGGCGAGCAGGTGGAGGTCTTATCCCCAGAGTCGTTACGGAACATTGTCATCGGGCGACTTGAAAAGGCGCTCAAACAATACATGAGCTAAACATGGCATAAAGCTCCGTGTGGTGGTGGTCGAACCACCTACGTGGAGCTCTCTATCCCGCCGTCTTACATCGTGACCCACCGATATTGGAAGTCACTTCCAGCGTCTTCCCACCAAGCCACACAGGCATCATGAGTACCCGATGCCATTGCCGCTATTCATGTGGCAGTAAATTAATCTTTTTACAGGCTCACGTTTTGAGACACCGCATGATCAATACTTCCAGCCATGGGTGGTCCATTTATTAATTCGGAGGTGTGGATAATGAGACAAATAAAAGTAATGTTATGCGGGATGTTGGTGTTTTTACTGGCGGGGTGTGGGGGAGGTGGAGGAACTACAACCTCCAGTGATAGCGGTGAGGTTACGACATGTCTCTCAGCTAATGTATCAGATGCCTGTACCAATGATTCAAGTTCCACCGACACTGGTTCAGGTGGTGGAGAGACCGCAAGTCCCTCGATTGGAGAAATAGCCAACTACTATTTCTACTACACAATTTCCACCAGCGACTTTGATGACCGTGTGACGATTGATGCCTTAACAGACATGACTACTGATGATGGGTCTCAGATTTATAGTGGCTATAATGCTGATAACTCTTCATACTTAGCGGTAATGGCATGGTCCCCGTCTTTAAACTCCTATGTGACAGTACTTGAAACAACACTGAATGATACATACTGGGCTTTTGTATTCAACCCGGGCACGGATAATGCCCTGTCAGGGACGTATTATCAACAAATAAACGGTTCCATATCAGGTAGTGGTTACAGTTTGAATTCTTCAATATCACACCGATACGCCTCTGGAACCTGGGCGCGATCTGCCTCTGGTTCAACCATTGACACGGCTGGAAACCAGATTCAAATCTCCCATGAAGATGCTGTTTTCCAACCCACTGATCTTGACCCAGACATTCAAGAAACGTTTACTGAGTTGTCTGATACATTAGCCATCCTGCGACGATAACTGATAAGCCGCCTTCAGGTTCTTGCGCTTGAAGGCGGCGCCTTATCTGTTTTGCATTTCCGGGAGATAGCAAAAGGTCGCAGGTATCCTGCCGTAAATCGTAAATCTGTGAGTGGACCCTGCCGATCTATATCTGGTAGGCGCCAAATATAATAATATTGGTTAAACTGCGAACATTGAGTAGAATGGCGTGATACTGGGGGGGGGGTATGGGCCTTTGCGACTCAGCCTTCTATAATAGGGACATCGTTCGACCTGATTTATTAGGGGGTTACATTGAGAGAAAATGTTTTTGATCCCATAAGCTTGTTGCCAAAGCTTGGCGTTCTTATTGATTGGGAAGTAGGTTCTCCGCATTTCATTAGTTCTTTCTTTGCAGCCGTGTTGTTCTGTATCTTATTATTGGCAATCAGAGATGCTCTCTCAAAGTTCTGGGGAGCTAAGGGCCATGTTGCATTCTTCTCCAAATTGTTGGATGGCGTAACGGAAGAAAACCTCGTCAAAAAACAACATGAACTTCGATCAACAGCCAAAGCCAATACGGAGCATGGTTTACTTTGGCTTGAATTTGACGAGTCGCTGGTAAGTTCCCAAGATGGCGAGAAATTGTACAATACCCTGGACGCATCCCATTTTTTCAATACCCACAATTTAGCTAGAGGTCTCACAGAAAA
>JAJDBK010000020.1 GCA_029261405.1 Nitrospinaceae bacterium
CAAGAGTTGCGGTGTGGAAAAACTTCTCGAAGAGACTATCCGCGCCGGATTGAAACTCAAGGTGATCCAGAAGAGTAGTTTTACACATCTCAACGTAGATACTACTGTTCAGGAGAAAGCGATAACTCACCCCACTGACGCCACCCTTTGCCACCGAATGCGCGAGAAGCTTGTGCGCAAAGCCTTCGAAAATGGTCTTGATCTACGGCAAAGTTATAGTCGTCTTTCGCCTGCGGCATTGTTAAGGCGGAGTCGTTATTCCCATGCCAGGCAAAGAAAATCAGGAATTACCTTGGTCGTGTAAAACGTGATATCGACCGGAAAACAGAGGGCAATGTGCGGTTATAATCTGGGAAAGACCCCCCGGGATCTTTTATCGTCTCTCATTACGAGGTGGCGATTTTCAACTCAGAGCTACATGGTTACGATAACTCATATTAAGGCCGCCTGGAAAACAGAGGCTCTTCAGGGACGACTAATTAACTTTATCAACTAAGTATTTTGCATGCTCTTCTGATATCGTGACACTGGCAAAAACAAAATGCCTTTGATCGTTGTCTGGCAAATTGGAACCTGTGAAACCAGCTTCATCAAAGAATACTGTTTGATAAGCCATCTACAGGGAACCTTAAATTGTACCCATTGATGCTGTTCATTTCTTGCGATAGCTCTTCTCTTTCACCAGCTTTTCCGGTCCGTTTCCGGTCAGGTCGGTTATTCCCACCCTTATCAGTCGCCCTCTTGTATGACAACATGCTCTGACTCTATTGGTTTACGGAAATTATCCGGTGTTTCACGCCACACAAACAGGTCCACCCTGAAAGGCAGGTTGCTCTCTTCAAACGCTTCACGAAGGTTCGATACACTCGCTCTATCATCCTTGTCGGCAAATACCACCAAATCAAGATCCGATACCGGACGAGAAGTTCCTAGCGCCCGCGACCCGTAGGCCCAAACCAGAACTCCGGGCAAGTACCGTTCAAGCAAAGACCTGACGATCTCCAATTCCGAGGGTAAAAGGTCAATCGTCTGATTCATTACCAGCTTTTCCCGCTCAGTGTCTGATAAAGACCGATAGCGTCGTCAATAAAATCTGTCATCAGTTCAAGGCAGGCTTTTGCTTTTTCCCCACTGTAGTCATGCGCAGTAGAGACTCTTGCGTCTGCGTAGTGGAGCCAATGATCTATTGAACCTGCCAAAAGATGATTCTCGTTTGCCAGTCGAAAAACTCCTTTCGGGCTGTTCGGTATCTCTGGAACTCCCAACTCCTCGAACAAATACCGTTTGAGATGTTTCCAAAGTGTGTCGTAACAGGTCTCAAAACGCTGAATAACCGATTCGGCTATAGCTTCCCGGTCAAGATCGGTTAATGAGTCACGCTCCCCCAAATTCCGGTAATTCCCGTATTGAGCCTCCAGATGTTTAAGAGACTTTTCGAACTTATCGTAATCTATCATCGCTTCGATTCCCCGGTTTCGTTAGCTGTAATAGAACCTTATGAATTATAGCGAAACATTATGGAAAACATTCAGGATATGTCAGATCGAAAATGGTTTTGCCAATTTATTTCCGGCGATAGCTTTTCTCTTTAACCAGTTTTTCCGGGCCGTTTCCGATCAGATCGGTTCTTCCCACCCTGCGTAGAGCCTGCCTTACATGGTCCTGATTTTCCGGCTTGTAATATTGCAGTAGCGCCCTGTGGAGTCGGCGGGCGCCACCATCCTTGTCGGTTTCTACCGGTCGTCCACTTATCGGGTCGATCCCCGAATAATACATATCAGCGGCAAGAGTCATGGGGGCCGGAATAAAATCCTGTATCTGTCGCGGTTTGAGGTTTTTCCTTTTCAGGTATCGCGCCATCTCCACCTCCGCTGTCAGTCCGCAACCGGGGTGGCCTGAGATAAAGTATGGAATCACATACTGTTCAAGGCCCGCTTTTTTCGATTCGCGCAAGAAGCTTTCGATGAACCTGTCGTAACTTTCGATAGGCGGCTTACGCATAAGGGCCAGGGTATCAGGGTCGCAATGTTCCGGGGCTACTTTTAGCTGACCGGAGACATGGTGACTGGCAAGCTCCCGGATATATTCGGGCGAGTTGTTAGCCAGATCGTACCGCACGCCCGATGCGATAAATACTTTCTTCACTCCTTTAATCGAGCGGGCTTTTCGCAGGACCGATAACTGGGGAGTATGGTCGGTCACAAGCCGTTTGCACGTTATCGGGTATACACACGAAGTGCGTCGGCAGACCGCCTCCACCGCAGGCTCCCCGCAGACAAGTCTGTACATGTTCGCCGTTGGTCCGCCGATGTCCGATATATAACCCTTAAAACCGTCAGAGTGGGTAATCTGGCTCACCTCCTCAAGAATAGAATCCTCCGACCTGCTCTGGATAGCCCTTCCCTGATGCACCGTCAGAGCGCAGAACGAACAACCCCCGAAACAACCACGCATGGCGGTGACGGAGAAACGGATCATCTCAAACGCCGGGATAGGGCCTTTGTGAGACGGATGCGGGTTTCTTGTGAAAGGTAATGAATAGATCTTGTCGATCTCTTCGGTTGCAAGAGGCAGGGAGGGTGGATTCACCCTTACATATCGACCCCCATGTTTTTGCAGTAGAGTCAGGGCGCTGTGGGGATACTGGTTAAGGTGTATCGACTTTGACGCTTTTGCATATTTATTCTTGTTCGATACAACCTCCTCGAATGAAGGGATCGTAACGGTTTTTTCCGCGATCTCTTTCCGTTCATCTTTGGAGACCATCACGGCGGTACCCCGAATGTCCTTTAACTCTTTTAGAGTTTTTCCATCTCGTAAACCGGCGACTACGCTTGCCAGAGCCTGTTCGGCCATACCGTAGATGAGGAGGTCGGCTTTCGAGTCGGGCAGGATCGAACGGCGTACCTTGTCGCTCCAGTAGTCGTAATGAGCGAACCGGCGTAAAGAGGCTTCGAGTCCGCCGATAAGAACAGGCGCGTTGCTGAACGCCTGGCGGATACGGTTGCAGTAGACCATGGACGCACGGGCGGGTCTTCGGCCCGCTTTGCCACCATCGGCGTAAGCGTCGTCCGACCTCGGTTTTTTCAGGGCGGTGTGACGCATAATCATCGAGTCTAGGTTACCTGCTGTGACCCCGAAAAACAGGGTGGGCCGACCGAGTTTCGTAAAGTCGTCCAGGTTCTCCGGGTCGGGAGATGCGATTACACCAACACGCAGGCCGAGAGACTCCAAATATCGTCCCACAACGGCCACACCGAAGGAGGGGTGATCGACATAACAGTCGCCGGTAACAAGGATAACGTCGAACTGGTCCCACCCTCTGGCGAGCCCCTCTTCGATGGTCATGGGTAAAGCTGATTTATTCATCGGAAGATTATAGTCGGTTAATCAAGGATAATGAAACATAAGGCTCATTTGGCAAAACCGGGATCGTTTGGCAAAATTATATACAACAGAAGGCCATCTGGAATATACTGAACGGGAACATTGGTTTTTATCTCCAAACGTAGGGTTCATCATGTCAGGTTCCGCCGAATCCCTTGAGGAACTTCAAAACTCCAGCGCCCCTGATCTTTTAGATCTTCTCGATTTTTCCATGTTGCAGGAGACCCAGGACGCTTTTGCCAAGGCTACCGGGGTCGCTTCCATCATCACTCAAGTTGACGGAACTCCAATTACCGAGCCGAGCAATTTTTGCAGACTCTGTAGCGAAATTATCCGTAAATCACCCAAAGGACTGGCAAACTGCATTCAATCTGATTCAATAATTGGTAGACCCAATCAGGACGGTCCCGTCATACAACCATGTTTAAGTGGCGGGCTTTGGGACGCCGGCGCCAGCATTTACGTTGACGGACGACACATAGCCAACTGGCTGATAGGTCAGGTACGGGACAGCAATCTTGATATGGAGCGGATGCTCGCATACGCAAGAGAGATAGGGATTGACGAGTCGTTCTACAAAGAGGCTCTTGAAGAAGTCCCGGTGATGTCAAAGGAGCAATTTACCCAGGTCGCCCAGGCGCTATTCCTGATTTCCAGCCAACTTTCCAGTCTCGCCCATCGAAACTACCAGTTGGCGAGCCAGAGTGAAAGGTTGGAAGGGATGGTGGCTGAAAGGACTAAAGAGTTAAGGGAGAGTGAAGAGCGTTATCGTAATCTTTTTTATACGAACCAGTCGATAAAGCTGTTAATCGATCCTGATACGGGCAGAATAAAAGATGCAAACGCCGCCGCATATGACTTTTACGGTTACGAAAAGGAAAAATTGCTCGCCCTGAATATAAAGGATATTAATATCCTGACATCGGAAGAGGTTCAGGCGGAGTTGAAAAGAGCCGACAAGGAGGAACGGAACCACTTCTTTTTCAGGCACCGTCTTGCAAATGGAGAGGTGCGGGATGTGGAAGTCTATTCCGCCCCTTCTCATGTGGGTGGGAAAAGTGAGCTTTTGTCCATTATCCACGATATAACCGAACGTATACAGGCCGAGGAGCGACTGCGACTCTCCGAGCTTTGGCTGAAAAGAGTTTTCAATTCGCTTGACGAGGCGGTACTCGTGGTTACACCGGACAGGAAGCTCGTGAGCGTTAACAATGTCACTGAAACGATGTTCGGTTATTCGCAAGATGAACTGAAATCCCTTTCAACAGAGGTTCTGCATGTGGACCATGAGCATTACGTTGAATTCGGAAGACGAATTAAAGAAGCGTTCGACAAGGGGATAAGCGCGGAGTTCGAGTTTGAGGTGAGGAGGAGAAACGGCGAAGTCTTCCCCAGCGAACATTCCGTCTCACTGCTGAAAGATGACCTCGGAAAACCGCTGGGCATTCTCAGCGTTATCCGCGACATCACCGAACGGAAAAGAATGGAGAACGCGCTCCTCGCAAAAGAGAATAAATACCGTGAAACGATAAGCGCCACACAGGAAGGGTATTGGCTTATTGACGAGAAAAAAGAGACGACTGACGTAAATGATTCGTTTTGTCGGATGATCGGTTACGAGAGGGAGGAGTTATTAGGCAAATCGCCTCTGGAGTTTGTCGATGAAGAGAACGGAAAGATATTCAGGGAACAGATAAAAAATATCGAATCATCCTCGCATCGTAGTTACGAAATTACCCTGATTCGAAAAGATGGCTCTCCGCTCCAGACTTTATTCCATGCGACCACCCTAAAAGATGATGATGGCAAAATTGTGGGCGCATTCGCATTTGTTTCCGATATATCAAGCCAGAAGGAGAAAGAGGAAGAGCTGATTAATGCCAGGGTTGAAGCCGAAGAGGCCACAAAACTGAAGGATAAATTCGTAAACCTCGTGGCCCACGACCTGCGCTCTCCGTTCTCCTCAATATTAGGGATGATGAATTTATTAAGTAATGACCCTGATGTAAATTTTACAAAGGAACAACGTAAACTACTCGACACTATTATTAAAAGTGGTGACCATATGGTTACTATGATTGACGAAATGCTCGATATCAGCAGGTTAAAGACAGGGAAGATAACGCTAAAACCTACATTCTTCGATGCCCATTTATTATCAGGAGCAACTCTGGGGGCCATAAGGTTTAAAGCGGATGAAAAGGGGATCGTAACGGTAAACGAAGTCCCGGAAGGCTCCAGAGTTTACGCTGACCCAACTCTCCTTGCCGAGGTATTATCAAACCTGGTAGCAAACGCCATGAAATTTTGTGGCAAGGGGGATGCAATCACTCTGTTTATTCCACCTGACCGACCCGACTGTATCGCCGTGAAGGATACCGGAACCGGTATCGATGAGGAGATATTGAACGACCTTTTCAAGAGTGAAATAAAAACCACCACCCCCGGCTTAATGGGTGAACGAGGAACAGGGCTGGGACTTCCGTACAGCTATGAAATCATGCGGGCGCACGGCGGTGACCTCTATGTAGAGAGCGAAAAGGGGAGAGGAAGCGTTTTTTACATAGTCCTCTCTTCTGTCAGGCCGCGTGTTCTGTTGGTGGATGACGAAAAAATCATTCGTAAACTGTTAGAGCGGTTTCTTGATCCCCTTGGCGTTGATATTCTTGAAGCTGATAATGGCCGGTCGGCCCTTGGGGCGGTGGCGGAAAATGCTCCTCACCTCATCATTTGCGATATCACCATGCCTGTAATGGATGGGTTCGCTCTTCTGAAGGAACTCAAAGGGAGTGAAAGGACAAATTCTATCCCGATAATTGTAGTAACTTCCGATGATACCCTGGAAACCCGCGAGAAGGTCATTCGGATGGGCGCGGATGATTTTATTGCCAAACCGATAAGGGAAGAAGAGATTATCCCCCGGATCAGGAAGATTATTGTTTAAAAACAACCCCACCTACTTTGTCGCCACTTCCCTTAGCTGTTCTTCAATATGTCTCGGTGTTGAAACGATTTTCGAAAATGAACCCATGGTCAGGGAAGGCCAGTGAATGGCGATCCTGTATCTGCCGTGGAGCATGAAAGCCTGATTGTCAATGACGATCAGTTCATACGGTAACGCCGCCACATGATCGGAACCGATGACGGGAACCCACTCCAATTCTCCGTCATGTTTGTCGTAGTGCGCGACGCCGTAGAGTGCGATCTTCTTACCTTCAGGTTTAATCGAATAGACCAGACCGGTAAGGGCAACGCCATCTTCCAGGTTTTTCTCTATTCTGGCCGTTAGGCTCTCGAAGGTTTCACCAGTGTTTGCAAGCTGGATCATATCTTCGAAATATTCCATTCCGAACAGATAGTGGTATCCGGCAAGGTCTTCGCTATCGAGGTCTCCTCCGCCAAATGGAACGGCTTCCCCGAATCCGGCCTTTCCGGTAAACACCGCAAGAAGGTCGTTGTGAACTTTCATTAATCCGGTTTTTGCTGTCCCGAATTCATCTTGGGTATAGGCGCGAAAAAGATACTCCGGGTTAATGATTGTGACAGCCACTTTGCCCGATTCGAGTTTCAGCCCGACCTTAAGCGCCGCGACCATGGTTCTTACGGGAGTAAGTTTGCCGAGGGTCCCGACAAGGTCGGGCCGTGTGAAAACAATAGAGCGCAGATAACCCTTGTGTGCGGGGGAGTAGGCGCCAATGGTCTCAAATCCCGCTTCTTCAAGGACCTTTACTACCGACTTCTCCGCATCCTCAAGGGTAACATCCAGGTCGCCGAGTTTGTAGTAGGGCTGTATCGGTTCCGCATAACAAACCCCGGATACCAGCAACACAACCAGCGTGATATAAAAAGACCGGGTGACCTTGTTCATGATTCCTCCGCTAAACCAGAAAGGCGATTCTATCACTTCTCAGGCCGCTTCAAATTTTTTCCTTTGCTTTTTCCGTTCTTCAAAGTTGAGGTGTTTTTTCCTTATGCGGATCGCGTCTGGAGTTACCTCCGCAAGTTCGTCATCGGCCAGATATTCGAGACACTGCTCCAGAGACATCTCTCTTGGTGGCGCAAGTTTGATATTATCATCCGAAGAGGAAGTTCTGATGTTGGTCAGTTTTTTCCCTTTGGTGACATTTACCACAAGATCGTTTGTTTTGTTGTATTCCCCGATGACCATGCCTTCGTAGACTTCGGCTCCCGGCTCGATGAAGAAAACTCCCCGATCAGAGAGTTTGTCTAGGGAGTAACCTGTAGCCTGTCCTTTGTCCTGGCTTACGAGAGACGCCGTTCTGCGCCCTTCTATCGGACCCGCCCAAGGGATAAACTTGTGGAAGGAGTGGGTGATAACAGCGGTACCGCGAGTGTCAGTAAGTAGATCAGTATGCATCCCGATCAGACCCCGCGCAGGTATGGTCAACTCCAGACGGACACGCCCGGCTTCCATGTTGGCCATATTTTTCAGTTCACCCCTGCGGATGCCGAATCTTTCGATTACTTTACCAGCATGTTCTTCATCGACATCAACGATGACAAACTCTTCCGGCTCCATTATGACACCATCCTCCTCTCGCGTGATGATGCGGGGTCTGGAGACCGACATTTCAAAACCTTCACGTCGCATGGTCTCTATCAGAATGGAGAGGTGCAGTTCCCCCCGTCCCGAGACTTTAAACGCATCACCATCCTCTGTCCTCTCTACCCGCAAGGAGAGGTTGCTGCGTAGTTCCTTGTTGAGCCGTTCATCAAGGTTCCTGCTGGTCAGTTTATCCCCCGATTTCCCCACGAGAGGGGAGTTATTAATGGAGAACGTCATGGAGATGGTCGGCTCGTCGATATCCATTGCCGGCAGAGCTTCCGGGAACTCCCGATTGGCCAGCGTTTCACCTATGTCAAGATCCTTGAATCCCGCCGCCACGACAACAATGTCTCCAGCTGAAGCTGTTTCAATCTCCTTGCGACTTATCCCCTCAAATGAGAACAGTTTCTGGATTTTCGTAAAGCTTATATTCGCATCCCGGTCGATTCTGGCGATGTTTTCACCGGAGGAGACACTACCCCTTGCAATCTGGCCCACAGCCATCTGCCCGAGATAAGGGTCGAACTCCACTGACGTTGCCAACATCTGGAACGGTTCTTCGATGGAGACGAGAGGCGCCCTGACCGCCGATACGATAGTATCGAGCAGTGGCGCCATTGATTCCCCCGCAATAGAGGGATCGAGAGTCGCTATCCCGTTCTTGGCTGATGCGTAGACAGTTTGAAAATCGAGCTGTTTGTCGTTGGCGCCTAAAGCGGAGAAGAGATCGAACACCTGGTCCAAAACCCAGTCCGGCCTTGCGTCGGGCCGGTCAATCTTGTTGATGACCACCACAGGGGCAAGTCCGATATCAAGGGCGTTACGAAGAACGTATTTTGTTTGCGGCATGCAACCGTCAACCGCGTCCACAAGAAGAAGAGCGCCATCCACCATCTTCATTATTCGTTGCACCTCACCACCGAAGTCGGAGTGACCGGGTGTATCGACGATATTGATTTTTACGCCATTCCATGTGACTGCGGCGTTCTTGGAGAAGATGGTTATTCCCCGTTCTTTCTCGATATCGTTGGCGTCCATCACCCGCTCTTCCACCACTTCGTTTGCGCGGAACAGACCGGTCTGTTTGAAGAGGGCGTCGACGAGAGTGGTCTTGCCATGATCGACGTGCGCGATAACGCAGATGTTCCTGATGTCGTTTCTCGGTTTCATAATTACTTTTACTGATTAAAAAACCAGCAAGTATAACACAGATTCAGAAAGATCTGTTTAAGAAAGCCTTTTTTTGTAATCTTCGAACCCGAAGCCCCGGATATTATGATAATTCCCATCTACTCTCCATATACCTATGGAAGGGAGTGGCACGCCGTTAAACGTGTTGTTTTTCACCATTGAGTAGATCAGCATGTCGCAAAAAACAAGCCGGTCACCTGGCGATAATCGCCCCGGAAACGAATAATCACCGATAATGTCTCCGGCAAGACATGTGCCGCCTCCCAGTCTGTATGTAAATGGATAAGTCGCAGGAGCGCCTGCGCCGATAATTTCGGGGCGATATGGCATTTCCAGGACATCGGGCATATGAGCGGTCGCAGAGACATCAAGAATCGCTATGTCGATTTCGTTATGGACAATATCGATCACCGACCCCACCAGTACCCCGGCATTAAGCGCAATGGCTTCCCCCGGCTCCAGAATAACTTCTACGTCATACCTCTCCGAAAAATCTCGTATCAGGCTAACGAGCTTCTCAAGGTTGTAATCGGGACGGGTGATGTGATGACCTCCTCCAAAATTCACCCAATCCATTCCCTTTATGACGTGGCCGAATTTTTTCTCTACCGACTTGAGGGCCACCTCCAGTTCATCAGGCGAGTTTTCACACAAAGCGTGGAAATGCAGACCGGTCACCCCTTCAAGGCAGGTTTCGTCAAACTCGGTCAGTGTGATACCTAGACGGGAGTGACGCACGCATGGGTTGTAAAGTTCAGTCTTTACCACCGAACATTCAGGGTTAATTCGCAAGCCGATCTTTATCTCTTTACCCGAACTTGCGATTGCGCCCCGGTAACGATGAAGTTGATTAAAAGAGTTGAAAACCAGATGGTCGCTTATACGAATGATCTCATCTATTTCGCTCTCCTTGACAGCTGGAGCGTAGAAGTGGACCTGCCCTTCAAACTCTTCCTGGCCCAGACGGGCTTCATTTACAGAGCTTGCAGATACACCCGGAAGGTATTCCCGGATAATCGGGAACAGGGACCACATGGCAAACCCCTTCAATGCGAGGATAATGGAGCATCCGGCGTCTCTTTGAACTTTTGCCAGGATTTCGAGGTTTTTTCTCAGTTTCTCCTCTTCGCAAACGTAAGCCGGAGAGGGAACCTTGTACGGATCGAAGGTCACAATACCTGTTCTTGCCACGGAAGACCGTAGGCGTTAAGGTCGGCCATGAACGGATCGGGATCGAACTGCTCCATATTAAAAACCCCCTTGCCAGCCCACTTGCCTTCAAGCATCATCTTCGCGCCGATCATGGCCGGGACACCGGTGGTATAGGAAATCGCTTGCGAGCCGACATCACGGTACGCCTCTTCATGGTCGCAGATGTTATAGATATAACGGCGCTTCTCTTCTCCATCCCTGATCCCGTCAACTATGCAACCGATGCAGGTTTTCCCTTTTGTGCGCGATCCCAGGTCAGCAGGATTCGGCATTACCGCCTGCAACACCTTTAAAGGCGCTATCTTGACACCATCAACCTCCACCTCGTCAATCCTCGTCATGCCGACGTTCTGTAATACCTCAAGGTGTTTTAGATAACTTTCACCAAAAGTCATCCAGAAACGGATGCGCTTAATTTCAGGGAAGTGTTTTACCAGCGACTCCATCTCCTCATGGTAGAGCAGGTATTTTTCACGTTTGCCCACGCCGGGAAAATCGAAACTGTCGTGAACAGAAAGGGGAGGGGTTGTTTTCCACTTTCCGTCCTCGTAGTATTTACCCTCCTGAGTGATCTCTCTGAGGTTTATCTCCAGGTTGAAGTTTGTGGCGAAGGGAAGGCCGTGATCGCCGCCATTGGCGTCGAGGATGTCGATATACTTCATCTCGTCGAAGTGATTTTTATTCATGTGAGCAATAAAAACGTTCGTTACGCCCGGATCGAACCCCGATCCCAGAAGCGCCATGATTCCCCGTTCCTTAAACCGCCCGTGATAAGCCCACTGTTCCTTATACTCGAAACCGGGTCTCTCAGGGTGTTCGTAGTTGGCCGTATCGAGATAATTAACCCCGGTGCGCAGGCACGCCTCCATGATGGTCAGGTCCTGGTAGGGGAGGGCGGTATTGACAACAAGATCCGGTTGTTTTTTCTCTATCAGTGAAACAAGGTCGTCAACATTGTCAGCATCGACCTGCGCTACGTCGATGTCATTCCCGCCGATCAACCGCCGGACCTTTTCGCACGACTGCGCCCTGCGACTGGCCAGCGTGATCTCCTCGAAGATATCGGGTAATCGAGCCGATTTGTGGGCGACCACCGATCCGACTCCGCCCATTCCGATAAGAATTACTTTTCCCATATTCCGTCACGCTTATCCAAAATATTGTTGTCTTGATCCATCAACTTTCTACTTTGCTATATAGTAGCTCTATTTATCTGCAACTCGTCTTTTTACTTCAGCTATCATCCAGTCCGGTTCGGCGCTACCGGTCTTTATACCAGAGCGGGCGCTATGTGGTCTCCCGACTGACGACCTACAAGGCTGACAGTTAGGTTACCGCGGTGTCCAGTGCGATATTCTGATTTCTCCAATAGCCGCCTCCCGTCACCCGCTGGTGCGGAACTCAGATCAAGTCTGGTCAGCGAAGAGAGTAGCGAAACCCACCAGCGTCCCCGGAATAACGTTCATGATTCGGCTCATAGTATTGCTATCTTACTTTTGGATAATAAATAGTAAGACATTTTGCTTAGATCGACTCGTTAATGCAATATTTGCGGGATTATACCTGGGATAATACGTATGTCAGTCGATTACTTTGCTGGTAGCTTTTAGATCGGTCAATGGATAATTATTGACCATTTGTCTTTATAATGAGAGTTGGACGTGTATAATCACGAGTCAGGAATTGATCTAAATGCCAGATAATAAAGCTTGAGGATGAATCGTTCTGAGCTTTTCGTTTGTCGTAATGGTTTGGGCCAATTTAGATGAAATATATCCTTATATTTGAATTTGAGTAAGTCCGAGTGGTATAATGAGTCTCAGGTTGTAAATGGGCAGACGCAATTTTTTAAATCAAGGGAACTTATCGATGGCATTATTAAGCGGTGTGGCGCCTTCAACGGCGGAAATAATAGACCTGCTAAGAGAACACGGTATCTCCTCAACTCTTCAACGGGTTGAGATCGCCAGACTCTTCTTTACGAGACCCCAGCATATATCCGCCGACCAGACGCTGGATCTTGTCAATAACGGCAAGACGGTTGTGTCCAAGGCTACAGTTTACAACACTTTAAGTCTTTTTTCGAGGATGGGTCTGGTACGCGAGATCGTCGCCGACCCTACCAAGGTCTTCTATGAGCCGAAGAACAAATACCATCATCACTACTACGATGTCGATACACAGACCCTCACCGATGTAGATCCGAACCTGGTAAAAATCGACTCGTTGCCGGAACCACCGGACGGGGCGACTTTTCTTGGGGTGGATGTTGTTATACGGATAAGCTCCAGAAACCATAAACAGCAACTTGAAAATTCGGTGAGCTTGTAATTGACCCATCCATGGTTTGATATCAGCGCCGGGAAAAACGCCCCGACTTATGTAACAGCGTTTATCGAAATTGAAAGCCAGTCGCGACTGAAGCTTGAGTTAGACAAAGATACCGGATATCTGAAAGTAGACAGAGTCTTGCACGGCGCGGTCCACTATCCGCACAGCTACGGTTTTATTCCGCAGACCTACTGCGACGACAAAGACCCCCTCGATATTTTCGTTCTCTGTTCGGAAACTATTCCGTCTGGAACTATCGTTGAAGCCAGAGTGATCGGCCTCATGCGAATGACCGATCAGGGGGAGTTGGACGACAAGGTTCTTGCGGTGGCGGCGTATGATCCGGCTTACACAGAAATATTCAATATCACACAGCTTCCCGTATACCAGAGAAGGGAAATGAGAAAATTCTTCGAGGAGTATAAAACCCTGGAGAATAAGGAGGTCAAGGTTTCAGACTTCCTGAACCACGATGACGCGGCTCTAGCGGTTACCGAAGCGATGCTTTTTTATAAAAGAGAGAGAGATAATCTGTTTAGAAAGTATGGTCGTGGGGAGAGCGTTTCAGACGGAAGAAAAATAGCTTTGAAATAATATTTTCGGGATGGGTAAAATGCGGTTTCATAACATTGCGGTTCTTCTTTTATCAGCCTCCATTATCGCCTGTGGCGGGAGTGGGGGATCGGCAACGGACACATCCACAACCTCCGGGACCACCACATATACCGGTACCCTTACCTACGATAGCTTTACACTTGCAGGGTTCACTGCAAACCAGTTGGCCTCCTGCTCTGTAAGCGGCCTGGTAAACATGACCATCTACGAAGACGGTACCATCAGCGCCACCACATACGATCCAACCGCTACGTCAGTAAGCGCCGCATGTCAATACATTGACGAGATTTTTGCCGCCGAGTGGAGCGGTTCGGCCACCGATACCACGTTTACAGTCAGCGGGTCGGCGGATGGGCCGAATGTTACCATGAACGCTACAGCCAGCGGTACATATACCGATACCACGGTAGACGGGTCGGGAACAGCCTCCATAGTCGGCAAGTCCGCTTCATCGTCCATTTCCGCAAGTTTCACCTTTCACCTTGACGCGGTGCAATAGTAGCCAAACCTGCGCCTCTGGAATCACAAATCCACCCTTAACTTCAAGGTTCAACTTTTGTTGGAACCTGTCTTCCTGGGAGTCTGTCGGACTTGGGATGATTCTGCTACAAAGTGGTGCGACCACAGCGATATGGTGGTGCGACCACAGCGATATGGTGGCTCGACCACAGCGATATGGCCCGGTTTCGGCCAGATTTTCCGCCCTTTTTCGGCGAATAGGTCCACTATCCACCTCAAAAGCGCAATAAATCTGACTCAAAACCTTATCGCTGTGGCCGAGCCACTTCGCGAACGAACCCCCAAGTCCGACAGACTCCTGGTATCGTATTTCAATTTACCTGTTCTGGAGCGTAATCAAATGATTATTCGTATGTTGGTGATCTTTCTGGTTATAAGCTTAATACCACATGGCGTCTACGCTTCGGATGAAACAGAAGATTACTCCCTGACGATAAGTGGTGGTATCAGTCTCGGCGCTTACGAGGCGGGACTAAACTTTACCCTGCTTAAACTGATGAAGAAAAACTCCGACAGACTGAGACTTGTCGGCGTCACCGGCGCCTCGGCCGGTAACGTGAACGCCGTCATGAGCGCTATTACATGGTGCAGGAACGATTTCCCCGAAGAGCTGACCGACAATATTTTTTGGGATACATGGATTCCGATAGGAATGGACACCCTTTTTCCCGGAACGAAACCGGTCGAAGAGTATATGAAATTGTACGACAACGCCTATGCCGGAATAGACTACAAGGGAAGTTTATCGCCATTTTCGCCCCTTGCGGGAAAATATCCCTCTTACGAAAAGTCGGATGGACTGCTTACACGTCGGGCGACAAACTTCATTACCGGCAAACTTGCAAACTCTCTTACCGAAGTGGATGTCGATGCAAATTGCGCTCTCTCCCTCGGCATTACACTGACAAAGGCTGATCCTGCGAAAGTAAGAATTCTTCCTGAGGCGGCCGCCAAGGAGCTTAACAGCCAGAAATTCATCCTCCCCCTTATGGTAAAAGGGGAGGGGGGGCGAATTTCGATAACCAATCAGCAGTTGCCTCTCCCGGCCGATTCGTGCGAATACAATGACTGCTCACATCTGAAAAAAAATAGCGACTACCTTCTTACCACATCGGGGCTGGCATTGAGGCTTCCATCGGTTACCGGGAAAAATTCGGACACCATATCTATCGAAGCCCTTCTGCGGGCGGTAAAGGCTTCAGCCGCTTTCCCTGTGGCTTTCGGTCCCGTGGACGTCTATAACTGCGCGGGTGATTTTGGCGCCGGGAAAAAGAGAGGTTCGATAGAAGGGAAATATTACTGCCCCGGACAGGAGGTGAGGTCGGACCGGTTCATCGACGGCGGCGCTTTCGATAACATACCTGTAGGGCTGGCCGCTTTACAGCTTAAAAACTGGAAGAAAACAGGCGGCGACGTAGACGAAAAAAAAGTCACCTATATTTTCATGGATCCGGGCAGAAGAAGGGTCGGAGCGGGACCGGAGACAGGCGCCGAGAATAAATCGAGCAAAGGTTTTGAAAAATTCTGGATCAATTATGTAGGCGATTTTGTGGACAGCGCCGCAGATACCGAGCTTGTTAATACTGTTGTCCGGTATCCGTTTTTCGCAAAAAGATTGAAGATATCGAACCGGTACTCCCCTTTGACCGGCGATTACCTGATGCATTTCGGAGCCTTTTTTGACCGGCCCTTCCGGGAGTACGATTACTACGCAGGTGTATACGACGCCCTCTGGAATATTGCCAGCCACAGCTGTTCGCCTGATGCAAAAAACATAGGTTCAGGCGAGTCGATGTTCGAATGTATCGGCGCCAGAATGGAAGCTTACTCAAGGTATATAAAGCTTCCGTTCGGGGAAGAGGCAAAGAGCTCTCCAAACAAAGACGCCGGGTTCGTCATTAGAAAACTTGCGATAAGCGAACTTGCATACAGGGAAGTAAAACCGTGGAGCTGGCTTTCGCAACTCCCCGCAACTCCGCAAAACGGGAATATCAAAAAGATAATGGCGGTTTTGTTTGCTCTGGATACGAGGATAGGGGATCGTTCCGGACTGAATGAAAAAAGCGGTGGTTCATGCGCTGAAGGAAACAGTTTTGAGAATTTTGTCACCTGCGTCCTGTCGCAAGGTTACTCCGGGCGGAACGTGGCTCCAGGCGGGAGTGAGTATGGTATGGAGAGTAGTCTCGATTCCGCCCGCCAGAATTTTTCGGGAGGATTAAAAAGGTTCGTGATGGAGGCTACCGAGCGTTTGTCCTATATCGAAAGGGAGGATAACGCCAAGAGCGGAGAGATGGTGGCCGATACCGTAAGATACGCCTTTCGTACACTGCTTGACGTGGAAGAGACGTACCGGGCCAACTGGAACGATTCGGAAACGTGGGTGATGGAGCTTGATCCCTCATCGGTGCCAGATGACGAAAGCGAGTGGGGAGAGAAACTGGCCCACGCGCTCCCATACCGTCTTGGGGTCAACTCTTCCGGGGGTGGCATGACGATTGGATACGAGCCTGCGTTATGGTTTCACGATTCCTGGTCGGTGCGTTTTCCTGTGGAGCCGTTGACCAATTCAAATCAGGACAACGCAAGCTTTCTTGCTGTCGGCGCGTTGCTCAACTTTGAAACAGGTTTTCCGGGCCTCTCATCTGTCGGGGTTGGAGGAATGCGGTTTCATGACTGGTCCAAAGATTATTCGGAGGAGAGTTGGGGCGCCAGGTTCAGAGTTGGCATAGCTTCAGAGAAATTCTCCGTCTCTTATACCATCAGGGACGCTATCAATGAACCGTGGCAGTCGAGCTATTGGATGCTCTCTATCGACGATATGAACGGCGCCCTCTACTGGCTATCCACGATCTTCATACAGGGTGGCCTTTAACACCGGAATGAGGCAGGCAGTAGATCACTCATGCATTTTCCGATACTCCCTGTCGTTGCGTGGCGGGAGCGGTATAGGAGGAATCTTTTTCAGATCATCGATGGTCAAGTCTTTTGCGCCAGTCATTTTTCCCGCTCCACTGTTCATCTAATTATCCGCCGTTTCACCAGCCTTATAGCTACCGATCCCAGTATCACGCCTGTTATAACCAGAAAAAACGCAGGGTACCATCCGCCCACAGGCCACGATCCGTGGAAGAGTGAGCGGGCCAGCGTCACGGCGTGGGTGGCTGGCAGGATCTCCGAAACAAATTTCACCATGGCTGGAAGTCTGTCCACCGGAAAAAAAACGCCGGAGAGGAAAAACATCGGCGCGACACATAACGTAAAAAAATAGTTGAAAAATTCGTAGGTCGGCGCCAGCGCAGAGAAAGAGAGGGCGGCTGCCGCGAATATGAAACCCGTGACCAGAACAACCACCAGCAACGGCGCAATGGATAAACCGGGCGAATATACTCCCGTAACAGCCATCACGATCAGAACGATGCTCGCCGATATGAGACCTTTTGTTGTGCCCCAGAGTATTTCGCCCAACGCCAGCTCTTCCACCGTAATGGGGGTTGATATTATCGATTCGTAAGTCCGCTGGACCGTCATCCGGGTAAAGGAGCCGAACGTACACTCAAACACAGCCGAGTACATCACCGATGTCACCACAATACCAGGGGCTATATAGTCGATGTATCCCATTCCTTCAATAGTAGGGATGAAAGAGCCAAGCCCGTACCCCATGGCGAAGAGATAGAAGAGCGGTTCCCCGACGTTGGTTACGAGGCTCGCTTTTATATGCGTGAGGTAAACAGTGAAATTCCTCAGCCAGACGTAATATATCCTGTGCGTAAACATCTATTAATCGCTACCGGCTAAGGTTTTGCCCGCTAACCTGAAGAAGAGGTCTTCCAGGTTTGAGGCTCGCACGACTGGTTTTCGCTCAACCGCTCCCTCAATGGTTTTATTTACCATCTCCGGGTTTGAAGTGTATACGGAGTAGAGGCCGTCCAGCTTCTCGAACGGTTCGCCAAGTTTTTCAAGGATCGGCTCTACTGGTTCGCGCGCCGTAAACTCCACGACATGCGTTCCCACTTTCGACTCCACCAGATCAGAAGGCGTGCCGGTCATCAGTATCTTTCCGTCGTCCATCAGGGCCACGCGGTCGCACAACTTCGCCGCCTCATCCATATAGTGGGTGGTCAGCAGAATCGTCACCCCCTTCTGTTTAAGCTCTTTCATCTTGCCCCAAATCAAACGCCGGGCTTGCGGGTCGAGGCCGGTGGTCGGCTCGTCGAGAATCAGTATTTTCGGATTGTTGATAAGCGCGCGGGCGATTATAAGTCTTCTCACCATGCCACCGGACAACTCACGGATGTGGGTATCTTTCTTCTCATCCAGATGAAAAAACAGAAGTAGCTCTTCCGTTCTGGATCGGGCGGCCTCACCCGAAATACCGAAATACCTTGCGTAGATAACAAGATTTTTTACAACGGAAAGGTCATTGTCAAGACTGCTCTCTTGCGGAGCGTAACCGATGGCCGCCTTGATGGCCCGATCATCGATCCCCGCTATCAGGCCATCGACGGTGATCTCCCCTCCAGATACGGGCGCCAGTCTCTGAATCATCTTCATCACCGACGTCTTGCCAGCTCCGTTCGGGCCGAGGAAGCCGAAACACTCACCTCTATCGACCGAAAAATCGACCGAATCAACAGCGGTAAAATCGCCGTATCTCTTGACGACGTTTTTTCCGTCAACGATGACGTTCATGGGCAAGGGGGTGAAAAATCAGGCTTTGGGAACCTTCTCCCAGTCTTTTAGAAACTGCTCGATTCCCCGGTCTGTGAGCGGGTGTTTTGTCAGTTGCTGGATCACTTTTAGCGGCACAGTGGCCACGTCCGCCCCCATTCTGGCGGCTTGCAGAAAATGAAGCGGGTTCCGTATCGAAGCTACAATCACCTCCGACTCCAACCCGTAATTTGTGTAGATTTCGAGGATCTGCGCCACTAACTCCATGCCGTCGTGGGATATATCGTCGAGCCTGCCGACAAAGGGTGATACATACGTTGCGCCAGCCTTCGCCGCCAACAGAGCCTGGGGCGCTGAGAAGATCAGCGTGACGTTGGTTTTTATCCCCTCAGCGGTGAGCGCCTTGGTGGCTTTTAAACCCTCTTCTGTCATCGGTATCTTCACTACTATGTTGGCGTGAGTCTTTGCGGTGATCCGGGCTTCTTCGATCATTCCATCCGCCGCAAGCGAGATAACCTCCACACTGATGGGCCCGTCCACCTCCGCCACAATCTCATTAACCACAGTGACCAAGTCTTTGCCGGTCTTTGCCACGAGCGAAGGATTGGTGGTTACACCGTCAACGACACCCAACTGGTTCGCCGTGCGAATCTCGTCGATATCGGCGCTGTCTATAAATAACTTCATCGAACTATCTCCTTTATCCGGCCAATTTACAAGCCGGTTTCTATTTTTCCGTAGGCTCTACCATATCAAAAACCCTCCGGGTTAACCATTTAATCGTGCCGTGTTTCCCATGTTGTTTTCAATCGCTCAATCTGAATATGTTACAATTGTCGATTATTGTAATCTGTTTGAGTAGAAGTTAAAACAATGTCGAAACCATCCCTTATAAACGAATTCTGGGATTTTTTAAAAGTTCGCAAGAAGTTCTGGCTCGCGCCGATCATACTGGCGCTGTTGCTTCTCGGCGCGCTGATAGTGTTTACCGAGGGTTCCGCCCTGGCGCCGTTCGTATACACCCTCTTTTAAAGCCAGAGTCGATTGGAAAAAGATAAACCGGTCTACGTCCTTGGCGTATCGGCTTTCTACCACGATTCTGCGGCGGCCCTGTTGCGTGACGGCGAGATCTTCGCCGCCGCACAGGAGGAGCGGTTCACCCGGATCAAACATGACGCGGACTACCCGGAAAACGCGGTTAATTTCTGCCTAGCGAAAGCCGGAATAACACCAGCGGACCTCTCTGTCGTGGCCTTCTACGACAAACCGTGGGTCAAGTTCGAGCGGATTCTAGAGACT
Source organism: Nitrospinaceae bacterium (assembly GCA_029261405.1). GTDB lineage: Bacteria > Nitrospinota_A > UBA7883 > UBA7883 > JAJDBK01 > JAJDBK01. The sequence continues at coordinate 19,793 of JAJDBK010000020.1, forward strand.
CACCTCGCATTTGCGCCTAAAGGTTTAAAGGCCTTCTTTGCCGCCATGCCGGTCTGGCTGAAGGAAAAACTGTGGACCCGCGACCAGCTCTATGACCGGCTGGAAGGGTTTGAAGGGAAGATAATATTTCCGGAACACCACGAATCGCACGCCGCCTCCGCATTTTACCCATCCCCATACGAAGACGCCGCCATAGTGACCGTCGATGGGGTAGGGGAATGGACCACCACCTCCATCGGTGTGGGTGAAGGAAACAGTCTTACACTCGAATATGAACTATCATTCCCGCACTCTCTCGGACTGCTCTATTCGGCGTTCACCTACTACACCGGGTTCAAGGTCAATTCGGGTGAATACAAAGTCATGGGGCTGGCGCCTTACGGCGAACCGACCTATGTCGATCTTATCCTGGAAAACCTGATCGACCTTAAGAATGACGGTTCGTTCAAACTCGACATGAGCTATTTTAACTACTGCGCCGGGTTGACCATGACATCGGAGAAATTCCACGACCTGTTCGGCGGTCCACCGAGAAAACCGGAGTCGCGTCTGGAACAAAAAGAGATGGACCTCGCCCGGTCGGTACAGGTCGTCACAGAAGAGGTCATGATAAGGATTGCAAAACATGCGAGAAAGGTTACCGGCAAGAAACGATTGACCATGGCCGGTGGTGTGGCCCTCAACTGTGTGGCCAACGGGAAACTTCTGGCGGACGGTATCTTCGATGATATCTGGGTGCAACCCGCCGCCGGAGACGCAGGTGGAGCGCTGGGAGCGGCTTTGGTGGCCTGGCACAAGGTTCTTGGTGGCGCGAGAACTGTTGACAACAAGCGCGACCTCCAGAAAGGGACTTATCTGGGACCGGAGTACGACGATGAGAGTATTGGGAAGTTTCTCGACAAGGCTGGATATCCATATATAAAGATGGACAGCGTGGATGAGCTTACCTCTGAGGTGGGCGGGCATTTAGCCGACGAAAAAGTCATCGGCTGGTTCTACGGACCGATGGAGTTCGGACCCCGCGCGTTGGGCGCCCGTTCGATAATTGGTGACGCGAGGTCGCCCAAAATGCAGTCGATCATGAACCTCAAAATAAAATACCGGGAGTCGTTCCGTCCTTTCGCCCCTTCGGTTTTACGGGAGCGGGTTGGCGACTTTTTCGATTTTAACGCAGACAGCCCCTACATGCTGATGGTGGCTCCGGTAAACGAAGAACGAAGAATCGACATGACCGAGGAGCAAAAGAGCCTGTTTGGTATCGAAAAGCTGAATGTGCCACGGTCCGATATTCCCGCAATCACCCATGTCGATTATTCGGCCCGTATCCAGACGGTGGACGATTGGCGAAACGCCCCTTATCATCGGCTGATACAAAAATTTGACGAGATCACCGGCTGTCCTGTCATCATAAACACATCGTTTAACGTTCGGGGCGAGCCTATAGTCTGCCGACCCGAAGAGGCGTATTTATGTTTTATGCGCACAGGTATGGACTACCTTGTACTTGGCTCGTATCTCCTTGAAAAAGCAGTCCAACCGCCGCTGGAAAACGATGGCGACTGGCAATCAGAGTTTGAACTGGACTAAAAAATCATGGCGATAGGCGAGAGCAAACGGGAAATAAGAACGACATGGATCGGGTTTACCGTGATCTTTGCGGTGATCGGTTCCCTTCTCCTCTACAAGGGCGGGTCCGCATATCCATACTTTTACGGCGCATCCGTATTCTTTGCGATCTTTGCCGCTGTGGCGCCGCTGAAACTTCTGCCGCTCTACCGGTTATGGGTGAAATTCGCCATGGCTCTTGCATGGTTCAATACACGGCTACTGCTCGGAATTGTCTTCTACCTGATAATCACACCCACAGGATTGCTGATGCGACTGTTGGGTAAGGATCTGCTCGATATCAAAATCGATAAAAATGCTGATACTTACTGGAAGAAGCGGGAAGAACAGCCGGACCTACCCAGCTACGAAAAACAGTTTTAGTGACATTTATGGTGTGTGCCATTAAGTATTGTTCCCCTGTATATTGTGTATAGTTAGTTTGTAACCGGCTCCCCTTTTGTGAAATCCCGGATTGCTGGTTTGTTCAGAATCGAGGGCAGGCTTTCGAGAGGCGTAACCTCCGGCCTTACAAGCGCCAGATTGTCGAGCGTGATGACCTCCCCCTTCCTGATATCTTTTCCGGCGTAGACTCCTCGTCGCATTATCGGCTTTTTTGCTACATCCGCCCGGATTTCATGTTTCGCCAAGGCCAACTCAACCATTCTTACCGACTCGACCAGTTCTGAAAGCTCTTGCGGGTCGGCGGAGATTGCGTTGTCGGGGCCGGGCAGATTCCTGTCCAGGGTGAAGTGTTTTTCTATCACCACTGCGCCGAGGGCTACAGCCGCTGTAGCCATGGTGATACCGAGGGAATGGTCTGAAAGACCTACCGGCAGGGAGAGCAGTTCTTTCAAACGGGGGATCATCGACAGACTGAAATCTTCCGGTTTTGCCGGGTAGTTTGATATGCAGTGCAATACGTTGATCGAACTTGCGCCCCCTTCCTTGAGCCAGTCAACCGCTCGTCTGATCTCATCCAGCTCAGCGCCCCCTGTGGAGAGAATAACGCGCTTCTTCTTCGCCGCCACAGCTTTGAGGAGCAGAGGGTTATTAACGTCCATAGACGCGATCTTGTAACCATCGGTATCGAGCTCTTCGAGCCGGTCAACCCAGTGAGTCGAAAACGGGGTGGAGAGAAAATCGATCTTGTTAGCCCGACAAGCCTCCCGCACTTTCCGGTGTCCCTCAAAGGATAACTCTACGCTTTTGAAAATCGAATACTCTTCCCCGCCAGGAAAGTATAGATCATCGGCGTAGAAAGACTGCAACTTGACACCGTTCGCGCCCATTTCCGCCGCTACAGAGACCATTTCTTCGGCCAGTTTATGGTCCCCACCATGGTTTAGTCCGATCTCGGCTATCACATAGATCATCTTCTATTTCTCTTTGCTCAATGAGTTACAATAGATAACAGAATAACAGTGGTTGACTCTAATGACTATTCGAATGCGGTTTCTGTTTTACCTTGCCTTGCTAACCCTGTTTACGCCTCTGTCCGTTCTTGGTGTGGTGGCACCGCCTGACGATGGTGGCAAGGTGGTTGTGGCCACTATAGAGGGCGCCATAAACCCGGCCTCGGCGGACTATCTATCCGGGGTGATAGATAACGCTAACTCTTTGGCTACCATTGATGTCATCGTTATCGAACTCGACACCCCCGGAGGACTCGACACCTCCATGCGCCAGATAGTCAAATCTATTCAGGGCTCTTCCGTGCCGGTCATCGTTTATGTATCTCCATCCGGCTCCCGCGCCGCTTCCGCCGGAGCGTTTATCACCATGTCGGCCCATGTGGCGGCCATGGCGCCAGGCGCCAGCATAGGCGCCGCTACGCCTGTGAACATGGCGCCAACCGGTATGGATGAAACCATGAAAAAGAAGGTCACCAATGACGCGGCGGCCTATATCCGCTCCATAGCCGAAGCGCATGGGCGAAATGGTGAGTGGGGTGAAAAGTTCGTAAGAAAAGGCTCATCACTGACCGAAAAGGAAGCCCTTGAAAACAACGTTATCGATTATGTGGCGGACAATCTTGACGAACTTCTGGCGAAGGTTGATGGCGTGACCGTGAAAACCACTCGTGGTGAAGTTATCATTAAGTCGGCCAACGCCACTGTTGTAAGGATCGAAATGACGTGGCGCCAGCGACTCTTCGATACCATGGCAAATCCTAACATCGCTTATCTTTTGTTAATGCTTGGGTTTTACGGCCTGATTTTCGAGCTTTCAAATCCCGGCGCCATTCTTCCCGGAGTCGTCGGCTCGATAGCCCTTGTCCTTGCTCTCTATTCGCTACAGGCGCTTCCCATCAATTATGCGGGTGTACTGCTTATAATCATGGCTTTAGTGATGTTCATGCTGGAGATATGGATACCGAGTTTCGGGCTACTTACGCTCGGAGGTCTGATGGCGTTGATCGGAGGCTCTCTCATGCTTATCGATTCGCCGGAGGAGTATATGAAGATAAGCCTCGCCGTTATCATACCGACAGCGCTTTTCTCCAGCGGGTTCAGCTTTTTTCTGGTAGGGGCCGGGATCAGGGCGCAATACAGGAGAGTCACCACGGGTAAAGAGGCCATGATCGGATCAAGAGGTGTGACGCAAACCGGAGTCGCCTGTGATTCGCCGGGCCAGATTCTCGTGCAAGGTGAAGTGTGGAACGCCATCTGCGAGTCGCAACCTGTAGGGGAAAATTGCAACGTAGAAATAACCGGTTGCGACGGGCTGACCCTGATTATTAAAGAGATTTAGGAGTCTGTCGGACTTAGGGGTTCGTTCGCGAAAAAGTCTGGTTTTGAGTCAGATTTATTGCACTTTTGAGGTGAATAGTGGACCTATTCGCCGAAAAAGGGCGGAAAATCTGGCCAAAACCGGGCTTTTGCAGCAGAATCACCCTAAGTCCGACAGACTCCTAGACTGGCTATTCACTCCATGGAAGTTCATAAAGTCCCACCGACAACCCTGAAGCTATAAACAGCGCTTTCTGATCCTCCAGATATTTGATTTCCGGTTCGTTGGTGAAATCGCCAATGGTGGTAAAGTCGGCGTTACCCAGTCCGTGACTCAATGTTATAAGGAAAACCTTGACGCTGTCACCTCCCCGATTCTGGAACCCCACTGCGTAAATCGACTCCGCTTTTTCCGATAAAAGTCTCACATGGTCGAGACGGGGGCCGTTGTACGCCTTTATTGTCGTCCCGGAAAATTTATTGACCGCCATGACCTTTCCCTCCCCGGGGCATGTCAGAAGCGCGGAACGCATGACCACCCCCGCAAAATAGCAGTCGTCCGGGTAGTTGAAAGCCGTAGATCCGTCGGAGCGGTTTATCGCTTTTCGGGTCGCATGGATTAACGCCGATTTCTCCACTACAGGTTTTCTTACGGCCTTCCCCACTGCGGTCCATTTTCTCCTGGTGACGGGAAACCGGGTCAGGGCGATCTCGTTGTCTGAGGAGAGTATAAGTTCGTCACCCGAATACTGAACTTGCGGGAGTCTGAAATTTTCGATCTTGGCGACTCGCTCACCACTGTTGGAGTTTAGTTCTATTATGACTACGCCATCGCCATCACCTGTCTGGACCAGGGTCGAACCGTTCTGGAAGTAGAGCCGGGTCACGTTTTGATCCATGATCGACTCCCAATCTTTTTTACCCGACCCTGAGTAGTAGGAGGTCACCTTCTTGCCGGTCGCCACTATGACACCCTTGGGATAAAAAACCGGGTTAACAACTGCAGGCTCTTCCAACTCAGCAAGCCAGGTTACGCTCCCCGTTATATTCGACACTCCCCCGATATAAGCCCCTTTGTTGTTCCGGCCAAAAATGGAGTAGGAGCTTGAATATGGATCGAAGAAAGCGTCGGTAATACCTGTAATTTTTGTGTTCCACACCACATCTCCGTTTTCGATCGCAAGGTTAGCTAAAAGACCATTGCGCACAACCACGACCCTTTTTCTATCCATGAAAGATTGTGAAGAGGTTTTTTCGACCAGCCACCTGGGAACAATAGCCACATAATCGCCCATACCGGCGCCTCTGAAGGAGGTTTCTGCGATGTAGGTGACGTAACCTTGTATGGCGTTCCAGTTCAATATAGAGGCGCCAGTCATGAGAAGAAGAGTAACGATTCCGATCATCTCTTTTCGCGCTGTATTTGATGTAACGACGATAGTTCCGGCCAGATGGTCGTGCCATCCACGACGTTTTTTGTTGATGAGAACCTCAAGATAACCTATGGCGGGAATGATCGTGAGCAACGTCAGAAAAAGGTATCCGGTCCGAAGGATAGCCGATGGTTTGGCGATGGGAGAGCCGCTCTCGTCTAACACGCTTATTCCGGCAAGACGTTGCGCCGGTGTCGCTCCAAAACGGGAAAGGGGTAGATAGAAGTAGAGAAAAATGGTCGGCGCGCAGAGTGTAAGGAAAGCGATTTTCGACCCGGCCCTACTATCGTCGGGGAACATGAGCGTCAGCAGAAACAGGATAAACGAAATCTCCACAAGCTTTACCGAAGAGCGGAGAAAAAAACCGGCTGGTCCAACGTTGTTGTCGAACACCATCGCCTCTTTCGATTCGTCTTTGTTGACTGATGGTATACAGGCAGTGCAATATACCTCCCCCAAGTGGTTTTGGAAGCAGAGTTCACAAAGGCTTTTTCCGCAGGATTTGCAGACCCGCACCGCCATCGTGTCTGAATGAACAGCGCAGAAAGGAGAAGGATCCTCCCCGCTTCCCGGATCGTCAAGTCTTACCAGAGCGCCTTTGTCGAGCAGTAGCGTAAAAGCCCGTCTGGCGCTGTTGTTGTATTCGACGAAAAAATCGACCGGCCCCGCAGATGCGCCCTCCTGTTTTTCACCGCTCTGAACGTTAGTTCGTACAAGGGAAACGAGTTTTTCCAGTTTTCCGTTTTGTATAAAGAGCGTTTCGCTTCTAGGGTCACTTGAGCCATCGGGAGGTTTAGTTGTGGCTACAAAAAGTCCCTTGCTCCTACCCCGCAAGGCGGAGACGGTAATGAAGCTTGAGGAATCCTCCGGGAAAAAATCGGCGAATGCGAAGAGTGATTTTTTTTCGTTATAAAAAACACGCTGGTAGTTCTCCGCAGGGGACGACTCCATCTTCCTGTCGAGAGCGGCGACAAAACCCGCGCTTTTAAACAAAGCTGTAACCGCGATAAAATCCTCTTCCCGGACGGGAGTATCCTTCATTACAACCCGGCGAAACTTCACCGTTTTGCTTCTATAAAGAAGCTTAACCAAATCACCATAGATGATCTTACGCACGAAATATCGAACAGTTTCAATCGGTCCATAGAGCAGTTTCGATTTTTCCGCAAGTTTGACTTTGAGGTACGCGACCAGTCCCAGTCTTGTAAAGTCGATCCCGTAGAGGCCGGTTATGTCCAGCGCCAAACCCTCATGTTCAAACCTTGTGCGGCATATTTTGCAGTTGACCGAAGAGTCGTGCGTATCCTGTATCAATCCGCATCCGGGACAGAACTTTTCCATCGGGTTAGAGGATCAGCTCGGAGAGGAAAAAATATCCGGCCATGGCAACGTAGGCGGGATAAAAAATGTATGCGATAACGCCGGTGTATAAGGTGAAAATAATCACGACAATACTGACCCACTGGTATCGCCACAGTTTTACAGCAAACGTCGGCCTGACAATCGCCCGCAACAGCCATCCGCCATCGAGGGGAGGGAGTGGAATCAGATTAAATACCGCCAGGACCAGATTCACTACTGCGCCAAGAGCAAAAATTTCGAGTAGAACATACCAGAAAGGCCCGCTGAACGCTCCCCCGCCAACACTGATCGGACCGGCCAAGTCGATAGAGAAACGGACGGCGTGCTCCGGGTAGACGGAGTTGTGCCAGCTGGCGGCGATCAGAAAGAGGGTGAACATGATATACGACACTGTCAGGCTCATGGCCGGTCCGGCTCCCGCCACCAGAACCTGGTCCCTGGGGTGTTTTGGCAGATTGATCGGGTTAAAAGGGACCGGCCTGGCCCACCCGAACATGAAACCAACCAGCGAATAGACAACGACCGGTGTTATGAAGGTTCCGATCATCGAGACGTGCCTGACAGGATTAAGGGTAAGGCGCCCGGCCCTGTATGCCGTTGAATCACCCAGCAACCACGCCGTCATTCCGTGTCCCAACTCGTGCAGGACGACACCAAGCAGAATCGTATATAAAAAGAGAGCCGTCAGAAGATACTTCGTTACCGTTTCGTCGTCGCCTACCCAGACCTTTACAATGAAGAAGAGAAACGGAAATATCACCCATAAAGAACCCCCCCACCAGGTGGAGGAGTCGGCCTCTTTTACCAGTTGGTAAATTCTTTCAATACCGCTTGCGGTTTTTTCCTCACGCTGTTTAAGTTGCGCTTCGTATGTTTCGTCAGATTCCGATTTCATCCTGTCTTCGATAATCTTTAACATAAGCCGGGCTTGAGGATTTTTCGGATCGATTTTCAGGAGGCGCTCCAGAAGTTTCGTAGCGTCGGCATAGCTCTTTCGTTGTCCGAGCAGGGTGGCGGTTTTAAAGAGGATTCCGGGGTTGTCCGGTTCGATGGCGAGAGCTTTGCGATATGCGTTAAGGGCGTCGTATGGCAGGTTCATCTTCGATAACATTGCGCCGATTTCGCACAGAACCGTGGCGCTGCAAAAAGGGAGATAAAGGGCGGCCCGGCTTTTGATGATAGCCTTCTCTTTTTCGCCATTTGCAAGCAGAGCTTTGGCTTCGTTTCTCAGGCGAATACCAGTATCGCTTGTTACAACAGTTTTATCCGCCGAACCTGAAAGTTCCTGCGGCGGATCACTTTTGCGCAGGACGTTCCCGCACCCCGGACACTCCCCCTCATCGCCGGAACCGGTATCAGAACCGCAATACGGGCATTTCATAATGTTCCGAAAGGTATAAGTATGCGTATGAGCCCATGGCAAAAACAATTACCAACCAGAAAAAGAAGGAGGCGATACGGGCAGGTAAAAATAGTTTTTCAGAGTTGTCGCTCGACCTTGGGGTATGTTTAAAACCACTTACGAATATAATTAAAATTACCCAAAAAAGTATTATCAGGACAATTCCGTTTTCATGTAACGTCTCGATAAGTTGTTCGAGCGGCTCCCCTTCGACCTGCGGATTGGCGTAATATTTTTCCGTGAACATCGTGGTAACGTCCGCGCCGCTTGCGATCCATTCTTTTTCGTCCCGAGCCAGAGCCGTATTCCATTCGTTGGCTTCAGCCACTTCCTTCCTGAATTTCGTCTCCACTGCGGATAGAATCAGACCTTCATGCGCGCTTATCGCCTCGGTAGCCATAAGCCTGTACGCCGCTGAACCTTCCTTTGTCCCTTTAGTCTCGTAAGAAGCTTTCAGGTAGGCCCGGGACGCCAGAAGGGCGGAGTTTCTCTCCGGTTGACCGTGCATTAGCAAGTCGCCCAGGGCTTCGAGCAGGATAGTTCGGTTAAAACCTCCGAATCGCATCATTTCAAGAATGGTATTGATGGCCCCTACCCTTTGCCCGGCTGTAAGGTAGGCGGCGAACCCCAGCGCTTTTCCCTGCTCAGGGTAATCCTCCGACTGGCGTAGCGGAAGACGGGGAGTTGATCTGTCTCCTCTCATCTTGAGCGTATATTCGAGTAGTTTGAGCTGAATCGATTCCCGACCCGACCTGCCTTCCGGGCTAAGTCTCATGGCAATGTTTATGTAGTAGAGCGCCTCGTCATACCTGTTCGACATTATCAGGAACTGCGCAAGATTTGCATATGTGGAGTGCAGTCCGGGAAAAAGCCCCTCTTTTTCCATCATGATATTTATCGCTTTGTCGTATTCGGAGGTTTTGCTGTACGCCACGGCAATGTCGTCGTAGACTTTCTGGTCGTCAGTCGTCTTGAGTTTATCTACATTCTTTTCGATTACCCATTTGTAATACTCTGGTGAGTGGCTGATATATTTACCCGTTATAAGTTCAAGGGCCAGTGGATGTCTGGCGCGTTCCCGGGAGAGGGTGTCGGTATCCCAGATGGTGGCGGCAACGAGTGTGAACCATATGAGAGGCAGAGAGGCGATACGCCACCGTTTAATATTCATACCAACCCCGTCTGGCATAAGAACCCGTTTCCGTTGATGAGAACGATAGATGTGAGGCCCATTTTATCATGTTTTTCTCAATCCATCTTCACTGCAAAGAACTTCTTCGAAACAACTCTCCCCCTCTTCAAGGATTGATCCTGTTAACAGGACCGACTCCTCCACCCTCGCCCCTTTTCCAACGGTAGCCCCGGCCATTATAATGGCGTTCGGTCCGATGATCGCCTCCTTCTCTACTTTGGCCCCGGCCTCAATATAAACCGGATTGATGGCGCAATAACCTTGAAGTTCAGCCCAGATGGTGGCCGGCGCTGGCGTTGACAGGTTCAGTTGTTCAATGACGGCCTTTCTGTAGTCTGAGAGCGTGCCAAGGTCTGTCCACCCGGAATTTGTCACAACACCGTATATCGGTCCGTTGTTTTGCACCATAGGAGCGTATATCTCCGTCGAGATATCGACAGGTCGTCCAGCCGGGATAATTTTGAAAATTTCGGGCGAAAGTATCGAAACACCGGTGAACATCAGATTTTTCGAACCGGGGTCGTGATTCGGTCCTGTGGCGCCCGGGAACAGGCTGATTTTCCCTGACATCAGGGCCAGGGAACTATATTTTTCCGGGTCCGGGTTCTCTTTTAATAACAGGGTTGATACCGCATCGTTCCGCCTGTGACTCTCGATCATTACTCCAAAGTCAGGTTCAGGGTCAAAAAGCAGGTCGGAGTTCATTACAATAAAATCGTCCCGATCGAGCCATCTTTGGGCGTTTTTTATACCGCCCGCTGTGCCGAGGATTTTCCGCTCCCTGAGAGGGACGACTTCTACACCGTAATCCTTGCCGGAAAGATAAGCCTCCATTCTATCCGCAAGATGGCTCATGTTTACCACGATTTTTTCGGCGCCCGCATTCCTGACCGACTCAATCCTTATATCGAGCAGGGTCTTGCCCAGGAGAGGCAACAGAGGCTTTGGGCAGATGCGGCTTACGGGGAGCATTCGCGTTCCCAATCCGGCGGCCAGAATCATTCCGTTCATAATGTGGGTCACTATTTTGTTATAATACACGGTTCTGATTAAAACATATCACAGGAGTGTTTCGTGGGATTTAATTGCGGTATCGTCGGACTGCCTAACGTGGGCAAATCGACCATTTTTAACGCCCTTACATCGGCCGGGGCGCAGGCGGAAAATTTTGCGTTCTGCACCATAGAGCCGAATATTGGTATCGCATCGGTACCCGACCCCCGCCTGAATCGGCTGGCCCAAATTTCAAAATCGGAAAAAATCCTTCCGACAACCCTTGAAGTGGTAGATATAGCCGGATTGGTGGCCGGAGCCAGCTCTGGCGAAGGGCTTGGGAACAAGTTTCTGGGGCACATCAGGCAGGTGGACGCCGTGGCGCATGTGGTGCGATGTTTTAACGATACCGATGTGGTCCATGTATCGGGCAAGGTCGATCCGTTGGACGATCTTGAAACCATTAGCGCGGAACTGCTTATCGCTGACCTTGATACCCTCGAAAAGAGAATCGTAAAAACCGCCAGAGAGAAGAAGACCGGAGACAAAAATATAAAGTTGGCCCTTGAAAGGTATGAAGGGTTAAAAGAGAAAATAGAAGGGGGAGTTCCCGCCAGGCTCGCCATGGACGAATCGGGTGGAGCGGAATTTTTCCGGGATCTGTTTCTGTTGACAGCAAAGCCAGCCCTCTATGTCTGCAACGTCGATGAGGAATCGATGCTTTCGGGAAACAGCGAACATTTACGGGCCGTCGAGGAGTACGCAGAGAAAAATGGCGGAAAAGTCGTCTCCATCTGCGGGAAAGTGGAGGCGGAGCTTTCTGAACTTGACAGCGACGACAGGGCGGAGATGCTTGCCGATTACGGCCTTGAAGAGCCGGGGTTAAACCGGTTTATCAGAACAGGTTACGAAACCCTTGGCCTGTATACATACTTGACCACGGGGCCGAAAGAGACTCGCGCATGGACAGTTCCCGCCGGAGCCAAAGCGCCCCAGGCCGCCGGTGTTATTCATTCTGATTTCGAGAGAGGATTTATCAGGGCGGAGGTGATCTCATTTGATGACCTTGATCGGCTGGGAAGCGAACTTGCTGTAAAAGAGGCTGGCCTGTTAAGGGTTGAAGGGAAGGAGTATGTCATAAAGGACGGGGATGTTATCCATTTCAGGTTTAACGTTTAAACGGCCTTCAATTTAAATGAAGAAGGCGCGGACGGTGTTGCGAGAAGGGGAGCTTGCCGATCTGGAGTCAATGGTTAAAATCGACGAAACTCTTTTCCCGCCGGAAATCAGCTACGACCCGGAGACGTTTCTCTTTTATCTGCTACACCCCTCCTCGGATGTTATTCTCGCCGAAATAAATGGTGAAGTGGCGGGCTTTGCGATTGTTACTTTAAGCGAGCCGGGCGACTGTCAACTCGTCACCATTGATGTAGCAAAAAAAATGCAAAGACTCGGTATCGGAGCCTCCCTGCTGAAAGCGGCTCACCAGAGAGCCGGGAGCAGGGGTGCAAAGAGCGTGTCGTTGCAGGTAGATACCAACTCGACAGACGCCATACGGTTCTACGAACGCGCAGGTTACGAAAAAAAAGGTCCGCTACCGAACTATTACAGGAACCTGTCTGACGCCTGGGAGATGGTAATCAAACTGTAGTGCAACCTGGTTTTAGAGCTTGGTGAACTGATCCTTGCCGACTCCGCATTCCGGGCAGGTCCAGTTATCGGGAATCTCGGCGAAAGCAGTGCCGGGGGCTATTCCACTGTCGGGGTCGCCGATGGTCGGGTCGTAAATCATTCCACATATATCGCATATATACTTGTCCATAATGTCTACCTCAAGTCAATTGTCAATGAGTCCGATTTCTTGCTTTCAAGGCCGTCAGAATCGAACGAGGTGATGGAGAACACCTCTTTTTCGCCCCCTTTGAAACCGGGAACCGTAAACGAAACCTCTTTGGTTTCGGCTATCTTGCTCCAGCCAAAAAAGCCTTTTGTGTAGATCCGGTATGTTTCGATATCCATCTCCTGGCTTGCGTTCCACTTCAGGGTGACTTTATCCCCGTCCCAGTCCCAGGCCAGGCCGGTTATCTTGTCGGGGAGTTTTTTTGTCGTTGCGGTTCCTATCAGGGAAAAACCGCTTTCTATCCCTTCTTTATTGATGGCGGTAATTTTGTAAAACCACGTTTCGAAGTTGTCGAGCCGGTCGTCGAGGTAGTAGTTTTTTCCCGCTGGTGAATCGCCGAGTTTTCTGTATTTCCCATCCTCTTTGTCTGACCTGTAGATTCGGTATTCCTTAAGGTCGCTCTCGGGACTTTCTCTCCACGACAGAGGAATGCTGTTCGGTCGGAGGCTGGCCGCTTTCACGTCTTCTGGCGGCAATGGCGCCGCTTTGGTAGTGGCGGCTACAATCTCGCTCGGTTCCGATTTGGCGTCTACCCAGTTGTAGGCCTGGAGTCTGTAATAATAGGTTGTCAGATCCTCAAGCTTGCCGAGACCGGAGTAATATCCAGAGCTTCCCTTGTCGATATAACCGTTCTTGTTCCGTCCTTTTATCTCTACCAGTTCGTCGAACGGACCGGTTTCGTTTTTTGATCGGAGAATGAAATAACCTCGTACGTTTTTATCCTCGTGCGCTTTCCATCGAATCGGAACCTCGCGAGCCCTCCATCCGATAACTTCCAGTCCAAGCGGGGGTGTTGGCGGGTCAGAGGTCCGTACAGCTATAGAGAACGATTTGTCCCCTTCAACCTCGTAAGGGCTGTACGCGGAGATGGCGTAATGGTAGATAGTGGAATCCTCAAGTTTCGGTGAAGAGCCTGAACCTTCATTGTAATCGGTGTAGGAGATGGTTTTCCTTCCCTTCAGGCTGGCTATCGATTCGAACGGCCCTACAGGTGTATTCGATCTGTAGACAATATATCCGGCGACCTCTTCGTTCGGGTGTTCGTCCCATGTGAGAGGGACAGACCTGATTTCGTTACTCTGTCCTGAAAGGTTGGCGGGCGGTTTCGGAGCGTCTGCCGTGTAGGCGCTGACCATTTCCGACATATCGCTTTCGGTCTTGAATGAGTTTACCGCCGCCACCTTGTAGTAGTAGGTAAACGAGTCGGCCATGGGAGATCTGCGTGTATGGGTATCGACATAGTTTGAGTTCTCGATTCCATTGATATCGGAAAGTTTCTGGAAATTTCCATGCTCCGATTCGGAGCGGTAGACGACGTAGCCCTTTGTTTCCGGTTCGGCCTGGATGTTCCATTTGATCTCTATTTTTCTGAAGCCGATCGGAGTGGCCGTTATCCCTGTGGGGGGGGAGGTTTTGCGTCTTATGATATCTCCCAGAGTTACATCCTTGACACCTTTGGTTATCTCAACACCAGTAAAGGCTATATTCGGCTCCAAAGCCTTAAGTTCACCTATCAGTAGCTGTTTTGGACCAGCCTGACTTCCGGTGGCCGGGTCGATGTCCGCCTCTCCTTTGCGGATAACGACAAACCTGTCACCCGCCAGGACCCGTTGGCTGGCGCCCAGATTGATAACGGCGCGGTCACCCTTCTCACTTAATTCAACGATCTCTCCCTCGTAATAAATACCATCTCTGGTATCAGCGGGAGCTATCCCGACCATCAGGATCAGGAGACAGAATAGAGACGATAGTATGACTGTATTAGCCGAAAAAGGCGCTGATGCTGAACGCTTCATGTCACTGTTTTCTGTTAAAGGTTCACAATTCGTTGCGAATTCAGAATTCCGCACTATTTTTGCACATCTTGTTGAATGACTCAATCCAAATCCCGCCCGTTTCAGGAAGTCTGTATGACCACGTTGACGAGCCTGCCGGGTACCACGATAACTTTTCTTATCTGTTTGGCGCCGATGAATTCAACTATCCTCTCATCGGCCAGGGCGGCATTCTCCGTCCCATCTTTTGAAATAGAGGCGGGAACTGTTATCCTGCTTCTCAGTTTGCCGTTGACCTGTACCACCAAAACTATTTCATCGTCTTGTAACAGCTCTTTCTCGGCGTCCGGCCACTTTCGTTCGGCCAAGTCCCCCTCTCCCCCGATTTTATCCCATAATTCCTCCGTGACATGGGGCGCTATCGGGTTAAGGAGCGTTATGAGGGTGGTTACCGCCTCTTTTAATACGGCGCTGGTCACCTCATCGTACTCCTTCTCCTCTTTGGATGGAAATGCGGCGCCAAGCCCGTTGAGCAGTTCCATTATGGCCGCTATAGCGGTATTGAACTGGAATCTCGTGAAATCGGTATTAACCTTGTCGATGGTTTTATGAGTTAACCGTCTGACATCGGCAAGTTCTTTCGGAAGATTTTTGACCGGTGGCGCAGTGACCCCATTCTGGATGGCGACAAGACGGAAGTTTATAAATCTGTAAAGTCTGCCTATAAATCGTGAGGCGCCCTCAATGCCGGAATCGTCCCAGTCCAGATCCCGTTCCGGAGGGGCGGCGAAAAGGATGAAAAGTCGGGTGGCGTCGGCGCCATGCTTTGTTATCAGGTCGTCCGGGTCTACAACGTTCCCTTTCGACTTGCTCATCTTGGCGCCGTCCTTAATAACCATTCCCTGGGTAAGAAGGGAGGTGAACGGTTCATTTACCGGGACAGCGTCAATCTTTTTAAGAAACCGCATAAAAAACCGGGCGTAGAGCAGATGCAATATCGCATGTTCGATTCCACCCACATACTGGTCAACCGGCGCCCAATAGTCGATATCCCCCTTTGCCGCCACCTCTGTATTGAGTCTGGCCGAAGCGTATCTTATAAAATACCAGGAGGAGCACATGAACGTGTCCATGGTATCGGTCTCCCGTTTACCATTACCGCCACATTTCGGGCAGTTAGCGTCGCTGAACGAGTCGATCTCCGCCAAACCGGAGACAGAGCCCCTGAATTCGATATCGGTCGGTAACTTGATCGGAAGATCATTGTCTGGTACACGAACCGGCCCGCACGAGTCACAATGGATGATCGGTATGGGCGCTCCCCAGTAACGTTGTCGGGAAATTCCCCAATCACGCAGACGGTAGTTTATTGTTCCGCAACCTATATCTTTCTCTTTCAGGTGGTCCACCACCTTTCTGATCCCCTCTCTCCTGTTGTGCAGACCGGTAAAAGGGCCGGAGTTTATCATCAGGCCATCTCCAGAGTAAGCCTCTTCAGGCGCTTCATCCGGGCCATCTTCGGAGGATATTACCTGACGGATCGGTATGTCGTATTTGCGGGCGAACTCGAAATCGCGCTGATCGTGGGCCGGTACGCTCATAATGGCGCCAGAACCATATTCTATCAGGACGAAATTGGCTATCCAGATCGGTATCGACTCGCCGTTAAGCGGATTGACGGCGTACCTGCCGGTGAAGACACCTCTCTTTTCAATTACCTCGCCTCTAGGTCTCTCCTCTTTGGTCACCTCATCGATAAAACGGTTTACCGCATCTTCCTGATCGGTCCCTTTCGCCAGTTTTTTAGCATTGGCATGCTCTGGCGCCAGGGCCATGAACGTTGCGCCGTATAGAGTGTCCGGACGGGTGGTGAATATGGTCAGGCTATCAAACCCTTCCACCGTAAAAGTTACTTCTGCGCCGAGCGATTTTCCTATCCAGTTCTCCTGCATGGTCAAAACCCTGTCGGGCCATTTGCCACGCAGTTCTTTTACGCCTTCAAGAAGCTCTTCGGCGTAATCGGTGATTTTCAGGAACCAGCCATCCCGCTCCTGTTTTATAACGGCGTTGTCACACCGCCAGCACGCCCCGTCGATAACCTGTTCGTTGGCCAGCACGGTTGAGCAATCGTCGCACCAGTTAACGTAAGTCCTCTTCTGGTACGCCAGCCCCTCGTCGAACATTCGGGCGAAGATCCACTGGGTCCATTTGTAATAACCTGGGTGGGAAGTGGCTATCTCCCGGCTCCAGTCGTAGGAAAAACCGAGCGATTTGAACTGTTCGCGCATCCGGTTTATGTTCGCAACGGTCCAGTCGGCCGGGTGGCTCTTGTTGGCGATAGCGGCGTTCTCCGCTGGCAGTCCAAAACTGTCCCAACCGATGGGGTGGAGTACGTTAAAACCGGCCATGGTTTTTTGCCGGGCTATAGCGTCGCCGATGGTGTAGTTACGCACGTGCCCCATGTGTATGTTGCCGGAAGGGTAGGGGAACATCTCCAGAAGGTAATATTTGGGCCTGGAGCTATCGGTTTCGACCGAAAACGAGTTATTTTTGCTCCAAACGCTTTGCCATTTTTGTTCTATGGCGGAATAATCGTAGGAATCTGACATTTATGTTTCCTGTAAGAACTGTACTTTAAAGGGGGAAATTATACTACAGAGATTCCGAAAAGCGACTATTCGAAAACCACGTCCACCCTGTCGAGGTAGTCTTCCAGTTGTGAGGTGTTGGCCCTGACAGCTTCCTGGTCCAGGGAGTCAGCCGCCTTTTCGATGTCGGCGCCCATGTCTGTAATTAAACCGAAACCGTACCCTCCACCGGCTCCTTTAATGCTGTGGCCTAGAATGCGGATAGTTTCATAGTCGTCTTTCTTGAGCGACTCGCCTATTGTCTTAATATATTCTCTCAGGTTTCCGAAAAAAATAGGCAATATCTCTTCGATATCGGGATCGATCCTTACGGTTACCCGTCCCTTTTCACTACTATCGTTCAATTTCTATCTCCTGATCTATATTTTTCCACGGTTTCGAGCAGTACCGTTTTTCTGACAGGTTTGGTGATGTGACCATCGCAACCGGCCTCGCCACTCTTTTCCCGGCTCTCCTGCAGGGCGTGAGCGGTAAGGGCGACTATCGGTTTTCGTTTCATCCCGTTTGTTGTTTCCCACTCCCGGATTTTCCGGGTGGCCGTTAAACCGTCCATCACCGGCATTTCGATATCCATAAAAGTAAGATCGTATTTTCCGGAAATGAACTTTTCAACAGCGATCTCCCCATTTTCCGCAACATCGACATTATGCGGCGTTTTCTTCAAGTATGCCAGAATCAGGTTCCGGTTGTCCCGATTATCCTCCACCAGAAGAATGTTAAGCGGACGGTTCTTCTCCTCGGCTTGCGCAATTTCATTTCCAGAACCTGCATCTACTGATTCCCTTGTCGATACCCCGAATTTAGCGGTGAAATAAAAGACGCTCCCTTCCCCGACAACACTCTCCACACTAAGTTTGCCTCCCATTGTATCAACAAGGTGTTTTGATATGGATAACCCCAGACCGGTACCCCCGTATTTTCGGGTGATGGATGAGTCCGCTTGAGTGAAACTCTCGAAAATATCGTGAAGTTTCTCCTCGGGAATTCCAATCCCTGTATCCATGATTGAGAAGAAAAGTTCAACCGACTGATCCTTTTGGCCGTTACTCTTGACAGCGATCTCCACTTCACCTTTTTCGGTAAATTTTACAGCGTTTCCCGTCAGGTTGAGAATGACCTGCCGCAACCTGCCAGGGTCGCCGAGAAGGGATTGAGGAGCATGGGGATCCATAACTACCTTAAGTTCAATACCTTTCTCCTTTGCTTTGATGGCTGAAAGTTCGCATATCTGATCAAGGGTTGGTTTAAGATCGAACGGGATTATTTCCAACTCCAGGTGGCCCGCCTCAATTTTTGACAGGTCGAGGACATCGTTTAATACACAGAGCAGGGTCTCTCCGGCGTAGCGGAAAGTGTTCATATATTTCGTCTGTTCCGATGAGAGATCAGTTTCGTCCAGGAGGTCCGCCATGCCGATAATGGCGTTCATTGGTGTCCTGATCTCGTGACTCATGCTGGCCAGAAACTCGCTTTTGGTCTGGTTGGCCTTATCCGCCAGTTTTGCGTACTCTTCCGCCCGCTCCATGGAATCGGACGCCTCTTCCCTAAGCCTCTCCGATTCTTTCAGGGCGGTGGAAAGTTGACGCGATGTGAATTCCGCCGTTTTTCTGGCGCCTTCAAGCTCTACACACACCTCTTTGATTTCCGAGAGGTTCCTCTCTCTTCGCTGGTCAAATCGGTAGATTACGATTCCGACCAGGGCTGTAAGAAAGAGGCTCATCGCTACAAGGAGAAGCTGGGTGAACCTGAGGCCGTTCAGATCTGTGTCGATTTTTTTCCTGAGCTGACCCTCAACGACATTCGTCTCGCTTATCAAGTCCCTGAAGATCCGGTCGAACTTCTGGTCGATAGATGAGCCTATTCCTGTATTTCCGGTAGCCCTTTTGTCGTATCGCTCCCTGGCGACCTCCCTGAAACGTGTAACCTTGTTCCTGATCTGAAGGATCCGCAGGGTTGCCGAAGAATCGAGAAAACCATTTTCGCTGACATTTTTCCGTTTGGCCTCTTTTATTATCAGGTTCAGATATCTGTCCGTCTCGTCGAGCATACTCCAGACGATTTCGATATCCTCTTGCATATCGCCAGCAATGATCTCTTCAAACCAGAGGTGGGCTAAGGTGGTGTTGAATTTGACTTTCGATGTAGCGTGGATGAGAGGAATATAACTACCAGAGCGAACACCGAGCTGTACGCTGAACCGGATCATCAGGGTGACCGCTATTCCGGTCAGCCCGATCAGGAGTATTAACCTTAAGCGGGGCCAGTTCGTTGTGTTCGGTTGACCAACCGTTTCCATTTTGCTCCGAGGCCCCACGTATAGACAGAAGAACGATGCTTGACGTTTTGCGGAATCAGTTTATGATCACTTTTCTTAGCTGATCCCACTCTTCCAATACTCTACCGGCGCCCCTCGCAACAGCGGTGAGCGGGTCCTTCGCCCTGTATACAGGAATTGTAAGTTCCTTGGCGATTCTGGCGCCTAACCCTTTTATCAGCGCTCCTCCCCCGGCAAGCACAATTCCACGATTGGAAATATCCTCGGCAAACTCAGGGGTGGTCTTCTCAAGAGCCCTCCTGATTGAGTCGCAAATAGCCCGGACCGGCTCATCCATGGCTTCCCTTATATCCTCGTCGGAAAGTTTGATGGAGCGCGGCAACCCACCGACAAGATCCCTGCCGAAAACTTTTGTGGTGATCCTTCTGTCGAGTGGATGGGCCGAACCGATAGTCATCTTGACTTTCTCCGCCTCGAAGATTCCGATCTCCAGGTTAAAGGCGCTTCTGATAAACCGGGCGATGGTTTCGTCTATCTCATCTCCAGCCACCCGGATCGACTCGCTGTAGGCCGTCGCGTTTAAAGATATGATGGCTACCTCGGTGGTACCTCCGCCGATATCGACGATGAGGTTTCCGGTCGATTCGGATACCGGCATTCTGGCGCCTATTGCCGCCGCCATCGGCTCTTCGAGCAGGTGAACCTCCCGAACCCCGGCGCTTAACGCCGAGTCGATGACCGCCTTCTTCTCAACCTGGGTTATGCCGGTCGGAATGCCAATCACGATTTTCGGTTTTAAAGCAAACCGTTGCGGTTTGACCGCATTAATGAAGTAGGAGATCATCTTGCTGGTGGAGTCGAAATCGGCGATGACACCGTCTTTCATGGGGCGTATCGCCTCGAACTTGCTGGGCGTCTTGCCATACATCGCTTTGGCTTTGGCGCCGATGGCGAGCAGTTTCCCCGAGTCTTTAGCGAGAACCACCACTGATGGTTCGTTAAGCATGATGCCTCTGCCCTTGACGTAGACCAGGGTATTTGCCGTACCAAGGTCCATAGCCAGATCAGACGAAAATGCGCCAAGAAACTTGTCTAATAATCTGTTCATTTATTGGCAAACTTAAGTTCAGGGGAGGAATCAGATCCTCCGTAAAGGGCCACTCGCTGACCGGGAGTGATAGTGGCCCGGTTCGCCGCGATCAGCGCTTTTCCGATAAGGTCTTCCATGGTTGTTCCGTCCGACGGGAAAAAAGCGGTTCCAATAGCCGGGGTGATCTGCATCTCCATCCCTTTGAACTGAAAGGGGGTAGATTCTATGCTGGAGGCTATTTCATTTAACAAAGCCACGGAATCACGCTTGTTGATGTTATCAAACACAAGAATAAACTGGTCCCCGAAATATCGGCAAACTGCGCCACAACGCTCCGCTATATCGTTTAGTCTCCGACCGGTTTCTATCAAGGCGTAATCACCACCTTCGATTCCGACCTGCTGGTTAATACGGGAAAACCCTATAAGGTTAACCACCGATACGGATCCTGTCTCCGGCATTGTGGCGTACCGATCAAGCAGGTATCGATGGTTGAATCTGCCTGTAAGGGGATCAACATACTCCCATACCCGCTCCTTGTTGTGCAGATATAGACATGCGAATGCGCTTGCACAGGT
The DNA here is from genome assembly GCA_029261405.1 of Nitrospinaceae bacterium. GTDB lineage: Bacteria > Nitrospinota_A > UBA7883 > UBA7883 > JAJDBK01 > JAJDBK01. Next base: position 40,778 of record JAJDBK010000020.1, read on the forward strand.
GGTGGCGACCATACTCAAAGCTTTTTCGTCCGCCTTGTGAAACGCTCCCCTCTCTTTTGAGAGCAGGCCGATAGCGCCGAAAGTCGTCTCGTGGGCAACCATGGGAGCGCCCAGAAATGAACGCCACTTCGACCCGGCGCCAGGGAAAAGATCGAACTCGCCCCTTTCTGGCACATATATTACTGTACCGTGCTGGATTACCATGCCGATACGGGAACCTGTCAGCGGAAGGGGAGCCTCGTTTACCCCGGGTGTTTTTACCAGATGGAAATTGTTGGAGTCGAATGATTTAACTGCGAATACTATCGAGTCGTGCGATATCAGGAATGGAAGATGGGCCCGCACACCCTTTACAAGAGAGTCGATAGTTGTACAGCTTGAAATTCTCTCGATCATTGTGTAGAGGGAATCGAACGATACCGCGCCCTGGTCGAGTTTTATCCTGCGTCTGCCCCGAACGAGGGCAAGCGATATGGCGGCGGCGAATTCGCTTAATATCTTCACTACCTTCTCGGTAAAAAGATATTGCCGTTTACTGTCAATAGCCAGAACACCGATCACCCGGTCCCCCTCTTTTACCGGCGCCGCCGCAAAAGATTTTATCTCTTCGTTTTTCAGATAATATCGGAGGGCGGATGTAGTGTCCCGGTCGAATTCCTTGGCATGGGTCGGTTTATCGTTCTTGGCGACCCACCCTACCAGGCCGTGTCCAGTCGGTATGACCGCATCGCTATCCACATTCAACGAGAGAGAGTGATAGGTGAACAGACGCAATGCGGCGCTGTCATTCTCGTCAATTATGAATAGTGCGGCGGTGAACGCCTCTGTGGCGTTACTGGCCAGATCCACAAGATGCCGTACATCTTCCTTGAGCTGGAGGTACATTTTTTATTAAGCGTATCCTGATTTAACACACAATGAACCAGTATAGCCGCCTCAGCGCAATTCCGAAAGAACAAAACCGCCTTGGCGGACACCCTCTCGGGGTACGAGGCGTACTGCCAGTACATGGCGCGCCCAGCCGGGTACAAGGTGTGGTGTATGGCACACTGCCGCCCCCAGCGACCTCCCTGCCATCGTAGTCATGGGGATGGGTTCCGTAACAGACCCGATGGAAGGGGGCGTAGCCCCCGCTACCAGCGCGAATTGAATAAGGCTTTCACACGGCGCGTTAGATTCTATATATCAAGTCAACGCATATTGTAGTTTATTTTCATCATATATTTCTCCTGTTTTCCAGAGTGAGAAGGCTATACGGGCTATCTTTCGAGCGATAATGACGAGGGCCTCTGTCGATGGGAGGCCGCGGTTACGATACCCTTGATGCAGCTCTCTGAACTCTGGGCGCTTTATGGCTATCATTGCCGACAGATGTAAAAGTTTTCGAAGCTGGCCTGATCCTCGTTTTGTAAGACGCCTTCGACCCTGTTTGCCGCCGGAGTCTGACGGCCTCGGATCGAGTCTCCGAGGTATGCGATGAAACTATCGACGCAAGTAAAAGCGACCTTGTCAAACGTCAGGGCGAGCGAGGCCCCAATCACCCGACCAACACCAGGAACACTCCCCACACGATGTCGCCCTTCCTTGCGACCAGGTTCGGAATCAACCTCGCGGACCGCTTCTTTTGTGAGGGCGTCTTTTAATGTCGCAACCGCCACTAACGAACCGATCTCTATCTTTAGTGAGCCACTTTTTAATATCAGCTTCTTTGTTCGGAACATATGCGACCGGGCGTGACTTGTCGGCAAACGCTATGACCAATTCGCCCTTGCTGGTATCCACTCCTATGACAGAAACACTCATGACAGTCCCTCCTCAATTACGGTAGAATAGGAGCGAGTCGGGACGGCCTGCCGGGCGTTAGCTTGCAAAAAATCGACGGTCACCTGAAAAGACGCCGTTAGATTCCTCATCGACGCACGATGGCTCAAGCGGGGAGATTGCTAACGCTGTTTGTCCGGGTAAGTCGGCAAATGCGTAACTGTGTCCCGGCTCATTTTCACCTGATCACTATCATACAAGCGTTAATCGCTGTGACCGGGCCCAGCCACCCGTAACAGAGTCGGAGGAAGGTGGCGTAGCCATCGCTACCGGAGCGAACGTAAATAACCGTTCGGTTCCCAGCGTCAGCGAAATTCGCCGTGGCCGCGCCACTGGCCGCGCCACTGGCCCAGTCACTGGAGGTATAGTTGGTGCGAGACAGGGCGACAGTAAGTCGAACCATGAAAATGGTGAAGAGCAGGGATACCTCTCCAGAGTTAACCTTGCGAAAATCGTTGTGGCGTATGGGACTTCGGTACAGACTTGGCGGGTATGGACTTACGGGGAAACCGGATATCGTTTTTGTCTCCTCAAAAGTTGCAATTTTCGTTGACGGCGATTATTGGCATGGCAACCAGTGGAGAATTCGAAATAAGAAAAGCCTTAAAGACCAGCTCAGAAATATTAACAATAGTGAGTATTGGGAGAAAAAAATAACTGGTAACATCGAACGGGACAGGAAAAACAATGAGTTGTTGGAAAAGGGTGGATGGCGGGTTCTCAGGTTTTGGGAATCGGATATAAAAAAGAGACTCGATTCCGTGGTCGAGGAGGTGGTTAGTATAATTAACCGTCACAAAGAATAATCGATTTGTGAATTATGACACATTGAGGTAAGTGTTTATGAAAATAGGGGTTATTTCGGATACCCATGACCGGCTTCCATACATAGATCATGCGATAAGAATATTTAACGACCAGGAGGTCGAGGTCGTCCTGCACTGCGGTGATTTCGTCTCACCCTTCGCCCTGGTAAGGTTCAAGAGCCTTGTGGCGCCTTTCTATGCTGTGTTCGGAAATAACGACGGGGAGAAGGTAGGGATACGTGATATGTTCGATAGAAACGGATGGATAATAAACGAGCGCCCCTGTCTGGTCACCATAAACGGCTTTTCGATAGTCATGTTGCATGAGCCTGGACCGCTGTCCGATTATTTAGAGAACGAAGCGCTCGATTTGATAGTTTTTGGGCATACTCACACGCCAAAATTTGAAAAATACGGGAATACATTGGCGCTGAATCCGGGTGAGGGGTGTGGTTGGGTGAGTGGAAAAGGTACCTGTGCGATAATTGATTTGTCGAATGGGGAGGTTGAGATGTTTGAGTTATCGGGTTAGTTTGCATGTTGGTGGTATAGTCAGTGTTTTTGCGCCGAAAATAATTACGGTAGAAGTAATATATAAGTAGCAGTAATAGACTGTAATTAATGGAAATATACATAAAACTAATCGATATTATTTAAAATAGTTTAACATGAAATATAAATAATGCTTAATATGATATAATGTAGGTAAATTGGCAGTTACTTTAAACTAATTGTTGACAAATATACCTAATTGATGCTAAATTGCTCCTTAATTTTAGGCTAATACGGCGTTTAAGTCGTGCTTATGAGGGTTTGGGTTTGTGCCGGGGACTAAGGATAGCAATATACGACGCCTCAACAATGTTCGCTCAATACGTGAGTCCAAGATGATGAGCAAGGCTGAGTTGGCGCGAAAAACAGGTCTTTCGGTTCAGACCATTGACCGGGTTGAAAAGGGGCACTTTTGCAGACTCGATACCAAGCGAAAAATTCTTCTGGCTCTCGGACTTGATCTGGATGACCGGGAGGGTGTCTTTTTTGATGTGTGAACGCATTATGAAAAAACTGGTGAGGTGACTGACAGTGTTTTCACTGGCGAACAAGCCGTTTCTGGGAATTGATATCGGGTCTTACTCCGTGAAGCTTGCGCTTCTGAAGATCGGAAGCCGGGGAAGTGTTGAGTTACTGAACTTTGGTATGATTTCCCTCCCGCCTGACACCATTGTGGATGGTGAAGTGGAGAACCCCGCCGCGATTTCAGCGGCCATAAAGAACTTGCTGAAATCAGAGAAGATACCGAATAACGTCAAGTATTGCGCTTTTTGCGTCTCCGGGCAGTCGGTAATAATCAAGAAAATCACAGTTCCCCTTATGAGTAGCGAGGATCTTTCCGAGTCTATCCAGCAGGAAGCGGAGCAATATATTCCTTTCGATATCGACGAAGTGAACGTTGACTTCCAGATCGTCAAGGCGGAGGGTGAGATACCGCAGAAGGGACAGAAACCTGTCGATAGTGATGACAGGCAGATGGAAGTGCTCCTTGTCGCCGCAAAGAAAGACGTGGTTTTCGAGCAGGCGGAGATTATAAGAAACGCCGGGCTAAAACCGGCTGTTGTCGATCTTGACGTTCTCTCTCTGGAGAACGGGTTTGAAGTGGCCTACGGAGTGGCGGAGGACGATACCGTCGCTCTGGTGAATATCGGCGGCACTTTTACCAACGTAAATATAGTCGAAAACGGCGTTACGGCCTATACCAGGGATATCCCTGTTGGTGGCGCGAATATTACCGAAACAATACAGAAAAATATGGGTGTCGGTTTTCGTGACGCTGAAATGATGAAACTCGGACATGTAGAGGACGAGGCTTCCCGTGAAGATCTTATTCCTCATATCAAGAGCGGCGCGCTTGAGATAACAGAAGAGTTGAAGAAAACGTTCGACATGTTTTCGCGCACATCCGACAGTCGGGTTCGTCGCATATATATTTGCGGAGGGTCATCCTCGCTGGAGGGGATCGACTACATCATCGGCTCAGAATTGGGTTTGACTTGCGAGATTCTCAATCCGTTCAGGAATATGAAACTTGGGAAGAATTTTGACCCAGAGTATCTTGAAAAGATTGCTCCGATGGCCGTTGCCGCCGTTGGGCTGGCTATCAGAAGGTTCGAAGACAAATGATCAAAATAAACCTTCTTGCGGACCGTCACTTCAAGGACAGGCTCGATATTCAACGTGAAATCGTGCTGGGTGTGGTTGTGCTGTTAGTGGCGCTCGGTTTCAGCTTCATGTACTACCAGGCGCAGACCGTCAGGATCGCCGATACGAAGAAAAAGATCGTGCAGGCCGACAAGGAGCTTGCCAAGCAAAAAGGTATTCGCGAAAAGATAAAACTTATGGAGGCCAAGCAGGCCAAGCTTGAGTCTGTTTTGGACGCCATAAAGTTTCTCGGGGCCATCAAGCAGGGTCCTACCATGTATTTCGATACGATGAACGTTATTCTCCCTCCTGAAATTTGGTTGACGTCGGTAGATGATAGTGGTGGAAGGATGACTATCAAAGGGTATTCTTTCTCCCAGACGGCGGTGGCCAAGCTGATGCACGCGCTAAAGGGGACCGGTCGATTCTTTGACATTGAGTTAAAAGAGATAACCAAAACAAAAGTCGCCAAAGAGACTATCAAGCAATTTACTGTAGCCTGTGTAAGCGCCCTCGGACGGCAGATCGCCAAGAGGAAGGCCGAGGCGGAAGCCGCCAAGAAGGCGAAGGAAGAGAAGAACAGGAAACGGAAGGGCGGCGCCAGGAAAAAGAAGACTGGTCATTAATAATATGAATTCAAACGGAATGAGAAGAGGAGCGTAAGACAGGCGTGGATCTAGACAAGCTGTTTGAAAAACTGCCCTACGACTCGCTGTATCCCGTTCCAGCATGGCAACGGATGGGGGCGTTGGTAGGCGTTTCTGTTCTTATCATCGCTCTTGTCTACTACTTCGTGTTAAGCGGGCAGGTGAATGAGCTTTCCGGGTTGGAAGGAAGTCTTGCCAAGAAGCAGAACGAGGTTAACGCCAATCGCGACCTGAATGCAAACAAGACCAAATTTGAAGACAAGATCGCGGAGCTTGAAGGAAAACTGGAAGTCTCGAAAAAATACCTTCCCCAGGAGAAGGAAATTCCGCTTCTTCTTGAAAAAATCACAGAATTTGGAACTCAATCAGGACTCGAATTTCTGGTTTTCAAGCCTAGTGGTGAGGTGGAAAGGGAATTTTACTCCGAGGTTTCGATAAAAATCGAGGTTAACGGTACCTTTCACAATGTCCTTAGATTCTTTGATCGAATCGCAAATATGGACCGTATAGTCACCGTGAGCAATATCAGCATGCAAAAAGGGAAGAAAGATAGTGGGGCATCCATAAAGACATCCCTTAGCGCCGTAACCTACCGCTATATAGAGCCGAAAGAAGATCCGGCCAAAGGTGGGAAACCTGGCGCGAAGAAGGGGACGAAATAATGAATATCGTTTTATTGGTTTTGCCGGTATCAAGTATGAAGCTCGGTTCGGGTGTATAGCATGAAAGATAAAGCGCCGATAATAATACTTCTTTTGCTGGGCTTGGCCTATCTTGGTTACGAGCAGTTTCTCAAGGGTGGTGGAGACTCAGAAGAGACACAGGTCCGTGCGTCGTTTCAGTCAATGGCAAAAGCTATTGCGACAAACAACCACAAGCAGTCTGAAACTATGGTAGCCCCGTCATTTGTGGATGACGATATCAGCAAAAAAGAATTTCTCAAAATACTGAATTACAAAAGAACCATATATAACGTAAGCGACGTCAAAATCAAAGCCAGTGGCAAGTTCGCGTCCATTAGCTACAAACGGACTGAAGCAAGAGAAGGCGGAGAGCCGTTCATAACGAATGTGAAGGCGGAGCGTTGGGAAAAGATGAAAGGCCCGGTCGGCTGGAAATTGCAAAGACTGGGAACAGGCGATAGGTGGAGCGCCGGGAGCTCTGGCATGGCTGATAAAGATGTAGACGTAAAGCCGGTTGACGAAGACGAGTTGCAGAGTTTGTCTGAAGCGCGCCAGGAGGTCATTGCCAGCTATATGTCCTCCGGCGAAAGATACACATCCCGCAACAAGAGGGATCCGTTCTGGTCTTTGATGGCCGGGTCGTCTGAGGAAGGCGAAGAGGCTGAAATCTGCGAACAGGACAGACCAAGAGAACAGTTGGAGAAGTATGACCTCCTGTCTCTCAGGTTGGCTGGAGTTATTTCAAAGGATGAAGAGCTTGTCGCCCTGATAGAGTCCCCTGGTGGTAGCGGACATACAGTAAGAATGAGTGATTATCTTGGACATAACTGCGGTAAGGTTGTAGGTATAAGGTCCGATAAAATCGTAGTTAGTGAGAAAATACAGAATCTTAAAGAAAAAGGTGTGTTCCATACTGTGGAGACATCGCTTAGATTAAGACCAAAGGAGGAGTGATCCGTGAAAAGGCTGAACTTTAGATCGAACGCGCTTGCAATTTGTCTGTCGTTCGTTCTGGTTGCGTGCGCCAGCTCCATAACCGCGCAAAAGCCGGAGGAGACAACCACGACTGATCAGCAAGTAGCGACCGCTCTGGTGACAGACCTGTCGACTGCTTCGGAGGATGGCGGGGTAACTATAACTGTTGAGGCGGATGCGGCTATACCATACACTGTTTTTCAACTGAAAGACCCGATGCGCCTTATTGTCGATATGTCGGGTGTCGATCTCTCAGGATATCAGACGCTGATACCGGTTAATGTCGACCCTGTCGATGTGGTTCGTCCATATTTCTTCCCGGAATCGTCCGATTCCCGGCTGGAAATCGACTTGAAATATGAAACCGCTTATCGCGTGGATGACTCTGATCCCAAGAGGTTGCTGATTTATGTAGGTGGCGCTACCCCGCCGAGTGACTCAGCCACAGAAAGTGATGCGATGGACAATAGTTCGATTGCAAATAACGATGAAGATTCCGCTGTGTATCCTGAAGCGAGTAATGAGGAGCCGATGGTTGTTGACGCCGGTGATTCAGGTGATGTGCGAACGGAAGAGGCGGTGGCCGAAATTGAGCCTATGACTATCACTGATCTTTTGGACGGTCAGACCAGCGTAAGGGACATTATCTTTGAAAGTGTGGATGGTCTTGACAAGGTTACTGTCGCCATGTCCCTGCCGGATCCTGAATTCCGACTGATCGCTCGTAAGGAAATGAACAGGCTTACCATTGATCTGCCCGGAGCTACGATAAAGCAGGCTGATGAACGTATATTAAAAGTCGATAACGATCAATCGAAGATCAGAAATATCGCCGCTTTCCAATTTCGGGGTGGAAATGATCCACTGGTAAAGATTGTGGTCAATCTTTCTGAGTCCTCTCTTTATAATATATTCGTCGAAGACAACAAGGTTTATCTTGAGATTGGCGACGAAACGGTACTCGCCATGGCAAGTCAGGCTACAGAAGAAGACGAACTTGTTGGACCTGAAGAGGCTCAGTACACAGGTACAAAAATCAACCTGAACTTCCAGAAGGCCGACATACATAACATACTGAGAATTCTTGCCGATGTCGCCGGATATAACGTTATCACTTCAGATAACGTCAAAGGTAAGGTCACCATGAAACTGAACGATGTTCCATGGGATCAGGCGCTGGAGGTAATACTCAAGAATAACGGCCTTGATATGATCAAGGAGGGGAACATTATTCGTGTGGCCACCGTTGAGGAGGTGAAAGACGAGAATGAAGCCAAAAAAACTAAAATGGACGCTGAAAAAATTCTGGCGCCTCTTTTTACCCGTATCTTCGAGATCAATTACGAAACTGCGCTTAACATGAAAGCCAACCTGGCTTCGATAAAGAGTGAGAGAGGTCAGCTGGAGATAAATGAACGGACAAACTCGCTCATCGCTCAGGACACAAAAGAAAAGCTGATTGAAATGGCGAGCCTGATTGAAAGTCTTGACAAGAAAGAGCAACAGGTGCTGATCGAATCGAGAATTGTGGAGATCACCCATAATAAAGCCAGAGAGTTGGGTATTCAGTGGGGTGGATATTATGAAGGTGTCACTGGTTATAACTATCCGAATACTGTCGGGATAACCGGTACTAACGGTTCGACTGCGATTCAGTCTGGAACCGGCGGAAACCTGGTCAATGTTCCCATAACCGATCCAACGGGCGCAATCGGATTAACGCTGGGACATATAAACGGAACGGCGTTGCTTGACGCGCAGCTTATGGCCATGGAAGAAACGGGTGAGGGCAGATTGGTATCGATGCCCCGGATAACGACCATGAACAATAAAGAGGCTCAAATGGAGTCGGGAGAAGAGGTTCCTTATCAGACCATCTCCTCCGAAGGAACAAAGACGGAGTTCAAGGACGCCAAGCTCAAGCTCAAGGTGACACCGCACATTACTCCTGACGATAATGTTAGAATGGAAATCGAGGTAAACAAGGACACTGCTGATTTTACCCAGGATACAGGCGCCGGTCCGCCTATCAGAACAAAACAGGCGAAAACCGAAGTTTTGGTCGGGGATGGCGAAACTACTGTAATCGGGGGCCTGTTTCAGAACAGTGACGAAATTCAGCACCGGAAAGTGCCTGGTTTTGCCGACATTCCTTTCATGGGCTGGCTGTTCAAGTCCAAATCAACCAAGCGTGGCAGTGAAGAGCTTCTTATCTTCATCACTCCAAAGATTGTAGATTAAAGGCGAGGATACAAGGTAATGAGTGCGAAAATGACCTGGCATAAAATTGTAATTCTGAGCGCCTTGATCGCCGCTCCACTGTTCCTGGCGAACTGCGGATCGGACGGATCTGAGCATGTTGCGACACAGACGGTTGGACCTACAGGGCCAACTTCTCCCAGTGGATACTACTTCGAGGTCACAGCCTCGCCACACACTATTCCTGTTGGTGGTGGTGTGGTGCTTAGCGTTCGTGTATGGGACGAAAACGGCAACGCCGCCGGAGACGCCTGGGGCGCCTGGTCGATAACAGGTGTGCTCTCTTTCGATGGCGCCTCTGGTCTGTTTATTACCGATACCAACGGTTACAGTTATTTCGCCTACGAGTTCAAGGATTGGAGCGTAACCGGAACCACTTACATTACTGTAATAATCGAAGACGCTGTGCTTCAAGTACCCGTAACGATAATAGGCCCCGACCAAGCGGCGGTCTGATAAGGGATAAGAACAGAGCTGGATGACCAACGCAAAAAAATCGATTGTTCGTGTTGCGCTGGGGGAACGCTCATATGATGTTGTAGTCGGAAGCGGCATTATCGGTAAGGAGTCTGGCGGGAGAATCGCCGGTTTCAAATGCCGCGCGTTGGTCGTTACCAACCGGAAAGTATACAACCTTTTCGGAAGGGCGTTTTGCAAAAGCCTTGACGAGGGGGGGGTAAGTTATAAAAAGATCTTTTTGCCGGATGGTGAGAAGTACAAGACTATAGATACTGTCGGGAAAATACACGACAAACTGGTACAGGAGCGATTTGACCGAAACGATCTGATCGTTGCGCTTGGTGGAGGAGTCGTTGGTGATATAGCCGGATTCGCCGCCGCCACATACATGCGAGGTATCAAGGTTGTGCAGGTCGCTACCACCCTGCTCTCGCAGGTTGATAGCTCTGTCGGTGGAAAAACGGGAGTAAATCATCCCGGTGGGAAGAACTTGATAGGTTCTTTTCATCAACCGAGCCTGACACTGCTTGATGTGGAAGCGCTGAATACTCTTCCATTGGATGAGATTCTCTGTGGAGTCGCCGAGGTCATAAAGTATGGCCTTATAGAATCGAAACAGTTTTTCGGTGTGCTCGAAAAAAGAATATCTGATCTGGTTGATCTTGATCCGAAAGTAACGGCGGATGTTGTTAAACGGTGTTGCAGAATCAAGGCTAAAGTCGTTGCGGATGATGAAAAGGAGACCGGCAGGAGAGCGATCCTGAATTTCGGCCATACGGTCGGACATGCGATTGAATCTGTTACACGATATGGTAAATATAAACATGGTTACGCCGTTGCTATCGGAATGGTGGTAGCGGCGAGATTGTCATGTATAAAAGGAACGTTACCCGAAGACGGTGTTCAGAGGGTTACCGCGATATTGAAAAAAGCTGGACTGCCATACAAAGTTCCAACAGGTGTAGATCACAGCTTATTGATAAAAGCCATGGAACACGATAAAAAAGCCAAAGGCCGAACGATACGGTTTGCGCTCCTTGACGGCATAGGGAAATGTGTTGCGCCGGTCGATGTGACAAAAGATGAGATACGAGAAGCGTTAAAGAGTAGCGTTTAGATGAGAGGTAAACAACCTTTGAAGGGTAAAATGGATATGAGTAGGATCAATCACCGGTTTTATTTATCGGCTCTTCTTGCCGTGGTGACTGGAGTCGTGTTTTCCGGGATGATTTCCGGTTGCGGTGCCACATCAGATGACGGTCGCCCCACCAGCGATCCAAGCTTGACACTGACGGTGAGTTCTCCTATCACGCCCGATTCTGAGGGGATAGGAACTGTTGTACGCGCAAATGGGCGTGATACGCTCGAATTGATCGCCAAGGTTCAGGGGCTTTCCACCAGCGTAGGTTTTTATATAGGGAGCGAATGGGGATTTTTCCAGGGTGGTTATTTAGACACTGCAGATGGTTATACCTATTTTACCGCTGACCGAGACGGTGTGGCGACGGCCACCATCACTTCCAATTTCCTTTCAGGCAGAACCGAGGTTCACGCCAAGTCGGTCAATCACAAGGTCACGCAGTATGTAAGTTTTGACGACGCCACGTTATCGATCTACCCTTCCACTATGACCCTTGACGCAATGAATGATAACTATGCGTACGCATACGCCAGAGGAGCGTTGCCTCCGGTCGAATGGTGGCTTTCTAACACCAGCGCCATTGAAAAACATTCTGTCGATGATACAACTATTAAGGTTTTCGTTCATAACCAGGCTTCTTTTACAGGCGCGGTAACTCTCTTCGCTGAGGATGCGGAGGGACAGACGGCGTCAATCCTGATTTCCCCTTCTACATCTGGTTGCCAGACTGCGATTTTTACGGTTTCGCCAGGTTCAGGTCTATCTGTCAACGGCCCTGCAACCGTTTCCCTTACTCTTGAGGACTATGACCGGCAGGATGAAACTTCCGTTGTAGCTGAGGTTAGCGGCGCGGACCTTTCAGGTGGAGCGACGGTAACTCTTACACAATGGCTTGCCCCCGGGCTTTTTCAGGGCAACTACCGGGTTCCCGCTACACAGGGCGCCTACACTTTCACGACATCCGATCTTCTTACCAACTGCCAGCAGTCGATTACGACAGCGTTATTCACAATGGGTTAGAACCGGATTACCTGAAAATATATCTGGCTCCCGTAAGCTGTCATTGACAATTTGCGGGAGCCTTTGTAGTATAGCCCTCCTATGAACGAAGAATTTAAAGCGCAATTCGAAGAAACGCGGGTCAAACTGCACCGGCTCCGAGGTCATCTTTGACTTCGACTCAAAGTTAAAAGAGCTGGCTGAATTAGAAGAACAGATTAGCGCCCCCGGTTTTTGGGACAACCCCGATTCTACCCGCCCGATTCTTCAAAAAAGGGCGATCATTACCCGAAGTCTCGATATGTACAACGAGCTTGAAAAGCGTCTTATCGACTTAGAAGAGCTTGTAGAGATGCTTGAAGAGGATGAGGATGAACAGATGATGGCTGAGGCTGTCACTGAGATGTCTGACCTTTCGAAACAGACCAGAAAAGTGGAATTAGCTTCCATGCTTTCAGGTGACCACGATTATGCGAACGCTATTGTCGAAATCCATCCCGGCGCAGGGGGAACGGAATCGCAGGATTGGGCGGAGATGCTCATGCGTATGTATTTGCGCTGGCTTGAACGGAGAAAATATCCGGTCAAGGTTGTCGATCTTCTTCCTGGTGACGAGGCCGGAATCAAATCAGTTACGTTCATTGTCACAGGTGAATACGCATACGGATATCTGAAGGCGGAAGTTGGCGTGCACAGGCTTGTACGTATATCACCTTACGACGCGAACAAGAGGCGGCATACCTCTTTTGCATCTGTAGCGGTAACTCCTGAGCTTGGTGATGAAATCGATGTGACGATCCGGGACGACGATCTGAAAATCGACACATACCGTTCTTCGGGGGCGGGTGGTCAGCATGTCAACACCACAGATTCGGCGGTTCGCATAACCCATGTTCCGACCAGGACTGTAGTTAGTTGTCAGAACGAACGAAGCCAGCACAAGAACAAGGCCACCGCCATGAAAATGCTGAAGGGCAAGCTTTATGCGCTCGCTGAGATTGAGCGCAAGGAAAAGATGGCCAACGTCTCAGGCGAAAAAATGGAGATTAAATGGGGATCGCAGATTCGTTCTTACGTTCTCCAGCCTTACCAGATGGTCAAGGATCTGCGCACAAGGATAGAGGTTGGTGATGTCAACCGGGTTCTCGACGGCGACCTGGACCAGTTTATCGAAGGTTTTCTGCTTGGCGTCTCTGGTGGAAACGACAAGTCGCAAAGCTGAAAAATTGTACGCAAACCTTAAGGGTGTCGATACCTGAACTTCTATAAAGGTGTGACAGGAAAAGTAAGGGTTACCTTTGTTCCTTTCTTCTCTCCTTCGCTTTCTATTTCGATGGACCCTTTGTGTTGATCCATAATCATTCTGGCGATGGTAAGCCCCAAACCTAGCCCGCCTCCTTTAAAGGTATACTGACCGGAAGAGTGTTCGTTGACTTCTTCGAGGGAGAAGAAGGGGGCGAAGAGCGCTTCTGTATTCTCGATCTGGAAACCGACTCCGGGATCTGTGATCTCTACAATGGCTTTGGCGCCTTCGGTCCTGCATGTCACATTTGTGTTTTTGCCGTCGGGTGTGTATTTGATGGCGTTGGAGAGGATCTCTTCCAATACTCTCTGGATCATGATCTGGTCACCCCTCACCAGGGTGTCCGCTTCCATTCCGCTCAGCTCTTTGATGATTTTAACCTTACGTCTTTCTCCTTTGGCCGCAATTTCAGCCGTATCGACGCAGTGGGAAACGACCATCACAAGGTTGACCCATCCTGAAGCGGTTTTTCCGAGAGATGTCAATCCGCTCAGAATGCTTGTGGCGGTAACGACCCTCTGAATATCGGCGTAGATTTCGTCGAGCACATTCGAGCTTTGGGTGATACGCTCGCTTTTCGGCAGATCGTCCACGAGATCGAGGAAAAGAATGCGGAATAGCTCAAGCTTTGTCAGGGGTGTTCGCAGTTCGTGGGATGTGGCCGAAGCGAAAAACTCTCTCGCTTTTGTTAATATCGCTTCACGCGAGATATCCCTTTTGATGGCTACGAAGCCGGTAATTCCGCTTTCAGGCTCTGATACGGGAGAGATGGTGGCCTCTACTTCATACTCTGTTCCGTCTTTGCGTTTATTTGTGATATGACCTTCCCAGACAGCGCCGCCCAGGATGGTGCTCCACATATGCTCAAAGAATTCAGGTTCATGTTTTCCACTTTTCAGGATTCGGGGATTCTGTCCAATCACCTCTTCCCGGTCAAAGCCTGAGATCCTCTCGAAAGTCGGGTTTACATACTGTATGGCGCCGTCCGTATCGGTAATCAGGATCATATCGGCGGCGTTCCTCATGGCTGTGGCGAGGCGCCTCGCCTCCGATTCGGCTTTGCCTCGCAGTAAAATCTGGTCGCTGAGCCTCCATGCTCCATAACGAATGACTCCGATACCAAGAATCCAGAGCAATCCGTAAGTCACTATTTTGGTGAAAAACTCACTCTCTTTTCGTAATAACAGCTCACCTATCGGAACGGATACACTAATCCCGCCACGGACATCTCCCATGTGGTAACCCTGTTTGGCGTGGCATTTCAGGCAGACTTCGTTTATAAAAAGTGGCCGCATGAGCCTGAGGTACGGTTTATCGCCGATGTTGGTGAACTCCATGGTTTCAGGAACATTACGCTCGAAAGACTCCAGGGCGGCGCGTTCCCACTCGTCCGGGCTGTTTGCGGGCCTGATAGGTCTCAGGCTTGTTATATGTCCGTGTACATCGAGTTGTCTGCTGTACTCCTCGAATATCTGGCGGGTCATGTAGGCGGGGTTTATGAGTGTGAGGTTTTTACCGAAAGGGGTTGTTATATCCCGCTCCTTGACTTCAAGGTATTCGTTGGGAGGTGTTCTTTCGGAGATCGGGGCGTAAACACCCTGATGCGAGGCTACCCAACTTCTGAATGCAACAATCCACTCGAAATGCACGTTCGCTTTGTTTCTTGCAAGCAGTTTGACCATCTGGTCGGAGTAGTGCAGGTCACGGGCGAGGATTACGGAGAGAATGATGGTCCATCCGAGTAATAAAGCCAGGACGTAGCGTCGATACCGTGCGTCAAGCGACTTGTGAGAGGCTAAATCAGTCATTCAGGAACCTGCTATTTTATATATAAAATAATACTACTATAAACTATTGTCAGTTCAGTATGGAATAATAAAATAAACGATAAGTTGATCTGAATTGTAGCGCTTGCGTCAGGCGTATTGTTGAAAAGGATTGTTTGAAATCCTGGCCTGATATGGACTATCTTTCACTCATCCGGTTAATATAATACAATTTCAATTTCAGCGATTCTTTTGACAGGCGAATAAGGAGAGCATGTTACTTCTCATAGATAATTACGATTCGTTCACATATAACCTCGCCCAGTATTTTATTGAGCTTGGGCGGGAGGTGAATGTGGTCCGTAACGACAAACTTTCCGTATCAGATATTTCGGAGATGAAGCCTGCGCTTATTGTCATATCCCCCGGCCCGAAAACACCCAACGAGGCGGGTATCTCTGTAGAAACTGTAAAGGCTTTCACCGGCAAGATTCCGATTCTCGGTGTTTGTCTAGGGCACCAGTCGATAGCGGCGGCTTTCGGTGGTGAAGTGGTAAGGGCGCCCTACCTGATGCATGGCAAGACGAGCATGGTTCATCACGACAACAAGGGAGTGTATGAGAATATCGAGAACCCGTTCGTAGCAACCCGATATCACTCCCTGATTGTGAAAGAATCGACCTTACCGTCATGTTTTGTGGTTACATCCCGTACCGACGATGGCGTTATTATGGGAATCCGGCACAAATCGGATCCAACAGAAGGGGTGCAGTTTCATCCCGAGTCGATCATCACAGATCGTGGCAAGGATCTGCTGTTAAACTTTATTAAATTTAAAGGCGCGCAATGGCGATAAAAGAGGCAATATGCAAACTCATCTCCGATAACGATCTGACCGAGAAGGAGATGGTCGAGGTGATGGAACAGATTATGACTGGTGGCGCCACCGACGCGCAGATCGGTTCTTTTCTGACGGCGCTCAGGATAAAGGGGGAGACCGTTGATGAAATAACAGGCGCCGCGAGAGTTATGCGTGAAAAGGCCACCACCATCAACGCAGGGGCCGGAAAGATAGTGGATACCTGTGGTTCCGGGGGAGACGGCGCATCGACCTTCAATATCTCCACTACCGCCGCTTTTGTCACTGCAGGGGCGGGGCTGACCGTGGCCAAGCATGGCAACAGAGCGGTATCGTCGAAAGCCGGTTCAGCGGACACTCTCAAGGCGCTTGGTGTTGATATAGAGGCAAGTGTTGAGCAGGTGGAGAAGTCCCTTAATGAGGTGGGAATAGGATTTCTATTTGCCCCTCTACTGCATGGCGCCATGAAATACGCCATTGGACCGCGCAGGGAGATAGGGGTGAGGACAGTTTTTAATATCCTTGGCCCCCTAACCAATCCGGCGGGCGCCAAATCACAGGTTATCGGCCTCTACGACAGAAAACTGATAGCCCCTATCGCCCATGTATTGGCGAATCTTGGATCGGAGCATGTCTTTGTGGTCCACGGCGCCGATGGTCTGGACGAGGCCACCGTCACCGGCGAAACGTATATCGCCGAATTGAAAAACGGCGAGGTGAAGGAGTATACAGTCACTCCCGAGGATTTCGGTTTGGAAAAATCAACCCTGGAGTCGATCAAGGGGGGTGACGCGGAGACAAACGCCACGATTACCCGAAATGTCCTGAAAGGGAAGAAGGGCGCCCAACGGGATATAACAGTATTAAACGCCGCCCTTGCCATCTGCGCCGGCGGTGTGACCGGCTCTGTGGCGGAGGGGGTGAGAAGAGCCGAGGAGTCGATCGACTCGGGCGCCGCCCTGGGCAAGCTTGAAGGTTTAACCTCTATTTGCCAGGTATGACCCGCTCTTTCGGTGAACGCCGGGCCGACCTGACCCGGGGCGCCAAACGGATCGTTATCAAGGTGGGTAGCGGACTACTGACCGGCGCCGGTCATACCGAGGTCGATGAAACTGTCATCGCCATGATCGCGGGGCAGGCGGCGGAACTTGTCCGAACCGGGTGTAAAATCGCTGTTGTGAGTTCCGGCTCTGTGGCTATCGGGTCGAGACTTCTCAACGTCAACCGGAAAGGGATGTCGATTCCGCAAAGGCAGGCGGCCGCGGCTCTCGGACAGGGAAGCCTCATCGCCATGTGGGCGAAGTATTTTGGCGAGGAAGGTTTTAAGGTCGGGCAGGTGCTTCTTACCCACGATGACCTGAAGAACCGTCGCAGATTTTTAAACTCCAGAAACACCATAAACACACTTCTCGATTTCGGCCTTGTACCGATTATCAACGAGAACGACACGGTGGCCGTGCATGAGATAAAATTTGGCGATAACGATGCCCTTTCGGCCAGAGTGACCAACCTGATGGAGGCGGACCTGCTTGCGATCCTTTCCGATGTGGACGGGCTTTTTACAGCCGATCCGAGGCTGACACCGGATGCCGGAAAGATAGACTATGTAGAGGATGTGGACGATTCTATCCTTGAAATGGCTGGCGACTCCTCCTCCATGACAGGGCTAGGCGGCATGTCATCGAAGGTTCAAGCCGCCGCCACGGCTGGTAAATTCGGCGCTCCTACTGTAATCGTTCCCGGAACCGTGCCCGGCATTCTGAAAAAAGCGCTCGGATCGGACCCCGTAGGCACCTTTTTCTTCCCCCACAAGGATCAACTTTCGAGCAAAAAACATTGGATTGAGTTTATACTTAAACCGGAAGGTGAAGTTCATATCGACCAGGGCGCCAGGGAGGCTGTAAAACTCAAGGGAAAAAGTCTGCTGGCTCTGGGGATAACGAGGGTGGTGGGTGAATTCGAGTCTGGAGAGGCGGTCAACATTTTCGGTCCGGATGGTGAGCTTGTGGCCAAGGGGCTGGTCAACTACCACTCCCACGAGCTTGTCCGAATTAGCGGGAAACATTCCGGGTTGATTGAAGAGACCCTGGGATACAAGGTATACGACGAAATAGTTCACAGAAACGACATGGTGTTTTTCACATAATGAGAAGTGTTTTAGAGATAGCCACGGCGGCGAAAAAGGCGTCCAGGATTCTTGCCACCTCGTCTACTTCGTTAAAAAACGGCGCATTGTCAGCAATGGCCGACGCTCTGATAACAAATTCGGATACCATTGAGGCGGCCAACCGGATCGACATGGATAATGGCGCTAAAAATGGTTTGACCAGCGCCATGCTCGACCGGCTTCTAACGGATAAAAAACGGATAGAATCGATGGCGGCGGGGATTGCAGAGATAATAAAACTTCCCGACCCGGTGGGGGAGATAAACGGCATGGCAAAACGTCCCAACGGCTTGAGCGTAGGAAAAATGCGGGTTCCACTGGGAGTGGTGGGTATTATTTACGAGTCCCGCCCGAACGTTACCGCCGACACGTCAGCGCTCTGTCTGAAGTCGGGCAACGCTGTCATACTACGCGGTGGCTCCGAGGCGTTTGAATCGAATCGGGCGATAGCGAAAATCCTGGCCGATGCCGCAACCGGCGCCGGAATAGCTGAAAACGCCATATCGACCATTCCGGTTACCGACCGGCAAGCGTCCCTCGAAATGTTAAAGCTCGATAGGTACATAGACATTATCATCCCCAGGGGTGGCTATGGCCTTATCAGGTTTGTAACGGAAAACTCGCTGATTCCGGTAATAAAGCATGACAAGGGTGTTTGTCATGTCTACGTCGATATAGACGCGGATACCGATATGGCGGAGTCGATCACATTCAACTCGAAGGTTCAGCGTCCCGGAGTCTGCAACGCCATGGAGACTCTGCTGGTACATGCGGGTATTGCGGAGGTATTCCTCCCCGGCATGGTCGAAAAATTTGTTAAGGCCGGTGTGACGGTCAGGGGGTGCGAGAAAACCTGCGAGATACTCCCCGGCGGGGCAGTGGAAGCGGCGACACTTAAAGACTGGGACGAAGAATACCTGGACCTCATTGTCTCGATCAAAATAGTGGAAGATTTTGATGCGGCTGTTGACCATATCGCTAACCATGGTTCGGGTCATACGGAAACCATCGTAACGGACAATTACCGGACCGCCCGACGGTTTTTGTCGGAAATAGACTCCTCTGCTGTCATGGTCAACGCCTCCACTCGTTTCAACGATGGAGGAGAGTTCGGGCTTGGCGCCGAAATAGGTATCTCCACCCAGAAACTTCACGCCCGTGGCCCTATGGGGCTGGCCGAACTGACATCGCAAAAATTCGTGGTCATGGGCGATGGCCACATTCGGGAGTGACGGACCAATGAGCGTAGGTGTGATGGGAGGCGCTTTTAATCCGATACATATCGGGCACCTTAACACAGCTTGCGAGGTTGCTTATAAGATGAACCTCACCAAGGTCATATTTGTGGTCTCCGCCCGTCCCCCTCATAAGGATCAAAAAACGCTTATCAGCTCCAGGCATCGCTATGAAATGGTCAAAATCGCCTGCAAGGGAAACCACGCTTTCGAGGCTTCCAACACCGAGATCGACAGGCCCGGCTTAAGCTACACTATCGATACCATGCGAGGATTCACGGAGGAGTATGGCAAGAAACTCTATTTTATCCTTGGCCAGGACGCCCTTGAGGATATAGGGCAATGGAAATCGGCGGCGACGTTGCTTAAAACATTCAATTTTATCTGCGTAACCCGGCCCGGTTACGATTCCACCACCCTGATGGATCTTCTGTTAAGCGTCATTTCGCTCAAGTACAGGAACGTGAAGCTTAATATCTTGTCGAGAACGGATGATGGAGAGGCTGAAACCATAGGAATTGTTGGTTCCGATTCGGTGATAAAGCTTGTAAAGGTAACACCTTTGGACGTATCATCCACCGACATCAGGGAACGGATCAGAAACGACGAACCTTTAGGGTATCTGGTTCCCGAAGGTGTACGGAAATATATAAAAGAAAACAACATCAGGTAAGATCGCCCTAATAACTTAACTGGGGCTATGGGGGTGGTAAAATAGAGACTGTGACTGACGATTTACGCATAGGCGGGGAATCGGGCGCCGTTACGGCGGAGGAAAAGGCCTTGCTATGCTATAATTCCGCCTTGTCAAAAAAAGCTGACGGGATAGTTGCTTTTGATGTCCGGTCGATATCGGATGTGGCCGATATTTTTATGGTGATGGGCGGCTCGTCAGGTAGACAAGTGAAGACCATAGTAGACGCGGTGGAAACGGCGTTGCGCGCTATGGGAGAGAAAAAATATCATATCGAAGGATACGATAACGCCACTTGGGTTCTTATCGACGCAGGCGATGTTATCGTGCATGTGTTTCTGGAAAAAACAAGGCGATATTACGAGATTGAGCGACTGTGGGCCGATGCCGAAACCGTGAAGTTTCCATCGGAAGGCCCGCAGGAGAATGTGGAGGTAGTATAGTTTCGTGGACAAGGAGCAATTGGAACAGTTCCGGGGGATCCTGATCAACCTTCGAACGGAAATCGGGGGAGAGTACGAGCGAGCGGTGGAAACCACCAATGAGCAATTTGGCGATTCGAACCTGCCTGACGCCAATGAAGAGGCCTCCAGAACTATAGAACGGCGTTTACACCTTCAAATGAGCGACAAGAACCATCAGACTCTTACTCAGATTGAAGACGCTCTGGACCGTATTAATGATGGGGAGTATGGTATTTGCCTGGAGTGCGGAGAGGATATTCTTCCAGCTCGCTTGCAACTTATACCCTACGCTCGTTTTTGTGTTGAATGTAAGGAAAACATAGAAAGAGGAACCGGTCAAACCGGGTAATTAAATTATGCCGATACGTCTATCCGCCCTTCTGATTGTAATATCCGCCATATTTTTATTCCTGGCCTTCTTTAACCCTGAACCGGTGCGGATTGTTCTGCTACCCGGTTTTCAGGTCGACATGACTCTTGCGGTCCTCCTGATGGGAGCGTTTATCGCTGGTGTGGTGTCAGTCTTTGTACTCTACTTCTACGACTCCATCGCTTCGGTTCTTGCAAGTCTGAAACTCTCCTCCGGCAGGCGACGGGAGGAGAAGATCAAGTCGCTCTATACCGCCGGACGTGAAAAACTGATGATGGAGAACCTCAAAGACGCAAAGCGGCTCTTTACCAGGGCTGTCTCACTCGATAACAATAACGTTCCTTCCCTTATTGAACTGGGAAAGATAGCGCGAATGCAGGAAAACCTGCCGGAAGCCATAAAGATCCACTCCAAGGTGATGGGACTCGACGAGAGCAACCTGGAAAACACCCTGGAACTTGCCCGCGACTATACAGTTTCGGAGCAGTTTGCCAACGCCGTTACGACTCTTGAGAGAGCCAGGGTAATCGCTGGTCGGTCCGTTCCTCCCCTGCGCGAAATTCGTGAAATCTTCATGAAACTGAGGAACTGGGAAGAAGCCCTTAAAATCCAGCGGACCATAGTCGATCTGGCCCCATGGGACAGTGTTGACGCCGAGAAGAAACTGATGGCTGGCCTGACCTACGAAACCGCCGACCGCAAACAGAGCGATGGGGACGCCGCCGCCGCGAAAGACCTGTACAGATCGGTTTTGCGTATCGATCCGAGCTTTGTTCCGGCATACCTCAAACTTGCCGAAGAGGATAGTATCTCCGGTTGGGAGAACGACGCAATAACCCTCCTTGAAAAAGGCTTCAAGGTTACAGGGTCGATTGTGATATTAAAATTCCTTGAGTCGCTTCTTCACCAGAGGGGTGAGCCGGAAAGAGCGATCGCTCAACTTAAATGGGCCAAAAACGTTGCGCCCGATAACGAGGCCATCGGTCTTTTGCTGGCGGGGGCTTATCTCACCTCTAACGATATTGAGTCGGCCAAAAAGGAGATTGAGTCGTTAAACGGTTCCGTTTTCGATTACACTCTCTACCACCTTATCGTAGGAAACATCAAACTGGTGGAAGAGAATATGGAAACCGCCATCGATTCGTTCAGAGAGGCGTACAACCGCGAGGCGGCATGTATGTTTCACTTCACCTGTACTTCGTGCGGTCAGCTTCGCAAAGATTACGCCGGGCGTTGTAAGAACTGCAACTCCTGGAACACTCTCCAGACAGCCCACTACTAGAATATATCGTCGGGGCGCTGAAGTTTAACGATTCAGCGCTCCGACATT
This sequence comes from Nitrospinaceae bacterium, assembly GCA_029261405.1. Classification (GTDB taxonomy): domain Bacteria; phylum Nitrospinota_A; class UBA7883; order UBA7883; family JAJDBK01; genus JAJDBK01. The sequence goes on from JAJDBK010000020.1 coordinate 62,952, forward strand.
ATCGATTTTCCGTGTCCCCTGCTGTTCTCGATAAATATTTTGTTATTGTTGATGCCGGCCGCTATTGATCCCGCCACATAAAGACCGGGAACGTTCGTCTCGAAACTTTCCTTATCGTATTCCGGCGCTTTTGTCCGCTCGTCGATCCTGACTCCAGCTTGACGCAAAAGCTCTACATCGGGGTGGTAGCCTGTGAGCGCGAAGACGAAATCGTTGGCGATTTCAATGGTATTGCCGCTGTTCGTGTCGGTTACCGTAATGGTATCGGGATCGATTTTCGTTACCCGGCTGTTGAACATAGCCTTGATCTTGCCCGATTCGAGTCTCTTTTCAATATCGGGTCGTACCCAGTATTTTACGCTGTCGGAGATGGTGGGACCCCGATGCACAATGGTCACATTAGCCCCGGCTCTCTGGTAGAGGAGGGCGGCTTCCACAGCAGAGTTTTTCCCCCCGATTATGGCGACTTCACATCCGTTGTATGGATGCGCTTCGGTATAGTAGTGGGAGACCTTTTTGCGTTCTTCCCCTTCAATCCCCAGCATGTTCGGGTTGTCGTAATAACCGGTGGCTATTATTACCTTGTCGGCTGAATAACGAGTCGTCTTACCCGCCATGTTATTGGTTGCAACTTCAAAGGAACCTGATGCCTGCGTGATTCCGGTTACCTCTTCATAGGTGTTGATCGTTAAATCGTAGTAGGAGGCCACGGCCCGGTAGTAGTTTAGCCCCTCCATGCGTGTAGGCCGAAACGAATTCGATACGAAAACAAGCTCGCCGATAGAGAGAAGTTCCGGGGTGGTGAAAAAGACCATGTCGGTCGGAAATTTGTAAACCGAATTTACCAGGCACCCCTTTTCGATCACCAGATATTTAAGGTTTCGTTTTTTTGCCTCGATGGCGCAAGCCAGTCCAGCCGGTCCGGCGCCTATGACGATAAAATCGTAACTCATCGCTTTTCCTGTAATTGAAAAAGAAACATTTTACTCCATCTGATATAATCCTTCCGCTATGAATGAACTATTATTTGAAATTGGTGTGGAGGAGATTCCCTCCTCTTATTTACTGGACGCTATGACAGCTCTGGCCGGTTCGCTTTCAGAAAAGCTTGCCGAACTGGACATCTCTCACGGCGCGATAAAATCGTACGCAACCCCCAGACGGCTTGCGGTTAGTGTAAAAGACCTGCCATCTACCAGGCCGGTCAGAAAAGTCAAGAGTTACGGTCCGCCGAAAAAGGCGTCCTTTGCACCGGATGGTCAGCCGACCAGGGCGGCCACAGGTTTTGCCAAATCGAAAGGGTTGTCAGTTTCCGATCTTCAGACTGAGATGACACCGAAAGGTGAATATCTATTCGTAGAGGTAGAGGAGGGGGGAGAAGAGCTTGTCGAAATTCTCTCACAGGAGCTTCCTCTAATCACTGCGGACCTTCCGTTTCCCAAATCGATGGTGTGGGGTGACTGCAAAACGCGCTTCGTAAGGCCGGTTCACTGGATCGTGGCCCTGTTTGCAGGGGAAGTTGTTCCCGTTAAGTTCGCCGGGGTATCGTCGGGCAGAACAACCAGGGGACACCGGTTTATGGGGAGTGGCGAAATAGAAATAAGCGGCGCTGTCGATTATGAAAAGAAACTCAGGGAGAACTTTGTCATTCCTGATATTGACGAACGCAAAAACCTCATTCTCGACTCCGCCAGGAAGGTTGCAGTGGATAACGGCGCCACGCTTTGCGAGGATGACGAATTGGCCCATAGCGCCGCCTGTCTCACCGAATGGCCCATCGCCTTGTGGGGCCACTATGACGAGGAGTTTCTTACCTTGCCCGATGAACTCCTGATGACTTCGATGAAGTCTCACCAGAGAATGTTCGCCGTTAAGGGTAAAGATGGTTCCGGCGGTTTGGTCAACGGTTTTATCGGCGTATCAAACATGAAGGTAAACGACCCCGACGTGGTGGTGGCCGGTTACAGAAGGGTTTTGCGGGCCAGACTTCAGGACGCCATGTTTTTCTTCAAGGAAGACCAGAAGAAGAGTCTTGTCAGTTTTGGCGAAAAGTTACGGGGTGTTGTCTACCAGAAAAAACTGGGAACTGTGGGCGAAAAGGTGGATCGGATTGCAGGGTTGTCCGAATACCTGGCCGGGAAGATCGCCCCGGAGCTAAAAGAGAAAGCTGTAAAGGTCGCAAGGCTGTGCAAGGCGGACCTGGAAACTTCCATGGTCTACGAGTTTCCAGAGTTGCAAGGCATCATGGGCCGGGAGTACGCGAGGCATGAAGGGGAAGACGAAGACGTTTGTAGTGCGATCTTCGAGAGTTACCTCCCCCGAAACGCAAACGACGAACTTCCCAAAGGTGATCTCGGCGCCATAGTTGGTCTGGCCGACCGGATCGACACGTTGGCAGGCTGTTTCGGAGTGGGGCTTGTTCCGACAGGCGCCCAGGATCCTTTTGCGTTACGCCGTCAGACCATCGCGGTAATACAGATAATAAAAGATCGGGATTTCGTCATATCGTTGAACGACCTGATTGATGCGGCCTTAACCCAGCTTGAAGGGAAATTTTCCGCCCCCCCAGAAGAGGTCAAGCAGGGCATACTCTCCTTTTTCAAAGGAAGACTCAAAGGTTTCTACTCATCGTTGGGCGCCACTCAGGATGTGGCGGAGGCTGTTTTGTCGGCGGACTTTGACGATCTTGCAAGAACAGGCAGGCGGGTGGACGCGATGACCCGGCTAAAGGAGCGGGACTTCTTTATTCCTTTAAGTGTCACGTTTAAACGTGTGGCGAACATAACCAAAGATCATAAAGGTGGCGCCGTGGACGAGTCGCTGTTTGAACACGACGCCGAAAAAGATCTGTGTAAAATAACGGCTGAGGTGTCGCGAATAACAGCCCCTCTGGTTGCGGATCGAAAATACCTTGAGGCGCTTGAGGAGATTGCGGGTCTCAAGAGCCATGTGGACCGGTTTTTTGATGATGTCCTTGTGATGGCCGACGATGATAAAGTCAAGGAGAACAGGCTTAATCTGCTGGCCTCCATATCGTCTGTATTCAGGGATATCGCGGATTTTTCCAGAATTGTTGTCACCGCAGATTAATCCGGATTAACAGCTCCCCTCTTTTTCCGATACAATTACAAAGATAAGTTGCGCCATACCGGCGATAAAAATTTGGAGGTAGTGGATTTGTCCAGGAAAAAACGGGTATATTATTTTGGGCCTGCAGGGGCCGAAGGCTCTTCTTCCCAAAAAAATCTTTTGGGTGGCAAGGGGGCCAACCTTGCGGAGATGTGCAATCTCAAGATTCCTGTACCTCCCGGATTCACTATATCGACCAGCGCTTGTGTCGATTTTTTTGCCGGAGGTAATGTCTGGCCCGACGGGCTAATAAACGAAATAACCAAAAGCGTCAAACGGATTGAGATTGAGACCGGCAAGGGTTTCGGCGACAAGGAGAATCCGCTTCTCCTCTCTGTTCGCTCCGGCGCCCGCGCTTCCATGCCGGGAATGATGGATACGATCTTAAACCTTGGGCTAAACGATGAGACTGTGGAAGGGCTCGGAAAAATATCGGGTAACGAGCGGTTTGCGTGGGACTCGTACCGCCGGTTTCTCGCTATGTTCGCCGATGTGGCTCTCGACATCAATCGTAGCCAGTTCGAGTCGGCCCTGGGTCGCTTAAAGGAAAAACTGGGTGTAAAGTCTGATACCGATGTTCCGGTAGAGTCGCTCAGGGAGCTTGCGCTTGAATACAAGTCGATTATAGAGGGCGCTTTTGACGAAGGTTTTCCACAAGACCCGAAGACCCAACTCTCGATGGCCATAGGCGCAGTGTTTCGCTCCTGGCACAACGACCGGGCCAAAGAGTATCGCCGGATGTACAAGATACCGGAGAGTTGGGGTACAGCTGTAAACATTCAGTCGATGGTTTTTGGTAACCTTGGAGAAACCTCCGGCACAGGTGTTGCCTTTACCCGGAACCCGTCTACTGGCGAGAGACTCTTTTTCGGCGAATACCTCTTCAACGCCCAGGGGGAGGATGTGGTGGCGGGTGTCAGAACACCTCTCTCCATCGACCAGATGGGCGCGAGAACCCCTTCGGCGCACAAGGAACTTATCCGCATCTACCAGCGCCTTGAAAAACATTATCGTGACATGCTTGATATAGAGTTCACCGTCGAGAACGGTGTTCTGTTTATGCTTCAGTGTCGGGTCGGAAAAAGAACCGCGCAGGCGGCTGTCAGGATAGCGGTAGAAATGGCTGGAGAGCGGCTCATTTCCAAATCGGAAGCCGTAAACAGGATTCATGCGGATCAGCTCGACCAACTCCTTCACGACACCATAGATCCCTCCGCCGGTCTTTCGCCTGTTGCCCACGGATTGGCGGCCTCTCCCGGCGCCGGAGTCGGGCGTGTTGTTTTTACCGCCGAGGACGCTGTTACCTGGAAGAAGAATAATGAAAAAACCATTCTGGTGAGACGGGAGACAAGCCCGGAGGATATCGCTGGCATGAACGCCGCCGAAGGCATTCTGACAGCCACAGGTGGCATGACATCCCACGCCGCTGTGGTGGCGCGGGGTATGGGAAGGTGTTGTGTGGCGGGAGCCGAAGAGCTGAACATAAACGAGGTGGAAAAATTCTTCGCCGTTAACGGTCACACCGTAAAGGAAGGGGATTACATAACCATCGACGGAACTGGTGGTAATGTCTATCTGGGGCAGGCGCCATTGGTGAAACCGGAGCTTTCGGGGGAGTATGACACCTTGATGTCCTGGGCCGACAAGTTCAGGAAACTTAAAGTAAGGGCCAACGCTGATACACCGAAAGACGCAAAAATAGCCCGGAAATTCGGCGCTGAAGGGATCGGCCTTTGCCGCACCGAGCATATGTTCTTCGAGGGTGACAGGATAATCGCCGTCCGGGAGATGATTCTTGCCGACACATTAGAGGAGCGAAAAGAGGCGCTTGCCAAATTGCTTCCGATGCAAAAGAGCGACTTTAAAGGGATCTTCGATGTGATGGAGGGGACTCCGGTTACTATCCGTCTGCTCGACCCGCCGCTACACGAGTTTCTGCCGAAAACCGAAAGCGACTTTGAGAAGGTGGCCCTCGATCTTGGGGTCGATATCTCCATCCTGAAATCGCGTTCCGACTCTCACCATGAGTTCAATCCGATGTTGGGGCATCGTGGTTGCCGACTTGGCATTACGTACCCGGAAATATACGAGATGCAGGTCCGCGCCATCATGACAGCGGTATGCGAGCTTAAAAAGAAGGGGAAGAAAGTAAAACCGGAGATTATGATTCCCCTCATAAGTCATGTGGAGGAGTTGACCAAACTTCGCAAGCTTGTGCAAAATGTGGTAGACGAGGTCTTAGGTGAGTTCGGTCTCAAGATGAACGTGATGATCGGCACCATGATAGAACTGCCTCGCGCCGCAATAACCGCCAAAAGGATCGCTGAAGAGGCCGATTTTTTCTCTTTCGGCACCAACGACCTTACCCAGACAACTTTCGGACTCTCCAGAGACGATTCGGGCCGTTTCCTCCCCCACTATGTAGCGGACGGTATTTTGGCCAGCGATCCGTTTGTGGCTCTCGACCGGGATGGAGTAGGGGAGTTGATTAAAATCGGAGTGGCGGGTGGAAGGGCTACCAAACCGAAACTTGAAATCGGAATCTGCGGCGAACATGGAGGAGAGCCATCGTCGGTCGAGTTTTGCCATCAGAACGGTTTTGATTATGTCTCCTGCTCACCATTCAGGACACCTATCGCGCGTCTTGCGGCCGCCCAGTCGGCGATCATGGAGAAGGAAAACACTTTATCTGACATGCCTCCTGGCAAAACCGGAAAAAAAATTGTAGTTAAATCGAAACCGTCGAAGAAAGCGGCGTCGAGATGGAGCGCCAAAAAGAAAGCGTTGGTGAAAAAAGAGACTGAAAAGGCGGAAAAAGAGAAGGCGGAGAGAAGAGCCAAGAAAAAAGCGACGAAGAGTCCGGGCGGGAAAACTCCCAAAAGATAAGATCCCGGTTATCTGATCATGAGCCAGTCGGAGGTTGACCACAAATGGATGGCGCGGGCTATCGACCTTGCTATTAAAGGTAAAGGTTTTACGGCTCCCAATCCTGTTGTGGGAGCTGTGATCGTAAAGGATGGCAGAGTTGTGGGAGAGGGGTACCACAAAAAAGCGGGAGCCGATCATGCGGAGGTAGCCGCTATGAAATCATCGGAAGCTTCGTTGATTGGCTCTACCGCTTACGTTACGTTGGAGCCTTGCAACCATACAGGAAGTACCGGCCCTTGCGCTATAGCCCTGCTAAAAGCTGGTGTCGCAAGAGTGGTGATTGGCGCCAGTGACAAATCCCCCAAGATGGGGAAAAGAGGCGCAGTGGCGCTACGCAAGGCGGGAGTCGCTGTAAAAACGGGTGTGCTGAAAAAAGAGTGCGAACAACTGGTAGCCGATTTCACAAAACACAGCGCTACCGGTTTCCCTTATGTAACCCTGAAAACGGCCATGACCATTGACGGAAAGGTTGCGACCTTCAGGGGCGACTCGAAATGGATCACCTCCCAGGCGTCACGCAAGCGTGTTCATGTAATGCGGAGAGAGTCTGACGCCATCATGGTTGGTATCTCCACGGTTCTTCTCGACGACCCGGAGTTGACCGCCCGTTACGGCGCCAAAGGTCGAAAACCGTTGCGAATAGTGGTCGATAGCTATCTTCGAATCCCGCTTGGTAGTAAACTTGTAAAAAGCGCCCATAAAACCCCTCTGCTGGTGGCGACGACCTCCAAAGCGGGAGATAAAAAAGTAAAACAGTTGGAAAAAGATGGTGTCACGATACTTAAACTGCCTCAGTCTGGCGGGAAAGTCAGCCTGAAACCGTTGTTGACGCTCCTAGGCAAGATGGGAGTTATGAGCCTGCTTCTGGAAGGGGGCGGCAAGCTTTCCGGCGCTTTTGTCGATAAAGGTCTTGTTGACAAGGTAGCGTTTTTCATCGCTCCGAAGATCGTGGGGGGTGGATACTGCGCCATTAACGGTAAGGGAGTGGGGGGGATGGGTGACGCCATGCCGGTTAACGGACTTTCGGTTACGAGGATAGGCCCGGATATACTGCTGGAAGGGGCGCTGTGACATGTTCACCGGAATAGTGCAGGGACGAGGCAGGATCACCGCTATAAGGCGGATGAGCGCTGGTTTGTCGATATCGGTCGATACCGGAAGTCTTGTCTGTCAACCTGAAGCGGGTGAAAGCGTCTCTGTTGACGGAGTCTGCCTCACTGTGACAGGTTTTGCGGGGTCCATACTGACTTTTGATGTCTCCGAAGAGACGATAGAAAAGACCACGTTAAGCTATATCTCGGCGGGAACCGGGGTAAACATTGAACGCGCTCTACGAATGGGAGACCGGGTTGGTGGACATATGGTTACGGGGCATATCGACTCTGTTGGCAAGATCGTGGGTGTTACACCGTCGGGGCGTGGACGTATCCTCGAAATATCCCTCGTCGGAGGTGAAATGAAATATATCGTTCCGAAAGGGGCCGTCGCCATGGCCGGTATCAGCCTCACGGTAGCCGAAGTCATGCGCGATTCATTTACAGTCGCCATCATACCCCACACACTTTCATCCACTACCCTGGCGCAGATTTCTCCGGGGGCGAAGGTTAACATCGAATACGATATAATGGCAAAATACGCCGAGAGTCTGTTAAAATCAGACAGGAACGAAATTAACCAGAAAGGTGGTAAGGATTCTTATAACAACCATCCGGCCGGAGACGGCTCATCCCGCCTTTCCGACAACCGTGACGGTGGAATAGACGAGGATTTTCTCGCACGTCACGGATTTTAATCTATATAACGCAACCTCAACAACGCAACCTCATACGGTTATGACAGTCAATAAACATAAATTCAATACAATCGAAGAAGCGTTGGAAGAACTCCACGCTGGCAGAATGGTTATTCTCATCGACGATGAAGACCGGGAGAACGAGGGCGACCTCGTCATGGCCGCAGAAAAGATCACACCCGAAGGGGTGAACTTCATGGCTAAAGAGGGGAGGGGGCTTATCTGCCTTTCCCTTACTCCTGATCGTTGTGACGAGCTTGATCTTCCCCTGATGGTCGATAACAACACCTCTTCTTTTGGAACCGGATTTACCGTTTCCATAGAAGCGAAGCGGGGTGTAACCACCGGTATTTCAGCGCACGACAGATATGTGACCATAAAAGCCGCCATCGATCCCGCTAAAGGCGCTGATGATCTGGCGCGTCCTGGACATGTGTTTCCGTTGCGCTCCCGCGAAGGTGGTGTGCTTGTGCGTGTGGGGCAGACTGAAGGCTCAGTCGATCTTTGCAGAATAGCGGGTCTCTATCCCGCAGGTGTTATATGCGAAATAATGAACGAGGATGGCACCATGGCCAGAACTCCCCAACTTCGCAAGTTCGCCAAAAAACATGATCTGAAAATTGTCACGGTCAAGGATCTTGTTGAACACAGGTTGAATAACGAGGTTTTTGTTCGCAGGGCGGTGGAAACAAAACTTCCGACACGGTACGGGGTTTTTAACTCAATCGCCTACGAAAACGTCATTACCGGTGAGTTGCATCTGGCTCTTTACATGGGTGAAATAAAGAGCGACGAACCGATACTTGTACGGGTTCACTCCCAATGTATGACCGGCGATGTCTTCGGATCGGAACGTTGCGATTGCGGTGAACAGCTCGATATGGCCATGCGCATGGTAGCCGAGGAGAAGCATGGTGTGATTCTTTACCTCTTCCAGGAGGGGAGAGGCATCGGACTGTTGAACAAGCTGAAGGCCTATGCTCTGCAGGACGGAGGTCACGATACTGTGGAAGCGAACCACTCTCTTGGATTCAAGGCGGACCTGAGGGACTACGGTATCGGCGCCCAGATTTTAAGAGACATGGGGATCCACCAGATACGACTCATCACAAACAACCCGCGAAAAATTGTAGGGCTGGACGGGTACGGCCTGTCGATTGTGGAGCGGGTCTCGGCCATCTGCGAGCCGAAATCGAGCAACATACGCTATTTGCAGGCCAAACAAAAGAAACTGGGCCACATGCTGGAGATGGGTGAAACCAAATAGATTTTATCGGCGGGAAGTAACCCGCCATGTTTGATTAATCGAAAAACGATAACAGTTATCAGGTATACGGAAAATACGAATGAGCGACATGGATAAATGCAGAATTATTGAGGGTGGTCTTGACGGCGCAGGCGCCAGAATTGGTATTGTTGTAAGCCGCTTTAACGATTTTCTTACCGGTAAACTGCTTTCAGGGTCACTCGATTGTCTTGTCCGACACGGTGTGGCTCCCGAAAGTGTCACCATCGTAAAGGTACCGGGATCTTTTGAGACACCGCTGGCTGTAAATAAACTGGCTCGATCAGGCAATTTCGACGCTGTAATTGCGTTGGGCGCGATTATAAGAGGGGCCACCCCTCATTTTGAGTATGTGGCCGCTGAAACTACGAAAGGTGTAGCCACCGTAATGCTTGAAACAGGTGTGCCTGTAGCTTTTGGAGTGCTTACGGTTGACTCGATCGAGCAGGGGATCGAGCGGTCTGGCACGAAATCGGGCAACAAAGGTTTCGACGCGGCTCTGTCCGCCATTGAGATGATCAACCTGGTCAAGGAATTATGAGTTCTCGTCGAAAATCGAGAGAAGCGGTAGTTAAAACTTTATATCAGGCCGACCTTGCGAAGAAAGACAATATTAGCGAACTCTTGAAAGAAGCGTCGGAAGGCGCCTCTCTGGATGAGAATTCTCTTCTCTTTGCAGAAAGACTTGCTACAGGCGCTGTGGAAAACCTTGAAAATATCGACTCGATAATATCGAGGTTATTAACAAACTGGACACCGGAACGGCTCGGTTATATGGAGAGGGCCATTCTGAGAATGGCGATCTACGAAATGAAATATGAGTCGGGTACTCCGGGAAAGGTTGTCCTGGACGAGGCCATTGAGCTTGCAAAGAGATACTGCGACATCGGCTCGGCCAAACTGATAAACGGTGTTCTGGACAAGGTTCTCGGAGAAAACGACCAACAAAACCGTAACGATTCCACAAGGCTCGTTGTAAGCCTGTTATAAAACTGAAGGTAACCAAACGATGCGATACGCCTTTTTTTCCGACATTCACAGTAATATGGAAGCGTTCAGCGTGGTTCTTGAGGATATAAATAACTCCCGCGTTGATACGCTTCTTTTCCTGGGAGATATCGTAGGTTACGGGCCGAACCCGAACGAGTGTATCGACATGCTGTTGCAAACTCCCGGTGTCGCCATTGCGCTTGGTGGAAACCACGATTGGGCCGCTGTTGGCATGACGGATACAAGTTATTTTAACCCGTTTGCCAAGGAAGCTTTGGACTGGACTGTCGAAAATCTGAAAGATGAGCATAAGGAGTTTCTGAAAAGAACCCGTCCCGCCGATAATATCGACCACTTCCAGGTGGCTCATTCGTCCCCTATGTTGCCGGAGGAGTGGCGATATATCTTAAGCTATCCGGAAGCGTCGGCCAACTACCCGTTCCTTACGACTGATCTTTGCTTTATCGGTCACTCACATATGCCCCTCGTAATTGACTATACCAGCCAGACGGATTTCACCACGTTTCGGGGAGACAGGCTTGAGATGAAGCCGGACAGAAAATATATCGTCAATATAGGGTCGGTGGGACAGCCGAGGGACGGTATACCGAAATCGTGCTGGGTTCTTTACGATTCCGATGACAACTCCATAACGTACAACAGGGTCGAATACGACATCAAGGCGGTCCAGTCGAAGATGGTAATAGCGGGGCTACCGAAATATCTTGTAGACAGGTTGGCCTCGGGTAAATGACATCCGCGTCGGCGCTTACTCCGGCTCTATTCGGCAAAATCTTGTCGGCGAAAAACTTTACCCGAAAACCGCTCTACCTTCTCTTCGGCTCCGAACCCGCCAGAGTGACCGATGCGGCCACCCGACTTAAAACCTTGCTGACAGAAGAACTCGGCGAAGATAGCTATTCGAGGTATGTCAACCTGGGTGACGGAGCTGAGGAGCAGAACGCTAACGGAATAGTCGCCCAGCTAAACACCATCTCAATGTTTTGTAAAGGCAAGGTGATCTGGGTGGGGCCGATGTCGCCGCCTCTGAAAGCCGACGCTCAGGTTTTTGTCGATTACGCAACCGACCCCAACGTTCAATCGACTCTCATCCTGGCTGTAGTGACACCGAAAGATAACAAAAAGGCTGTTACAAGCTTCGAAAAATCAGATCTGGCGAAAGCTTTCATGGGTAATAACGGTTGTGGTGTAAGGTTCGTGAAACCGGGGAAAGCCGAACTCGCCAAATGGGCGAAGTCGCGTTTCGTCAAACGGGGAGTGTCGATAGAGTCTGAAGCGTTGAACATGCTACTGGATCTTTCCGACAATGACCTGGACAAACTGGCCAATGAGATCGATAAACTCGCCGCATATATCGGATATGAAGGATCGGTAGAGAAAAGTGACGTGGAGGATACGGTGTCCGATCACCGCCAGGAGAGGATCTGGGACGCCATAAACGCTGTGCGCAGACGTAACATCAGGGCCGCCATCGATTCGATGAATAATCTCCTGAGATATAACATGCCTCATCAGGTGATTCTGAAAACATTGACCAGTGAGATAATGAGAGTATGGGTCGCTGTCGATTTCAGGGCAAAAGGCTTGACGCTCGATAATTTTGCAAAAAATCTGGGAGGTTCATCCTTTATGTTAGGGGGCGCCTGGTCAGATTCCGCGCGTTGGAATGAGGATCTCGTTCGGCGGGCGTTAGCGGCCATATATGATTGCAACATGGATATCATGAAAGCCCAGGTGTCGCAGGAGATAGCGTTAACATCAATGGTCTACAAGATCGTTCGATAATAATCAATATTTCTGTTATTTTTGAATCACCCGTAGTGAGGGTCGAGTTCTCTCAATTTAGGAGGGTGACGGTTTGACCGGAAGGAACCTTTTTTCCGCCCTGGTGGCGGGTTCCGTATCAGGGGTTATCGCCTCGTTTGTCATAATTTCATTTACGGCGATGATTTATTCGGGGGAGTTGTCCTCACATCTCTCTTCCGGAATTGGTCTTGCGCTTATAGGCGCCGTTATCCTCGGCGTTACTCTGACGTTCACAAGCTCCATCAAGGGAGTTGTCGCCACACCCCAGGACAAACCGGCGGCTATTTTCGCTCTTCTCTCAGCTTCCATGGCCACAGCTATGGGCGCCACCCATAGCGACCAGGAGATATTTGTTACCATCGTTGCCGTTATCGCTCTTTCCACCCTCTTGACGGGAGTCTTTTTTTTCCTGCTCGGCTCGCTCAAGCTAGGCTCCCTCATTCGTTTCATACCATACCCGGTGATTGGCGGGTTTATGGCGGGAACCGGATGGCTCCTTATCATGGGCGGTTTCGGCGTAATGCTCAACGCTCCTTTCACAACCGACAGCGTGGATATGTTGTTAAGTTACGACAAGGCTCTTGTGTGGGCGCCGGGTCTGTTGCTTGGTGTGTCGTTGCTTGGTGTTATGAGGATTGCAGACCACTATCTGGTTTTTCCTTCCATGCTGGTCGTCGGAGCGATTCTCTTCTACATGGTTATCTTCTTTTCTGGCGTCGATCTCTCCGAGGTTATGGAACGCGGGTTTCTGTTAGGGCCTTTTCCGGAAGGGGAGCTTTGGAGACCGGTATCGTTGTCGAGCTTTTCTCTTATTGACTGGAGGGTAGTCTCGGGAGCCTTGCCCAGTATCGGTACAGTGGTAATCATCAATGTTGGCTCCATCCTGCTTTACATTTCCAGCATAGAGCTTGTGATGCAAAAAGATATCGATCTTGACCAGGAACTCAGGTCAGCTGGTATATCGAACCTGTTTGCCGGAGCGTCGTTCGGAATGCCCGGTTATCATGTGCTTAGCCTGACTATACTAAACCACAAAATGAAGGCCGACAGCAGGCTGGTGAGCCTGATCAGTTGCGCGGTTTTAGTCGCCGTCATCCTGGCGGGGACCGCTACTCTCTCATATTTTCCCAGGGCGGTGGTAGGGGCCTTGCTCCTCTTCCTTGGGTTCGATCTTGTCTTTGAATGGTTATACGAAGCCAAGCGCAAGCTATCGCAATCTGATTACCTTGTTGTGGTTTTAGTCTTCGTCTCCGTAGCGGGATACGGGTTCCTTGAAGGAATCATGGTCGGTGTGATTGCCGGTGTTATTTTGTTTGTGGTCAACTACAGCAGGATCAGCGTTGTTAAACACTCTCTCTCAGGATCTGACTACCACAGCAACGTGGATAGGGCTCAGCCGTTAATGACGATCCTTAAAGAGCAGGGGAAAAGAATCCTTATCATGAAATTGGAGGGTTACCTCTTTTTCGGCACGTCAGAGGAGATACTCTCCATGATAAGGCGACATTTCCGAAAGTCCGTACATCCGCCTCTCGAATATGTGGTACTCGATTTCAACCATGTTCACGGTATCGATTCTTCAGCGGTACAGAGTTTTATCAGACTAAAGCAGTTTGCCGAGGTGGATGGAATCAAACTCGCCTTCGCAAAAATATCGGACGATTTCGTGAACAAGATGAGAAGCGGTGGCTTTCCGCTGGGCGGTAACGTGAACGCATCGGTTTTCGAGAATCTCGACGCCGCTTTGGAGTGGTGCGAAAACGATCTTCTTCAAAAGGTGGCGACCAAAGAGGACACAAGTCACACCAGCATGAAAGATAAACTTCTGCTCGACTTCAAGGACGTGTCGATGGTTGACAGGTTTCTTGCCTTCATGGATGTAATTAATGTCGATGGTGGGTTTGAACTGATAGAGCAGGGGGACGAATCGGACCATCTATACTTCCTTGATAGCGGTGAGCTTTCCGTCTACCTTAACCTTGTGGGACGCGAAACCGTAAGGATACGCACCATGGGTCCCGGCACTTTTGTAGGGGAGGTCGGCATGTACACCGGTCTGCCAAGAACAGCGTCGGTGGTGACGGAACAGCCGAGCGTCCTGCACGTTTTAAGCGCGACAGGACTTGCCAGTATGGAGAAGAGCGATCCTGAAGTGGCGGCGAGTTTCCACAGTTATATGGCCAGACGACTCTCAGAGCGGATAGCGTCGATGAACAAGCTACTGAGCGCCGTGATGGATCAGGAAGGGTAAATCTACAGGAGTAGCGCTACTCAGAATGCGCTGGCTATCTTGTAGGTTCTATTGTAATCGATTACCCCGTTGGCGATGGAGTTGGCCAGGTTATCAATATACTTCGAACTGCGTAACCTCTTCTCTTCACCAAGGCTTGTGATAAAACCTGTTTCCACAAGCGCCGATGGCATAGTCGCACGCCAAAGCACATAAAACATCGCCTGTTTGACACCCTTGTCCTTGACTCCGCTATAAGACCTTCTCATCCCTTTGACCAGTGATCTTTGTACGGCGCCAGCCAGAGTGGCCGAGTCGTTCACTTTGCTGGTATTTGTAAGGTCGCTCATGATATACGCGAGATCGTTCTCCACTTCGCTGGAGCTTTTCAGAGACAACATATTTTCCCGGGCCGCAGTGTCAAGCTCGTCTTCGCTACGCGCAGGTGACAGGAAGTATGTTTCCAGACCCCTCGCCTTCCGGTTACGGCTGGCGTTGACATGAATTGATATGAACAGGTCGGCGTTATTCGCGTTGGCTATGACGGTCCTCTCGTCGAGAGCCAGGGTTTTGTCCCTTTTCCGGGTTAGTATCACCCTGCAACCGAGTCTTCTTTCAAGAATCGGTTTCAGCTTTTTTGCAATGGAGAGGGTTACGTCTTTCTCTCTTAATCCTGTTCGCCCAATAGCTCCCGGGTCTTTACCACCGTGGCCCGGATCCAGAACAATGGTTCTGATTCTACTGGTCGAAGGTTTGGATTTTACGACAGCTCTATTTTGCGGAGCTGGTTTCTTGCTCGTCGCCACTTTATTCCGACCAACGTCGATTACGATCCTGAACGGATTGTTGAGGGACGAAACGTCGTAGTAGGTATCTTTGTATTTCATGTCGAGCGCGACTCTAGCCACTTTCGACCTGTTCTGAGCCACCCGGATGGAGCCTGCGGTCCCTTTTTTCAGCCGAATTGTCTTCGGTACACCGCTACTTGTTTTTGTATCCAGAAGATCTATGAAAATCCGGTCCGGGTTAGAAAGTTTTTGTGAGTGATATGCGGTTTTTGCGGAGAGGTAGAGCACTACACGGGTGTATTTATCCCTCGAATAGGTCTTCACATCCGTAAGGCTTGTCAGGACGGTTTTATCCCCGTGGTTACTCCTGCCAGCCGGTCTGTTCTGTCGGCTCGACGCCTGGTTATAGGCCGATCTGGCCTTGACGTAGTCGCGCTCATTGAACCGGATATCCCCTATATGTCGTTGAGCGTCATCGACCAGTGTGCTTTTTGGATAATTTCTAATCACGCGCCTGAAATAGAAAACAGAGCGTTCCTTGTATTCATTTTTCCCGGTCTGTCTGTACCATTTTTCGTACAGCAGTCCCAGCGTATATGTGGCGTCCCTGCCTCTTTTCGATGAGGGGCGGGTTTTTACGATATTCTGGAATTTCCGAATAACAAGGTTCCATGCCCGGGGATCGTTGAGTTTTTCCCGGCCTGAAAAGAGCGCGTAATAATGGCTCCGGGCGGATTGATACATCGACTCGACGTTGGGTTGCGCCGAAAAAGAGGATGAAGGAGCGCCCGCAATTCCCACCAGGAGTATAAGAGCAATAAGAAACGAAAATTTCTTCACGCGGATGCGACCATCGCAGACGATAATTAACTGATAATTACGTCAAAATAACATATAATTGTCTGAATTGTCAAATGTAGCCTGATTGGCGTATTGTGGCTATAATTACCGTAATGAAAATCACAAATTGATTGAAAGCGCCCGAATGTCGTTTGACCCAAAAGGTGTTGAGAAGAAAAGGGCCAATCTTGAGAAGAGTGTGGCCCACTCCATATCGATGCTCGAAACAACCCTGTCACGGTTTCGTACAGCGCTTCAGAAGCGTCGTGATGAGCGGGAGCGATGTTATAACTCATTCATGAAACTTACCGAACGACGAAGAGAGACTGTTACCAAGTTGAAAAAGATGGTCGAGAAAACGGAAAAATTAAAACATGACATTCACGACAAGGAGGAGGAACTCGACAGGATTCGGCGTAAGGAGTCTGTAATGTTCGGACGGTACAAGGAATTGCTGGCGGGAAGGGCGCCTGCGGGAGATACTACAATTCCGGGTGTTCTGAACCGTGAAGGATTCGACGCTCTGCACGAAAAGAAAGTCAGTTTCCTTACAAGCGTCAGGAATGCGTTCGAGGATATAGAGGGTGATTTCGACGAATTGAAAAAGCGAAAAGAGCGTTTGACAAAAGAGATCAAGCGTTTGAATAAACAGATAACCGAGCATAACCGCGCTCGTGAAATGCATCTTGGCAAACTTAAGATTTATGGGCGGGAATCGGATCAATACGAGAAAAAACTGCGCGAGAGTGTGAAGAGCGAAGAGACCTTGTTAGAGATCTATGCGGGATTTGGTGAAGATTTCAAAGAAGGTGTAATTCTCCCCCCATCCTCTGAAAGCATTCTGCTTAAAAATCTGAATAACTCGAAACCGTCCTGAGCGATTGTTTCGTGACAGATAAAAACCCCCGTTTCAGATCAAGGGTGGGAACCGATATCGTAAATGTTGACCGGATCAGAAAAGCCATCGAACGACATGGGGATCTGTTCCTGAAAAGAGTTTTTACGCCGGGGGAGATAGAGCGTGTGACTGGTCGGTCAGGGTTATGCGCTTCTTACGCCGCCCGATTCGCCGCCAAGGAAGCTGTGATGAAACTGATAGGAGAGGGGATCTGGCGGATACCTTTTACCGATATAGAAATAGTATCCGACCCTTCCGGCAGACCTTACGTCATTTTGCGGGGAAAGGCGAGGAAGTACGCCGATAAGGGTAATATCGGCGCAATCGACGTATCCCTGGCCCATGAACGGGACTACGCAGTGGCAACGGCCAGCGCGATTGTCGAAGTTGAATGATAGAACCTTCGTGAGTCCGAACCTTTATGAGGTGGTCCGGACTCACGAAGAGACGGGTCTATATTGAGAGTTGCGCTACCGATTGGCGAACTGCTTCGGCTGAAGACTGCAGGGCTTTGTTCTCTTCGTCGGTAAGTGGCAGTTCGATAACCTTTTCGATGCCGGACCAGTTAAGCAGAACCGGCACGCCCATGAAGATACCGTCGATACCGTATTCACCCTCCAGGTAAGCGGCTACCGGCACAATTCTGTTCTTCTCCAGGACAATCGACTCAACCATGTTAACGATCGACGAGGCTGGCGCGTAGTAGGCGGAACCGGTTTTGAGAAGTTGAACGATCTCCGCTCCACCTTTCTTGGTCCTGTCTACGAGTTCGTCGATTTTTTCCTTACTCAAAAGCTCGGTTAACGGAATACCGGCTACTGAGGAGTAGCGTGGCATCGGGACCATGTCGTTGCCATGCAGTCCGAGAACCGTGGCGTGTACATCTTCGTTCGATACGCCAAGCTCCATAGCGATAAAAGAGCGGAACCTCGTGGAGTCGAGAACACCGGCCATTCCGCAGATGCGGTGTTTGTCGAGGCCCGTCACATTCTTGGCCACCCAGGTCATGGTGTCCAGCGGGTTGGTAACGAGGATCATGAAGCAGTTTGGCGAATACTTTATTACCTCCTCACAAACAGATTTTACAATTCCGGCGTTTTTGTCTCGCAGATCCTCTCTTGTCATACCAGGTTTTCTGGCAAGGCCGGCGGTGATAATAACGATATCGGAATTGGCGGTCTGCTCGTAGGAGTTAACGCCCGTTATTCTGGAATCAAAATTTTCCAGCGGAGCCGATTCCATCAGGTCGAGCGCTTTTCCCTGGGGGATACCTTCGAGCACGTCAACGATGAAGACATGTCCGAGTTTTTTGTATGCAAGCAACTGCGCTGTGGTTGCGCCGACATGTCCGGCTCCAACAACCGTGATTTTTTTCTTAGCCATGGATCACTCCTGAGTTAATTAACGTATTTTATTGCGTATGCCCTGTTTCCATTGCTACGTCGAGCAAACTGACATCATTTTACATCTTTGCATGATAACCGTGGTGTTTGTTTTTCAGGTACAGATAATTACTGTTTTGGAAGGTACTTTTGGGGGTCTACAGGTTTCCGGTTTACCCTTACCTCGAAATGAAGGTGGTATCCGGTTACACGACCACTGTTTCCAACCGTCGCTACCCTGTCTCCACGCTTTACCTTCTGGCCTTTTTTTACGAGGTTTTTTTCGTTGTGAGCGTAGACTGTAATGAGGCCGCCGCTCGCTTTGACTATTACGATATTACCGTATCCTGACGGCCCCCAGCCTGCGAATATGACTCTGCCGGAGGCGGCGGCGAGTATCGGAGTTCCTCTCGGCGCGCTAAGGTCAATGCCATCATGTTTTTTGGAACCACGAATTCCGAATCGGGACGACACCTTGAACCGTGTAAGCGGCCATGAAAGGGACCCACGCGCCTTTGAGGGTGAACTTTTCCTGACCGCAGATTTTTTTGATATGGATTTTCGTGAACTGGTGGTTCTCTCCTTTCCACGCGGCAGGTAAAGCTTGCGTCCCAATGAAAGTTTTGTGGCGTCTTTGATTCTGTTAGCTTTTTTAAGATCATTCAGGGAGACGCTGTAACTTTTGGCGATGCTGTAGAGGGTGTCACCTTTCCTGACGGTGTGATACCGGGCGCCAGAAGCGCTCCTCACCTTTTTGCTTTTTACAGGCGCGGTGTAATTTGAGCCGGATCGGTCGTAGGTCGGTTTTCTTATAGAATCCGCGTTGGCGCAAGTGGAGAGAAAAATCGCCATTGCCATCAGGAGTAACAATCCGCCCCTACGCCCCGGCTTAAGGGCGAATTGGCGTGACTGACCGTTAACTGTAAGCGCTTTCAAGAATCAAAAATACCTTATCTACAGCCTCTTCCGGAGTTTTGACAGGTATCACTCCGTCAATACCGCTCCATCCCCCGATGGAGACTACCGGTTTTCCCATCTTGAGAGACAAGGCGATCTCCGACAAAGAGCCGTACTCTCCTGCGATAGCGATAAGAGCCTGGGCGGTGTTGGCGATAATGGCGTTTCGCGCATGCCCCATCCCTGTTACAACGGGAATGGAGATATACTCGTTACATTCATTTCTATCCGATCCGGGAAGGATTCCTACGGTAAGACCACCTGCCGCCTGCGCTCCTTTGGCCGAGGCTGACATCACTCCACCAAGTCCTCCGCATACAAGGACAGCTTTCCTCTCCGCGACAAGTTTTCCTACCTGTTCGGCTGTACGAGAAACCTCTTCATTGCACGAGCCTGCGCCTATTACGCCGATAACGGTCATTGCAGTCAAACTTCCCCGTCGTTGCCCTTCATAACCTTGAGGCCGAGCCGCTTTTTAATCTCGTAATACCGCTTTTTCAGGACTTTCTCATGTTCCATCTCATCTATTACAAGTTGCCTGAACAGCTCTCTGGTCTCTTCGTCCTTAGCTATCTTCATACCATAGTTGTAACGCTGACACGAAGCCTGTTCGTCGAGAATCGACTCCTCCAGAATCCTGAGAAGCCGTTCTTCAGTATATTCCGCCTGGTCGTTCACAATATTTCCCTTCTTCTCTGGCTGTCAAACTCTTGTTGACGGGTCGAATAATCTTCTATGTTCTTCAAACGCATACCGGTCTGTCATACCTGCGATGTAGTCACAGATCATCCGGTACTTCCCCTCACTCCCGGTCTTGGCGTATACATGGGGGGGTAGCAACTGAGGTCTCCGCTCGTAAGTTGCAAAAAGATCCTCAATCACCTTGCATACTTTCTCTTCCATCAGTATCACCTTGTAGCTGGTATACATATTCTTGTGCAGGAATCTCTTAAGCTCCGCCTGATCTTTTTTCATCGAATCGGAAAACCTGACTACAGGCAAAAGGTTGGCTCTGGCTTTATCGGGGTCCGATATCTGGTACGCTGTAACAGCTTTTTCAGTCTCGTCTATAACGTCTCCCACCTGCGCGTTTATGATCTTTCTGATCGCAAGGCTTTTCGCAAGTTTGGGTGTGGACGACTCCGACGCGGGTGAATAGAAGCGACGCCAGAGCGCGACCTCATCCATAGACGCAATGGTCATCAGGCCGGAGGTAATGCCGTCATCAAGGTCATGGCTGTTATAGGCTATGGAATCAGCGATATCGGCGACCTGCGCCTCCATAGACGCCTGGGGCAGTTTGGAAAACTCCACAACTTCATCGGCGCCCGAGTTTTTGGAGTGTTTTGCTATCGCCTCCCTTACTTCCCATGTAAGGTTAAGCCCGCGAAAACCGGTGTATGCGTGTTCTATATGATCGACAATTCTGAGGGAGTGAGCGTTATGTTCAAACTGGCCGTTATCGCCCATAAGCCGGTTTAGCGTATGCTGGCCCGAGTGGCCGAAAGGCGGATGCCCCAGATCGTGCGACAATGCGATAGCCTCGCAAAGATCCTCGTTAAGACCCAGCGCCCTTGCTATGGTGCGGGCTATCTGGGCCACTTCCATGGTGTGGGTCAGGCGAGTGCGATAGTGGTCCCCCTCGTGGTAAACAAAGACCTGGGTCTTATACTCAAGCCTGCGAAACGCCGACGAGTGGATTATCCGGTCCCGATCCCGCATGAAGTCGGTCCGGTAGGCGTGCTGATCCTCATGGTGGCGCCTACCCCTGGACCGACCGCTTTTCTGGGCGTAACAGGCCAGGTGATCTTCCTCCGCCTTTTCCGCTTCCGCCCGGGTTTTCAATAGTTGGTACCGCTATCCGAAAACTGCGTCCGGTAATACCAGTCGTTCCACAGGGTTCCCGCCGATAATGTGGTTTTCAAAAATCTCTTCCACATCAGCGCCCGAAACACCGCCGTACCAGACGTTGTCAGGATAGACCACCACGATAGGTCCCGCCCCGCAAGGTCCGAGGCATGATCTGACACCTGAAACCGCCACTTCAGAGAATAGTTGTTTCTGGTTTAGAATATCGGCGAACTTCTGCCAGACTTCCATAGCGTTGCGATGAGAGCAACTTCCACGGGGATGGCCTTCCGGTCGCTGGTTGGTGCAGATTAAAACATGTTTTTTCGGTTTGGGCATTCTTGTAAAACTCCTTGTTATTATTATCTGAGCCTGGTTCAGATTGAATGACACAGTATAATCGACCACGTTTTTATCTCAAAGTTTTTCCTGAGCTTGTGTCTTTACATTTCTTTACACACCCGACATATACCCGAAACACAAATCCTCCAGACTGTATTTGAATCATTAATTAACAAATGGAGAAAATCATGGAAGAGAATAACCGGAACAGTGAAACACCTGAAAAGAAAAAATGGCTCAGACACTGCAAACATGGAACCGGGAAGAAGATTATGTTAATTGCGCTTGCCATTACGGTGGTAGCCATAGTCGCCTGTTCATTGCTGGCGCCGCGAAACAGTCACGCCGGTTTTGGCGGACCGGGGCGTTTCGGATACGCAAGTCATTTCGGTGAGGACCCGGCTTCCCACGTCAAGATCGCTGTTGAGCATATCCTCGGTCACGCCGACGCAACCGATGAACAGAAGAAAAAAGCGGAGGCGATATTGAGCGAGAATGCGGAGATGATGAAACAACGATACAATGCTTTCACCTCGCTTAAGAAAGAGACGGTGAAATTACTTACGGCTACGAATATCGACAGGGACGCGCTTGAGTCGTTGCGTAAAGAGAAAATGAAGGCAATGGATGAAACTTCGTCCAATCTTGTCCGGGTTGTGGCCGAAATCGCAGAACTGCTGACACCGGAACAGCGAGCGAAAATCGCTGACCACCATGAAAAACGATGGGGATGCAAGTCGTAAAGGAAAAACAATGCCACGGTTGTTGCTGATTGAGGATGACATTCGGCAAGGGAAGATGCTCGAAGAGTTTTTTGGCTCTTCGGGCGTCAGCCTTTTTTTATGCGTAACAGGAGCCGATGGGATAGCGAAACTGAAACGGGACGATTTTGACGCTCTGATTCTCGATATCGGCCTTTCAGATATGGACGGATTTGAAGTCTGCCGGAGAGTCAGAACTTTTTCGGGAATCCCTATCCTGATGCTAACGGCTCGTGGCGAGGAGACCGACCGTATCATCGGGCTGGAGCTTGGAGCGGACGATTACCTGCCGAAACCTTTCAACCCACGGGAACTGCTGGCGCGGATAAAGGCGATCTTGCGTCGTGGAAGGGTTATTGATGAAAACAGGGAGTCTGTGATGAAGTTCGGGGGTCTGGAGATTTCTCCCGACGAGCGGGTTGCTCGATTGCAGGGTGGACGGCTCGACCTGACCGGTTTCCAGTTCGATATTCTTCACGCTCTGGCAAAAACAGCAGGGAGGGTGATGTCGCGGGACGCGCTTATGGATGAGCTTGCTGGACATGAGCTGGATGGTTACGACCGGCGGATCGACGTTCATATTTCGCGGATAAGAGCGAAGATAGAACATGATCCGAAACAGCCGGAACGGATATTAACTGTGCGCGGAGTCGGATATGTTTTTTCAAGAGTGCAGAAATAGACCTGCGACACGCAAATGTCGAATACCTGAGCACAGGCTCTATATCCAGATCTATTTTTCGTTGGTGGCAACCATTGTCATCGTCTCTGTCATGGCGCCACTTACCTGGCATTTGTTCGGTCAGGATCATATCGAAAGCCGAATCGCCAATGGCATGACCACCGTTGTGAACAAGGTTTTTTCGGAGGAGAGTTCTGTTGAGGAGATAGAGCGGACTATAAATCAGCTAGCGGAAAGTTTTGGCGCGAACCTGACCCTCTACGGTCCGGATAATACGGTGATCGCCTCTACTTTAGCCATTCTCCCTCCCGTGGAGAGTCCGGGCTTTTACCGATGGTCGGGGGTGGGGGAGAGCGGTCCCGGGATCGCCTTTGCGCTTGCCGGAGGAAGGTCGCTTGTGGCGGGTCACGCGAAACATCCTGGAGGTACCCGCTTGTTTGTGGGGATTCTCTGCCTTCTCACAGTAGCCGGAATTTTGGCTCTGGCCGCCTATCCTATTGCGCGAAGACTTACCCGAAGACTGGAGCGGTTGCAAAGCGGTGTGGAGGAGTTAGGTGGCGGTAACCTTGCGACCAGAGTCCCCGTGGAGGGAAGTGATGAGATCGCCGAACTTGCCAGAAGTTTTAACGAATCTGTTGAACGGATAGAAAAACTGATGATGGCGCAAAAGAACGTGCTGACCACCACCTCCCACGAGTTTCGGACACCACTTACCCGGATGCGGGTCGCCCTGGAGCTTTACTCCGAAAACCCCCGACAAGAGCTGAAGGACGAATTGTTACAGGACATCGAAGAGCTTGACAACATGGTGGAGGAGATACTGACAGCCAGCCGACTTGACGCGACAACCACGATTGTAAACTCGGAAGAGGTCGATCTGCTTGCTCTGATAGCCGAAGAAGGTTCGAGGTGTGGAGCGGAGATTACTGGAGAATCGGTGGTTATTAATGGAGACCAATCCCTCTTGCGCAGGCTTGTACGGAACCTGCTTGAGAACGCAAACCGGTATGGCGGCGGGGAGATAAAAGCGTCCACGGTTATCGATAATGGAAACGCACTGATAAGAATCTGCGATAAGGGAATCGGTGTGTCAGAAGAGGATCGGGAGCGTATTTTCGAGCCGTTCTACAGACCCGCCGGACACACTGAAGGCGCAAAAGGAGGAGTAGGTTTCGGACTGGCGCTCGTTAAACGGATAGCGGAACTGCACGATGGATCGGTACGGTGTGTTCCGGGGGTAGGTGGCGGCGCCTGTTTTGAAGTCAGATTAGCGATGAATCTTTCTGGTTGATATGGAAGGTTCAATATCAAAATATAAGACCTGACCCCATTTCGCCATTATGAAAGCATCTTAAAAAAAACATGAGAGTGTGCCAAAGTTAGTTGAAACTGGAAGCGTCCTCCGTTCTCTGGTAAATCTTTAAGTTGAGAATACTTGAAGAGAAACCATGAGAAGGAGACCACTGATGTCAAAGATGCTACAGATTACGGGAAACCGCAAGAAGTCAAAGAAGATGGGAGAGCCATCGATCATCAACCGCGAAGATGAAGATATAGAATCAATGGACGTGGACAGCCGTCTTG
>JAJDBK010000021.1 GCA_029261405.1 Nitrospinaceae bacterium
GATACCTGCGCTACCTTTTTGAACACCTGCCTCACGCAAAATCTGAGGAAGATTACAAGGCTCTCCTACCACCATCTATCAACCAAAAGAAGCTCGATTATACCCCTGTTTGAAGGGTGAGGTTGACTCGACGCTTACGATACAAATTCATAAGAAGATTAAGATGAAAAGTAAGGAAAATAAGTGGAGCCAGCAGATGAAATCCTGCGACGGAAACCCCTATCTGCACAATGGGCAATTTTATCTATCTATCAGGCAAGAAAAGATCGAGATGAGTGGTCGATGCCACAGCGGCGATCATGAATAGCATGATAGGAACGAACGCCACCACCAGGTTGCGGGTCTGGCCACCCGATGTGTCCAGATGTTTCTTCATCTCATCGGCTGTGGGTTCCGTCGGTATAATCAGCGCCGCAGTTATTTCCCCCCAGGTTGACGATTCCACCATTATACGCGATGTGACCGCGCCACAGCGAAGTATAGTACCCCGGATCCTATCACCAGAGCGCGTAGCGCCAGAAAAAACGGAGAGAGCAGACCAATGGTAAAATCGCGTTTTATAGCAAACAGCGCGAAAGGGACCGAAAAGAAGAGGAAGGCACAAAACGATAATAACGCCAACAGAAATAGTGGCGGGAAAACGATTCCGGTCATCATCAACGCCATCGCCCCGAAGAGGGTCGCCACCTGCGCTTTTAGGGTCTGCGGTGTATAGGTGTCTTTCACCATTTTTTCCGGGTACTTTTTGTAGACCACCATGCGCCAGTATCCCCGCCAGAATTTTACTGAAGCGTATCGCGCGACACTGTCGGGATGTCCCAGGTGTTTGACCTTCGCCAATGGATTGAAGACCAGCCTGTGACCAGCGGCGGCCAGCCGGTATGAAAGGTCGGTGTCTTCATTGTTGGCTACCGGAAAAGATTCGTCAAAGCCACCTGCTTCGATAAAAATATCGCGCCTGAAAGTGGCTGAGTAGGTATCGATCATGTCGATGGTCTCGGCCCGTTTCAGTAGCTCGAACCGCTCTTCGAACTCAACCTGACAGAACCTTGCTGTCAGGGAGTTTTGCAAAGTCCCGCTATAGACACCCTTGGCGGCGGAGACCCTCGCATCAGCAAGAAAAGGCGCAACGCTCTTCTCCACCCAGTCGGGCGCCGGAACGCAATCCGCGTCGGTAAAAAGAATGACGCCCCCGGTCGCCTCATTCGCCCCACGGTTTCTCGCCGAAGCGGGACCGGCGTTCTCCTGCCAGATATATCGCACCGGGTAAGACTTTATTATCGCGTCGCTCCCGTCGGTTGAGCCATCGTCCACAACTATAATCTCATAATCGTCAGTCGCAAACGTCTGGTCAATCAACGCTGTGAGACAGCGGGCGATACTGCCTTCGGAGTTGTATGCCGGAATGACTACGCTTGCTTTCACGTTTATCAGCAGTTCTTTTCGGGAATGTCGGACCCTCGAAAAATATACTTTATAAAAGTCTGGGCGGAACGAAAGTTTCGTTTTATTTCCGCAGGGTTGGTCAGAGTCTGCGCAACTTTGTAGGCGATGTAGCCGGGGCGAAGATAAAACCTTCTACGGGCGTGATCGCAAAAACTTACCAGCTCATCCGGGGTCAGTTCGTCAGATTTTATTACCGTGTTGTGAAGCCCGCCGGGAGTTATCCATTTGGAAAAATCATCAGTCGTCAACAGGCCTCGCTCCTTGTACCAATCGTACGCCTCGGTGCCGGGATAGACCATTATTGGATAGAACTGGGCGGTATCAGGATTGAGCCGTAGGGCAAGGTCCAGCGTCTGGTTCATAGTCTCCTTTGTCTCACCCGGCAGACCGACCATGAAACAACCGTGGACCAGCAATCCCGCTTTTTTTGCGTCAGCCATGAAGCGGCTCATCTTTTCGATCTTGTTCTTCTTTTTGATATTGTCGAGAAGCTGTTGGTTGCCACTCTCGAACCCGACGCACATCAGCCGGAACCCGGCTTGTTTCATCACCGTCATGGTATCCAGGTCGAGATCTGCGCGAGCGTTGACTGTGCCGGAGATTTTTATGTCCCTGCGGATTATCTCCTCGGCGATTTCGACGCATCGTTTCCGGTTGATAGTAAAAGTGTCATCCTCGAAGAAGATGGTCTTCGCTTCTGGAAACTCCGAAACTATATATTCGATCTCATCCACCACGTTTGCAACACTTCTCACGCGCATCGTGTGATCGGTCAGCGTCTGCGGATAGACACAGAAGGTACATGGATATGGGCATCCCCTGCTTGTGGTTATGGTAACCATAGGCGGTAGGGCGTTGGCGTTGAAGTAGCGGTCTATATTCAGAAACCTTTTATATATACGACTCACGAAAGGGATAGCGTCGAGGTCCTTGATAAATTCACGCCTGCCGGTGTTTACAATTTTGCCACCGATTTTAGTAACGATACCCGGAACGCCAGATATATCATTTCCCGATTCAATCGCTGCCGCGACATCGGTAACTGTATAGTCATATTCACTGACCGCCGCAGCGTCGATGGATTGATCGAGGGTAAGAGACTCTTCAGGTAAAGCGGTGACATGGGTTCCGACCATCATGATAAACAGATCGGGCAATTCTGATTTGAGTCGGGCGCATACCTTCGCATCGTTATATATCGATGGAGTACTAGAATCGACCACCACCATACGCGGTCCGAACGCCTTGATCCTTTCGACTACAGCGTCAAGGTCCAGATCGTCCGCCGGCGCGTCGATGAGATCGACCCCATAACCATTATCGTCGGCCACGGCGGTGGCGTAGGCTAACCACATGGGGTAATAGAGCGTCCCGCTTTTTGTAACCGCCGGACTACGTTGCGGTCGTGAGAAATCCTTCATAAAGGGAGGGTTCAAGAAGGTGATATTGAGTCGGGGCATCTATACAATCCTTTTTACTACGTCGTCGTATTGGCGCAACTGCTCGTCTAAAAATCCCCGAACGCCGTGGAACTCTACAGCGTCGTAAGGGCAGACACAATAACAGTAGAGACAGTCGATACAGTTTTTGTCGTTTTCGTTCAGACCCTCCGGGAGTTTCACACCCGTGGGGCAATATTCGATACATGGTTTTCTTTCGCAGGTTTCACACTTTTTCAAGTCTACGCTTAACTTATCGAGCCGCATCTCCTCATCGATAAATACATCCTGTCGCAAACCTGTAGCGTAGAGAAGGGCGCCTATCAGCTTTGTGTTGCAGACCATGTTAAAGAAGGCGGTATTCCTTACGGCCAGAAAATACTTCTGTCGTTTCGGGGAGTGGATGAATGTCGCCAACGGACCGGCTACTGGTGGCGCGAAATGGAACTTTTCGTCGAAGTTATAAGCATCGGCGAACGCTGTCATATCTTCAGTGACGAGACCTTGTCGCTTCGCTTCCAGCAGCGTCCTGAATTCAGCTTCGTCAAAACCGGCAAATCGCGCCATCATAAGATCGATGAGGTATGGGCTGTCGCCAATGAATACTCTGCCGGTTTTAAGGGGAGTTCCCCTGGTGGGGCCGAGACCTTCCATCGCAATGACGCCGTCCACTATATGAATATCAGGTTTCACCACCTTGTTGATGTTCAGGATGTTGGCGGCGAGTTTCAGGTGTGTCTTTTTTTTATTTTCCTGACCCACGAGGGTACCCATCAGGTTCTTCAGACAGACACTCATGCCGATCTCGAAATGGGTTTTTAACTTCGGCATGTTTATCAGGAAGTCGGAGTCGATGACATCCTTGGCAACACTTGCTGTAACACCATCCTCAAAAGTTATCGGGAATTTTTCAGATTGGTTAAGGTCTTTTACCACCGCGCCGTAATGTTTAGCCAACTGATCGAACCTGAGTCGGGAGATGACGTCTATTTTGTTCCGGTAATAACCGCTGTTGGTCCCTTCGGCGACTGTTATATCGGTGTAATCATTATCCTTTAGATACTCCAGAACAGCCGCCACCAGACGCAGGTCTGTGGTGTTGCCGGTGAGCGCGTTCATGTTGGCGTTCATATTCGGCTTGATCACCACCTTTACATTTTTGTCGGAAGGGAAGAGGTCGCCATACTTTTCGTCGAGAGTGGTTTTTACGCCTGTTTTTATTTCGGTAACCGTCCCGGCTTTAATCGAATCAAATCGAATCATGGCTCCGACTTCTCAAGCAGATCAAGAACAGTATTGTAAACTTCTTCCATTGTAATATCCTCCATACACGCTTGTAGCCTTTCGTGCGAGCAAGAGCTTTCATCGCAGGCGGATCGGCACTCAAAATCTTTTTCAATAACTTTCGACCCGGTTCCGTAAGGGGCCGTCTCGACACTTTTGGACGGACCGAAAAGGGCCGCAACCGGCGTTCCCATGGCGCGGGCTATATGCATCGGCGCAGAGTCGTTGCAGACCAGCAGGGACGATTTCCCAAGAACCAGAGCCAGTTCCCGCAGATTTACCCTGCCAGTAAGGTTTACGCACTCAAACCCAAGGTCGGCCACTATCTCGTCCGTCACTTCTTTTTCGGAACCATGCCCAAGCAGGGCCAAGGTAACTTTAGTCTCCTCATATATTTTATTACATAACCGGGCGTAGCGCCCAACATGCCACATCTTCAGCTTTAATCGGGAACCGGGATGCACACAGATAAATTTTTCCGTAATGCGGTTTTCCGCTAGCAGTTTATCGACGCCATCAATTTCATTTTTTGTGAATTCCAGGGGAAACTCCGGCTCACCAATATCGCATCCGATATGCCTTGCGATATCGAGATGATATTCGACTTTATGTTTCAGTTTTTCGTAAGGAACGACATCTGTAAGCAGGTACGCTCCGCCGCCAACAGCGTAAGAAACTTTATGTTTCGCTTTGACCGGCAATAAAAGTCCCATGATCTCCCGGATATCAGCTCTCGCTTCGATAACGAGATCGAATTTTTCTTTTCTTATGCGCCGTAAATAATCTATGTAATCCGATTTCGGAGATGGGTGAAACCAGAACGGGTCGTAGGTGATTACTCTATCCACATACCGGTTGTTCTCGAAAAGGGGCGCCGCGCTTTTGGTGGTAAGGAACGTTATCGACGAATTCGGGAATCGTTCTTTTAACGGTTTTAACATCGGCAGGGTCATCACCACATCACCAATATAAACAGTGCGGATTAGCAGGATGCTTTTGACCGATTCAGGCTGTATCGGTCCGGTTCTTTTTAATATGCAGGCCGGATAGAAAAGAACCTTGCCGATGGTGTCTGCAATTTTTGTTGCGAGCAGTTTTTTTTTATTTACGATCTTGTACAAGGATCACCAGCGCATTTGAGAAAATGTTTTAGTATCGTAGCCTTGTTGTCGTCTCCCGGAGAAATCCAGTGGTATTCGTCGATTTTGCTCTCATCGAAAAGCATATCTGATTTGTTGTCGTTTAATTGCGTGCAGGAGGCTTTGCCTTTGGTGGCCAGGTTCACAAGTTCGATAGCGTGTCCGACGAATCGCCCCTGCACATGATCCTCCACTCCCTGATACCTGTAGTAGGCGCACTTTATATCGCCGATGGAACCTGTCGGCTCCCGCTCGCTCCAGAATGTTTCATCGCTACAGGGGTGTTCGGTGAAGGGTGGGTGGGTATCGTTCCTCGTAATCACAAACCTGTTTGACGGGCCTTCCCAATCGAAGAGGTATGTTAGATCGTCCGAACAGTAGCTGGCCAGAAATCCCACAGCGATAGTCACTCCGATGGAGAAAGAAAAAAGCCCGATTTTCTTTTCGTCCACCTCCTCCCGTTCGGAAAAGAAACGGACAACATCGGCAAGCTCCTGTTGGTGAATGGCGCCACACCGGTTTTCAACTCCATCGCTACCGCCCCTGCCGGAAGGATCGTATGTCATAACGGCAAAACCCATCCCCGCAACTTCCGGCGCGGTCAGTTCACCACGTTTGTCGTATCGGGTTCCTTCCGTTATTCCGCCAGGAATAAAGATGACTCCCGGTAATGGTGATGTGTCAATACC
The DNA here is from genome assembly GCA_029261405.1 of Nitrospinaceae bacterium. GTDB lineage: Bacteria > Nitrospinota_A > UBA7883 > UBA7883 > JAJDBK01 > JAJDBK01. Next base: position 5,998 of record JAJDBK010000021.1, read on the forward strand.
GTTAGTGGGCGTTGTCAGATGGGCTTTTAGTCTGTCGCCGTTAAACGAAGTTACGCTAAACTCCTCAGTTTTTACTTGCGCCAGTTTTTTGCCCAAAGTTTTTTCGGTGAAGTATTTGTTTCTCCGGAAAATAATCTGGTCGAGCGGTTTCATACTTTTCCGGTGAGCTTGTCGAAACGATCAAGAAAATGCCACCAGGCGGGATTTTGTTCGATCCGCGTTTCTAGCCTTTTAACAAATTTTTCTGTAACCCCTGGTATGGAGATTTTTTCAACGGCGCCGTCTGTTATCGGTGGTTCAATGATGATGCGGTACAGTCTCTCTTTTCCCGGCGTTATGAACAGAGGTAGCAGTGGCGCTCCGGTCTTTCCAGAAAGAGTAGCGGGGCCGAGCGGGAACTTGTACGGTTTTTCACAAAGAGGGATGGTGACGCTTTTTCCGATGACCTTATTTGTTCCGGCTCCGTCACCTGTAATCATTATCACACCATTATCTTTCAGCCAGGCGAAGACCGGGCGCAGAAACGATTCGGCGTTCACCACATCAGCGGGCATCATGTTTTCGTATCGAATCCGTTGTCGGAAAGCGACGTTTCTGCCAATCCAGCTTAACCCTTCGTCCGACGGGTATCCAACCTGCCGCATTTTGTACCCGATTCGCGCAAGAGCGACAAGGGGCAGATGGACCGGGCCGATATGGCCGTGAACAAGGATCGCGCCTCTCCCTTTGGCAAGAGCGAAATCGAGATGTTCAAGTCCTTTGATCTCTATAAACTTCTCAACTTCTTTGGCGTGAAAATTTGGAAAAATAAAGATCATTAATCTGTCTGTATAGTAGTTTCTGAAAAACTTTAGCGTGGCGGGTTGTGGATCGGGGCCGTTTCCGTTTATCAAGGCAATGTTTTGCGCCAGCCTCTTCCGGCCACCTTTTGACACGGCGTGATGTATATCGCCAAGATAACCGAGAGTCGAAATCGCCCATCCTACAGGTAATAAAAGGACAAACCAGCGGAGCGGGTACCAGACAACAAGGCGCATGATATCGCGTAGAAAAGACTCTTTTGTCTTCACCCTATTTACCTTTTAACGCCAGCAGAAGATTGAACAGCTTTTCTATATATTTTGTTTTCCGGTTCGTATAATAGACAGGTTTCAAAAGATCGGCGCCTTCTTCGATCAAACCTTCATCAAGGGCGATCTTGTACATCTTCGTGTGCGGTTCGACCCGGATAGAGTTAAACTCGAAATGAATTTCCCCCCCAAGCTCCCGTTTCGCTTTTACGCAAAAGATCATCATCGCCAGAAAATTCGATAAGGTCTGCGCGGGAGGGTTTTTGAAAAAGTTGTAGCTTATTTCTATCCCCTTAATCTCTTTTAAAATCGCATAGACCCGAAAGATATCTTCCCGCGTAAAATTCTTGCCGAGAGCTTTTAGTGTTTCATCTGAAAAACCATCGGGTGATAGCACGAAGTTATCACAACCGGCTTTCACCATGAGATCGGCGAACTCTCTTGTGAAACCTTTTTCATTAAACCATGCGGACCATTTGATTGTGACACCACGCTTTATAATCTCTTCGCAGACCGCCGTGGCGTGTTCTTTAGGAATATTAAAAACCGAATCGACGAAAGTGAAACGGTCAACTCCCCCTTCGATCAATGTTTCGATCTCATCCACCACTTTCGCCGGATCTTTTAACCTGTATGTTTTGCCATTTAAAAATCCGTATATACAGTAGACACACTTTAACGCGCATCCACGTTTTGTTTCGATACCGATAGCGTCGCGGGTCTCCAGATATTTATCAAGCGCAATGGCGCCACGCGCAGGGGGTGGTAACCGGTCAAGGTCAGGTGGTGTGCCAGGGCCGGTAAACAGTACGGCGCCCTCTTTCCGATAGTAGACCGAAGGTATCGAGTCAGGCGAGTCGAGCGACTTTAAAAGTTTGCCCAGCGTGGTCTCCCCCTCCAGATAGAGTCCATAATCTATCCGTGGCTCTTCGGTCATTATCTGCTCGGCGTACATCGAAAAACCGGCGCCACCGACCGCTATCGGAGTAGACGAAACCTGCTTTACCGCCGTTATAAACTCAGCTAAAAACCTGTAATAATAGACAACTTTTCGTTTGTTGGTGGAGTCGATATTCCGCAGTGAAAACCCTACGAAGTCAGGCGCGAAACTTTCGATTATCTCCTTGAGTTCATCAAGCGGATTTGCAGAAACGTTACTATCAAACACCTTAACCTCGTGATCGCCAAGACCACTTGCGACACACGCAAGACCTATGGGGTAGACTACAGGTTCGTTCCCGCCAAGGTAACACTGGACCAGAAGAACTTTCATCGGCCCAGAATCGCTCCTTTGAAGTGGCGATAGGCGAACTGTAATCCGAGGAAGAGGTATTTGAAAAATGGACGCAAAACTTTACTGTTCAGGATCGTCACAACAGGCTCTGATACAAGAAAACCAAGAAGTGGTGATGGAAATTTACCACCCTTTGCGAGGGTGAACAGAAGGTTGAGGTAATTCGGCTCCCGCATGGTGTAGGTTTTGCCGTATACTTCATCCTGTTCGTTAGATAACGCTCCGCTCTCGCTCGCTTGCCTGTGCAGTTCGGTGCCTGGATATAGAATTAAAGTAAACGGCTGTAGCCTGTATGGTTTCGGGATTTGTGAAATAAACCTCAGGCTGTCGATCTTGTCCGCGTCCCGTTCGTAAGGCGCGTCGAGCAGGAAATCGTATGACGGCGGACTCATCTTATCCTTGAACCGGTTGATGATAGTCATCGCTTTCATGAGCCGTTTGTTATTCATATTTTTTCGTTTATATATCTCCTGCATCCGGGTACTGGCGCTCTCCACCCCCATCTGCACGTAAACAAGCCCTGCGTCAACCAGCGTCTCAACCTTCGCCTCCGTTACCGTGAGCGGACTTACGAGACATGAGAAAGGCAATCCGATCCGCTCCTTGTAGAGTCGGGAAAACTCAATGAGTTCATCTGTCTTCCGGGCGAAAAACTCGTCGTCGGAGATCCATATATAATCTACATACGGCATATTTAGCTTTACCGCCTCAAGTTCTCTCATCACATGCTCAACGGAACGCCACCGCAGTTTCTTGCTCCCATACATATCGTTTAGCGTGTCGTTGATACAGTAGGTGCAACTGTAGGGACAGCCCCGGCTCGTCATGGTCTGATAGCCTGTTTTGCCGAGGTAGTCGGAGACCGTTCCCCGACGCAACGCATCCTCCATCACCTTGTGGGTTAACGGGAGAAGGGCGCCATCGAACATGACGTGGTGATCGTCCATACTGTAGTCGGGCGCAGGATATATATCAAGGTTGCGATCAAGTTTGCCAAGCGGGTTTTTTACAATGTCGGCGCCTTTGCGAACCCAGAGGTTTGCTGTGGTGGTGTAATCATCCCCCCGTTGCATCCTGTCGGCAAGCTCCATGATCGCCTCTTCACCGTCGCCGATGCAAACCATGTCTGCGTGTTCCATCGACTCTTCCGGTCTGATGGTCGGATGCACACCACCCCATAGCGCCGGCGCTTTTGTCTGTTCCCTGATCTTCCGGGTTATCTGGACTGCGCCATCGAAAAAATTTGTCATAAGCGTAACGCCGATCAGGTCGGAGTCTTTGCAAAGAGCTATGGCGTCGTCGAGAAGCTCTTCGTTGTACCGGTCCGCCCCCGCCACAATGTCGTCGCCAAACGGGTCGGGCAGAAAAATTAACTGTGTAGTATGACCCCGCTCCTTGAGACAAGCGGAGAGGGTCCGCACGCCGAAGGAGGTCAGATCGGGGTATGGGGAAATAAGTGTAATTTTCATGACAGACTCACTCTAATGTCTTCGCAAAGTATGGAGGGTCGCCGGTACTCTCCATGAATTCGCGGAGGGCCAGAAAGTTTATGTAGTGGCACGGGTGTTTTATTACATAATAATCGAACCTGGTGGCGAAATACTGCAGGGCGGTATGAACGTCTGAATCGTAATCACCGGTCACTTCCAGGTCGAGCGGCGGTTCGATAATCATCCGGGTTACTCCGTTATCACCGCGAACCATGAATGTCGGAAGGGCGACACAACCTGCGCGTTTGGCTATCTCCACGGCGCCGGTTGAAAAAAAAGCGGTACCACCGAGAAAATCGACCCGTAGTCGTTTTTTACCACCGCCTCCGTCAACTGCTACACCAAGAACCTCATTTCGTTTAAGACATAAAAACGCCTTCTTCAACGAACCGAATATATTTATATGGGTAACCGGCAAGGAGAGTTCATTCTCCCACCGAAGTTCCAGCGCTCTCTTTTCCATCCGGCTGATAACTTTTCCGGGAACGATATCCTCCCACACAGTGGCCGGGGCGGAGAGCTGGGACATGGTGTATCCCCTGTAGCCGATAGCGGGCATCACCATCTGGTTTGCGCCGAAATGCCCAAAAAGAAGAGCCACCCCTTTTCCCTTTTTTAAACCGTCGTCAATATGTTCCAGCCCTTCGCAAGTAACCGCCTCTCCTATATTTGCGGTCGAAAGTTTCGGGTAGACTAACGCTTCGAGTTCATTGAGCATAAGTATAGTGAACGATCTGCGCACGGTATCATCACACGGCGCAAAATCGAAATTATCGCATATCCGCAAAAGCCGCTCCTTCTTCCCTCTGGCGACAGAATGGTAGAGCCATCCGAGTCCGGGGCCGACTCTCAGTAACCATCTTAACGGCGCAAGTTGCGCAATTAATCGCACCGGGTACCAGTATATCCAGAGCGCCACATCTTTTATCATTATTGACTATTCGATATATCCGAGATCGCGCATCTGCTCTTCTATCTGCTTCGCATCTTCATCGGAAAAATCTTTACCGACCGAAGAACCGCCCCCCGCTTTTATTGTGTAGTTGGCGTCCCGGTTAACCGGATTGCTTTCGAGATGATCACGCTCCATGGCTCCCGTCAGCGGTACGCCATCGAAACTGTCGCTTACCGGCTGGCCCAACAGGTAAAGAGCGGTAGGGGTTATATCCATTATATCGGCCCGGTCAAGTTTCACGCCTCGTTTCACGCCTGGGCCTTTCATCATGAAAACACCGTAATCCTCGTGCCTGCCAGACCATTTGAGGGGAAAGAAAAGCCCCCGGTTATCGAGTTTGTAAAAACTGCACTCCGATGGGGAGATCGGGTAATAACTCTGGGCGCAATCGACGATCAGATCTGGCGCTCCGGTGGCCTCGTCCATATCGTAAACATCCTCACTTCGATGCACTTTGGTAACCACCTTGTCGCCGGTTTCGGGATCGGTGAGTGACAAAAGCCCTTCTATGACACCTGTGCGAACCTTCTCATACTCTTTGCTACCTTTTACAATACCGTCCCTTTGCCGCCCCGTAAAATTTACCCAGATACCTCCTCCGGCGCCTTCGCAATAAGCTGTCGTTTTCGACCAGTCAACTTCGCCGATAAACCGGTTCAGCCCCTCATCTCGATTACCGCTCGCCCCGAATATTTTTTGGCTAACCTTCCTGGCAAAACTTGCAACCTTTGATGGTTTTTCTTTTGGGCCTTCACCAGTGTGCGCGGTGTAACCGTTTTGCGCCAGCCAGTTGGAAAGCGAAAACGCCTTGTAGACCGGGCCGAAACCGTGGTCGGAGACGATCATTATCGAATCGTTCTCCTCCACCCGGTCGAGGATTTTTCCCACCGATTCGTCGAGCCGTTTATATACATCCTCGATGAAAGTTCCGTATTTGTTTCGTTCGCTCTCGGTAACCGTCTCGTTTTCCGGATCGGAAAATTTCCAGAAGTAGTGCTGGGTTCTGTCCGATTCCACATGAACATAGAAGAAAAGATCGTACTCGCCGTTGTCGAGCATGTGAGCCGCTATCTTCTCCTTCTGCTCTATCGATTCATATGTGGTCTTGACCACCCTTTGCAGGTTGTCTGGCGATGAAACCTCGAACCGGTACTTCCCGAAACGTTTTTTCAGATCAGCCGCAAGCTCTGGTGGGTAAGTGAAATCTGTCGAATCGCCCGGTGTGAACATTCCGGTAATCATGAATCCGTCAACAGGCTCCGGCGGGTATGTCACCGGGACGTTGATTACCCCGGTTTTCAATCCCCGCTCGTTTAGAATTGTCCAAAGGGCTTTGTACCGTCTGTGGCTTGAGTTGATGAAACTGAGTCTGTAATCGTCGTTGTGAATGAAAGCGTCGGTAACGCCGTGCCTGCCAGGATTGACACCGGTTATCATTGAGGTCCAGGCCACCGGGCTGAAAGCTGGTACAGTAGATTTCAGACCGGCATGTACACCGTCGTTCATTATGGAGGCGAGATGTTTCAGTTCCCCCTTTTTGATGAGCGGATTTATGACGTTAAAGGTAGCGCCATCAAGGCCCACGATGTATAGCTTACCCCGTTTGTTATCGCTCAAAATCAACTCCTCTTGCTACAGACAGTCTTGTGGGCAATGCCCTGTGTTGGACTCCACCGGTCCACATACTCCGTCACCGCACTTGCTACGACCCGGTGATCCTCCACCGTATTCGCGCCTGGGGCCATTGCCGCCACCTCCGCGAGGTTGCTCCATCCGGCCCCTGTAAGATCCCTGCGAATCGAGGTTCTCTACACGCTCCCGCTCGCCTCCGCTCGCCGCAATCGACCTGCCGTTTTCCAGATCAATTATGTTGATGGTGGCGGTCTCCAGCGAAGCCCTGTAGAATTTCCCCGCTTTAAAATCGAAGGTGTACTTTGAAGGAATAACACCGCCGTCAGGGAGTACCCACTCTCTTTGCAAAACTCCCAGCTTATACTCCATCAGCCGCTCTTCAAAGACACCCTTCTTTATTGGTGTCAGTTTGGAAAGGTAGACCCGCTCTTTATCGTTATCAAAACCGACCACCTTCGATCCGGTCGGGAACCTGCCCTTGATACGCAAGGTCTGAGCGTCGATTATTTTTTCTCCCAGGTAAAGTTCCCTCTTTTCGGAGTTTGAACGCAGATTCATCTCCCCTTTTCCACCACTTACATGACTCTCCGCCACAATTTCGAGACTGCTACCATCATAAACAAGCAGTGTCCCCTTTTTGGTGATGTGCAGAAATAACCTGTTAAGTTTTTCGTCGAAAGCCAGAACTATCTGGCCCGGACCGGTATACGATCCGGCTTCCTTGATCCTGATGGTATTGATGAAGCGACCGCTACCCGTATCGACAACCGCAAGTTCACCTAATTCCGGGAAGGCGGCGTAGAGTTTTTTGCCCCGCCGGTTATATACCATGGTGGAAACCCCGTCAGTGCGCGGTTTTAGGGAGAGCCGTATCGGGATAGAGTTTATCACCCGGTTTAACGCCGTATCGATAACGTCGATCCTTGGGGCGTAGTGGCAAAGAGCATAAATTAAGCCGCCATCGATTATCATTTTTGATGGCCATAACCCCACACCATCGGGGCCAGCCTCCTCCGCGCGGGGAACCGCCCTTAACAGCTTGCTCCTCAGATCGTATATGTAGATAACGGAACCGCCGAGCCTGTTTCTTATGTATAGAACCGAACTGTCATTACTCAACTCCACCTGGTTAATTGCGGACCCGATCCGTATTTTCTTTGTCTGTTTCGCTCCACGATTCAGGTCGAACACAGTTATGGAACCGTCCCCTGTGTTTGTGGCGTAGAGCTTGCCGGTATCCTGATCGATGGTGAAATAGAGCGCGTCGGGGCCGTGCTTTATGGTGTGGACAGATCGCCCGCCTGCATCTTTCACATCGATTATTCCGTAGGCGGCTTCTAGATCCTGCGTGTCACCGACCTTGAACGGGCCGGGCCTGTGGCTGTAATAAAGATCGTTATATTTTATCGACCTCCCCTTTTTGGGCATGTTCATGTGAGCCGGCAGTCCGGAAACCTCCACCGCGCTCTCTTCCCTCTCGTCGATTCTGTAATAACGTCGCTCTTCGATACGGAACATGTAGAGATCACCGTTTCGTGGATCGATCAGAAGGAATCCGCCCCGAACCCCGATATCGAAAGTCATGACCAGTTCATCCCGGTCTAGATCAACAACAGCCACACTTGTCGAACGGGCGCCTGTGACGTAGAGGCGATGGTTAACCCGGTTGATGACAGGATTGAGCGGTTTGAGGATGTTGTCGAACTGCGCTCCCGTGACAAGTTTCTGCACGTTGATGGCCTCGTAGGAAACCACATCGTCACTACGGTCCGAAGCGTCAGAGCCGGAATAACAAAAAGAGACTATCGCAATCAGGATCACTACGGTCCTGCCAATAAAAATGTTCATTCGATGCGGTCCTTGAAACCATTCTCTTTTTTCACCATGTTGACAAGAGCGAAAGCCACTCCAAGATCGAACCATACATACTTTGAGCCGTACGACACAAGGTCGTAATCGACCAGACCGTGCATGAGCGGTTCGGCCACCACAACCGCAAACGCGCCGAGCGCCATCCGGTATGCGTATGTGTCCTTTGAGTTCATGATACAAAACGTCACTTCCCTTATCATTATCAGAATGATCGGGATCAGGATCAACAACCCGATAAGTCCCATATCAAAAAAATAGGCGGCCATAACGTTGTTGACCTCAGGAGATGAGGTCGTAGCGCCGTAACCTGCGGAGTAGAAGTTAAAGCTACCTACGCCTTCTCCGAAGAGAAAATACAATGGCTCATCGAATATCCCGTTTATCGCATGTTTGAACCATTCATATCGCAGTTCCAGCCCGGAAAGACCCTCCCCCTCCGATGTGTTTGACATGCTTGCATAGTAGCTGTTATCAGAGAAGAACAGTTCGCCCTGGTAACCGAAACCGATAAGGATACGATCAATAAATGTAGGCGTGATTATCAGAATTACAAGCAGAGCGGTTGCCCCCCCGGCAATAGCCCTGTGATAAAACACTCTTCTCAGCTCCGGCCTTAGCAGGATAAAAAACATATAACCGATGAAACATCCGACAAGACAGCCTCGTGACTTCGTGAGGATCATTCCACCGAGCATGAAAGCTATGACAAGGAAAACGGCAAACTTCTTTCCGCGGGTGGGTGTGTTAAACATTACCGCGTAGGCCATGATTATGGCTGATGAAAGAAAACCGCCCACATGGTCAGAGCCACCTATACCTGCCGGGCGTTCCACCTGCTTTGTAATTCCCATCAGCAGACCGGTGTCCCTCGTAAAATCTATGGTCTTTGATATCTCGTACTCTACAGTGACCATGACTAACGCAGCCGTGATTATTCCGGCGATAATCCAGATCGTTATAAGGGTGCGAAGGGCATCCTCTGTGTCGATGAGAGTTACCACCGCATAAAAAATAATTAAGTCGGTGAACAAAAAGAAGAGGCATAACGCTCCACTCTCCTGTGAGGGGGTCCAGAGTATGGTCATAAGCTCTACGGCCATGATTAGACCGACGAAGACATCTATCCGTGTCGTTCCGATCTTTATTTTCCCGGCCATATGGTAAAGAGCCAGGCCGGCGAAGGTGGCAAGCAGGGGAATCTCATAAACGTAGAACCGGGCTTCGTAAAAGTACTCCACTTTGTAGAAGATATGTACCCGCTCCAAGGTCAGCAGAAAAGCGACCATGTATAACGAATATCTCGGATTGACCATTCCAACAACAAAAACAGAAACAATGGCAAGCGCAGGAAAAAAGAGATAAACCGGAACCAGAAGATAAGCTGACCCGATGATGAAACCTGTCAGCCACAAAAGAAGAACCTGGTTGATCCGGGTAGTTACTGGCTGAAAAAAGGGTTGAACTGTGTGCAAGGTCGCAGGCTTCGTCAGATTAATAAAAGAGGGTTGCCGACGGGCTTTGGTTGATGGCTACCCCTCCCAAAGTTATACCCGCATCGGTGAAAGCTGTAGACACATCGGCCAGGCGATCCTTCGACACACCACCCCATTTGACGGTCAGAATCGTGGCGTCGCAAAGTTCACCTAGGGCCATAGTCCCCGCCCCTTCTACAGCGGGGGGCGCGTCGATTATTACAACAGAGTAGGATTCCCGCAGTTCATTTAACAGGCTTTTCATCTTTTCCGATTCGAACAGCTCACCGCTGTTCCCTTTACGCATACCCGCAGAGATATATGAGAGACCTTCGATCCGTGTTCGACAAACAGCGTTTTCCGTCTCTGTTTTTCCGGTCAGAAGGTCTGACAGTCCATACGCCATATCGCTTTTTATATATGAATCGTCTTTACCGCCTTTTAAATCCGCGCTAACCAGAACCACCCGTTCCCCTCTCCCGGCGAGCAGTGTGGAAAGGTTCGCCGCAACGAAACTTCTTCCTTCACCCCTCAGACAGGATGAGACTGCAACTATCCGGGGCCATTCACCGTTTTCGGCGACCATGGACCTGCGGATAATCCTGAATGCGTCGGAGTGTTCCGCCCCATCTTTCCCTTTCGGAATCGAGCCGAGGACCCTGACTCCGGTTATCCCCCGGATCTCATCGACGCTGTAAACGCTATTGTCCATGTGAAAGAAGAGAAGCGAGGCGGACACCCCGATTACGGTTCCCAGAAATATTGCGATGATGGTATTGAGGAAGATGTCGGGAGTCCTGTGCGCCCGGTCATCCAGTTCGGGCGCTACGGCCAATTCCGCTATCGTTATGGCTGGAGACACCGAATTTTCTGTCAGCTCCAACTGCTTTAACGCAGTCAAGAGAGTCTTGTAGATCGTTTGGCTCGCGCTCAGCTTGAGGTCTATTCCCGCGCTTTCGAACACCTTGTCAGGAAGGGAGACAAGATAACTTTCATGCTTTTCAAGCAGACGACGGTACCCCTCTTCTGTGCCTTCCATCTCTGCGATGTTTATGTAGGTTTCTATCAGCCGCTCACTTAACGATTGATAAATCGAATTGCTACCGACGCTCTCCGAAGCGAAGGTTTTGGCGGACTCATCCCTGATCTTCTCCTTGATCTCGGCGATTTTGGCGTTGATGGTTATAATAGTCGGGTGATTTTCCGTATAAATAAGTTTCGCCCCGACCCGGCTCAGATACTGCTCGGTCAGCGACTGTTTCAGCTGTTCAATCATCGGGTTCGAGACGAGGGTCTCCGACGATTTTTTATACTCCGGCAATTCGACAAGTTTTCCGCTTATCTCATCCACTGTTATTCTGGATGTCTCAAGCGCCATACCGCTATCTTCGATCTTTTGTCTGAGGTCGTTGACTCTTGTTATTGTGGTGGATATCTCAGAGTCGAGGTTTAAGATCTTCTCTTTTTTCTGGTATTCACCAGATGCTTTCAGGTTGGAGAGAAAATCGTCCCTGGCCCTGTTGAGATTTCCCCGCGCTATCTTTATGACCTTGGCGTAATCAGAAGCGGCTCTCCTTTTTTCGTTTTCGATAAATTCCCTGGCTATGGAGTTTGCTATTCGTTCCGCCTGTTGCGGGTCGGGGGAGTATCCTGTTATCTCCAGCAGGTCGCTATCGTCTACCGCCTCGACCTCGGCGAACGGTCTCGGAAAAATTCCCGCCGTCATCGATTTTTTAGTCAGCTCCTGCGCCGTCATTTTCAGGTGGGTCGATGAGACATCTACGCCAATGGCGCTTAAAATCGTTTTGGCAAATGGGATGGCGTTCATGATCCGGGAGCGAACTCGTTCCCTTTTAAGGTCGATGGCCTTGATGACCCTCTCAATAACCGGCCTTGAAGTGACCAGATTCTGAATCGTGACCTTCTCGGTATCGGAGATGGACGAGCCTCCGGTCGATTGACCGAGGGAGTTTAGCATGGTCGCCACAGCGTTTGATTTCTTCATCTGAACTATCGAAGTGGAGTTGTATTGGGGGGTGACAATGAGCGTGCCAACTACGATGACCAGAAAGATCGAAGCGAATATGTTTATCCCGATCCACCGTTTTCTGTAGAGACCGAGCAGAATGAATCTTAGTTCCATTTTTTCCGTTTATAGTTTCCGGTTTGTTGTTATTTCGGCGACCCGTTCGGCGATTATATCGGCTGTAAAGCTGTGTCCGTCCGGGTTTGGATGTATGTAATCGTGTTCCATGTATAGTTTGCCGCCATGTTTCCTGAAAGAATCGAGCATATCTATCAGTGGCGTTCCCATCGATGATAACAAACGGGTCAGGAGCGGTTCGCTGTCTGAAGTATGCTCCGCAAGCTGAAACTTGTACGGAAAGATTACAAAAACAGGCGTGGCCCCGTCCGCCTTAATCCTGGAGACAAGACTCTCAATCGCCCTTTTCCCCTCCTCCCATCTATCGGCGAGGGAGGGAGCGGATTTTTTCGCCAGGTCTTCCCCATCCTTGTTGTCGGCGCTGGTAAGCGCCCCTTTCATGCGGAGACTTATAAAACCGTACAGCTTTGACCAACCGAGCCATTTCGATCTGTTCTTTACAACTTCATCCGTAAAAGCCCCACGAACGAGACCGAACATATCCGTGTAATAAGGGCCGGCGGCGGTGAAATCGTTCTGGCACACGCTCACCAGAACGATGTCAGGCTTGAGAGGGCGAACTTTGCTTTCATATGTAGAATGATATTGCCAGATATCGTAACCGCCGACTGCGGCGTTGATAACCTCATATCGCTTCCCCGCTCCAGCCTTGTTCAGGTTTTTTTCCAGAATATACGGAAAAATATCTTCCACCGGCAAGCCCGGTCCGAAAGCGATCGAATCGCCTATGACAACAAGCCTGGTATCGATGTCGCCACGCTCTTGAGGCTCCTTCCCCCTGAACCCAAAACGATTGACCGAGACCCACTTGAAATTGAATCCGGGCTTTAGTTCATATCCGATATTCGTGTCAGCCGCCAAACGGACCATGTGGCGCCCTTTTTGGTAATCCTTAATCGCCCTGCCCGTACGGAAAACCCCCTCTGCAATGAGAAGGGTCAGCATTGCAGAGACTACGCAAAGGAGCAAATTGCCAAGGTAGCTACCTTTGTAACCTGATTGTGTTGTATTGGTCATATAGCGGGGTAAATTAACGCCGATTTAACATAAAGGGGTTTATTGTATTGTATTTTCAATGGTTCTGGCAAATCAGATATCGATAATGATGCGACCGTCACACCTGTCACATGAGGTTGCAAGGGCGTCGACAGCCTGAGCGAGAGAGGCTCTCCTCGTAACAAGTTTTTCCAGTGGCAGACGGCCGGTTCTGACGAGTTCGATAATGTTCGGGAAAATACCGTAGCCCGCATGGCCCCTCGACCCCACAATCGATGAGGCGGATGAAACCAGCGAATCGAGGTACATGGAGACTTTCCGCGCCGCCCTGCCGAGGTAGACTATCTTTCCCCGGACCGCCATGGAGGTCTCCATCTCAGGGATGGTCAGGTGGGCCGCTCCGGCCGCTTCCACCTGTACGTCCGCGCCTCTACCATCGGTGAGTTCCATAATGGTGTCGGATGGCGTTTTCTCAAGGTTCGAAATATTCAAGGCGTGGTCGGCCCCCATTTCACCACCGAGCGCAACCCGCCGGTCTATGGTGTCAAAGGCGATAATCTTGCTTGCCCCGGCCAGCCGCGCAAAAGCCACCGCTGAAAGCCCAATGGGGCCGAGACCGAAGACCGTAACCACCGCTCCGGGCAAAAATCCACCAGCGCTGATAAAAAGACCGTTGTAAGCGCATCCGGCGGGTTCAATCAGCGCTCCTACCTCAAACAGGTCCGACTCTTCGTACCGCTCCGAGAGCGAATCGATGTTCCAGCAGTGCCACTCTTTCGCCACGGCGTACTCCGCCATGGCGCCGTCAACGGTCACACCGGCCAACTCCACGTTCCGGCACTGGTTTACGGCCCCGCTCCGACACATCCGGCAACGTCCGCACCACAACACACTCTCCATCGCCACCCGGTCACCGACGGCGTGGGCGGTCACGTTTTTCCCCACGGCCTCAACATATCCCGCATATTCGTGCCCGATAACAGATGGCATTCGTACAGGGCCGGAAAATATGATGTAACCTTCATTGTCGGTCTCGTAGAGGTGGGTGTCGGTGCCGCAGATACCACATTTTTTCACCCGTATCAGAATCTCATCGTCAGAAAATGACGGGACAGGCGCCTCCTTGAGCGCAAAAGTCGGGTTCCTGAAGACCTGGGCGCCCGACTCCGCCCTTTTCAGGGTTTCTTCTTTCTCCGATACTTTGTATCCGTCCCGTGGCGCCCACTCGGCCTCCGCTACAATCGCTTTCATACCATTTATTCCATTTGAACGTAATCGTGAGCTATTATTTTAATACCGATTTAAAATCGGGTTGAATTATTTCCTTTGGGAGATATCGGTTGATTACATATACCCAAGATGGTGAAGTTTTTCCATAATCTTAGCTTTGTCTTCTTCTGTATAGTCCGGTTTTTCGTTTGTGTCGCTGTTCATGGTGATGTCACTTTTAACTCTGGCCTGTGCGCCTACACCAAAAATTCTGGCCAGCGACGCGCCATCCACACTCTCAGGGACAGGAACAGCAAAATAATCGAGAATGGTTGGCAGAAAATCTGTAATTCGGATCTCGTTTAGTTGTTGGCTCGAATCCAGGCTGGGACCATATCCGACCATGACACCAAAATAGGCGGTGTTGTGGGAGCCGGTTGTGTGTGACCGCATTAGGGTGGGGCGGAACACTTTGTCGCTAACCTGAAGGTTGACATTGTATTTATCGCTTGTGAGATACAAAATGTCAGGCATTATTTCCCTGAATTTCCCGGCATAGATCTCTTCGACCGGATGAACCAATTTAAAAACCTTTCTCCCGTCATCATCAAGCAGAGCTTTCATCTCCAGAATCAGTTTCGATCTAATTTCCTCCCGGTTTGGCAATTTTAAATCCAACTTGACGCCCCACCCGATCGACCCGAATGCGATGACAGATTCTGGATCAATCCCCAGTTTGGGGGCGGAGACATATGGGGGTGGGGAAACAGGGACCGCGCCTTGTTCTCCCATGACATTATCAGGAACTGGTCGCCTTAATTTCCCGTAGAGCAGACGTAATCTTCGCTTCGTCATCACCGGAATGGCGGCTACAAGTCTCTTTTTCATTTTATGCAAGTTAGACGGACCGAAAATTCCTTTTCCGGGCTTCAGATATCCAAGTTTGGCTAGCCATGTGTTGATATGAAAATCTTTATCAGGCGTGGCGTGGAAACCATGGTCGGACATAATCATAAGGTTTGCGCCAGGATTTTCATCGAGAAACTGTTGTAACAGCTCATCCACACACTTATATAACCGCAGAATCTCATCCGGCTTGTGCCAAACAAAATGTTGTATTAAATCGGTATTTTCCAGGTAGAAGAGGGAGAATGGGAAATCTTCCGTTTTTTGCAGTTCTCTGAATATCGAGAATTGTTTTCTAGTAAGTTTAATTATCTCATCAGTGAACTGTTTATGATTCTTAACCACGCCTCGCTGTAGCGCTTTGTGCAGAACGGGATAATTAACCTTGTCCGGCTGATAGCCACCACAAATATTTTGCAACTCCTGAGGTTCCACATAATTGCGGCCCTCGGCGCGCAAAAGGCCGCCGGAAATCATAACTCCATCTATTATTTTGGGAGGATAAGTGACTCTTAGCCCGACTATCAGGGAACGCAACCCCGCTTGGCCGAGATAATCCCAAATTGCCGGGTCTCTAATATCAGCAGAGCTTATCAGCCCGCCATCGGCTTTAATAAACCCCGTGATACCCGTATTGCCCGGATCCCGGCCCGTTATGAAACTCGTGAGAGCGGGGGCGGTGACGGGAGGCACGGTGGAAACCATATTACAATGAAGGCCGTTTGATACGATTTTTTCAAAGGTGGGTAGCAATCCGTCTTTGATCCAGGGGTTTATAAGTTCCCATTCACATCCGTCGAGGCCGATAACGACCATGGGCGACGGTGTTGGTTTAATCATTTCGATTTACCATTTCATTCATATTTCAAGACCTCTGAAAAGGGTTTATTTGGATGCATTTCTCATTGTAGTATCTAACCGATATTTTGAGCTGATGTCATGAAGGCTATGCGACCGGATAAATGGCGATCTATCAGTCTCCGCTACAACCGCTTTCATTCCATTGTCTCCAATGCGATCCTGTTATCTTTCGGATTACACAAACGAATTGATCAAAGCCTTCTTGTCGACCTTGCCGGAGCCGATCTTCGGCAGTTCATCGAGAATGAACACCTTTTTCGGCGCCATATAACCTCCGAACCGCTCACGCATGAACCTTGTTACCATATCACCTGTCAGCCGGGCCATAGCGACGGGAGTTACGAAAGCCAGTAACACCGCGCCCCTGGAAGAATCTGTCACACCGATTACCGCCGCCTCGGAGACCCCCTCAAGTTCCAGCAGAGCGGTTTCCAGTTGCGCCGGAAAAACTTTAAGGCCGGCTATTTTCACCATTCCACTCTTTCGGTCGGCGAAATAGAGGAAACCGTTTTCGTCTCTGCGAACCATATCGCCGGTGAGGCGCCACCCCCCTTCCAGGAGGGGAAGCGGCTCCATCCCGACATATCCGCTGACGACCCCTTTGCCACGGACCGCCATCTCGCCCGTCTCGCCATCGGGAAGATCTTCGCCCGATCCCCCCACAACCCTTATTTCGTAATGGGGCAAGGCGCGACCCATACTGCCGTCCATACGGAAACTGTCTGGTCTGTTACCGACTGAAATTCCTGTGGTCTCGGTGCTACCCCACACAGAGAGAATCGGAACACCGAAATTGTCCATAAAAGCCGCGTTGATCTCCGGTCTCGTATACATGCCACCACTCTCCGCTATCCTTAGCGACTTGAGTTTCAGTGTCGAACCACGCCGATTAAGGGTTTCATACATCGGAGCCAGCCCCATAATACAGGTCACCGAATTATCCTTTACCGCCAGGGCCACAGCCTTCGGGCTTATCTCCTCAAGCATAATCAGACCGCCACCTGTATAAAGGGCGCGGGAGAATAGCTCGTGGGGATGGGCGAACGATGCGAACATGCAAAGGTGAATGTCGTCCCCCGTAATCTCGAACGCCTCAATGGCCGACATGGTGTTCCAGTATATGTTCGAGTGGGTGGTCAGAGCGCCTTTCGGAATTCCGGTCGATCCGGTGGTGTAGTTGAGATATGCGACATCATCGGCGCCGATTTCGGGAAGGTCACAATCGTCCGCTACGGAAATGGTATCGGACCAACTGACATATCTATGTTTCCGCTCACCTGTGACGATGATGTGTAGACCCAGGTCTTCTATTGTCGTTTCGTCGAGTTGGTCTAGTGACAAGTCGCCGACAACGACAGCTTTCGGTCTGATGCGCCGGATAACCGTATTCACTTCGTTCCGGCTCAGAAGATGGTTGACCGGAGACGCATGAGCGCCCATAAGTGAGCAGGCCAGAAAACAAATTACAAGCTCAGGTTTCCGGGGGAGAGCCATTGCGACCTTATCGCCCGGTCTGACCCCGATCCCGGTCAGGTAAGAAGCGAAAGAGAGCGCCTCCTGATACACATCGGAGTAGCTATAAGAATCGTTCCGGTGGTGGATAAATGTTCTGGACGGAGAGGAGGTCGCATGGTGTCTCAGCGCCTCGTTGAGAGTTATAGCTGTAGGGATTTTATTGTCGTCGGTCACATATCTGACTTTCACAAAACTTTGTTATCGGCGCCGCTTAACCAGCGTACATATCGCGTGCAAATCGACCTGTTCTTGCAATACTACTCACCGCGACCCCATATGACGGCGCGGAAGGTCAGTAGCAGGATCTTTAGCTCCAGTACCGGGCTCCATTCGGTGACGTAGGATATATCATATTTCACCCAGTCAGAAAACTTGCCGCTTCCCCTCCCCATGACCTGCCAGTAACCGGTCATTCCCGGTTTTACCATCAGCCTGGTGGTTCTCCACAGAGCGTTTTTCTTCATCTCTTTTCTTGCCAGGGGACGTGGCCCCACCAGGCTCATATCGCCCCTGATAACATTTATCAGTTGCGGCAGTTCATCGAGGCTCCAGCGGCGAAGATATTTCCCGATTTCCGTGATTCTGGGGTCGTCTTTTTTCTTGAAAATAGGGCCATCGTGATCGTTCCCCAGCTTTTTCTTGTGCAACCCGGAGTGTTTTTTCATAGTCCTGAATTTAAACATCGGAAAGCGCCTGTTGTTCCGGGAGACTCTTTTTTGCCTGAAAAAGACCGGCCCCGGACTGTCGAGCTTTATCAGGAAAGCGATCAGTATGAACAGCGGTGACAGGAGGAGAAGGAGAAAATAACCCCCGACAAAATCGACTACAGTTTTTATCGGTTTCTGGAATGGATGCAGGTTGATTTCAGGTCCGGATGTTTCAAACGGTTCGTTTCGGGCCACCCCGTTTGGCGGTGTCATGACTTTCCCGAAATGCTCCACACCTTTTGTGGAGTGTCGTTTGGGCAGGGCCGATCCGGGCGCAGGGTTCATTGTCATAACATACCTTCTCAATACTACAGAAGCGTCAGCACGCCTTTTTGTTCTCGCCGGGCTTGTCTGTACCCAGCAAACTGGACCGGCATCTGGAACTAATTTCCCCGTCACCCCCCGGCAACTAACGTTGTTATAATCCCACCAAAATATTTTCACGCAGGAGCCGCCCCCCGCTCATTTGACGGTATGTAATCTTATGCCTTTATTCACAACGTTTGTTATATACTACCACATTTCTTATGGTTTGCCCATTGATTTTCATCCCCCACAGGAGTCTGTCGGACTTGGGATGATTCTGCTACAAAAGCACAGTTTTGGCCAGATTATCCGCTCTTTTTTGGCGAAGTGGCGCGGCCACAGCGATTACACCTCAAAACAGCGAACAATCTGACTCAAAACCTTATCGCTGTGGTCGCGCCACTTCGCCAACGAACCCCCGAGTCCTACAGACTTCTCGACACTTTCGGCTTTTGGAGTTACATTGGAAAACCATACTATAATTTTTACGGACATGATCGAATCAGTCCGAAAACACTATTCGGGAGGTTATTTGGGTTAATGAACAACCTGGTCTACATCGTTATGGACAGTTGCAGGTACGATGCGTATGAAAAGGCCCGGACTCCGAATATGGACCGGATAGCCATTGGAGAAAAACGGTACAGCTTCGCCTCGTGGACTTCACCTTCCCACTACGTCCTGCTGATGGGGATCACCCCTCACAAAAGCCCGGTCGGGGTCTTCGCGTCGGAGGTTTACAAGGAGGATTTCACCCTCTGGAAAACCAGACTTGCCGTCGAGGAGTTATCGTTCAAGTCTTTCGTGCCAGAACTCTCCCTCACCGCCAAGCTCAAGAAACTCGGATACAGAACCAGCGCACGGGTCTCTCTGCCGGTGCTTAATCCTTTCACGACCTTCTCGACTCATTTTGACGACTACAAACTTATGAGTGACCATAACGACTTCGCAGGGATGGTGGACGAAATAAAGTTTGACCCGTTGAAACCGACATTCCACTTCTTCAATCTTGGCGAAACCCATTACCCGTATATGCTCACCAAGGAGGACGTACCGGTTCTGCATGGAGTCCACGGTGTTTTTAAACACCTCGATGACGATAACGACAAGGAAGATATCGAATTTTTCAATCAGGCGAAACTCGATGAGTTAAAAGAAAAACAGGTCTCCTGCGTGGAGCATATCGATAAAACGCTCGGCGAACTCTTTAGAAAATGCCCTGAAGAGACCTGGTTTATCATCACAGCCGACCATGGCGAGCTTTTCGGAGAGGGAGGATATTTCGGACACGGCCCCATCTTCCACGAAAAAGTATTCGAAGTCCCCTTCCTCGAAGGGGTGGTGCGTGGCGCACAGCCATGAACGCTACCGCGTCTTTTGAAAGCCTTATTCTTTACGTTCCGGTAGCGGTGGCTACGCCACCTTCCGTCAGGTCTATTACGGGCGTTTAAGAGGTGGTGGGCCAGAGCCGTAACTGCTGTACGCTGGTACTTGCATTGCTGTAGCTGATAGAATGTGCCACCCAATAATTTAATACGGTTTATGAACGCTATAGAGCTTAACGGAGTCTGCAAAAGGTTTCGCAAGGTAACGCTTAAAAAGAACTACAGGACTTTTAAAAGTTTCCTGTTGCAGACGTTCCGCCCATCGACAACCCCCGCTGTGAATGGGAAGAACGGGACGCAATATCGTGAAATACTCCAGGATGTGAATCTTTCTGTCCCGAAAGGAAAAACCTGGGGCATAGTCGGCTCCAACGGGTGCGGGAAATCGACTCTGTTAAAACTTATGGCTGGAATCTACCGGCCCGACAGCGGCTCTATAAATATCGACGGGCGGATCTCCGCTCTCATTGAACTGGGCGCAGGTTTTCACCCGGAGTTTTCCGGGCGGGAGAACGTATTTATCAACGCGTCGATTCTCGGCATGAGCAAGGCCACTATCGAGGAGAAATTCGACGATATCGTAGCTTTCGCCGAGTTGCGCGATTTTATCGATAACCCGGTCCGCACATACTCTTCCGGCATGTTCATGCGACTCGGTTTTTCCATCGCTGTCCACTCCGAACCCGACGTTCTCCTCGTGGACGAGGTTCTGGCGGTGGGGGACGAAGCCTTCGGTCACAAATGTGAAGAGCGGATGGAGAGTTTTAAACGGGCAGGCAAAACCATTGTCATAGTTACCCACGACCTTGCGCTGGTGGAGAAGTGGTGCGACGGAGCGTCCTGGATCGACAAGGGGAAGATAAGCATGGAGGGCGCTCCAGTCAGGGTGGTGGACGCATATCTCAAAACGGTGTCCGAGTCGGAGAACCGCGCATCAGTAGAGCAGTCGCATGAAGAGCCGGAATCGGACCAAAGCGACCGGTGGGGTGATCGCGAGGTGGAGATTACCAGCGTAACTCTTTTCGGCTCCGACGGAGATGAACGCAGGGTTTTTGACAGCGGCGCCGAGGTGAATGTCACAATCGAATATACGGCCCATGAAAGCGTTGAGGACCCGGTTTTCGGCGTAGGTGTGTTTAAAAAAGATGGCTCCCAATGTTACGGCACCAATACCGATCTTGAAGGTTTTTCGTTCGGGACCATCATCGGCAAAAGCTCGATCAAGGTCACCTTCGAGTCTCTCGACCTTCTCGACGGCCCTTACACCATATCGGTGGCCGTTCACGCCAAGGATGGATACGCATACGACTACCACGACCAGATGTACGAATTTGCAATCCGGTCAAAGATAAAAGATGTCGGAGTTTTTCGCCCTCCCCACAACTGGAGCGTGGACGGGAAGAGGCTTGAGCCTTCCACCCGGAAAGACTGATTATATATGGCGGTAAAACCGGCGTTTGTGGTCCCGTTTTACGGGCCGGAGATAGGTGGCGGCGCCGAAACCCTTTGTCGGCGGCTGGCGGAGAATCTTGCGTTGCGTGGCATCGACGTGGAGGTGCTTACGACGACCATAAAAGGTCTGCAAAGCTCCTGGAACGAGTCGTACCATGAGCCGGGAATATATGATGTCAACGGCGTTACGGTCAGGCGGTTCGCGCCAAGGCCAATGAACCCGGATATTTTTATCCCGATGAACAACCAGCTCATCGCAGGCGAAAAGCTCTCCTTGCAATCGGAGGTCGAGTTTTCAAACCAGTTCGTCAATTCCGACACCCTGTTCGAGTACGTCGGTAATAACGCAGGTAACCGGCTCTATTTTTTTCTCCCCTATCTGTTTGGACTCTCGTTAAACGGGACCGCCATTGCCCCGCACCGCTCTTTTCTGATTCCGTGTCTCCACGACGAAGGTTACGCCGCCATGCGGGTCACCGAAAAAATGTTCCACAGGGTAGGGGCCGCCCTTTTTCTCTCCAACGCCGAAATGGAGCTTGCGAAAAAACTGTATGGCGGATTGAAACATACCTCATCGTTCAACCTTGGATGCGGAGTCGATAAACTTCTAAGCTCCGATGCGAAGAGTTTCCGGGAGAAACACGATCTGGGGGACGATCCGTTCATCCTTTATGTCGGGAGACGGTCGCCTGAGAAAAATGTAGGTCTGCTGGTAGACTTTTTTGCGCGGTACAAGAGGGAAAACCGGGAGTCGCGCCTCAAACTCGTCTTTGTAGGGCCGGGAAAGTTCCCCATACCAGACGATGTGGCGAATGATGTGATCGACGCTGGTTTTGTTTCGGTTGAGGAGAAACATGATGGCCTAACCGCCGCCACACTGCTTATACAACCGTCGTTGATGGAGAGTTTTTCCATTGTAATGATGGAATCGTGGCTTGCCGGAAGACCGGTTATGGTGCATAAGCGTTGCGCCGTAACAAAAGAGCATGTTTTAAACGCAGGTGGTGGGTTCGCCTTCTCGGAATTCGACACGTTTTGCCATCAGCTCGAAACGATTCTGACGGACGACACCCTCGCCGATGAGATGGGCGGGAGGGGGCGTGAATATGTGAAGCAAAACTATTCGTGGCATGCGGTGACTTCCCGTTTTGTAAATTTCCTCAACGCTGTAAACGGTTAAACGATGAAAATCCACCAGATGCTTCCGAACTATTGGTATGGCGACGCCATCGGGAACAACGCCAGCGCCATCCGTGAGAAACTTATGGAGTTGGGGTACGAGTCGGAAATATACACAGAGCTTGTCCATCCGAAACTGACCGCTCGCTCTTACACAGATTTCCTTGAGGAAAACTCCCGCGACACCTGGGTGATCTACCACTACTCCACCGGGTCGCCGGTAAACCGGTTTGCGCTCGAAAACCTCGATAACATCATACTCATCTACCATAACATCACCCCGGGGGAGTATTTTGCCCGGTTCGACGAAGACGCCGCCATCCGATGCGACGAAGGCAGAGAGACTCTCGCCCGGTTTGCAAGTGTCGTAAAGGCAAGCGTCGGCGACTCCGAATATAACGCCATGGAGCTTGCCCGACTCGGTTTTCATAACCCGGCGGTCTCTCCCCTGATCCTTGACACCAGCGTCATAGAGCCGTCCGGGGTATCGCCGTTCAACGATGAGAAGACAAACATTCTCTTTGTCGGAAGGGTGGCTCCGAACAAACGTCATGAGGATCTGATAAAGGTTTTCTACTACTACAAAAACTTCGTCAACGAAAACTCCCGGCTTGTCATGGTGGGCGGATACGATGTCGAAGGGGGCTATTACCGCTCCCTTGAGAACATGGCGCGTGTAATGGACCTGCCGGACGTGGTTTTTACCGGGGTGGCGCCAAACGAGCGGCTTGGCGATTATTTCTCATCCGCCGATGTTTTTCTATGCCTGAGCCGACACGAAGGTTTCTGTGTCCCGTTGATAGAGGCGATGAGGTTTGGCATTCCGATAGTGGCTCTTTCGACTACCGCCGTGCCATATACTCTCGGTCCGTCAGGAATCGTGGTGGAGCGGATGGAGCCGCACGCGATTGCGGAAATCATAGGTGAGGTTTGCGATAACAAAAAACTGCGAAACGATATAGTGGAAGGTCAGTACAGGAGGCTTGAGGAGTTCGCGCCGGAAAAGGCTACTGAAACCCTCTTTTCCATTATCACTGAAACCGTCAAGGGAGTAACCGCATGAGCGTAGCGCAAAATACCAAAAAACTGGCGCAACTACTGCTCAAGGCAAAAGTGATTGACCGGGCCGGTTTTGACACGATCTTTGAAAAACATAACGAAAAAGAAGTTGAAGACACAAAGGCCGCGAAGAAACATAGCGTGAAGAAGAAGAGGGAGGTGGACGAATCGATCCGGTTTATCGTCGATCTTCAAATCCCCCTTGTCGCCAACCCGAAAAAGATTGTGACCGACGAAGAGATCGGAAAAGTGTTGGCGGCCCTATTCAAGCTCGAGTTTCTCAAGCTCGACCCGCTTGATCTCGACCTGGAAATCGTTACGAGGACTATCCCTAAACCGTTCGCCTTAAAGCATATGATCCTTCCCCTCTACGACAAGGATGGAAAGTTGCAAATGGCGGTGGCCGACCCGGAATGCCACGACACTTTAGAGGCGATCTCCAAGGTTTCACGCAAGGAAATTACTCCGATAGTCTCATCGGCAAGCGACATCGTAAAAATCATTCACGAGTTTTTCGGGTTCAAGGATTCTGTTAGTGGAGCGGAGCGACAGTCGAATCCGAACAGGTTCGAGTTGGGGAACCTCGAACAGCTCAACCGGATAAAACAGCCAGACCAGATCAAGACTGATGATGAACATGTGCTAAACGCTGTCGATTTCATGTTTAACAGCGCATTCGACCTGCGGGCGTCCGATATCCACCTGGAGCCGAAAAGGGATAAATGTATCATCAGGTTCCGGATCGACGGCCAGCTTAATGACGTTTACAAAATACCGAAAGGTGTAGCAATACCGATAGCCTCCCGTATAAAAATGTTGGCGCGGATGAATATTGCCGAGAAGCGGAGACCCCAGGACGGCAGGATAAAAATTGAATCGGAAAACAAGTCCGCCGAGATAAGGGTCTCCAGTATGCCGACGGCGTTTGGTGAAAAGCTCGCATTGCGGGTTCTCCAGCCCGACATGCTGGTCCGGGAGATGGACACCCTCGGTTTTTTCACAGAAGAACTGATAAAGATGGAGAATTTCATCAACCGCCCCCACGGAATCGTTCTGGTTACAGGGCCGACCGGATCGGGAAAAACCACAACGCTCTACTCCGCATTGGGCATGGTGGCAAGCCCTGAGCTAAATATTGTAACTATCGAAGACCCCATTGAAACCATCGTCGAAACGTTCAATCAGGTGGCGGTTCAGCCCTCCGTGGGACTCACCTTCGCAAACTCTCTGAGAACAATCCTGAGACAAGACCCGGACGTTATCATGATCGGTGAGATAAGGGACCCGGAAACAGCCGATAACGCCATGCAGGCCGCCCTCACCGGCCACCTCGTTCTCTCAACCCTGCACACCAACAACACCGCGGCGTCCATTACAAGGCTTATGGACCTCGGCATAAAACCGTATCTGATAAACGCCGGGCTGATTGGAGTCCTGGCCCAACGGCTGGTCAGGATGGTTTGCCCCCACTGTGCGCAGGATGTGGTCCATACAAAAGCGAAACTTGCCCGGTTCGGTGTTGATATTGACGAGCCGAAAGCCATACTCAAAGAAGGGAAGGGGTGCGAGGAGTGCCGGTTTTCAGGCTATCTTGGCAGGACCAGCGTCTTTGAGGTGTTGGAGATCGATGAAGATATACGAAACATGATTCAGGACGGGAAAACATCCGACGCGATCAGACAACACGCCTTCAGCCGGGGTATGACAGGGCTACGCGAGAACGCCGTGCGGAAGGTTCTGGAGGGGACTACGACTCTCTCGGAAATGTTACGCCTGGGATACCGGCTTTAACCGGTATATAAAAAACGCTCAGAAAATTGCGAAAAACCGGGTAATATTAACAGCATCGTAAACTGGACACGATTTTGAGGCTGTAAGTGAAAAAAATAGAAGCGATCATCAAGCCGTTTAAACTCGACGAGGTCAAGGATAAACTGAACGAAATAGACGTTCATGGAATGACTATTTCAGAAGTAAAAGGGTTTGGACGCCAGAAAGGTCACACCGAACTTTACCGTGGCGCCGAGTATGTCGTCGATTTTCTCCCCAAAATCAAGATGGAAATCGTTGTCGCGGACGATCTGGTCGAAGAGGTTGTGCAGGCGTTAACCGAATCGGCCCACACCGGAAGAATAGGTGACGGCAAAATATTCGTATCGTCAATGGAAGAAGCTGTGAGGATAAGAACGGGAGAAAGAGGCGAAGAAGCCCTTTGAATTAGAGCGGGATATGAAAGAAGTTATACGGTTTGATATTTTGCACGGCAGGTGCGCTATCTGCGAAGGACCGATCTATTTCACGAAGTGTGTCGATTGGGAAGGTTCAAGGGTCAACGCCCTGCAATGCTGGAACGGTCATTACGAAGAGCTTGAGATCGAACATGTCTATGTCGAGAATAACGGCGAGGACCTGACCCCGGAACAGATCGAGGAGATCCTTCCGTTCGTCGGTTTTGTCAAAGTCAAAGACGAAAACAGTCCCTGACAACCCCTCCATTGCGACCGGCGCCGTGAACGAATCAACGAACGCCAGAATCAACGCCCTGCGTGAAGAGATCAGGCGACACGAACGGCTCTATTACGCATTCGACGATCCAGCGATAAGCGACGCCGAATTCGACACGCTAATGCGTGAGCTTATCGAGCTTGAAACCACTAATCCATCGTTAATAACTCCAGACTCCCCCTCTCAAAGAGTCGGTGGAACGGTATCCGAATCTCTGGCGCCGGTTCAGCATAACCGGAACGCCCCCATGCTATCCCTCGACAACGCCATGAACGTTGAAGAGCTTCTCCGATTTCACGAGCGGGTGGTGAAAAACCTGGAACGCGACGAGATTCTCTACACCGCCGAACCGAAGATCGACGGCCTCAGCGTATCGCTCATCTACGAGAACGGGCGATTTGTCCGGGGCGCCACAAGAGGTGACGGGATTACCGGTGAGGATGTGACAGCCAATCTGAAAACCATCGGTTCGATACCACTCAAAGTCGAGGCGCCCGCCGGAATGGAGCGGTTCGAGGTGCGTGGCGAGGTTTTTATACCCCGCGAGAGGTTCGAGGATATCAACGACGAACGGGAGAGGAACGGTGAGAAACTTTTCGCCAATCCCCGCAACTGCGCCGCCGGTTCCCTTCGCCATCTCGACCCGAAAATTACCGCCAGTCGCGGGCTCGATATTTTCGTATACGCGCTTGTGGTAACGAACGAAGATGGTGGGCGACTTACGACCCCGCTGGCGGATGGGCACCATTCGGCAATGCAACTTCTTCAACTGCTCGGATTCAGGACCGGAGAGAAAAGGTTTTACGGGGATATTTTCACCTTGACCAGTGAAGTTTATATGTTGGGAGAGGAGCGCGACAGCCTCGGATACGATATCGACGGAATGGTGATAAAGGTCGATTCTTATCGTGACCAGGAGGAGCTTGGCGCGACGACGAAATTTCCCCGTTGGGCCATCGCATTTAAATATCCACCGGTCCAGGGGGCGGCGATGATAAAAGATATCATTCTCCAGGTCGGCAGGACCGGCGCCATCACCCCTGTCGCTCTGTTCGATCCTGTGGCGGTGGCCGGATCAATGGTCGCCCGGGCCACGCTCCATAACGAAGATGAGATCAAACGAAAAGATATCAGGATCGGCGACACCGTATTTATCGAAAAAGCGGGGGATGTGATTCCGAAAGTCGTCAAGGTGGTGGAGTCGAAGCGGACCGGGGCGGAAACAGTTTTTGTCATGCCGACTCAATGCCCGTCATGCGGCGCTACTCTGTCGAGACCGGAGGGGGAGGTTGTGACTCGTTGCGAATCCCACGACTGCCCCGCCCAGATACGGGAAAAGATAAGGCATTTCGTATCGCGTGGCGCAATGGATATAGAATTTGTTGGCCCTGCGGTTATCGATCAATTGCTGGAGAGCCGGTTGATAGTGGACGTATCCGATCTTTACAGGCTTGAAAAAGAGTCGTTGCTGAATCTGGACCGGATGGCTGAAAAATCTGCGCAGAATATTATCGACGCCATTGAACGGAGCAAAACCCAGGGGCTTGCCCGGCTCCTCTTCGCCCTTGGAATCCGTCACGTCGGATCAAGGGCAGGCTCTATTCTCGCTTCAAAGTACAGATCAATTGACTGTCTCGTCTCAACGGGAGTCGATGAGCTAGAATCGATTCACGAAATTGGCCCGACCGTCGCTAATAGCGTAACCGAATTTTTTGGAAGGCAATCGAATATTGACCTGATCGAAAGGTTGCGCGGCGCAGGAGTCAACATGGGAGACGAATCGGGGAAGGGCGCCTCGTCCAAACAAATCCTTGAAGGTAAACGGTTCGTGTTGACAGGTACTCTATCGTCGATGACCCGGCCCGAAGCCACGTCTAAGATAGAAGCGCTCGGCGGACGTGTCACCTCCGCCGTAACCAAAAAGACCGATTACCTTGTGGAGGGCGCCGATCCCGGATCAAAATCGAAAAAGGCGAAGGAGCTGGGGGTGACGATATTGACGGAGACCGGCCTCTCCGAACTTCTGCAAGCCGATGAGGGATAGATGGTTGCAGGCTGTAAAAGAGTCGATTGAGAAGTGGGAGGCGATTGTTGCGGGGAGTGGGGTCGATTTCGGCGTGGCGAACTGCCCGCTGTGCAAGGTTCAGGAGGCGGAACTCGACGGCGATTGGGATGACGAATGCCCCGATTGTCCCGTAAAACTTGCGACCGGCGAAGATGATTGCGAAGGCTCGCCATACGACAGTTGGGTTCTCCACCATTCAACCACACACCTGACCGGCGATACCAATGCGGGGGTTTATGGAGATAGCGGCCTTGCCTTGGTTGATGGTTGTGAAGAATGCGGGAGAGTGGCGCGGGAGGAATTACAGTTCCTCAAGTCTTTACTGCCGGAGAACCGTAATAGCTGAGAACTTTTTAGATTTGTTCAGTCGAACCTTCCTGGCAGACTGCCATCGAACGGTTTTAGCTCGCACTGGTCGCGGAACTCGCAGGAGACATAGTTTCGTAACGAAGCGATATTGAACCGGTCGATCAGATCGAGCAGTTTCGGGTCTACCTGGTTGTTGGTCTTCAATTCGTCAAACCCTCTGATGCCATGATCGCTCTCGCCCAGGTAGAAAGGCGCTACCTGAGTCTTCCCCTCCTCGAATGCGGCATAGAGGTTAAACGCTTTCAGATAAGCGATGGCGCATTCAAGGTATAAGGGACGGATACCCCGAAGGTATCTGCTGAAAGGTTCGCTTATTACCCGGCGGTCCGGGGTGTTCACAAGTCCGTGTTCTTCCAACTGACGCGCAAAGTAGATGGCGGCGTCTACCCTTTCCGGCAGGAACGTTGCCCTTATCTTACGTTCGTAACCCTCCGCCACCACTATCAGGGCGTGGTCCGCTTCATTGAGCCTGTTGGCGATGTCGGTCAGTATGTTTTTATCGAAAGAGAAACCGGGCAGAACTACCAGATGAGCGCGCGCCGAGGCTCCCGCCATAAGAGCGTGTTTGCCCGACTCACGCCCCATCATCTCCAGAATATATTTTCGTTTATGGGTGTATGCGTCGTCGAACAGACCCCTGGCGATCTTCGCCCCCTCTTCGACACCTGTGAGATATCCGACCGCGATATCCCCCAATACGTCACTATCTACGGAGACGTTTATAAATCCGGTGACAATATCGGGGAGCAGGTCGTTTAGCGCTCTTATGCCCGCCATGGTGCCGTTGCCGCCAATACCGATCAGGTGGGTGAACTCGTGTTCCCTGATATACTCTTCGGCGAGTTTCTGCTTTTCCGGTTTTGCAAAGTCGGGGTAACGTTCGGAGCGGAACTCGCAACCGGGCTGATCGACTGCGCGGTATAACGCTCTTGTGGGGATACCCTTTGCGTTCAGTTTCCAGCTCTGCCGTCTGCTCATGACAAGACGGATCAGTCGCTCCTCGGCCACATGATCGCCGGAAAGCGACCTGAACCCCTCAAACGCCGAATAGACCTTGTACCCCCGTTTGTCCCCCTCCTCGGTCAGGGAGGTGGCGACAGCGGTGTAACCGGGCGCCGCCCCGCCGTCGAAGACCAGAAGAATTTTTCGATTGTCTGCCATGGTCTATGATAAACCGTAGCGACCCGCTTATGAACAATATTCTGTATAATTACGACAGAACCTGAAGGAGCTAAAAGTGGTTGACCATTATTCTGTTACCGTACCTGGTGTCGAATCGGGCGATGTCGCAATACACGAGGTTACCGCCCCGTTCGATGGCGCTCTCATAGCAACCTGCGATAGCGCCGACATTAACGGAGTAGATACCGCTCTGGCAAACGCGCATGAACTCTTCCGCGACCGCGACTCGTGGCTCACCGCAGAAAAACGGATCGAAATCCTCAAGAAGGCGGGCCGGATAATGGGTGACATGGCGGAAGAGCTTGCCCTGGAAGCCGCCCGTGAAGGGGGAAAACCTCTGGTCGACTCAAAGGTGGAGGTTGCCCGGGCCATCGACGGCATTCAGATACTTGTTGAGACCTTGCGAACCACCGGTGGTAAAGAGATACCGATGGGGGTTACAAAATCCTCCCTTAACCGGATGGCGTTCACCCGGCGTGAGCCGATAGGTCCGGTGGTGGCGGTGAGCGCTTTTAATCATCCTCTCAATCTGATCGTTCATCAGGTAGGTCCGGCGGTGGCTGTCGGATGTCCGGTTATCGTGAAACCGGCTGGCGACACGCCCCTCTCCTGCATCCGGTTCGTCAATATTCTGCATGAAGCGGGTCTGCCGGAGAAATGGCTCCAGACTCTGGTGGTTCCTGACAGGGAGGTGGCGACGAAACTTGTTACGGATGAGAGGGTGGCTTTTTTCAGTTTTATCGGTAGCGCTGAAGTCGGCTGGGGGTTGAGATCAAAACTTGCAAATGGAACAAGATGCGCGCTGGAACATGGTGGTGTGGCGCCTGTTATCGTGGCTGAAGACGCCGACATCGATGACACGATCCCACTGCTGGTCAAGGCCGGTTATTACCATGCGGGACAGGTGTGTGTGTCGGTCCAGAAGATCTTCGCCCACGAATCGATAGCCGAATCGCTTGCGGAAAGAATCGCCGAAGAAGCCTCGAAACTTATAACGGGCGACCCAACCGATCCGGCTACCGATGTCGGCCCCATAATCCGACACGAAGAGACCGACCGGATCGACCGATGGGTCAAGGAAGCGGTTGATGGCGGAGCAAAACTGTTGTGCGGCGGCGAAAAGATATCCAATTCGCTCTACACGCCCACCCTGCTTTTCGATCCGCCAGCAGACGCGAAAGTCAGTACTAGTGAAATTTTCGGCCCGGTGGTCTGTGTCTATTCATACACGGACATGGATGCGGCCATTACTCTTGCCAACTCGTTACCCTTCGCGTTTCAGGCAAGCGTCTTTACGAAAGACCTGGACAAGGCGATGAGGGCCTACGCGAGGCTAGATGCGTCGGCTCTGATGATTAACGATCATACGGCGTTCAGGGTGGACTGGATGCCGTTTGCCGGCCTGCGCCAGTCGGGCCTTGGTATCGGCGGGATGCCTCACACGATGGCCGATATGACAATTGAAAAACTTATGGTGTTACGCTCTAAGGAACTTTGAGCTGGAAGGTTTCGCTTCCTGATACGATACCATTAATTACGATATCGAGCGTGTGTTCACCAGAGTAGTGTTTGCG
The DNA here is from genome assembly GCA_029261405.1 of Nitrospinaceae bacterium. GTDB lineage: Bacteria > Nitrospinota_A > UBA7883 > UBA7883 > JAJDBK01 > JAJDBK01. The sequence continues at coordinate 37,217 of JAJDBK010000021.1, forward strand.
GGTGGTAAACTCGTCGAATAGCCTGGATTGTTCGATTTTACATGTAGCTCCACCATCGAGCGTGACTTCTTTTAGTTTGAAAACTTTCGGACTTGTTTTGCCCGATTTCTTCACATAATGAATCTTGTAATCTATCGAAAGTTTCTGCGGTTTCCCTGATATAGACAGGATCGAAAACGAAAAATTCAGTTTTTCACCCAACCTGATAACGTTATTTTCCAGTCGCAGTTCCATAAGCTCTATTCCTGGAGTCGGATCGAAGCCGAACAGCCCCAGGGCCGATGGATCACCTTTTTTTATCAGGGTGCGGGAAGCGTGTTTCACTATCCAGGCTGTATTCGCGTCGCTCCTGTCCCACGACTCCATCAGATCAAGCGCATACTGCGGGTTGTCCTTTGTGATGTCGTTGATATGGTTCGCCACAGATTTTTGAACGTACTTATCCGGGTCGGTTTTAAGAGCCTCAAGTATGGGACGAACAGGGGATGGGTCTTCTTTCAACCTTTCAAGATGATTCGCCCACGGAAGTCTCGGTCTGCTCCCCTCCGAGGCAAGCCGCCTTACATGATGATTATCATGCTCCGCCCACTGATACATTATCTTTATTGTCTTATCGAAATCGCGTTGGAGAAAACTGCGGATGGCAAGTTCTGATGTGGAGTATTCAGTAAAATCGCGCAACGCTTTCATCGACAGGTCATAGTCATCCATTCCGAACCGGGCGGCGAAACCGGGCATGAAGAGATAACCGAAGTCAGGCTCGATAATTTCTGAAAGTCTGTAAAGAATATCGAGCTGATCGCAGAACCTGCCCGGGAGAAATTCTGCAACCGTCTCTGTAGTAAAACCGATCCGCTCTTTTAATTCCCGGTTTGCAAGTCCAGATGTAACAGCTTTGTAAAAAGCATCCCGGTCAAACTTCGGGCAGACAGTTTTTAGCTGGTTTGAGAGTTTTTTGCAGAACGTTTTGCCAAGATATTTATCTTTCACTCTGGCGCCCTCTTCATCTTCTTGTCAAAGTCGCACGGAAGGGCGCAAAGCGACCGCTACCGGAGCGAACGTAAACAGACTCTCGAATCCTAGCGAAGCGGTACTGGCTGTGGGGCGCCCACCTCTTCTTTGGCTACCACGCAGTAGATTCCACCCTCTTTTAGCCCCGGAAGGAAACAGCGGTTGCAGGAACGGCAGTGCGCTTTTTCCCGGTCGCCCGACTTCCATCGGTTGGCAAGGCCCGGCTCTCGTATGAAAGGACGGGATATGGAGATATGATCCATCCCCGCCTCCAGCGCCGACTCGATGACTTCGAGGCTCCGAAATCCTCCCACTACCATAATCGGGCAATCGACCGCCGCCCTGAATTCTAACGCCAGCGGTAGGTTGTACGCTTCTCTTGAAGGCTCCGTGATCTTGTCCCGCACCGGGCTTCTTTTGCCGGAAGCCGATGTGCCGCCAGATATCTCAATAGCGTCGATTCCTGCTTTATCGAGAAGTCGGGCGGTTTTCAGGGCGTCTTCGGTCTCAAACCCGCCATCAAGAAAATCGGAGCAACCAAGTTTAATCATCACAGGAAAATCATCCCCGACCGCATTTCTTATAGCCTCGCAGACCTCCATCAGGAAGCGGGCGCGGTTCTCAATGTCGCCTCCGTAACGATCCGTTCGCCGGTTGGTGAGGGGTGAAAGAAACTGGTTGATAAGATAACCGTGGGCGCCGTGAAGTTCGATAGCGTCAAAGCCGAACCGTTTCGCCCGGGCCGCCCCATCCGCGAAAGCTCTCACTATTTCGCCGATCCCATGTTCGGTCAACTCTTCCGGTTCCTCCGGAAACATATCGACCTTGACAGCCGATGGCGCCAGCGGTTTTCGCCCGGCTGTGGCGGTATTGGTCTGGCCTCCGGCGTGTACTAACTGGATTGCGATGGCTCCCCCCGCAGTATGAACGGTGTCGGTGAGCCGTTTCATCTCCACCTCGAAATCATCGGTATGAATCCCCATCTTGCCGGGCAACTGTTTCCCCTCCGACCTCACAAATGCGTATCCGGTGATTATCAGCCCCACACCACCCTCGGCGAGGTCACGGTAATGACAGGCCAGCTTCTCAGTCGGTCTCCCGTCATCCGCACACATTCCCTCCCATGTGGCGGACCGGACCAGCCGGTTCTTAAGCTGTAATCCATTTATACTCGTTTCGTCGAACAGTTTTTTCACGCTCTCCCCATCTCAATGGTTATGTTTCGCGCCGCTGTAACCGGGTCGTCCGCCTTTAATATCGGTCTGCCCACGACGATAAAGTCGGCGCCTTTTCTGATTGCCTCTTTCGGTAGCATAATACGTTTCTGGTCATCCATACTCGATCCTGCTGGCCGGACACCGGGTGTAATCACCAGGAATTCTTCACCAACCTCTTCTTTTATTATGGTTATCTCAAGCGTGGATGCGACCACACCTTTCATTCCCGCTTCTTTTGCAAGCTTCGCGAGTTTGACTACCTGATCAGCAGGTTCAGCGTTAATCCCCACTCGTGAAAGATCGTATCTATCCATTGATGTGAGAACCGTGACGGCTATCATGATGGGCGGATTGATCCCCTTTTTGTCGCAATGTTCGTTCACCGTATCGACGGTCCGTTTCATCATCTCAAACCCACCCGTGGCGTGCACGTTGAACATGTCAACACCAAGTTCGGTCGCCGCCACCCCGGCCCCTGCAACGGTCGCCGGAATGTCGTGAAACTTCAGGTCCAGAAAAATCTTACCACCACGCTCCTTCACCATCGATACGGCGGCGGGGCCGACGGAGGTGAAAAGCTGTTTACCGATTTTGAACCAAGCCACGGTTCCGGCGAGTGTTTTTACTACCTTTGTCGCTGTATCAAGCGATGGCGCGTCGAGGGCCACGATAAGCCTGTTGTCGATGTTATTCATCTTTTTTAACAATGAACAAGCGGGATACCAGAACGCTCGTCTCGAATAGAATGATCATCGGACCCGCCATAATTATCTGGGTGAAAACATCAGGCGGTGTCATTATGGCCGCCACGATAAAACTGCCGACGATGAAAAAGGGCCGCTTCTCCGATAGCGCATCGGGGGTTACAACACCGATTTTCGTCAGCAGTATTATCACTATCGGCAACTGGAATATGACACCGAACGCGATTATCAGCTTGAACGTGAACGATATATAGTTGCTGGCAGTAATCTGGGCGCTGATGCTGTCCCCCGCGTAGCCTAAAAGAAACGAGAGGCCGTAAGGGAGTACCAGGAAATAACAGAACAAGCCTCCCAATACGAAAAACAGGGTCCCGAAAACCACAAACAGACCGGTATAACGTCGTTCGTTTTCAAGAAGACCCGGCGCCACGAATTCCCATACATGAAAAAGAAGCAGTGGTGTCGAAATGATAAGCGCCATGTAGAACGATACTTTGAGGTAAGCGAAAAACGCCTCCGTCGGCGCAATGGCGATTATCTGGTAATCACCCATCGGTTCGCGGAACAGCTCAAACAGATAATCGGAGACGGAGTAGAGAGCGCAGAATACGACAAAGATCGTAACGGAGCAGTAGATCAGGCGTAATCGCAACTCTTCCAGGTGCGATGTAAAAGGGAGCGTCTCGTCCTGATCCACCCGGCGCAACCTGTCCCGTCTGGCGTGGACGGCTCCACTCTCTTCGCTTTTATTCAGGTCAATGCTCTCGTTCACCAAAATCCCGTTCCACTTTAAAAAGGGCGATTATCCCATACTTTGGTTTAATCGAGAGAAACCGGGGCCGATGGGTATAGGTCGCCTTGAAGTTCTCCCCACATTTTCGATCCTTTACCGGCGAGGACAGAGCGGGTGATCTCATACTTACCTCCGGTTTTTCCATATTTTCCAGCTACTCGCTCAATAAACCGCTCACCGATTGTTGGTGGTAAGAAATCGAAATAAGGTTGCGCGGTATGCTCTCTGAGCCACCCTTTGAACCGCCCTTTGTCGATGATCGTCTTTTCGGACCGCCTGGAGACCGATATCTGGTGGAACGCCGTAGAAACCATCAATTCGTTCAGCCTCTCCTCCGTCAAAAGTATGTACGGAAACCTGAACCCGGAAAAAGAAGTTTTAAACTCCGGCTCATTTCGCACCTGTTCAATGATTTTATACAAACTTTCGCAATCACCCTCGCCCGCCATCTCGAAATAAACAAAACCCCCGTCACGGATGAGCCGGACAAACCTGCTCAAAAGCCGGGTATAGTTCTGGCCTCGCTCAATCGACGAGTGCGAAACCAATATGTCAAACGGCGCATGGGGCAGGTTACTCGGCAGAGCGCAAGGGTCGGCTTTCCTGAACGTAACATTGTTTTCGATCCCCAAAGCTCCCCCCTTGATGGCCTTGGCGAAAAGCGATGGATCGTACTCGACACCTACAACCAATCCATCCCTTACCGATTCCGACAGTCTTTTCGTTATCAGGCCATCGCCCACACCCACCTGCAGTACCGTCGCGCCCGACAGGTCGGTCTCCTGATGGAAAAAGCGGGTCTCCCACTGGTTTTGAGGGAGAGCGTTTCTCCGGTATTTCGGGCTGTTCCAGACCTCTTTTTTCATCGAATCAATTCCTGTTATACATAGCCACAGAGACAACAATCAAAATTTCCGCAAGGGCCGATACCGTATCAGGTATCTCCCCCAACAGGATCATAGCGTATAGAAATGCAAAAAAGGGGATCAGCAGTTTAAAACTGGTCGCGTCAGCCGCTCCGACCACGCTCATGCCCATATTGAAAAAAAGGACCGGCGCCCCCAGTCCCATAACGCCGAACAGCAGACCCTTGACCGATTGTTCCATAGAGTAGAACATCAAGTCGCCTGTAAGAGTCGCTATCACCAGACCGACAAGAAACGATATCATGAAAACCCTTCGGGTAGTCTCAAGCGCGCCGAGGGTCTTTACCGTTTTTTCAAGGGCGATCGTCATGGTCGCTATGAGGAACGCCGCCATAAGAAGGTAGGCGACACCGGTTAACTCACCAGCCATCGCGCCACGAATCGACCCGATAAGCAGTACGCCAATGAAACCTGCAAACAACGATATTACCTGTCCCGAAGAAAACCGTTTCCGGCCAAGTATCCACGACATTACGGCTATCATAAGGGCATTCGATATGACTATGGCGGCGGAAAGGGATGGTGAAACCACCTTCGAGGCGGTCAGGATCAGAAAAGGTACAATGGCCGTACCGAAACCACAATAAAGAATCGGCGCAACATCGCAGGACGGAGTTTTGATGGTAAGGCTCCCTGACACGATTATGCTCATCAACGCCGATGCGGTAATGGCGTGCAGGGCGAATGAATATGTCCCATGGTCTAGGTCGGCCATGCGGGACATGATATATCCGGTTCCCGCACACGCGGCGAACGCCAACAGATGCAATCTCGCCTTTAAAACGGTTTTACCATCAAAGACCTGAACAGCTGGATCAACTACGGTATTCAATTAACACTCCACAATTTCAGGTAGTTTACATCAAAAAGTTCTCAATTCCAGATGCTATGTAGTGTGGGTATTCGGAATAAACAGGAAAATTAATTGTTCAAAAGAATGGGTTAAGGCTGTATCATTGACACCGACGCCAGTCAGGCAACCGGCCTGGGACCGTTTATGGTTTATCACGGCGACGGTATCTCATGCGCCCGTAGCTCAGCTGGATAGAGCAACGGACTTCTAATCCGTAGGTCACAGGTTCGAATCCTGTCGGGCGCACCATTAAATCAAGCTGATAGGGCCTTCTGAAATGCTTCCGCCAAAAATAGTAACCCTATAGTAACCCTTTGAATGCCAAAATAACCCGATCCTGACTGTTCCTGTAACCGCCAATTTCTCTTCGTTTCTTGCGACCACCATCATTCAAACCGATTCCTTATACGAGCAGGGTAAAATTGTAGTTTCGCTGTATATTCGCTATAATGGCTTTCATGATAGACCTGAAACCATGGGAAAAGGTTTTCGTCACCGAGTATGTGACGAACAGCCAGAACGCCAAGGAAGCGTATATGGTCGCCCGCCCGGGAGCCAAGCCGGACAGCGCCAAAGCATCCGCCCACAAGCTCATGAAGCGTTCCTACATTCAGGACGCAATAGGAGAGGCTCTATCTCCCAACCTGCCATCCACCGGCGAAGGCTTGGCCGTCACCCTCGAAGACGTTACCGGGAAGCTCTTGTCTGTTTACGAGCGAGCCAATGCGGAAGGACACTTAGAGATATGCCGAAAGACTTTATGCGACCTCGCTCGGCTACATGGTCTGGACGGACGGGCGGTGGATGAGGCGGCCAAATACCAGACACTTATTGTCAACCTGTTCGGAGATACTCCACAACTGGACACCGCCATTGTAACCGGCCAGAAATAAAGCATCCTTTTTCCTACAGGTACGGGCCACCCCCTCCCCCCCGGCTTGTACAAATTTATAATCCATTCAGGCATTTTTCAAAAAAAGCGCCATTGTGAAAGGCTACCCTCGGCTTACTGATTGCCGTGTTCTACAAAGACAATCACGGAAAAGGACAGGATGTGATACTACAAGGCGTAGGCCGGTGGGAAAAGTGCGAGGTATGCTTTACGGTCGCCGATGGCGTTACATCAAAGAGAAATATAATCTCGCTAATTCTGGGCCTGGACAACTGAAAGCCTGATGTCACAACTGAAATGAACGCTGAACTCGTGGCTTCGGTTTAGAGCGATACTTTTATGTGGTATTGAAAACGAGTCGACGGAGGAGTATACTTGGCGAAATAAAGGGGTCTAGATATGAAGCATTCTTGCTTTCTGGTTTTTGCTTTCTTAATTCTTCTTGCAAATCCTGCATGTACGACGACATCAACAACGGATAAATATGGTAACGCAATTAAAAAGCTACCCACCAAGAGGATCTATGTTGCTCTATTCCAATGTAAATGCCCTGATGATACCGTAAGGCTCGCCATTCAAAACAGCATATACGAAAAGCTAATGTTAGCAAAACAGAAGGTCGCCTTTCTCCCGGAACAGTCTGACATTGTAATAAACGGAACAATTACATTTTCCGATGACGCCTATTCGTCGGCAGGGGTATATGGAAAGGTCGGTGCTTCCAGCTCATCCTATGGACAGTACGCATCGGGGATAACTACAAAATTATTAGACACAAAAAGTTCGGAGTTGTTAGCCATAGTCTCCGTAACGCAATCACGCTCCAACGGTCAGTCTATAGTTGCACCGGAGGCTCTTGCGCACAAAATAGGGGGGAAAATATCCCGGATAATAAAGTATAAAAAATACAAAAATAAAGACTGAATGGATGCAATCATGAATGGTAAACAGACCAATGATTAGCCATGAAAGAAGAATTGGCAGGACACTGCATATCGGATCAGGAAAAGTTTCCCAGGCGGGAAACAATTATGGATATTTCCTATTTGTTTCCTATCGTGGAAACCATCTCGCCTTTTATTAGCCCCTATAATTACAACAAGTTACATTTTCCTTTTGTGCAAAGTTTCCTTGTTTGCGGGTGTATATCCTGCATAAGAAAACATGGAAACATATGGCTCTATCTGGGCATCATACGGCTGTTATGGCCACTTCCCTGTATCGAAATAAGACCTTCCTGAAGAAGAGCCTTCCGGGCCTTGCTGATTGTTCCTTTGGCGACTCCAAGTTCTTCAACGGCTTCTTTGCTCGTCAATCCCTCGCTATCACATTCTCGAATCAGATTAATCAGGCGGTTCTTTGCATTCTCCGCAAGATTGGTGATGCTCCATTCAAGGTGACCGTCAATTTCTATCAGTTGCGCCGAAAAAGGTTCGGTAGTCGCACCGTATGCGCCACGGGATTTGGTGAACTCAACTATAAAATTTGCACCAGCGCTATTATCATCTCCTGCTTTCCGTAGAAGAATGGAAGTATCAAGATGGTCTTCTCTTGTCGATGTTCCTCTTTGCTGCCCGCTTTTACCGGCGTGGTGGACAAGAATCACCGCCACTTGTCTACGTCTGCACGCTAGTAAAAACGGCAAAAACGCGCTCCGCCAGTCGTCTCCAAAATCTTCTCGAATCCGCGTCAGGCTGGACAAGTTGTCGCAGATAATAACCTTGATGTCTTCGTTACGGTCAAGCATTGCCAGAATTTCATCCTGGGTGCTTTTGTCGGTTATATCAATATCCCTCTGGGTTTTTTCGAAGTACGGTTCGTGATTGAGAATTTGAAGTGGAGCTTCGGGAGCCGTACGCATGAATTTAATGAGCCTTTCCCTGCAATCGTGAAGGCTCATCTCTCCGTCCAAATAGGCACAACCCACAGGTTCCGAGACTTCCCATTTCATAAACGGTGTACCACTCGCAAGTGACGCAGCAAGGCTTAAAGAAAACCATGTTTTCCCCTCACCTCGTTTTGCGTAAACCATGACCAATCCACCATGGTTAAGCCATGGCAAAATTGTCTTCCGCTCCTTGATATCGGCTCGTAATAACCCTGAATAATAACCACCCCTCGATACAGAAAACAACCGACACAGAATATTCACTGGATAATAGAGTCGCAATTTACTGATCATCGCGTACCGGGTAGCGACTCCATCGCATAGTACGCGGCGGCCTTTTTTAATATATCGCGCTCCATACGGGCTTGAGTCAACTCCTTACGCAAACGAGCGTTTTCAACTTCCAATTCTTTGGAAGAACGAGAACCAGGAATAATTGGACTCTCG
>JAJDBK010000022.1 GCA_029261405.1 Nitrospinaceae bacterium
CGATACCATCACTCTGCTCGTGTGACCCGCACTCTTCTGTGGTAACTTCGTCAGACAGAGGCGGCGACTCGTTCGTTCAAGAACCACGTTCAGCGCCGCTTTGCTGGCTCTGGACACGATGGAGTCAGCTTCCCAGTGTCCAGCCAGCTTCAATTTTCTCGCTCACATAAAACCGAACCAGAGAGTTCTTGAGCCGCTCTCGCTGACCAGCTTTTCGCTTGCGAACTTGGCTCCGATCCGTGGCATCCCAAGCGCTGTACAAGCCACTGCCCGGCACTCGGTTCCGTCTCAGCTCGCGAGTTACGGTACTTTTTGAGCGACCGATATCGAGAGCTATCTCCCCATGGCTCCACTCAAGGCTATTCAGCGCCATGATTCGCTCACGCTCTTCTATACCTAACCGCTTATACTTCTTTCTCATAGCCACCAAGCATAACCTCATGCGGGGCGGTGCACTTCCTTATTGAACTGGGGGTAAGGGCCAGAAATGTACAGTATGAATATTATGCCACACTCAAAGACGAATTGTTATTCGGCGACAGACCCAAGAAGTCCTCAACCCCTATCTGAACTTCCACCGACCATGCCACTGTCGTTTTTGTTTGCCATAATATCGCAATCACAATTCATGGTTGGCGGCGCCAGAAATATCAATGACGCGACCAAATAATAGGCGCCATTGTTATATGAAAAGTTTGCGGGGAGAATGTTGCTTTACCCATTAAAGGAGAGATATAATGCCTCTTCTATAGAGTATGCGATTTTACTCGAAAAACAATAGTCGAACAGACGTTAAGCGGTTGAAAAATAAAGCATGAAAAAACGTATTCTTGTAGTCGACGATGAAGAGACCCTCCTCACAGTAATAACCAAAGCGCTGGAAAGAGAGGGGTACGATGTTACCGCGACCGTCGATAGCCATCAGGCCTTAAGCGATATCGCCATTTCCTATCACGGTTCAAACCCCTACCACCTTCTTATCACCGACATGAAAATGCCAGGCATGTCCGGCATGGAGCTTGTCGCCGCTATCAACAATGGCGACATGGCCTTGCCGATACTGGCCATTACCGGGTGTGGCGATAAAAAAATGGTGATGGATCTGATGCGTCTTGGCTGTGCGGATTATATGGATAAGCCGTTCACTGTCAAGGAAATAGCCGCAAGGGTCAAGACACTTTTAGCTGCCGAGGCGGGCGACGCCTTCGAGGAACAACAGGAACCTGCAAAAGAGACTGTCGCCTCGATTGGAGACTCTGACGATTGGCGCATCATAAAACCTGATGGCGCAGGCTCCCATGAATTAGCCGATAGTTTGAGAGTTCAAATGGTTCAGCGCCTGGATGAGGGTGTTCAGAAATTCAGATTCGACTTTTCCGACGTGGAAACCGTCGATGTGGTGATGCTGACGGTTTTGCTCTGTTTTGGAAGAATGCTCAGCGAGACCAACAGCGATTCTAGTTTGGAAATGATAAATGTAAACTCCGCCATTTGCTCGATGTTCAAGCATACCGGTGTTACCAACTATTACGTTATCCCGTGTGCGGAAGCTGGATCCTGATAGGTTGGAGCTTTCCGGGGAGTAAAAAATAATCTTAAACAGCGGCAGGCTTAAGAGGAGAGCGGGATGGATTTTGACAAGGCCATAGTAGAGGAATTCGTGTCCGAAGCTTTGGAGCACCTGGAGACGGTCGAAGAGGATCTTATGTCCCTCGAGTCGGCCAGTGGAGGCGTTGACGATGAACTGGTTAACAAGGTTTTCAGGGCGGTTCATACAGTAAAAGGGACTTCCGGTTTTCTCGGTTATACAAACCTCGCCGCTCTGGCTCATGTGGGTGAAACCATGCTTTCCCTGATAAGGAGTGGAGAGATCCTTCCCGAATCGAGGTATATAGATGCGCTACTGATGGCCGTGGACAAGATCCGCACGATGTTAGACGATCTGGACAACAGCGATAAAATGGACGTTTCAACCAATATCCAGATTCTCGAAAACCTCCTGAATAAAGAAGTATCTGGAGCCACCAAGGAGTCGTTGGAGGCTGACGCCGAGCTTTCCGATAGCGATGGTCAGCTAGTCGATTTCAAGGTTACCGAGTACGAGATGAAAGACTCGATAAAGGATAATGATTATATCTTCCTGTTGAAATTCAATCTCTCGCGGCTCGCAAGCGAGAAGGGGCGGGACCCGGTTGTGTTGATGAATGAACTGGAAAAACTTGGGGAAATAATTGAAGCCAGAATGGAGCATCCTTCCGCTGATATCAGGAAAGGTCTGCCGGATGGCCATCTACTGTGCGATGTGTTGCTGGCCACCAAACAGAGCGGGAACACTCTATGTTCCAGGTTTGAGCTTGCTCCTGAAAATGTTATTGAGGTCCATCGCCGTGAGGAAACCGTCCAAAATGAAAAAACGGAAGTGAAACAGGTGGACGTTGTTGTCGAAACTATAGTGAAAGAGGACGTGGTGGAAGAAACAGGTACGGAGATAGCGGAGTCCAAACGTAAATGGGATGGTAAGGATAGAAGAGGAGAACGGGAGAAGCAAAGCTTTGATGGAGCAGAGCGCCGTAAAGATACGATACGTTTGAAGCTGGGTGTCCTGGACGAGCTTATGCGGCTGGCTGGTGAGCTTGTCCTGGTTCGTAATCAGCAGGTTCTCTCGCTCGACAAGTCTGACCCTATTACCCGCGCCAACGCCCAAAGGCTCGATGTCGTTACCACGGAACTCCAGGAGACCATCATGGCCACCCGGATGCAACCGATAGGGAATCTGTTCAACAAGTTCAATAGAGTAGTACGCGACTTGGGTAAAAAACTGGAAAAGCGGATCGACCTGAAGGTGGAAGGAAGTGAAGTAGAGCTTGATAACACCATTTTAGAAGCGCTCTCCGACCCGATGACCCATCTTGTACGCAACTGTTGCGATCACGGTATCGAACTTCCAGAGAACAGACAGGCCGCCGGGAAACCACCTGTAGGGAACGTAATTTTACGCGCCTACCACGAGAGCGGTCAGGTAAACATCGAAATAAAGGATGATGGTAAAGGGGTAGACTGCGAGGCGGTAAAACGAAAATTACGGGAAAAAGGCCTGAAAACAGAGCAGGAACTGGCCATGATGACCGATTCGGAGATTGTAAACCTGATTCTTCTTCCCGGTTTTTCCACCGCCGAGGTGCTCAGCGATGTCTCCGGGCGCGGTGTCGGCATGGATGTTGTCAAGAGCAGTATCGAAGGACTTGGTGGCACCATCGAAATCAGGTCGGCGCCGGGGAAGGGGAGTCTCATCTCAATGCGTCTGCCGTTGACCCTGGCGATAATTCCATGTCTTGTCGCCCAAGTAGGTGATTACCGATACGCCATACCGCAGGTTAACCTCGAAGAGCTTGTCTGTCTCTACGATGACGATGTGCGCACGAAGATCGAGAGCGCCGGAAATAAAGAGGTCTACCGGTTGCGCGACCACCTTCTCCCCCTTGTGAGGTTAGAGGAAGTACTTAAAAGAGACGAGCCATTTACCGAAGAGGTGCGGGCTGGTATTACCGAACAGTACCGTCTTGAGCAGGAGAGGATCGCTAACGAACACCAAGCGTCCGGGGATGAGGAACCATACAGCCAGTCATTAAACTTCGCTGTTCTCAAGGTCGGATCCAATAGATTCGGGCTTATCGTCGATAAGGTTATTGGAACCGAGGAGATCGTAGTAAAACCGATGCATCCTGCGGTGAAACACCTGGATGGTTACGGTGGCGCCACTGTGATGGGAGACGGGCAGGTAGCCCTGATACTCGACGTTCAGGCGATCGCCCGCTACTCAGGCACCACTTTTGATAAAGCAAGCGACGACGATATAAAGAAGGATATCAAGAGAGTTACGGAATTTCAAACAGCGCTTCTTTTTACCATCGGTGGTCCAGAGCGTTTCGCCATTCCGTTGCCGCTCATCAAGCGAATAGAGTCGATCAAGCTCACCGAGGTAGACAGGATCGGAGATAAGGAATATATCACCATAGACGGTGTGTCGACACTATTGCTGAGGCTCGACAAATACCTTAATGTCTCTCCATGTAGAGAGGTTGAGGAGATGAAGGTTATACTGCCGAAACATGTGAAAAATCCTTTCGGCATCATGGTAACAGAGCTTGTAGATACGGTGGATGTCAAAACCGACCTGAACGTAGATGGATATATGGAGAATGGATTGCTCGGAACCTCTATTTTAAAAGGAAAAGCGACCCTTTTCCTCGATATCGACACGCTGATCGGAAAAGCGGAGCCGGAATGGTTCCGCGAAAGCCAAGCGCCGGTCTTTGCGACGAAAGCGGTCAGGGTTCTCTTTGCCGAAGATACCTCGTTTTTCCGAAACCTTGTATTAAGTTATTTGAATACAGATGGTTATAATGTGATTTCTGCTGCTGACGGACAAGAGGCCCTCGATTATTTTAACGCAGGGGAATTCGATATTATCGTCTCCGACCTCGAAATGCCGGTGATGGATGGATTTGATTTCATGAAAAATGTGCGCGCCGGAAGTCGCCACAACGATATCCCTTCCATAGCTTTGACCGCTCTGACTGACGAATCTGGTTATGAGAGGGCAAAAGAGGCTGGTTTCGATAAATATGAGGTAAAAATTGACAAGGACAGGCTTTTACAGTCGATCAGGGAAACTCTTGAAAAGGCGGTTGCGGTATGAAGAAGATTGATGGAGACCTGAGTGTAAAAAACGACGAAAAACGTCAATTCTGCACCTTCTGGCTGATGGAAAGATTGTATGGTGTTGATATAATAGATGTTAAGGAGATCCATCCGCGCGTTGATTTTACACCCATCTACCACTCTCCTAAAGGGGTTTCCGGGTATGTGAATATCCGGGGACAAGTATACCTGATTCTCGATCTGCGCCCCCTTATGGGATTTGAAGAAGGTACCCCGGATGAGGAAAACCGGCTAGTGCTTTTCAAACCTACCGTTGGGGAGCCTTTTGGCGTTCTTGTGGACCGGATAGGTGACGTGGTTGAAGTCTCCGCAGATGAGCTGGAAGGCTCTGAAGATATGGAAGATAGTATGGCGGATCCTGGAGTAGACAAAGCCGGGATAATAACAGGGGTATGTCAATTGGATGATACCCTGCTGGTTGCTCTGAATTCGAGAAATATATTGAATTCTGTGGTTGTTGGATCATTGGAAACCGCTAAATAACATTAGGTTGACTTTTTTATCTTCATAGGTCTATTGTGTTGATATATTACTTCTGGATATGAAGACAAGCTGACCGAAAGGAAGGGCAAATGAGCTTTTTCGACCTGGCTATCGGTAAAAAGATAGCGCTCTGTTTTACTGTTCCTATCGGTATTCTTATTCTAATCGGATACTGGATTAATACTACCGCCGAAGGTATCCACCACAACGTTGTTCTCACCAAGGAGGAGAGCGTTCTTTTCGCCCTGAAAGCGGCGGAAATGGAGAAAGACTCGATACAGGTTCAGCAGTGGCTTACAGATATTTCCGCTACGAGGGGGCTTGACGGACTTGATGACGGCTTTACCGAAGCCGAAGCGTCGTATAAAGCGTTTCTGGCAGGTCTGGGCGATTTCAGGGCGATGTACCTGGAAGAGTCGGATGATGAATCCGTTTCACGGGTTGATGTTCTAAGAGATAAATTCGAAGCCTACTATCAGATGGGCAGGAAAATGGCTACTTCTTATATAGACAGTGGGCCCGCCGAAGGCAACAAGATGATGGGCGCGTTCGATGCTGAAGCGGCCGCTCTCTCCGAAGTCTTGGCGCCTTTCATTGAGGAGCAGAAAAACGAGGCTATTTCATCCCTTTCAGATGTTGTAAGCTCGGTTGGCGCATTCAAGAGAAACACGCTTTACGTGGCTATAATTTCTGTAGTAATTTCGATTTTTCTTGCAATCCTGCTAACAAGATCTCTTAACCGACCGATATCGAGAACCGTCGTAGCAATTAAAGAGATCTCCAGCGGTGATTTCACTCAGAAGATCGAAATATCGGGTCGGGACGAAATCGGTGAGTTGGGCGCCATGGTAAACGGGATGGTGGATGAACTATGCCAGATGTTAGGTCAGATCAAGGAAACTACCAAATCTTTAATGGTCTCATCCGAAGAGCTATCCGGGATTTCAAAACAAATGGCCAGCGGTTCTGAAGAAATGACCAGTCAGGCCAACGGTGTCGCCGGGGCCACGGAACAGTTGAGTAGCAACATAAACTCCATGTCTTCGGCTGTGGAGGAGTCGAGCGTAAACGCTTCAGCCGTTGCAACCAGCGCTGGCGACCTGACAAGCAATATGTCGCATGTATCGGACGCCATGGGAGGCATAAACAGCTCCATCAAAGATGTCTCCACCCACATTCAGGAGACAGCCAAAATTGCCGGTGACGCCTTGGTACAGGCGGACACGGCGACTTCCGCCATGCATGTTCTCGGAAGCTCCGCCAAGGAGATCGGCAAAGTTACTGAAATGATAAAACGAATCGCCGAGCAGACAAACCTTCTGGCGTTAAACGCCACAATAGAGGCGGCTTCAGCTGGTGAGGCTGGTAAAGGGTTTGCTGTAGTAGCCAACGAAATAAAAGAGCTTGCTAATCAGAGCGCTCAGGCGGCCGAGGAGATTACCGGGAAGATTGACGGTGTGCAGAACAGCTCCAACGACGCTATAAAAGTGATTACCGGCATCTCCGGGATTATTCGTAACATAAGCCAATCGGTCAATGTGATTGAAGACGCTGTGGGTGACCAGACACAATCCGCCACCGAGATATCGAAAAATGTCAATATGGCCAGTGAGGGATCCGAGAAGATAGCAAGCGCAATTGACGAGGTAGCCAAAGGCTCTTCAGAAATATCAAGAAACGTAGGGGAAGCGGCCAAAGCGGCCAACGAAGTCTCATCCAATATCCAGGGAATCAGTAGCGCTGTCAACGAAAACGAAGACGGTATAAAGCGTATCGATTCATCAGCCACAGATCTTGTGGCGATTGCCAGTCAACTGGAAAGCCTGATATCCAGGTTCAGGATTCAGGAGGGCATTGATGACGAACCGGAATCTTCGATAACCGCTCTGGATCGCCCGATCTGACACCTCTGACACCATTGTCGTCGATTCGCCTGATATCCCCAGTTTACACGATCACTCTCCTAAACGGCTTTTGGCATCTTAGCCCGGATAATTCATGAGTAATCTACTGCACGCGAGCAGGCGCTTGTCATTACGGCGTTTTGATCATATTTGGTCCTCGAGTGGTCGCACCACCTCGTTACGATCACTCATGAGTTATCCGGACTAGGAGTGGCAAGAACGACGCTACTTCGATATGGATGACTTTAACGAATGGATCGAAGAATAGGCAACTGGAGGCTGAAGAGACTGCAGTTGCAATGAAATGAACTTCTTCACCCAAGAAGGCGCCGCGTAGTATGTCCTTTCAAATAAGGTGTAATGGAGAAGTATGAAAATGATAGAATGTGCAAGTTGCAGATTTCCATAAACGAAGAAATTACATGGCTCTATTTGAGGACAAAAAATTTGAATTCTTTTGCAGTGGACTGCAAAGGCATACTTTTTCCGTTATCAGTTTTACCGGCGTTGAGGAGTTGTCGGCGCCATACAGATTTGACCTGGAGCTTGTTTCTCAAGACGCTGAGATAGACTTCGACAAGGTTATCGGCGCCAATTCATCACTTCTGTTATCCCATCCCGATGGCGTTGTTCCGTTTCACGGATTTCTGGCGGAATTTGAACAGAAACAGAAGGTGGGCGATTATGTTTATTATCATGCCACCCTTCTTCCCCGAATGTGTCGACTCTCCTTGTCAAGAGCCAACGACATCTATCTAGACACGAATGTCAGGAAAATCATCGAACGCGAGCTTGGGCAAGCGGGCCTCACGAGCGCCGACTACGAGTTTTTACTTACAGCCGATTACAGCGCCGCCGACGCTCAGTGGAGTCAGGTCTGCCA
>JAJDBK010000023.1 GCA_029261405.1 Nitrospinaceae bacterium
CAGATTCAGGTTTGGATTTCAATGAATAATCTCCAGGTTTTGAGAGGTATTGGTGATTACATGGCAATATTATACACTGCTCAAGTTGAGAATAACCAACGTTTATAGGGCTATTTCTGCTTTTTCAGGGGCGACTTATTAGCGTCATACCTGCGCCGGGGTCAGGTACAGTCACGGCAACAGGTATGACACTTGAGTTCGCAGATGCCCCAAATATTATCCCCATCCACCTATCGAACTACGTCAACTTAGAAATGCAATCGTCATGCCATCAGTGACGAAGTTCATTTTCCTTGCTTTTCAGTAGTTTTGTTTTCAAATGACCTGAAGTCTGGCTCTCTGAATTGCAATAAAAACAGGACAAAAGGCAGGCAGTATCGAATAACACATTAATAATAAAAGAGATAAAAATAGGACAATAGTGTTCTGTTTTTATATCACTATCTTATTCGCTGGATTCAACCAGTGTCGTGGGTCACCTTATAACCGGCCACTATTATTTGTCTCTTTTTTTAATCATTTCCTGATTTTGCTTTGCAAGCTTTCTCTTTTAGCCGATAACTCTTTGCCCCATTCCTCCAGTGGACGGTTTGAGGTCATGATCGTAGCGCGAAGCTCGTAACGCCACATGATTATCTCGAACAGGTACTCTCCAGACTGTTTCGGCGGTTTCTTCTACCGCGCCTGCACAATACGATGAATCGCATCGGAAATCGCCTCACCAGAGACAGGTTTCATTAAAATTTCCCTTATACCGGCCTCTTCGATCTCCTCAGGAGTGACTTCATTGCTGTATCCGGTGCAGAGAAGAACAGGAATGTCAGGGCGCACATTTTTTATCTTCGTGGCCAGGTCTATACCGTTAAGGGTCGGCATGGTCAGGTCGGTAATAACCACATCGTATTGGTCATTGTTGTTGATGAAAGCTTCCAGCGCTTTAACGCTATTGTTGTATGAAGTTACGATGTAACCGAACTGTTCCAGTGTTTCTGACATCCAGGCCACGGTAGCCTCTTCGTCGTCAATAAACAGAATACGATCCCCACTCGCGTGGGTAGTTGTGAGTAGTGGATCTTTTGCAACTTTCTCCGTATCTGTGGTGGCGGGGAGGTGGATTACGAAAGTTGTTCCATGATTCGGCTCGCTTTGAACTTCGATAATTCCGTCGTGGTCCCTGATAATGCCGTGCACAACTGAAAGACCGAGGCCAGTTCCATTATCGGCGCCTTTAGTGGTAAAAAAAGGATCGAAAATACGGTGTTTGATAGTTTTGTCGATCCCTTTACCTGTATCGCTTATTGTCAGTCTTGCGCACGAGTCGCCCATCTTTTTGGATGCCTGTTTGACAGGACATGTAGCATCGCCCATGCAAAGCGCAAGCCCAATTTCCAATACCCCGCCGTCCGGCATTGCGTGAATAGCGTTGATGCACAGATTCATGATGACTTGATGTATGTGGGTTGCGTCGGCGTTTACTAACGGGTTTCCGGGAATTAAACTTCTCTTTATTTCGATGTTGTCCGGCAAGGTGGAAAGGATCATGCTCAGGGTATGTTCGATCTCGTTCTTAATATCCAGAGGTTTTTTGACGGGTATCGATTGCCGGGAGAAAGTGAGCACCTGTTGCGCCAGATTCTTTCCGCGCTTTATACATTCATCAATAACATTCAGGTAGAGAGTTGTCTTGGAGTCTCCATTGATTTTTCCCTTTAATAGAAAGATGAATCCGCCGATGTTGTGCAGGATATTATTGAAATCGTGACTGATTCCTCCCGCAAGAACACCGATGCTCTCAAGCTTTTGCGTCTGTTGAATGTGGGCTTCCATTTCTCGGTGTTCTTTCTCGGCCTGTTCGCGTTCGGTTATATCTCTGACTACTCCAAATATTTTTTTCCGACCTTTAAAAAGGAAAGCCCCGGGATTTATTTCGGCTATGAAAGTCGTTCCGTCTTTACGTTTCATTCGTCGCCTTAAGGTCTCCCCTTTTTCGTATGAACCGTCAATGACTTTTTGAACTCTCATCACTGTTTCTTCTTTTTCCGCAGAAATATCCGCAGGGGTTAGTGAAAGAAACTCTTCCTTATCGTATCCGAAAAGGGTAACCACAGATTCGTTTATCCCTTCGAATATTTTCGTTTCCGAGTCAAAAACCATAATAGAGTCGGATACGTTATCAAAAAGCGAATGGAATCTCTTTTCGTTCTCTTTTACCTCCTCTTCAGCCTGTTTGCGGCCGGTGATATCAATCATCGCGGTCCGGCAGGCAAAACCCTCAATATCCATTACAGCAACGCTCTCCAGTTGCACATAAAATGTATCCTGGCTCCCTTTGGTAAGGGCCAGTTCACAGATTTGCGGCTCCCCCGTTCGTTTCGTTTCGTTGATATGCAGGTAAAATCTGTCTCCGTCGGAGGAGCTCAGGAATGGGAGTGGTTTACCGATCAAAGCTGGTTTTTCAATGCCGATAAGTTTCGCGCCGGTAAGGTTTACTTCGCTGATGATCCCTTTTTTATCGAAAGTGAAATAACCAACAGGAGCCAGTTCGTACAGGCTGGTATATCTGGCATTCGACTCTTCAAGCTCCAACTGCGTTTTCTGAAGCTCTTCGGTCTGAAGTTCAATTTCGATCTGGTGGACCTGAAGATCATGAACGAGCTTCTGGATATCTTTTGCAGGCGCTTTCCCCGTCGCCTCAGGAGTGAGCGACAGAATCTTCTCCGCCTGTTTTTTGAGAAATCTTAACTTGCTTGCCGCTGTTGTTTTTCTCTGCATGGTAAATCGCTTTTATCCAGGACATATGGTCATTGCTTCCGGTTGTGCCATCCTTGGTGCGGCTTCCGGCTATCGTTTGCTCAAGGTCTCCGACCCACCAAACAGTGGGCGACCCGTGCCGAGAAGTGAATCGGACCGGTGAGAGTTACTTCGTGTTTCGGAAACATGAACGGCCCAGGCTTACCTGGAAGACGCAATTTCGCTTTCGTCCTTTATCTACGCCCTACTTCTCTGCGAACTCATCAACGCGCGTTTAGCCGATATTCCCTGACCACCCCAACTCCCGGTTTCATTCTACGCCTGCCATCCTGTACCGACAACACATTTCAACCCCTTTTACACCTTTTAGCCGACGGGCGGCCAGTGGGCCTCGCCGATCCGGCGCGGTAGACCGGGTCTACAGCTTTCATGGCTCGATCAGTTTGTAAGAGGTAGTATTAGGTGATTGATATAGAATGCCTTACAATCAAGATGTCGCAATGGAGGAGCATTACCCTCCACCAAACGTCGCATCAACTTTTATCGGGAAAACATATGACTGCCGTAAAAAAAACATCAGAGAAAACCTCAAAAAAAACTACGATGCGGTTAAAAGGGAAAACGACAAAAAAGACGCTGGCGAAAAAAGCTGAAGTCGGGAAGAAACCCGCATCAAAAAAATCTGGCCCAGCCGAGACAACCCCGGCCAAACGAACTTCCCCAAAAGCAAAATCAAACCAAAAACCGGTTGATGACCATACGAGTGAAAAGACCGTGGAAACGAAATCGACAACCGAGCAAAACTTTCCTATCGTGGGTATAGGCGCATCCGCTGGCGGGCTTGAGGCTCTCGAACGGCTTTTTGCAGGAATGCCGCCCGATACCGGTCTATCGTTTGTGATCATCCAGCACCTGGCGCCAACTCATAAGAGCATCATGGGAGTGTTGTTACAGAAATATACGAAGATGCCGATTCACGAAATAGAAGACGGGACACGGGTGGAGCCAAACAGCATCTATCTGAATCCACCGGGCGCCGATGTTTCGATAATTGATCGCACACTGATGCTCACCAGCCCATCGGCTTCTAACGCGATGCGCTTGCCGATTAACCATTTTTTCCGTTCCCTGGCCGAAGATCAGGGCAGGTTGGCAATCTGCATAGTTCTCTCCGGCACCGGATCGGACGGCTCCTTGGGATTACAAGCGATCAAAGGGGAAGGTGGTCTTACCATAGCGCAGGAAGAGTCTCAGGCGGGCTATGACAGTATGCCCCGAAGCGCCATCCAGACAGGAATGGTGGACTACATCCTTCGTGTGGAGAATATGCCGGCGCAGTTAAGGAAATATGTAGATCATCCGTATGTTAAAGCGCCTGATAAACTGATATCAACCAGGGAAACTCTGGGAAACTTCATGAAGAAGATTTTCCTTCTGGTTCGGGCCAAGACCGGCCATGACTTCTCCCACTATAAAGAGAATACCACCCGACGCAGAATTGAACGTCGCATGGCGGTGCATCAGATAGACAATATCACAAACTACTACACCTACCTGAGCCAGAATCTGGACGAGGTTCATGCTTTATACCGGGATATGCTCATCAGCGTCACCAATTTTTTCAGGAACCCGGAAGCGTTCGATATATTAAAAAAGAAGGTGATTCCCGATTTACTGAAAACAAAAAAAGAAGACTCTCATATCCGTATCTGGGTTCCCGCTTGCGCCACCGGAGAGGAGGCGTATTCAATCGCTATCCTCTTTGTGGAAGCTTTGGAAAAACTGGACAAACATATGGGCGTTCAAATGTTCGCTACGGATATTGATCTGAAATCTATCGACTTCGCCAGGGCCGCAGAGTATCCGGTCAGTATCTCCGCCGATGTGGATCCGAAGCGGCTAAAACGTTTCTTCATCCGGGAAGATAACCATTACAAAGTGAAAAAAGAGATACGCGAGCTCGTGGTTTTCGCCGACCAGAACCTGATTAAGGATCCACCGTTTTCAAAGCTCGATATGGTGAGCTGTAGAAACCTTCTGATCTATATGGAAAAGATCCTGCAGGATAAGGTACTTAACCTTTTTCACTACACGTTACACGACGGGGGCGTTCTGTTCCTCGGTTCATCAGAAAGTATCGGAGGATACAGCGAATACTTTTCCCCTTACGATACAAAAAACAAGATATACAAACGAACCGGGACCCAGGTGGAGCGTGATTTCGGTTTTCAGGACAGCCCTCATTTCGACCTCGCGCTTGAACCTGCAATCAAGCCGATAGCCAGGGAGAAGAGCGCCGAAACTATCCAGCGTATTGCGGAACAGGCGATTATGGATAGTTATGCGCCGGCGTTTGTCCTTGTCAACGAAAAGCATGAAATCGTATATTTTAACGGCGACACTTCCGATTACCTTGCTCCGCCCATCGGTCAGCCTGTCTTTAATATCCTTTCAATGGCCCGGGAGGATCTGCGTTTCAAGCTCCACACGGCGATCAACAAGGCGATTCGCTACGGCAAGAGTGTTACCGTAAAAAACTTCCAGGCGCTACGGGGCGAAAAGCTGTTACATTTCGACATACAGATAAAGCGTTTACATTTGACCAAAGTTACCACTCATACCTTCTGGATGGTGGTTTTTGAAGAGAAAAAAATCAAGCGCGACACCGCCTCCAAAGCGTCTTCAAAAAAAGATCGTGTCGATCCGCGTATCACCAACCTGGAGCGGGAGCTTCAGGCCACAAAGGAATATCTGCAGTCGACCAATGAAGAGCTTGAGACCACCAACGAAGAACTGAAATCGGCCAACGAGGAACTGCAATCGACCAACGAGGAGATGCAAAGCTCCAATGAAGAGCTTGAGACATCCAAGGAGGAGTTGCAGGCGACCAATGAGGAGTTGTCGACTGTTAACTCCGAACTTCAAAGCAAGGTCAATGACCTCTCCAAGGCGAACAACGATCTGAACAACCTGCTGGCAAGCACCGAAATCGCCACGATATTCCTCGACTCGGACCTGTGTGTAAACCGCTACACACCTTCTGTGACGAGAATATTCAACCTGAAGAAGGGTGATGTAGGCCGACCCATCAGCGACATAACATTCAACCTGCAATACAACGCACTATACGATGACGCCAGGGTTGTGCTTGATACACTGGAAAGAAAGGAAATTCAGGTCGAAACAACAGATGGTCGCTGGATGACATTGCGCATCCTTCCTTATCGAACCCTGGACAACGTTATCGAAGGGCTGGTCCTGACATTCATGGATGTGACAATTCTCAAGAAGGCGGATGAATCCGTCAGGGAAAGCGAGATAAAGCTTAAGGAGGCGCTCAAGCAATCGGCGGTAACTGTGTTTACCCATGACAAGGACTTGCGATACACATGGATATACGGCCCACATCCCGCATTTGACGAGAAAGAAATTGTGGGGAAAACCGATTACGATCTGGTGTCACGCTACGATGCGGATATTCTGATGGCTCTGAAAAGAAAAGCGCTGGAATCGGGCGTAGCGGTGCGGGAAACCGTTCGATTGACGCTAAATGGTGAGGAATCTTATTTTGACATAACCATCATACCTGTCAGGAATAGTGGTGGAGAGGTTTGTGGCGTGACATGTTATTCGACCGACGTTACCAAAAGAAAAATTATCGAAGAGAGTATGCGTGAAAAACATGAAGGGCTGGTCAAGGAGGTTGAGAGCGGCAGGAATGCGCTTGGTCAAATGGGCGTGTATCTCAAGGAGCAACGTGAATTCTTCGATCTATTAGTGGATGCCAGCAGTGACGGGATAACGGTGAACGATGAAAAAGGTAATTATCTGGTCTATAATGCCAGTATGGAGCGGATCATCGGCTATACGAAAGAAGAAGCGTCTGGCGATGATTTCCCGACCCTGCTTTTCACGGACCCGGATTATCGACAAAAGGCCATGAAGGCGCTGGAAGATGCGCTCGAAGGTGTAGACGCAAAAGGTCAAAAATGGATTTTAACCCGCAAAGACGGCGCGACAGTAGAAGTTGCCATCTCCACTACAGTAGTCAGGCAAGGAGGCAAGAGACTGTTGCTTGGAGTGGTAAAACAAGCCGATAAATAATTCTTTCTGGAACTTTCGAAAGGTAAATTCATGTCCATGAGCGAGGAGAGATCGAGTCGATCCAGCGCGCTACGAAAGCGGGCTGAGGAGGTTCTCGCCTCGTCACCTGTAAAGTTTGCCAGCTATAAGCGCGCTGATATCAGAACAATAATCCACGAGTTGAATGTCTACCAGATCGAGCTGGAGATGCAGAACGAAGAACTTCGCCTAACCCAGTTCGAATTGCATGAAGCCTGGACTAAATATGCCGATCTGTACGATTTCGCTCCTGTCGGGTATTTTATCTTCGACAGAAAGGGAATAATCGTCCAGGCCAACCTGACCGGCGCCAGGTTTATCGGAGTGACAAGGGATAACCTGATCGATAACAGACTAAAATTCCCCGAACCGGAAGACGGTGATACGTTCCACCTTCATTTAAACCAGGTATCGAAAGGAAACGCCCATACTTGTGAGTTAAAGCTCATGAGAGATGACGGTAGTTCATTTGACGCCAGGCTGGAGAGTATACCGACCAAGGAAAAAGAGACGGATAGCAGAGCCGTATGCTGGACTGTTGTAAGTGATATAACCGAAGCAAAACTCAGGGAGGAACAGCTCTCCTCCTTAAGCAAACTGTTGCATAAGGTGAACGAGGAGCTGGAGGAACGTGTAAAACAGCGCACACTGAAACTGGAACAGGCCATTACCTCGCTGAACAGGGAAATTA
>JAJDBK010000024.1 GCA_029261405.1 Nitrospinaceae bacterium
CTCGTTTACGGTTTACACGCGTCGCTAAAATCGATGCTCTTCAAGGGTGGCCGATTTGGACTGAAATGCCCGGCCGGTTTGAAGTGAAATCAGTGGCCGGTTTACTTTGAAATCAGTGGCCGATTTGAAGTGAAATACGCATTCAATCCTCTTATTGGTATAATCACCTGCGCTGTAAAGCACGAAGTTAAATAGAATATGGCTGATAATGTCTTCTCCGTTGAAAGGAGGTTCCTTTCTTGTGGTCGAAGAACATTCAATTAATAACACGGCTGAAATGTATAAAAAGAGATTTCTTGTACCAGTCCGAAAAATTCCACTAATGGCAAAATGGGGAATAGATGAGGTCTTCAAGATACTCCTCAACAGGCCAGGAATTTTCCTCAGTGATGCTGTTGGCCGCACCGGCCCACTTTTGGTTGCTTATGAACTTGATACTGAAGGTGGATTGACCGAGCTTCTTCCTGAAGACTGGAGGAGATTTGCCTGCTTCAGAGCAAGAACGGAGGATGTGTACCAAAATCAGGAGCCGAATGATGGGCGGGAAAAGCAATTTGAAGACCTCTATCACGGAGAATGCTTGCAAAAGATACCGCCGAACCTATTTGTATGGTCGGATGATTTGATGAGCGCACATAGTGTCTATTTTTCTGAAGAGAATATGAGCATAATTAATGAAGAACCTGGAGATCGTTCTCTGCGATGGGGTCCTCCACTTTGTGAAGACACGGAGTTGATAGGGGAATCCTATGCACTGATCGGAAAAGAGTACATGGTCGAATCTGTTACGACTGAGAACGAGAATCCATTTCTACGAATGACTGATTTAAAATGGAAAGATATTACAATCACTATTTTCACAGATGGTATCTCGGTAGTAGCGCGAGATGAGTCATTTGAATTCGATCTTGCTTCCCTGGGGTTGGAGAGAAAAAAAGGAGTTGAACCAAAAATACTTTGGAGATTTTTTCGAAAGTTGGGAGAAAAGGGCCACTTAAAGAAATCATCCAATCCAAGCGAATGGGCGAGGGGACGGAAAATGGTCAGCAATCTCCGAAAAGTATTATTCTCTTTGACCAGCATAAGTAAAGAAGATCCTTTCTTCCGTAGACGCCCAAGTAAAACATGGGAACCAGCTTTTCAACTGCGTTATTCGGATGACCCTTTACCCATTTCCTTGAAGAACTAGACTCCCCTTTTCATCTCATCTTCATTCCCTGGGGTGCGTCTACATCCCCAGTGTACAGGTAACCACACCTGCCAAAACCTGATCAGCATGGATATTGGTCGCCAAGCTAATGTACTCTATGTCAAGTTCAATCCTGATTATCGTATCTTGCTGTATATAAAGGGATAAACTGTAAATACGGACTTCACTTTACCTGAAATGTCCTAATAAAGGTAGTTGGCAAGGCGCCCATATCGTGAAATTTCACAATACCCGATTGTGAAAAAATAAAATTCACAATAATAATTTCTCCATTCATAACAAGCACATACAGCCCATCAAGACATGGATACGTACTTTTATTGTGAAATATTACAGATAGAGATTGTGAGAGCTACATGAAGCAAACAATCGAAGAATGGAGTAACCAGAAATGGCTAAGGAAAGTACAGCGAAAGATGACAACCTCTTGAAAGAAGATTCCGCTGCGAGGATCCTCGGAGTAAAAGTCAAAACAATGCAGAAATGGCGATGGACCGGTAGTGGACCAAAGTTCGTAAAAATATCTGGTAGGTGTGTTCGCTACCGCCGAATGGACATTGATGAATGGGTGGACAGTCACCTGATATCAAGTGCCGAGGATATAGAGAAGGGGGATGCGTAATGAAAAACGAAGGGCACTTCAAACCAGGTGTAGCGGACATTGATGCACGGGGAAAGTTCATACGATTCAAGTGTAGACGAACCCTGGATATTGAGCATTTGAAGACGCCTCGGCAGACCCTGGAACGGACCATAGGGTCATCGAGGTCTTAATGAACACCCATCCTCAACAAAAACTGAATGCAGACCAAGTCCGGAACGCCGCCCAAGGGCAATGGCATAACATCCTTGTCAGCTTAGGGGCGGATCCTTCATCCTTGGATGGAAAACACCACCCCTGTCCGGCTTGCGGCGGCTCGGACCGGTTCCGTTTCGACAACCAGAACGGAAACGGGTCATATTTCTGCAACCAATGTGGGGCCGGTGACGGTTTCTCCCTGGCCGGAAAACTTCTGGGTTTGTGTCCCAAACGGGATTTCCGAGACATCCTGGCGCAGGTGGAAGAACTGGTTGGGGGGGCTGAAACGCCACACAATCAGCAACGCCCCCCAAAATCTACCATCACGAAAACCGAGTCCTGGGAGCCGATCACCCCTGTTCCAGATGATGCTCCAGAGCCTTCGGCCCATTACAAGATGGGAACTCCCTCTCAGGTATGGGTCTACAGAGATGCCCTGAATCGCATTCTATGCTATGTCTGCCGGTTCGACCTGCCGGAAGGCGGAAAACAAATTCTCCCTCTAACCTTCTGTCTTGGGTCGGACGGAAAACGGGAATGGAGGTGGAAGGGACTTCAAACCCCTCGACCACTCTACAACCTGGACAAGCTCGCCTCAAATCCCGAAGCCGGAGTAATCTTTACCGAAGGGGAGAAGGCAGCTGAGGCGGCGGCAATACTCTTCCCGGACTTTGTGGCGACAACCTCCTTGAACGGTGCCAAATCGGCAGGTAAGTCGGACTTCTCTGCCTTGGAGGGGAGGGATGTCACAATTTGGCCGGACCACGATGCTGAAGGACAGCTCTTCGCGGAAGCGGTTCTGCTGGAATTGCAGAAGGTTGGAGTAGCATCGGTCCAGATACTGCGAGTTCCGTTTACACACCATCCTCGGATGAATAACGATGGTAAACCAGAATTGGAAGCCGGTTTCGTCGCCCCGGAGAAGTGGGACGCGGCAGATGCCCTGGCCGATGGATGGACGCCTGGACATATAAATCTGTTAAGAAGTGACTCATCATTCTTAATGCCCTCCCCTGAAGATTGGAAAGATACAACCCTGAAAATGGACCCCCAGCAGGAACAAGTGAAATCCAAGTCGAATGCGAACCAGACCGAGAGCCATTTTAAAGTGAAAACAACTGGTGTCTGGTATGAATCCCCGGCAAAAGATCCAGATGACGACCCGCCCGCACCGGTGTGGATCTGTTCCCGTCTGGAAATTACGGCCCGCACCAGAGACGACCGCCAGGGAAATCATGGCAGGCTCCTCGAATTTGATGATCCCGACGACCACCATCATGCCTGGGCCATGCCTCTGGATATTTTGGCCGGTGACGGAACTGAATGCCGAAGGGAACTACTCAGCATGGGGCTGGAGATTACTCCGAATCGCAAGGCGCGTGAGTACTTGTCCGCATACATTCAAGCTTCCCAACCAGAGGCGGTGGCTCGTTGTGTGGACCGGACCGGTTGGAACAAAAGCGCGTTTGTTCTCCCTGATGAAACCATTGGTGAGAGTAAGGAACGGGTGCTGTTGCAAACCGTCGTAGCGAATCATCACGGCTTTGAGGTGGCCGGTAAACCAGCCGATTGGCAACGGGATATCGGTATGAAGTGTGCGGGTAACTCTCGACTTGTGTTTGCCGTAAGCTGTGCGTTCACGCCCCCTCTGCTCCATTGGGTGGGGGAAGAATCAGGTGGATTCAATTTTACTGGGCAGAGCTCAACGGGCAAAACAACAGCGTTAACGGTAGCGGTTTCAGTGTGGGGAGGGCCGGAACGGATGCAACGGTGGCGGGCTACGTCCAATGGGCTGGAGGCGGTGGCCCTGAACCACAATGACACTCTCTTGTGTTTGGATGAGCTGGCACAGGTTGACCCTCGGGAAGCTGGAGAAATCGCCTATATGCTGGCAAACGGAACCGGTAAAGCCCGTTCTAAAAGGGATGGCACGGCCAAGAAAAAGGCGGTTTGGCGGATATTCTTTCTCAGCGCTGGTGAGATCGGGCTGAATGAACATATGCGTCAAGCGGGTAAGCGGGCCAGAGCCGGTCAAGAGGTGAGGCTTGTAGATATTCCAGCGGATGCAGGAGCCGGACATGGACTGTTTGAAAACCTGCATGACCATTCTGGTGGGGCGGATTTCTCCCGGGCGCTGAATACGGCGGCCCGCTCCTTCTACGGAACACCTGCCCGGGAGTTCATCAAGCGATTGGTTTCTAATTTGAATGGGGCGGTTTCTGACATCGATGCATTCCGCAAAGAGTTTCTGGCCGAGAACCTCCCCGCCAAGGCTGATGGACAGGCTCATAGGGTAGCTGGTCGGTTCGCGCTGGTAGCCGCTGCCGGGGAGCTGGCAACGGCTATGGGAATTACCGGATGGGAACCGGGGGAATCCATCAAGGCGGCCCGTACCTGTCTGAATGACTGGATAAAGGACCGGGGCGGGATTGGTCCCCGGGAGAGTGAAGCGGCCCTGGCCCAGGTCAGATTATTCTTTGAACAGCATGGGGAGAGCCGGTTTTCCAAAAAGATCGGAGTTGACGACCGACCCACTATAAATCGAGCAGGTTTTTCCAACAATGACGGAGACCACACCGAGTATTGGGTTTTACCCGAAGTGTTTCAGACTGAAATATGCGGAGGAATTGATTCCAAGTTTGTGGCCCGTTTGCTGGTGGAGCGGGGATGGATTGTTCCGGAGAAGAATGGTAAAACCGTTTCGTCACATCGTTTGCCGGGTATGGGATCAAAGCGTTGTTACCATTTCCTGGGTGAAATTATGGACGGAGACACGCCATGAGATTGGATCACTTTGATGCGTGGATTCCGGGACCATCTGAATTCGACATCCAGCTATCCGATAAAGATGAGTTTGTAAAGCCATCTCAGGTAAATGGGGCGGAAACAGCTTCGGTTTCTTACCGGGATAAACATAAAACTGAAACAGCAATTGGGAGTGAAAGTGATTCATCTATAAAAAACGGGGTAACGAGGGTAACAAGGGTAACAAATTCTGCAAAACCCAATAACGACGCGGGTTTCACGGGTGTACCGCCTGTTACCCAAAATGAAATCGGGAAGGGTAACGTGGGTAACACTACATCGCCACTAACCGCCAGCGTTACCCACGTTACCCAAGAGGAAAACAGCATGGGTAACACAAATGATTCATGTAAGCCACATAAAGACAACGAATTACAAGAAGCGTTACCCTTGTCACCCTTGTTACCCAGAAAAACGGGTAACACTGACTTGCACCAGAAATTTCAACTTTCAGTTTCAGGATTGGAACATCCTTTGCCGGTCGCGGAAGATCAGCGGACCAGTGTTCTTACAGCTTTGGATACGTTGTTTAGGGAACATGGTCCTCATCTGAAAGCCAATGGCTGGAACCGGGACAACTTGCTTCATGGACTCGACCCGACCACTGCGACAGCCATACCGCTTCTTCTGGTGGATGGAGTCACGTTGATCAATGTGGAGTGGAGCCACTTGGAATTCGATACCAGAGCAGGAAGCTTGATCGTGGTTCGTCCAGGGTTGTGGCTCGTTGGTGAAGATGCTGAGGATTGGAAGGAGATATTCGAAGAGCGGGCCGCCATCAGGGAATACGATGGAGGCCAGAGCCGGGTAGAAGCGGAAATGGCCGCTCTTAAGGAGATGGTGTAGAGAAGCTCTTTACACGCAAATAACCCCATGTTGACCACCACCACCTCACAACCGATAATGGAAGCGTTCCTTATGGAACTGCGCCAGGGTTGCGAGTCAAGGAGGTGGAGAGGGATGATTGTTTTTTTACAACCAGCAAGAGGCCACGACAAATGTCGGGTAAAAGTGGCTGGTGGTGGATTATGTGGAAACCCGATGAGGAGGGAGATGGCTTTCGTCTGTCCGCTTCACGGGAAAGGGCCGGATCGAATGGTTCTGACTTTTAAAGGGCAGGACGTTGCTGATTTAACAGGGAAAAACAAATATGACCTGAGATACGACAACGATAATATCCCGATATCGTATGAGAAGGCCAAGTACCTGTTAAAGAAGATACAGGAAGAACAGAGTCGTGGCACGTTTAACATTCGCCATTATGTGGAGAAGAACCGAGACCAGCTTCGATTTAGATTTTATGTTGAATCATATTTCCATCATCTTCAAGCCAGAGCGGATCGGGATGAATTCTCGGCCCCAAATTTGGAACTACAGAGGGCGCAAGCCTCCCGCCATTTGTCATTTTTCGATGATTACGACGTTAGAGAGATCAATAGAGGGCTGATAACCAGGTGGTTTGACAGCCATGAAGCGTCTGCCAAAACGAAAAACAAGACAATGGTCTTGCTTCGGACCATCCTTAATTGGGCCTACGACAACGAGGATATCAACGAGAAACCACGCCGTATGCCATTCGCTTCCATCCCAAGTGAAAACCCCATGGCTCTCACGCGAGACCAGCAGGAATTGATAATCCGGTGCGCGAAAGAGAAGCACAAAATTATTCTCTCATTCGGGATGGAGACGATGCACCGCCCTTCTGTTATCCGCGCCCTGAAAGTGAAAGATATCGACTGGAGTCGGGGCGTTTACACAACCTGTAGACGATGGCAAGGAGACAAGGTGGTGCCGGGGTTAAAGACCAAGCGGAAATCAGCAGAATATCCGATCCGCCCGGAGTTGCGAATTCTTTTCACGGAAGCTCTGAAAGATAGATTGATTGGCCCGGAGACTTTCGTTTTCGAGAACCAGAGGGCAAAAGGAAAGTGGAAACCCTACACCCGACAAGCTCTGTCATTCGCTTTTACTTTTGCCAGGGACGAGGCTGGGCTTAAAGGAGGGATAACTCTCTACTCATTTATTCGACATAGTGGAGCCTCCCAAATGGCGGACGTTGGAGTCCCTGGAGACATGATAGCGGAGGTCATGGACAACACGGCTCCTGTTGTAAGAAAACATTACAGATCAGTGACCGCAGAATCAATGGCGAAAGTGTTCGATTTTGCAAAGAGGTCGCAAAAGGTCGCAAAACGAAAGGACAGCGAACAAAGTGGCATGTAAAATCAATGACTTAGACGAAACACCCAAGAACCTGAATCATGCACGTCTACCAATTCCGTCACTTCGGCATCAACTAAGCGACGTTTATTATAGCTGGAAATGTCCGTAAAGAAACATTTAATCACTCATTTTTTCAGAACCTTTGAACCGGCTATGCTCTCCCCCATCTTTATCGCCTGACGATTATTTTTTACCTCGTGGGTTCTTATTATCGACGCGCCCCTGAGAGCCGATATCGCCGATACCGCCAGCGTTCCCGCTTCCCTCTCTTCCACCGGCAGATCAAGTGCCAAACCGATGAATGATTTTCTTGAAGCGCCGATCATCACCGGGTATCCGAGTTTTCCAAAGCTCTCTATTCCATCTATTATTTGCAGGTTATGCCTGTATGTTTTTCCAAATCCAATACCCGGATCGAGGATAATCTTCGTCACTCCCGCCCTTTTGCAATCCCTTATTCTAACGCGGAAAAACTGGACGATATCCTTCACCACATCTTTATAAACGGGTCTTTTGGGCATGGCGCCAGGTTTCCCTTTCATGTGCATTATCACTACAGGGACACCGGTTTCAGAGGCTATTTCGAGCATTTCAGGGTTGGTCAGGCCGGTGATGTCGTTCAACACGGCGGCGCCTGCTGAGATGGCCGCTCTGGCAACTTTCGGTTTATAAGTGTCAATCGATACGGGAATTTTGGGGAAACTTTTGACAATCTCCCGAATTACCGGGATAACCCTCGCCGATTCCTCCTCCTCCGCAACCGCACTGGCTCCGGGTCGGGTCGATTCACCGCCTATATCGATGATGTCGGCTCCGTCCCGAACCAGCTCCCCTGCCCTTTTCATGGCGTTCGATTTTTTCAGGAACCGGCCCCCATCAGAGAAGGAGTCGGGGGTCACGTTGAGAATCCCCATCACAAGCGTACGCTTGAACGAAAAGCGGTACCGCCCGTATCGGTAGGGGTTCATGAATTATCCGGGCTGGATCAGGTTATTTTCCGGGCCACTTCCTCAATTTCGTATGTCTCTATAACATCGTTATTTTTCATATCGTTATAGTTTTCAAAACCGATACCGCATTCGTAGCCGGACATAACCTCTTTGGCGTCATCCTTGAACCTTTTGAGGGAGTGAATCTTACTCTCGTGAACCACCACCTGGTCCCTGACGAGTCTCGCTAAACTGTTACGGGTTATTTTTCCGCTCGTAATCATACAACCTGCGATCGATCCTACTCTGGTGATATGGAACGTCTGGCGGACTTCCGCCCTGCCTGTGACATTCTCCTTGAATGTCGGTTTGAGCATTCCCTCCAAAGCCAACTTGATGTCGTCGATGGCGTTGTAAATAACGCTGTACAGTTTTACATCGACCTCTTCCTCTTCAGCCAAAGCTCTGGCTTTTTCCGTTGGTCGCACATTAAAACCGATAACAATAGCGTCCGATGCCGCCGCCAGGGAGATATCAGTCTCCGTGATACCACCGACCGCGCCATGCAACGCCCGGATCCTTACTTCTTCCCTGGAAATATCCTCCAGGGCTTTCGTTACAGCTTCGATAGAACCTTGCACGTCCGCCTTGATGATAATGTTAAGCTCTTTTATCTCGCCATTGGTTATCTGCGCATGGAGATTTTCCAGTTTGACATGCCCTTTGGACTGGGCCGTAAGACCGTCAAGGCGTTGCTGGTCCTGCTTGTTGGTAGCCGCCTGATTGGCTTTTCGCTCGCTCTCCATTCCAATAAAGTTGTCACCTGCGTTCGGTACTCCCGAAAATCCGAGTACCTCCACAGGCACAGCTGGCCCGGCTTCAGTTATCCGTTTCCCCTGATCGTTGAGCAGGGCGCGGACTTTTCCTGAAAAACCGCCCGCTACAAAAGGATCGCCGATTTTCAGCGTGCCCTTGAGCACAAGGACAGTGGCTACAGGACCGCGACCCTTGTCGAGTTTCGACTCGATTATCGTACCGAAAGCTCGCCTGTTCGGGTTCGCTTTCAGTTCGAGGATTTCAGATTGCAGGATGATCAACTCGAGAAGGTTGTCTATTCCGACATTGTTTTTCGCCGAAACTTCGCTATAGATCGTGCTTCCCCCCCACTCTTCCGGAACCAGTTCATGCGCCGTAAGCTCCTGCTTGATTTTCTCAGGATTGGCGCCCGGTTTATCCATTTTGTTTACGGCGACAAGGACAGGCACACCAGCGGCCTTGGCATGGTGTATGGCCTCCACTGTTTGCGGCATCACGCCGTCATCGGCCGCTACAACCAGTACAACAATGTCGGTAACAGCGGCGCCTCTGGATCGCATGGTGGTAAAGGCTTCGTGGCCAGGTGTGTCGAGAAATACTATCGCTCCGCTTTTGAGTTTCACCTTGTAAGCGCCGATACGCTGGGTGATTCCTCCCGCTTCGCTCTCCGTTACCCGGGATTTTCTGATCGTATCGAGCAACGATGTTTTTCCGTGATCAACATGACCCATAATGGTGACGACAGGAGGACGTGGCTTCAGGAGGTTTGCGGAGTCTTCCGCCTCTTCGATCTCTGCGGCGATCTCCGCTTCCTCCGGGATTTTAATCTCGTAACCCATCTGGATGGCCATCTCTTTTGCCACATCGATATCTATGGTCTGGTTAAGGTTGGCCATGACCCCGCGCGTCATAAGTTTTTTGATGATCTCGTTGACACTCAGGCCAAGCTTCTCGGCGAACTCCTTAACGGTAGTGGCTTCGTCCAGAATAATTCTTTTCGACTCAGCCTCACGCTTGGACCTCTCTTCATCTTCGATGAGTCTTTGCAACTCTCTTTCTTCCTCTCTTTGCTTTCTCTTTAATTCCCTAGCTTCCCTGATCCTGGCCGATTCCTTCTCCTGCTTCAGTTTTTCGTCTTTGCGGACCTGCTCTTTTTCTTTTCTCCTCTTGCGGGCAATCTCTCGTTCCTTTTGCGCTTCTTTCTCTTCTGCCTGCTTTAGGCGTTCCGCTTCCTTGCGCTTTCTCTCCTGCTCGGTTTTCCGTCTGGTCTCGTCCTCTCCACGCTTGTGTACTTCTCCGGCTCGGAGCATGGTCAACGACTCTTCAGCCTCTTTTCTTTTCTGTCTTACACTATCCAGGTGGTTTGTGGCCTTCTTCTGTAAAGTGTCATCTCTCCCCGTTGCATGTACCTTTGTTTCAGCCGGTTTTATCGGCGCCGGAGCAACGTGAGATTTTCGGGAAGGTTCTTGCTCCGATGTGGATGCGATATTTTTAACGGTTTTCTCCGGGGTTGGTTTATCTGTTTTGGGGACAGCGGGTTTTGACTTTGCCGCTTTCGGTTTTTTTGTTTCAAGCCCCATCAGTTTAGCCTGCCTGCGTAGTCTGTCGGCAAGCATATTGTCAATGGAACTTGAGTGACTCTTGACCGGATAGCCCATCTGGGTTGCGATTTCGATCAGTTTTTTACTCGGAACCCTCAGTTCCTTGGACAACTCGTAGACGCGGACACCTGTCAAAAGCTTTCTCCCTGCCGTTAATCCTAAGTTTGCAATTCCAGCAATACGGTTAAAAAACCTTTATCATATCACCTGAAAATGCCAATTCATACATGTTAGTTGATACCATTCGGGAATAATTGAAGAAAAAGGCTATCGCCCCCTCTCCCCACCCCTGCGACTTTCGAATTTGGCAATGTTTTCATCGTACTCTTTGGCGCTCATCACGTTTATTTCAAATCCGGTAACTTGCGCCGCAAGCCGAACGTTGACCCCTCTTTTGCCGATAGCCGGTGAGACCTGATCTTCCGGCAGGATGACATCGGCGATCTTCTGGTACTTTCGTATAACGGGTTTTACATTCTTCGCCGGAACAAGGGCGGAGGCTATAATCACCGCTGGATCGTCGCTCCAGGGGAATATGTCGATCTTCTCCCCGGCAAGTTCTTTAACAACAGGCT
Source organism: Nitrospinaceae bacterium (assembly GCA_029261405.1). Lineage (GTDB taxonomy): Bacteria > Nitrospinota_A > UBA7883 > UBA7883 > JAJDBK01 > JAJDBK01. The sequence goes on from JAJDBK010000024.1 coordinate 10,959, forward strand.
GGATTCTGCTTCCACGGATTCCTACACACGCTCCAACCGGGTCGATATCCTCTTTCTTCGATTTGACCAACACCTTTGCCCTGCCCGAAGAGTCCCTGGCCACTGCCACAATCTCCACAATACCGTCGAGCACTTCAGGACTTTCTTTCGATATGAGGGCTTTGAGCAGATTCGGATGTACTCGTGAAACCTTCACTACCGGCCTGTTACGATCCATCTCCACATCAGCGATGACAAGTTTCACGTCTTTGCCCCTTGTGAAACGGTCATGTTCAAGCTGTTCACTCTCAGGCAATATACCATCGAGATCATCGAGACTGAACATGAATCCGCCTTCCACTCTTTTCACAAACCGACCGATAATAACCTCGCCTTTACGATCAGTATATTGTTGAAAGAGATGGAGAAGTTCCAGTTCGCGTCCTTTTTTATGGATCATTCTCCTTACAGACTGGGCGGCGATCCGGCCAAGATCGTGCAAAATCACAGGTTCGAGAAGCTTTGAACCGATTTCGGCGTTTTCGTCACGCTCTCTGGCGTCCTCAAGGTTAAGCTCAATGGCGGTATCCTCAACCTGCTCGACCACATCATAATACTCGAACAGTTCAAACTCCCCGGTATCGCGAAGAAACCGGGCTTCGATGTTTACTTTTCCGAGCCGTTTGCTTGCGGCAATAGCTACCGCCTCTTCGATGATCTTGACCAGATCTTCAAGTTCGATTCGTTTCTCGTCCGCCACCATTTTCAGGGCGTTGTGAAGGTCTGATGACATATTAGAAGTCCAGTTTGAGATTGGCTTTGGTTATCGAGTTTAACTCTATTTCTTTTGGTTCACTACTCTGTTCTGTCAGGATCGATATCGAATGTTCTCCTGTCGATATTATCTCTCCGCAAGAATCCCTGATCTTTCCCGACTCATCCCTGAAGGTGAGTTGAACCTGCCTCCCAAGCGCCCATTTGAAGTGAGCCGGTTTTTTCAGTTGTCTCGTGAGGCCAGGTGAGGAGACTTCCAGTTTGTATGAGCCTGATACCAGGTCGGCTGTATCCAACCCCAAACTTAATTGGCGGGAGACTTTGGCGCAGTCGTTTACCGTGACTCCACCTTCCTTATCAATATATACACGGACCACTTTTCCTCCAACCCCACCCATGATTTCCACATCGAACAGTTCGCAACCTTCAGCCATTGCGGCAGGCTCGGCCAATTCGCCTATTTTTCTCAAAAGATCAGACATCTCTTTTAGTTTGTCCCTTCATTGTACGGCTACCTTCTCTCTCCTGCTGAAGACACATCCGCAATAGTCCTGGCGGTAAAGTCCAAGCTCTCTTCCAATCCGGGTTGTAATCTTGAAACCCTCTTTTTTCTTCCAGTTAGCTACGAGAAATTTTGTACCGTGGCGTATTGCATTCTCTTGCCCGATCCTGTTTATCGCAACGGCGTCCTTATGGGGAGATACCGTCAGGACTGTCCCATACAGATCAAACCCGCCATCAAACGCCACGTCGGCGCATTGTCCAAGGCGCATGTCGAAGCAGAGTTCGCACCGCGACCCTCTCTCCGGCTCCTCCTCATGACCCGCTACTTTTTCAAACCAGCCTTCAGGGTTGTAGTCTCCCACCAGAAAAGGAACGTTGATCTTCTCCGCCCAGTCGGAAAACTCTTCAAGTCGTTTCTTGTATTCTGTTTCAGGATGAATATTAGGATTGTAAAAATAAAGAGTTATGTCGTACTCCTCAAGTAATGTCTCAACAACGTAAGGGGAACAGGGAGCGCAACATACATGCAACAGGATCGAAGGTTTCATCTATTGATCGTTCAGGATCCTGGCCGCGTCCTTCGCAAAATAGGTCAGAATCATATCCGCTCCCGCCCTGTGAATCGAGAGAAGAGACTCCATCATAACCCTGTCGAGATCAAGCCACCCTCTATCCGCGGCGGCTACAAGCATGGAAAACTCTCCCGATACGTTATATGCGGCCAGAGGCATATTGAACTTGTCTTTCACGGTCCTGATAATGTCGAGATATGGAAGAGCCGGTTTGACCATTACGATATCGGCGTTTTCAGTAATATCCTGGGCAACCTCCCGAATCGCCTCTTCGGAGTTGGCCGGATCCATCTGATACGAGGATCGGTCTCCGAACTGGGGTGTCGAATCGCACGCTTCCCGGAACGGACCATAAAACCCGGAAGCGTATTTTGCGGCGTATGACATGATCGATACATCGGGAAACTTGCTACTGTCCAGGGCCACTCTGACAGCCCCTATCCGCCCATCCATCATGTCTGACGGCGCCACAATATCAGCCCCGGCCTGAGCGTGGGTGATTGCCATGGCGCCTAAAAGCGCAAGCGTCGGGTCGTTCAAAACTTTGCCGTTTTTAACAAGTCCGCAATGGCCGTGGGTAGTATATTCGTCTATGCAGACATCCGTTATCACCACAAGGTTCGGTGTTGCGTTTTTTATCTCCCTGATAGCCCTTTGCACAACACCGTCCGGGTTGTACGCTTCACTCCCCTTCTCGTCTTTCGTCTCCGGGATACCGAAAAGCACAACAGCCGGAATTCCAAGCGATTCGATCTCCCTGGCCTCGTCAGCCAATTTATCGACAGAGAACCGGTAGTTACCCGGCATGGAGGATATCTCCTCTTTTACGTCACTACCATAAGTTACGAACAATGGATAGATGAGCATGTCGGGGGATAACCTGTTCTCCCGAACCATCCTGCGGATGTTCGCCGACGCTCGCATCCTCCTGCCGCGATATGCGGGAAACTGCATTTTATAAAATCTCCAATAAATAAATGTGACCAGAGCCAGTGGCGCGACCATAGCTGTATCACAAATTCTCACAAATTATCCGGGTCCGGTCGATTCTATCACGAATGATGCGGGCCACTATTATCTATTAACCGGAACAACAAAATGCGGATTTCCCGAAATTGTGAAACCGGTGTAAAATGAAGGCAATCAAAATAGCTGGAATCAGATAATGAAAGATAATTCACGATCAGTTTCGTTCTCTTTGTCCTTTGCCCTTTTATTTCTGGCGCTGACTCTCCTTTTATCCACAGGAGTTTCATACGCCCAGGCTGGACAACGTCCGGCAATGAGAGGGAAAAACCCCGCCACCAGTTACAGCGGATTATTATCGATGGCCCAATCGGATGGATCGGTACGGGTTATCGTCAAACTGGCGGGAAGCTTCGAAAAGGACGCCAACCTATCCAAAAAGAGGGCGACAGCCCAGAGAAACCAGATTGCCGAGAAGCAGGATGCGTTACAAAAAGCCCTGGCGGGAAAACAGGTTTCCCATGTTAAAAAGTTTAAACATATCCCGTTCATAGCGATGAGGGTCGATGCGAATGGACTGGCGGCATTGCAGGCCAACCCGAACGTCGAGTCGGTAGAGGAGGACGTATACCGTTTCCCTTCCCTGGCCAGTAGTATTCCTGTCATAGGGGCGGATACAGCCTGGGCCTCCGGTTATACCGGAACCGGCTGGACCGTAGCTATACTCGATACAGGTGTGGACAGCTCTCACACGTTTCTGACCGGCAAGGTTGTCGCCGAAGCCTGCTACTCCTCTACGGACGCCCGTAGTAGCGTCACTACAGTCTGCCCCAACGGTCAGAGTTCACAAACCGGGACCGGCGCAGGCGCCAACTGCGCTTCTGGCACCTACGGTTGTGATCACGGCACCCACGTCGCCGGAATAGCCACTGGTAAAGGCACATCGTTTAGCGGTGTGGCTAAAGAGGCCAATGTTATCGCCTTACAGGTCTTCTCCTCCATGTCGAGCGTCATAGATTGTGGTGGCGTGGCTTACAGCCCGTGCGCTGTAGCATACGACTCCGATATCATTCTGGCCCTTGAATATGTCTATTCGCTCCGCAACACATACAACATCGCTTCGGTGAACATGAGTTTGGGTGGTGGAAGTTACACCACATACTGCGATACGAGTTCGATGAAACCGGCTATCGACAACCTCAAAGCCGTTGGGATAGCCACGGCTGTAGCCTCCGGCAACGACTATTCATCAACCACCATCTCATCACCAGCGTGCATTTCGAGCGCCGTAAGCGTCGGCGCCACAACCGACGCGGACGCTGTAGCCACCTATTCAAACAGCGCGAGCATCCTCACTTTGCTGGCCCCAGGGTCCGCAATTAAGTCATCTGTTCCTGGTGGGACTTACCAATCGTGGAACGGCACATCAATGGCCACACCTCATGTGGCCGGAACTTGGGCGGTATTAAAACAGGCAAGCTCCACAGGCACAGTCGATACACTTCTGTCTACACTTCAAACCACGGGAAAATCAATTACCGATACAAGAAACAGCGTTGTCGTTTCAAGGATCGATGTCAACGCCGCAGTTACATCACTGGCAGGAGGGGGCGGGGGCGGGGGAACCACCAATCCCGGCTACAACACAGTATGGTTCATGAACAGCGCCACATATACCGAATCGTCTCTCCCGGCTGTGGCTGGAACCAACTGGAATGTCGTCGGTGTCGGAGATTTTTCCGGTGACGGCAAGGATGATATCTTCTGGCATTCGACCGCCGGGAATACCGGAATCTGGTATATGAACGGCACAAGCTACACCATACAGGCCATGCCGGACATCTCCACAGACTGGAGCGTCATCTCCACAGGCGACTTCGACGGTGACGGGGACGCTGATCTGCTCTGGCATCACAATACCATGGAACTTAACGGTATCTGGCTTATGGCTGGAACCAGCTATACAACCTCCGCCATGCCAAGTACCGGGTCTATTTGGGAGATCGTCGGAACTGGTGACCTCGACGGGTCGGGCGCCGACGACCTGATCTGGCATAATACAAGCTCCGATACTTACGGTATCTGGTGGATGAACGGTACCAGCTATACCACAGAAGCCTTTACCGGCCCAGGCACAGGATGGTCTTTAGCGGGCATGGGTGACTTTAACGCCGACGGCAAAAGCGATATCCTCTGGAGATCAACCTCAGGCGCTAACACCGTCTGGACAATGAACGGCTCCGCCTCCACTGCTGGAACCCTTACGACGGTCGCCACAACAGCGTCACCAGACGGTTTCGGTGATTTCAACAAGGACGGCATAACAGATATTCTGTGGCGGACATCAACCACCGGCGCCAACACCTTATGGTTCATGACCGCCGCCACCGCATACACAACATCAACCCTCACCAGTCAGGGAACAACCTGGATACTCGCAGGAACAGGAGATTTCGACGGCGACGGAATTACAGACCTACTATGGAGGGAGCCTTAAGGTGGGTGGGCATGCCATGACCGCTGTACGTGGTGGCGTATGGCCTCGTTCCGTGAAGGACGTTTCGCGCCTTTCCGACGGTCTTTGGCAGGTTAAGTTTTAATTCTTCCCCTATGATACATATACATAATCGTTAGTTATGCAATTCAGTGGCGGGTATAGGTATCCGAGCTTCAAAATATTTCTAATACTTAGCTCGATAACTTGTTGCATAGCGGCATCATTGTACTGGCATACGAATCTTTCCGCTGGCGGTGAATAGATTACAGTAAACTTATACTGTTACTACACTATGAATTACCGATCCAACCAAACGGTTGATGATTATCAGGGGAAACAGGGGATATTCCGCCCTCTTTGTAACTGATTGTCACAGGGAGGGCGGCCCGGTTCAAGCCGTTAGATCGACCGATTGTTTGGTCTTCGTGGAGTCGAATCCCACCTTGTCGCTCGAAGACGATCCACTAACTCCAGCGGCGGCGCCTTTCGTAAAGGTATCCACCATCTTGACCTGCTGGTCGTCAAACGACTCCTTGACGCTCTTCTTGTCAGGTCCGGTATTCCCTGAGCCTTCCGGTCCGAGCATATCGACATCGGCGCTCTTCGTCTCGTCCACCGGGTCTGAAGTCTCGCCGAACACAGGTACCTCTTCAGGTTTCTGTTCCGGGGTGACGGCTGTCCCTGTCAGGAGAAACTTGTCATACTCATCGTGGACCTTGGCCATGTTCGCCTGAAAGGCAACCTGATTGGTCACAGAAACATACTTGGTGGCCGCGAAATCGTACGGTTCACGGGAGAATCCGATTCTTGGCCGTCCATAAGAGTCGTACTGCTGACTGAAATGGACCTCTTTGTGGTTTACCTGCCGACCTTCCTCCTGGGTTGCAATCACCTCGGTCTGTTTATTCGGGTCGGACACGACCTCCATGCTCACACTGCCGCCAACCATTTGACCACTATAAGCCGCACTGCTGAAACGCGCGGTCAGGCCGTTGACACCAAAGTTGCCCTGGGAGATATTCTCACCCTTTCCACCAGCGACCTTGGAGCCGGGGAGAGGAGCGTATTCCGATTTGCCGCTACCCGGAAGAGGCGCTCCACCCGGCTTGCTCCCCATGACATGAAAATCGGACTGCAGTTTGAAATCCACACGTTTGTGTGGTTTTGGGATAAAGATCGCCCCTTCAGCTATAGACGTGCTGACTCTGTGGGAGCGTGACGCCACACCGAGACGTTTTGCGCCTCCGCCAGTTCCAAAAGTGGAGCTAGGTAATCCTAAACTCATGATAAAACCTCCAACATCCTTGTTATCGCCATCTCTCAGCTTCTGTTCAGCTAGAAGAGCATCCGTCTGTTCATTACCGGATGAATAAGGCCAGCGTTCCCTGCTGGTCTGATTACTTAACGGAGGGAAAGTTGAAAATCTTTAGAGAATTACCAAAAAAAAAGGCTCATGGGGATAGCCACCCCATGAGCCTCTGTAAACAGTACTATTTCAGATACTTGAGAAACGGCGTATCCTTAGAGATGACCAGTGTGGCCTTCGATTTCATGGCTATTCCGTACGCTTCCAGGGAGCGGACAAACTCGTAAAACTCCGGGTCCTCGTTATAAGCTTCGGCGGTGATTCTGGTAGCCTCACCATCCGCTTCACCCCGGATCCTTTTCTCCTGCATTTCCGCTTCGGAGAGTATTATCGCCTTCTCTCTGGCGGTATTGGCCCTGATCTTCTGGGCCTCCTCACTTCCTTCGGAGCGCCACTGCTTGGCTATACGTTTACGCTCTTCACTCATTCTGCGGAAGACCGCCACCTGGTTTTCGGGAGGCAGGTCGGCCCGTTTAATCCTGACATCGACGATATCTATCCCCATGTCGAGTTCATTCACCTTGGCATTGGAACGTTCCGTAACAAGCTTCATCAGGGAAACACGATGGGTAGTAACGATCTCTGACAGGTCGTGACCACCGAAATCCTGGCGCAACTCGGAATAGATTATGTCCCGGAGCCTGTCTTTGGCCACTTTTTCTGTTCTGGCCCGTGTAAAGAAAAGTTCAGGATCACTTATTCGCCACTTGGCAAAGTTGTCAACTACCAGAGTCCTTTTATCTTTTGTGACAATCTCCGTAGCCGGGATATCGTGGTCGAGGAGCCGCTTGTCGTAGAGGATCACGTCCTGAACAAACGGTTTTTTCATATTGAGTCCAGGTTCCACAATGGTTCTGACGAACTTTCCGAACTCCGTAATAACAGCTTGTTCGTTTTCATACGTAATGAACAGAGCGTCTTGCGCAATAACCAGCAGAACGACAATAAAAACCGGAATCAAGGCCTTAACACCTGGTTTCATCTTCAGTTACTCCCCTTGATTTCGATTTTGGCGTCACCTTTTAGTGGAAGAAACGGCAATACGCCGCCTGCTATTTTCGGGTCCATAACCACTTTTTCAACATCGGCTAACACACCCTGCATCATTTCCAGATAGAGACGTGTTCTGGTGATTTCAGGCGCCTTGGCGTACTCTTTAAGTCTCGCCTTGAATCCGAGAGCGTCACCTGATGATCGGTTGACAACCTCAGCCCGGTACGCTTCGGCCCCTGCGATAATAGCGGCGGCCTGACCACGGGTCTCAGGTATGACTGAGTTATAAAAACCTTCCGCCTCACGGATAAGGCGGTTCTTGTCCTCTTCAGCGTTGTTTACATCCCGGAACGATTCCCGAACCGCCTGGGGCGGGTGAACGTCCTGCAACTGAACAAGGCTGATAGTAAGCCCTGCGCCGTAACGGTCGAGAATCTCCTGCATCAGGGTGTGGACCTGATCCTGCACCTTGCTCTTCCCTACGGTCAGGATGCTATCGATCTCTGTTGTGCCAACCACTTCCCGCAAGGCCGCCTCGGCAACATTCTTGACTGTTTCATACAGCCCCCGATCACTCAGTTTTCTGAAGCGATCCGACACTCCGAAAAGAAACTGGGATGGATCCTTGATCTGGTACTGAACAGACATCTGGATATCGATCATGTTGGCGCCCTCGGTAAGCATCAGTGACTCTTTACGCAAGGTGTTGGCCGATATCTGACCGGAATCGGTGCGAAACCCGATTTCCACCCGCTTTATCTCCTCAAGGCGGACTTTTATCACCCTGCCTATAGGCCCCGGGGCGTTCCAGTGGAGGCCAGGGCCGGTAGTTTTGGTGTGGACTCCGAAAAGCATGACCACAGCTCTTTCCTGGAGTTCCACCCTGTAAAGCCCGGTAAGGAGCCACAGGACAGCCATCACTCCCACCACTCCGGCAATATGGGCCGACTTAAAAGGTGGCAGTACAAATTTATTCAGGTCGATTTCGGGTAGCTTGTCGAAACCTCCAGACCCACGGGGTCCTCTTCTGTCATCCCAACTCATATTTCTCCTAGCCCGTACTATTCATACAGCTTCTATTTCGTTCTGGTATCAGCTTTCTTGCGAACATTCATCCGTTGTCCATAATGAATCATCGGGGATGGCGGATGAAGCTAGGTAGTATAGACGAGTAGCCATCCACAGTCAATTGACAGCCTCTTCCAACATGAAATGGGAGCTTTTTGATCTGGGGGGGCTTTAGCGAAACCCGCCGAAAAGTGATCCCATTAAGCCTCGCACCAGCTTACGACCTACCTGTGAACCGACAGCGCGGGCGGCGCTTTTAACAAAGGCTGAAGCGGCTGTCTCTCTCTTTCGGCCCCGTTTTACAGGGCGCGAACGCTCACTCGAAGCTTTAGCCGATCTTTTTTTCGACTCAGATCTCTTTTGCTCCTCCTCTTCTTGCGCCTCAATATCTTCCGCTCTCTTTTTCAGCAACTCATAAGCCGACTCGCGGTCGATACCAGTTTCATACTTCGCTTTCAACGGTGATCGTTCGATATATTCTTTCCGCTCTCCCGGCCTGACCGGCCCCATGAGAGACTCAGGCGGCCTTATCATTACCCGCTCAACAGGTGTGGGGCTACCCTTCCCGTCGAGAACAGAGATGAGAGCCTCACCAATACCAAGCTCGGTAACCGCTTTTTCGGTATCGACTTTAGGGTTCTGCCTGAAAGTCTGGGCGACAGCCCGTACCACTTTCCTGTCTTTCGGTGTGAAAGCGCGCAGACCATGTTGAACCCTCGCTCCAAGCTGGCCCAGAATATCCTCCGGAACATCGAGCGGGCTTTGGCTTACAAAATAGATTCCCACACCTTTGGAACGGATCAGCCTGACGACCTGTTCAACTTTATCGACAAGCGCCTTGGGCGCCCCGTCAAATAGCATATGCGCTTCATCAAAGAAAAAGACCATCTTCGGTTTATCAGCGTCACCGACTTCAGGGAGAGTTTCGTAAAGCTCCGAGAGTAACCAGAGGAGAAAAATCGCGTACAACCGGGGAGATTTCGTTATCAGTTTTGTCACATCAAGAACGCTTATGACTCCCGAACCTGAAAAATCGGTAATCATCAGATCGCTTATATTAAGCCCCGGTTCACCGAAAAAATTCGTAGCGCCCTGTTCTTCCAGGGTCAGAAGTTTGCGCTGGATGGCGCCTACGCTCACCGATGAGATATTTCCGTATTCGCCTTTAAGTTCATTACGGCTATCGACCATAAAGGTGAGCATGGAGCGAAGATCCTTCAGGTCAAGGAGCATCATTCCGTTGTCGTCGGCTATCCTGAAAGCGGCATAGAGTACACCCGACTGGGTATCGTTTAACTCCAGCAGGTTTGAGAGCAATAATGGCCCCACCTCGGAAATGGTAGTGCGGACCGGCAGACCCTTCTTTCCGAAAACATCCCAGAAAACCACAGGACACCCGGCCACGGTGTAGTCATCAATACCGATCAGGGACAGCCGTTCATCTATCTTCTTGTGAGGTTTCCCCGGTTTTGCAAGGCCGGAGAGATCCCCTTTGATATCGGCGAGAAACACAGGAACCCCCGCTTTGGAAAACCCTTCCGCCATGATCTGAAGGGTTACGGTCTTTCCTGTTCCTGTCGCCCCGGCGATCATTCCGTGGCGGTTGGCCATTTTCATCGCCAGAGAAACTTTTACGTCGCCATCACCCCCCAGCAGAAGATCAGATGAAGTGTCCATCAATATTTTATGGCCGGGTCCAGGTTTTTCGCCTGCTCAATCCAACCTGTCACGCTCGCCTCTCCCGGGCAGATACGAGTATAATTCTTCTCGTCGTTTACCTCTCTCATCTTCGTTGCAAGGTTGTCGGGTCTTCGTCTCTTAAGCTCCTTTACGGAGTCTACTCCCGCCCCTTCCAGAAGTTCCGCGTACTGGCTGGCGACACCCTTTATGCGAAACAGGTCCGCCATGTTGACACACCGCATGATTATCGATGGACTGACGCCGGTCTCTTTTGCAAGAGCGTTTCGACCTTTTCTTGTACCGCCTTTTTCCAACAGCGCTTTTGCGGAACCGCATCCAACATTGCGAAGTTTGTCGCCGTATACTTTGCCAATCCCCTCAATCGCCTCTATCGACTTAGCCATCTTGATCCCCCCGGATAACATTTACAGATAAACAACTAACCAAAGCTAAAACCGCATGCCCTACCCCAAGCATGGAGAATCATTCTAACAACGGAAAGTCATAGTTTCAAGCAAATGGCGAATCACGCCAGCGCCGAGAGTTCGTCCGCTACCCTTGAAGCCAGTTCAATGTCTGGAGAAGCCAACGAATCGTTGAGGTCTTTCGATCTTATGAAGTACTCCCTGGCCTCCTTGATGGCGCCGTTGTCTTTGTAGGCTCTTGCGATATTGAAATGAACCGCTGCGTTTTTCGGATCGATATTAAGGGCCGATTTGTAGGTTTCGATCGATTGGCTCAAAAGGCCCTTCTTCCGGAACTCTATACCGGCTCGGTTGTATCTGGCAATAAACTCTATCACTTCGTCCAGCCCCAGCGAACCTTGCTTTCTTCTAAGCGATACCGCTTCGTTGATAAACTTCGTCGCAAGGCGCGCCTCCCCTTTGGCAAGTAGTACGTTGGCTACCTCCTCACTGATTTCCGGATCGATCCGGATCGCGCTTTCAAAGGCCATTTCAGCCTTCTTTTCCTGTTTAAGCTCAATATGAACCTCACCGATCAATACCTTTCTGCTGGCCATGTTCGGGCTTATATTGTCCGCCCACTCCAGTGTTTTTAACGCCTCTATGTAGTTCATGTTCCCGATCTGGAACTCCGCCAACGAACTTAGAGCCTTCAGGTAGCGTGGATTGAGGGTCACAGCCTCCGCAAAATGCTCCGCCGCCTTTACCTTGTCCCCCTTTCCCTGGTACGAAAGCCCGAGCAGTCTTTTGGCGCCTGCGCTTGATGGTTTTCTCTTTAACACCGACTGTAGCGTAACGATGGCGTTATCGTAATCGGCGTTGTCTATCATTGACTCAGCCATGTTCATCAGCTTCATGTAAGGTGGCGGGTTCAAAATGTTCCTTATCTTCTCTCCGAGGTCTTTTTCCGAAAACGGTTTAATCATGTATCCGTTCACCCCCTCCTCGCTCGCCTGCAGTATCTGACTCTCCTCCGTTTCCCCGCTCACCATCAGGACAGGCAGAAACTTGGTCAACGGATCGTTTCTAAGCGACTGGACTACCTTTATGCCGGGTACTTGCGACAGGTTCCAGTCAAGAAGAATAATTCCTATATCAGCTTTGAACTCATGAATTATTGAGAGCGCTCTTTTGCCATCCTCAGCTTCAATAATGCGCTCAGGATCGACTCCGAGTCGGGATATGAATGTTCTTTGCATCTTGCGAACGTTTCGCTGGTCATCGGCGTGTACAACTTTCCTGTTACCCAACAACTCGTTTATCCTGATTCCGCCCGGGGCATGTTCTCTGGCGTTCCCGCCAACCCTGAGCCAATCAACCATTAACGATCTCCAGGTTATTTGAACAAGAAGAGATTCAAACCAGATATCCTATCATCCCGCCACTATCGTACTACTCGCTTATATGTACGGCAAACGCCACCAACTCGGAGGTGGCCCGAATTCCCCTCGATTCCCCCTTCTCTACAAATACCATCTCACCGGCGCAAACTTCCTTCTCTTCACTATCGAAGGTCATTACCGCACTACCTTTTATTATGTAAAAGACACCCGTTCCGCTTGGATGAGGAGGTATCTCCTGCCCGGCTTTCATACAGATCAGGGGGACCTTGTACGATTGGGTGAATTTGAGTACCTGCGGCATGAACATATCGTTGAACTTGAGTTTTTCCCCGATATTTATCTTTTCCATTGTATGATGGCTCCATTGAATTTTTGTATTGTCAAGAAGTCAGGGACGTTCACCAGAAGATATACGCCCCGCCAATTCAGTATATTTCCCGCAGGTCTCAGCCAAGCGGCGGACCATCCTCCCGCACCCCTTCCATTTCGTCAACGCAAATCAGCTTGCTTCGGAGAAGTTTTGAGCTTGCAATCGGCCTGAAAACTGGACTAACATTATCTCAATCCAGCTGTAGGGTAAGCTCGCAGGGCTGGATGGTCGGGAAGGCTGAGCGCCATATTTGCTATCTGTGGGGGCAGGGCAAGACAAGGGAATTTTTTATATTGAAAACGCTGGTCGTCTACGTTACTCAAAGCCATAACAAGCGTTATTTGTTGTTAATTTTTCTTCTGTCGCTCCCGTTTCTTTTTTCACGTCCATCTTACGGAAACCAGTTGACCATCGCGGCGGCAGACCTTACCAGCCTCTCCCTTGAGGAGTTGATGAATATCCAGGTCTACTCCTCCTCCAAGCGGCTGGAGCCTGCCTACCAAACCCCCTCGGCGGTAACGGTTTTGCAAGGGGATGATTTGCGCCGTATGGGAATAAACTCGATTCCCGAAGCGCTAAGACTGGTACCCGGAATGGAGGTGGCTCAGTTCTCGTCCCATCAGTGGGCCGTCACATCCAGGGGATTCAACGGCAGATTCGCCGACAAACTGCTTGTTCTGGTAGATGGTCGGTCGGTCTACACCCCTTTGACCGCAGGCGTACAATGGAGCAGGCAGGATACGACAATTGAGGATATCGACCGGATCGAAATAATCCGTGGACCGGGTGGGTCTGTTTGGGGCGCCAACGCTGTCAACGGTGTTGTCAACATCATAACGAAGAGCGCGGACAAAACAGAGGGGCTCCTGGCCTACGCCGGTGGAGGTGAAGGTGAAAAAGGGTTTGGAGGAATTCGTTACGGCGCCAAAGTCGGCGAAAACTCCTACATGCGCGGTTTTGTGCGTTATCGTGAAACTGACGGTTTAGTTGATGTCGATGGCGAGAGGCTAAACGACAACTGGGATTCAGTGCGTGGAGGATTTCGTTTCGACGCATACCCGGCAGAAGGGCGGAGTATAGTCTTCCTTGGGGAATCCTACAAAAACAAACCCTCCCTTACAAACGAAGGCAGGTCTGGCCGGTATGACGAGTCGGCGGACACTAACGGAGGGCATCTGCTGGCTCGAATCTTCACCACGCTTGACGATGGTTCCGATCTTGAAATCCAGGCCTATTTCGACCGGACGGAGCGAATAGAGAATGACGGATCGAACGCAAGCAAGATTATTGAGACCGCCGACATTGACCTCACACATCATTTCGCCGCCGGGAAAGATAACCAGATTTCATGGGGACTCGGTTACCGTAATATCCATTTCAACAACGTTACAAGCGGGTCCACATACTACGTCGATCCAGCGAAAAGGGATAACCTTTTCAGCGCGTTCATTCAGAACCGCATCACGCTTATGGATAACTCCCTCTTCCTCACCATCGGAACCAAGGTTGAGTTAAACGACTACACAGGTTTCGAGTTTCAGCCGAGCGCAAGAATCCTCTATTCACCCGACCCGAAAACCGCTTTGTGGGGAGCTGTGACCAGAACGGTCAGAACCCCTACCCGCGCCGATAACGACCTTGGAATCACCACGAGTTATTTTGAATTACACCCATCACCCGATCTGGCTTCGGAAAAAACCGTCTCTTACGAAGCCGGATACCGTAGCTGGATTGGTGAAAACGTTATGGCTGATATCGCCTTTCATTATAACGTCTACGACGAGTTAAGGACAGAAGAGAATATAGATGAGAACGGGCTTGGTATCTATTTTCAGGGAAACGAGATGTCTGGTTCCTCTTACGGCGCAGAACTCTCCGTTACGGCTGACGTTACCAAAGGTTGGAGGATTCGGGCCGGTTACACCATCTTCAGGATAGACCTAAAAACATCAGAAACATCGGTCGATACAGACTCGGAGGGTTATTATGAAAACAGCTCTCCGGCAAATAAGCTCTTCCTGACATCTTACATCGACCTGCCCTGGAATATGGAGGCGGACCTGTTCGTTTCTTATGTCGATTCCCTCAAATTTAGTGAGATACCATCTTATACAAAAATGGACGCCAGACTCGGATGGAACCCCGGGCCGGATTGGGAATTCAGCCTCATTGGAAAAAACCTGACTGACGAACGACACCCCGAATATGAGGCAAGCTACCAACTGGCCGAAGAGATGGTTCGCTCTTTCTGGGTCAAGGCCGTTTACAGGCGCTGACCAGTACCATTGCCAAAGGTTTGCATAAGAACCTATAATACGTGTCGGTCTTTTTTCCGATGTTATGGTATGGCAAAATGTATTGGCATGATTCAATTGTGAGATACGTGCAATGAAGTTGTTTGGACGGATCCGTTTATGTGGTCGTTATCTCGTCCAGGAGGTAATCGGCAAAGGTAGCATGGGAGTCGTCTACAAAGCCTACGACGAGGATCTTAGACGATTTGTGGCCATCAAGACCATCGAATCGCGCTTTATCGACGAAACCTTCAATAAAACCGTCGGTGACCTTCACTCCGAAGCGCGAATAACGGCCCAGCTGTCACACCCGTGTATTACCGCGATCTACGACATTGGCACGCACGAAGATGTCGAATTCTTCGTCATGGAGTACCTGGAGGGGGACACCCTCGAAAATATAATAAAAAGCGGCGCCCAATATTCCCTGCTAGATAAACTCAACATCCTCTCTTCATTGTCCAAAGTTGTCCATTACGCTCATCAGAGAGGTGTAATTCATCGTGATATCAAGCCTGAAAACATCATGATTCTTTCCGATGGTCAATTGAAAATAATGGATTTCGGGATCGCCCAGTTAAGAGGCGAAGAATCGACAAGATACGTTGTAGGCACACCGATATACATGTCGCCGGAACAGCTTCTCAACGAAGAGTTGGACCTGAAAACAGACATCTACAGTATCGGGGTTGTGGCGTACTATTTCCTGACAGGCTCTTTTCCTTTCGACGGGAAGGATTTCAGGGAGCTACTCGACGCCGTTTTCACCTCCACTCCTGATTCGGTGAGAACCTTCTCCACCACCCTTCCGGTAGAGCTTGACACCATTCTGTTAAAGGCTCTGGAGAAAAAACCGGAGCTAAGGCACATCAACGCCGGGAGGCTGGGTGATGAGTTCCAGTTACTTGTGGCCAAGATTGAAGATACGGATACGTCAACCCTGCGTCAGGCCCATGAATACTCTGATACCCTCCGCAAGTTACGTGACAAATACGTTTTCTTCTCCGATTTTAACGATGACGAAATAGTCGAGATCTTCAAGCTTGCCTCCATAGAGATGTATTCGGCCGGTAACGTGATTTTCAGAGAAGGCGCAGTCGGAAACAAACTCTACATTGTACAGAAAGGAAGAGTCCACATCCTCAAGGGTGACCCGGAAGGGAGTAGCGTGGAGGTGGTCGCTCTAAAGCAGGGGGATTGTTTTGGGGAGATGGCTATCATCGACTCTGCGCCCCGTTCAGCCAGCGCCATTTCGATAGGCGAATCCACACTACTGGGGATCAACGAAGCGCTATTACGAACCCTGCAACCGCAACTTTGCATGAAACTGTATCGGAATATCGCCTCCGTTATAGCCGATAATCTCCGCACCATGACAGACCAGTTCTACCAGGTAAAACCTGGCGGTAAATGATATAGCGTTGATGAACGTTCTTTTCGGAACAAATTTCACAGTCGGGCAGACCGGTCATTTCGCCTATATTGCGTTACAGCGCATGGGGGTTAACGTCATACCATTCACCGCCACCGAATCCGCGCCGGAAGGTTGGCTTGTAACACCCCCTGATGTGGACATGGTGGAATTGGTCGAAAGCCTCGACACACCTGCGCCAGATTGCCTGTTTATGGTGGAAAGCTCCACGGGAAAACCTTTCCTGCCGCGACGGATTGAAGAGTTGAAAATCCCCACCGCATACTGGCTTTACGACAACTATCTGAATTTCAGGTGGAACAAGGAGGTGGCGGCTCTCTTCGATTATGTCTTTTTCGCGCAGGAATACAGGGTAAATCAGGCTCATAAATATGGCCGGAAAAACGTGAGCTGGCTCCCCTTCGCCGCCGACGAGGTTTTCCATCGCAATTTTCATGTAGACCGTGATATCGATATCGGTTATCTCGGATCGATTACCGACCAGAAAAAGAAATATTTCGCCGACCTTGAAAAAAACGGACTGAAAGTAATCACTAACGACCGCTACCTCTCTTACGATGAGATCGGTCAGTTCAACAGCCGATGCAAACTCGTCTACAATATCCTTGCACGCAGGGATATGAACATTCGCACCTTCGAAGCCTCTTATGCTGGCGCGCTGGTGGTGAACCAGTCGTGGATCGATGAGGGTTGCGCGAAAATTTTTACGGATGGGCAGAGCATGGCGTTCCATTCGTTTACCGATGCCGCCGATGTCTGCAAAAAACTGCTTGCCAACAACCCTTTACGTGAGCGGATGGCCGCCAATGCGGAGAAGATCGTGGCGTCGGGTCAAACATACCGTCACCGCATGGAGAAGGTTCTAAAAGTCCTTGAGCGGGGCGTAACGGAGGAGCGGATCCAGCGGTCGAAAAGTTATACTGTCCCCGTAGCCACAGCTCTTACCTGCCTGAACAGGGATTTTAAATGGTATGATCGGGGGCTTGAAAACCTGCGAGTAGCCTTCTCCCGTTCATTTATTAAAACAACTTTATATCTTCTCAGCTACGCCTGGTGGAGAATTTGGGAAAAAATGGAAAAGATCGTCTGGTCCTTCGGTAAGGCGCCGGTATGAGTGTGGCCCTGGTTACAGGCTCCTGTGGCCTGATTGGTTCGGAGAGTGTCCGGTACCTGGCAAAGCTCGGATTTGTCGTCGTCGGTATCGACAACGACATGAGAAAATTCTTTTTCGGTGAAGACGCATCGACCAACTGGGTCCGCCACGAGTTAAAACAGATAGATGAATACGAGCACCACTCCATCGATATCCGGGACAAGCGCGATGTGGAGAGGGTTTTTGCGGAGTACGGTTCCGATATCAATCTTGTCATCCACACGGCGGCCCAACCTTCCCACGACTGGGCGGCCAGTGACGTTATTACTGATTTCACCATTAACGCCAACGGCACGCTGAACCTGCTGGAGGCTACCCGCAAAAACTGTCCCGACGCGGTTTTTATTTTCACCTCCACCAACAAAGTGTATGGAGACCTGCCAAATGATCTGCCGCTAAACGAGCTTGAAACCAGATGGGAAATCGACACTTCGCACCCTTATCACGAGCGGGGTATCGATGAGAGCATGAGTATCGACCAGTCGAAACACTCCCTGTTCGGAGCGTCAAAAGCCGCCGCCGATCTACTGACCCAGGAGTATGGAAGATATTTCGGCATGAAAACCGGTACGTTTCGTGGGGGCTGTCTCACAGGACCGGCCCATTCCGGGGCCAAACTACACGGTTTTTTATCCTACCTTGTAAAAGTGATCCTGACAGGGGAGGAATACACCATATTCGGGTACAAGGGAAAACAGGTGCGGGACAATATCCATAGCGGAGATCTGGTCCGGGCCTTCCACCGTTTTTACGAAGATCCGGGAGTCGGCGAGGTCTACAACATTGGTGGTGGCAGATACAGCAACGTCTCGGTTCTGGAGGCCATAAACCTCGCTGAAGAAATTACGGGGAAAAAAGCTCGGTTTACTGTGTCAGAAGAGAACAGAAGCGGCGATCATATCTGGTATATAAGCGACATATCAAAATTTATGAACCGGTACGCAGGCTGGGGCATAACCCATGACATCACCGATATCATCACAGCCATCGCAGAAGAGACAGAGAGAAGACTCTCCGCCCGCTAACATATGAAAATTGATTCGGGCTCGGTAGACAAAATCCTGGTAATCCGTTTGCGGTCGATAGGCGACATTATCCTCGCAAACCCTACGCTTAACGCTCTGCGCGAAAAGTTTCCACGGGCCACAATCGATTTTCTGGTGGACGACATTTTCGAGGATGTTCTGCGCGGCAACCCGAATATCGATAATGTAATAAGCAATCTGAAAAATTTCGATGGCATGAAGATCGGGCGGGACTTTGCTTTAATCAGGTCGATCCGTGAACGTGGTTACGATATGGTTGTGGACCTTCAGGGTGGACCGAGGGGCGCTCTTCTGACACTGCTCTCCGGCGCCAGGATCAGGGTAGGTCATCCTTTCAGGCTTCGTAACCGACTCGCTTATAACGTATACGGCGCTCATCCCGAAATAACGGACCACTCGTGGAAGGTTCAGTTCCTGACCATTACAGGTCTCGGAATTGATGTTCCTGGAAACCCGGTTTTTTTCCTGGATGTATCGGATAAGAAAAAGGAGCCTGTCAAAAAACGGCTGGAAAAAGCGGGATTTTCCTTCGACCGCCCCCTCTTCCTTCTCCATCCTGGCGCCAGAATAAAAGAGAAGAAACTTCCGCCGGAAAAAATGGGGATTATCGCCCGGTTTCTCGTGGACGAAAAAAACTGCGCGGTTATCCTGGCCGGAAACGAAAGCGACTCGAAGGATATCGAAAGGATTCGCAAGGCTTCCGGGTACGCCCTCCCCTACTTCACCGACCTTGACCTTGGCGAATTGATAGCGCTTGTAGATTTAGCCGACTGCCTGATCTGCAACGACTCAGGCCCGATGCATATAGCCGGCGCCCTCGACATTCCGACAGTGGCGATGTTTGGTCCGTCCGACCCACAGCTATGGGCGCCTATCGGAGGTAGAAAGATCACACTAACCCCCACACCGATGGAGTGTATGCCTTGCGATCAGAAGAACTGCCCTTACCTCAACGATTTTTGTATGACCCGTCTATCAGTGAACGAAGTCAAGCGGGCCATCAACAGGCTGTCCACGAATTTTCATAACTGACTTCCGGTCTTTAAAAAGGCTTGATTGGACAGCTTGTCACCACTAGAATGGTTCTTTCGTCCATTTGGTTACTTCTTATGGACAGGCACGAAGAAGAGTAATTGACTAATATTTCAGGATGGCGCAGTGGCTCTGGATTCCAGGATCGTAATTACCGGTATCGGGTTGACAGCGCCTAACGGCGACTCCCTTTCAGAATTCCGGAACTCCCTTTTAAACGGTATATCGGGTGTCGAAACCATAGAGACCCGGTACATGAATACCGTCCCGGCGGGTGTCTGCCATTTCGACCAGTATAAATACCAGAACAAAAAGCAGGTAAGAAGAGGCACCAGAGCCGGTTCCATATCGATTTACTGCGCAAACGAAGCAATTACGGACGCTGGATTGGATCTGGATGTACCGGGCAGGGACAGGGTCGGTGTTTTCCTCGGTATCACGGAACACGGCACTGTCGAAACCGAGAACGAAGTCTACAACCTCGGTCAGTACGGGAATGATGTAAAATTCTGGACCCATCACCACAATCCGAGGACGGTAGCGAACAATCCGGCTGGTGAAGTCACCCTCAATATGAAAATTTCGGGTCCCCACCTATGCATAGGCGCCGCCTGCGCCGCCGGAAACCTTGGCCTGATATACGGCGCACAGATGTTGCGATTGGGAGAGATCGACGTTGCGCTGGCGGGGGGGGTCTCCGAGAGTATCCACTCCTTCGGTATATTCGCAAGTTTCAAAAGCCAGGGCGCATTGGCCGTCAATGAAGACCCGGCAAAGGCGAGCAGGCCGTTTGACAAGGACCGAAACGGTATAGTCGTCGCCGAAGGGGGATGTGTTTATATACTCGAACGGCTGGAAGACGCTCTGGCAAGGGACGCTAAAATCTACGGAGAGATAGCAGGTTACGCCTACAACTCGGATGCGTCCGATTTTGTTCTTCCGAATCCGACCCGACAAGCGCAATGTATACGGCTCGCCTTGAAGAGAGCCGGAATGGCGCCCTCCGACATCGACATCGTAAACACCCACGGCACAGGGACAAAACAGGGTGACGAATTCGAGTGTCAGGCCATTAATGAAATATTCAATGGATCGGAAACTTCTTATATAAACAATACGAAAAGTTATATAGGTCACGCCATGGGCGCCGCCGGAGCGTTGGAGCTTGCAGGGAATATCCCTTCATTTACAGATAGTTATGTGCATCCTACGATCAACATCGACAACATCGACCCGGAATGCGAACTTAAAAACCTTGTAATTGGAACACCAAAAAAACTGGACCATGTGGATACGATTCTTAACAATTCGTTCGGAATGCTTGGTATAAACTCCGTAATAATCGTAAAACGATATAAAGGTTCCCTTGAAACTTAGAACGGTTTACGCCATAATGCCGAATTCTGGTTTTTAGGTGCAAATTCAGGGAATGATAGAATGACAAAAGAGGATATTAGTCAGGCGGTAATCGACATCATCCAGGAGATTCTTCCGGATGAGGATATGGGTGGGCTTGACCAGGAAAAGCCACTGCGCGACCAGCTTGAACTCGATTCCATGGACTTTCTCGATATAGTTATGGAGCTACGCAAGCGTTATAGCGTCGAGGTTCCCGAGAAGGACTACATGGAGCTTAACACATTGCAAAGCACCGTCCAATATCTCCAACCGAAAATGGAGAGCCTCTAGCTCCTTCATGGCGGCGGTTTGACCTACGATACAGTCATAATCGGCGCTGGCATGTCCGGCCTCGCAGCCGGAATCAGGCTGGCGCATTTCGATAGCCGGGTTCTTATCGTTGAAAAACATTTTCGCGAAGGCGGTTTGAACTCGTACTACACAGCTGGGGGCTACCCCCTCGACACCGGCCTTCACGCCATGACCAACTACGCCCCCAATGGTCCCAAATCGGCGCCGCTCAAAAAACTGTTGAGGTCCCTGCGGCTGAGGTTGTCAGACTTTGACCTCACCCCTCAAACTACCAGCAAAATTGTTTTTCCTTTCGCAACACTCACCTTCAGTAACGATCTTGACCTTCTCAAACAGGAGGTTACCCAGAATTTCCCCAACCAGGCGGATAACTTCGTAAAACTGATAAAGGTGGTAAACGAGTACGATTTCGGCGATCTTGCAAGCGGAAGAAAAAGCGCTCGCAAGATCGTATCTGAAATCATTACCGATCCTGACCTGCTGGAAATGATTCTCCTCCCGGTTCTATATTACGGGTCGGCGGAAGAGGACGACATCGATTTCTGGCAGTTTTGTATAATGTTTCAAAGCCTCTTCCTGGAAGGACTCGCCCGACCGCCCGGAGGTGTGCGGGTAATATTGTCCACGCTATTAAAGAGACTCGAAGATGCGGGCGGAGAGCTTCGGTTTGGCGCCCAGGTTACCCGGATTGAAGAGACCGACGGAAAAGTCACGGCTGTCATACTTAAAGATGGCGAGCGGATTGAATGCGGATCGGTACTCTCTTCGGCGGGACGGATCGAAACAACAGAATTGACCGATACCAAACCCCCTGACGATTCAGCCAGAGCGGGACAGCTTTCGTTTGTGGAATCGATTAACATTCTCGACAGACCGGCGAAGGAGCTGGGTGAGGATTCGACCCTGATCTTCTATTGTAATTCGGAAAAAATCAGGTACCGCAAGCCGGAGGAGCCGGTTGACCTCGATAGCGGAGTCATCTGTTTTCCTGGAAACTTCGATTATACGGATTCTTATAATGGTCCGGAAATGGTGCGGGTCACCCACATGGCCGATTACGACTACTGGTTCGGAATCGAAGGCTTACAATATATGAAAGCCAAAGCCGACTGGCGACTCCGGTCCCTCGAAACCATCGCTAATGTCACTTCCGATTTCAGGGATCATATAAAATTCAGCGACATATTTACGCCCGACACTGTGAGAAGATACACTGGTCACATAAACGGCGCCGTCTACGGATCGCCGGACAAGCTGAAGCGAGGAGTTACGAACCTCCGGAAATTATATATCTGCGGGTCGGATCAAGGTTATCTGGGTATAGTTGGCGCCATGTTAAGCGGAGTTATCATGGCCAACGTAATCATGAAAGAGAAAGACTGAGGCAATGGCTGTCAGAGGAGTAAAAGGGGTCAAGGATAAGTACGACTGTATAGTCATTGGGGCGGGACTTGGCGGCCTGACATGCGCCAACAGGCTTGCCAGAGCGGGACGCTCCGTGCTTTTGCTGGAGCAACATTCCCAGCTTGGCGGACTTGCCACATGGTTTCGAAGGAAAAATCATATCTTCGACGTGGCGCTCCACGGTTTCCCGGTAGGCATGATTAAAACCGTCCGGAAATACTGGAGTAAGGATATATCAGGCAGGATCGTTCAACTCAAAGGGATCAGGTTCGACAATCCACAGTTCCAGCTTCAGACAACCTACGACAAGGTCGATTTTATCAAACTGTTGACCGGGCGGTTCAAGGTCGATCAACAGACCGTCGATAACTTCTTCGCCCATGTCCGGGCCATGAATTTTTACGACGACGATGGTAGAACCGTAGGGGAGCTTTTTGAAGAGTTTTTTCCGGGCCGGGACGACATCGTTCGCCTTCTGATGGAGCCGATCACCTACGCCAACGGCTCGACCTTGAACGATCCGGCCATAAGTTACGGCATAGTCTTCTCGAATTTCATGAGTAAAGGTGTCTTCACTTTCATCGGCGGGACCGACCTTTTCATCAACATGCTTGAGGAAGAGCTGGTAAAAAACGGCGTTGATGTCAGAACAAAAGCCCTCGTTGAGCGGATCATATACGATGGTGACAAGATAACTGGAGTTGTGGTAAACGGCGAGACAATAAGGGCTGGCTCTGTAGTGTCCAACGCCAACCTCAAAACCACCCTGCTCGACCTGCTCGACGATGGCGCCCTTTCCGGCAAGTTCAGAAGTGAGACCGAGGCTGTCAGGATTAACAACAGTTCAAGTCAGGTCTACATTGGTATCAAGGAGGGGGAGAAAATTGAACCTATCGGTGACCTGCTCTTCACTTCGGTGGCGGAAAAATTTGACACAGCCAAAATGCTCTCAAAAGATGTGACCAGCAGAACTTTTTCCGTTTATTACCCGGAACTTCGACCGGGCCAGGACAAATATACCATTGTCTCATCCTCCAATTCGCGCTATGAAGACTGGGCCGATCTGTCCGAAGAGCAGTATCAGGCGGACAAAAAAGCGCTAGCGGAAGATACTCTCGACCGCCTGGAAAAGTATGTGCCGAATATACGTTCGATTCATGACCATCTGGAGGTAGCCACACCACGCACATTCAAAAGGTACACTCTTCATGTGGACGGCTCCTCTTTCGGCACCAAGTTCGAAGGATTACCGATCAGTCAGGATCTGCACAAGGAGGTCGCAGGCTTGTTTCATACCGGTTCAGTCGCTATTATCATGTCGGGGTGGTTAGGGGCGGCCAACTACGGTGTGATCGTGGCCAACGAAGTTGACAGGTATCTTGGAGTCTGATTATTTACAAGGATGTGTGATGAGCGATTTTTCTGATCAGGTTGTGGTGGTAACCGGCGGTACACGAGGAATTGGCAGGGCCGTATCGGAGTCCTTCCTGTTAAGTGGCGCGAAGGTTGTGGCGGTTTACGGTGGAAACGATACAGCGGCCAGAAGTTTCGCCAACGAGATGAATACAGAAAAGCTCGAGACAGTCAAACTCAATGTCTCCGACTACAATGCCGTCGAAACTTTTTTTGGAGATATTACGGAAAAGTATGGACGGCTCGACATACTGGTAAATAACGCAGGTATCAGGCGCGACTCCGTGGTGGGAATGATGAGCTTTGATAGCTGGAGTTCCGTAATAGATACAAACCTTACCGGAACCTTTAGCATGTCGAAACAGGCGGTCCTGATGATGATGAAGAAACGGTACGGAAGAATCATAAATATCACAAGCCCCATTGGTGTATTCGGCTTTGCGGGACAGGCGAATTACTCCGCCAGCAAAGCGGGTCAGGTGGCTTTCACCAGATCACTGAGTAAAGAGGTGGCCTCCCGGAAAATCACCGTCAACTGCGTCTCCCCAGGATTTATCGACACAGAGTTTATCGGCGATCTGTCGGATGAGCAGAGAGAGGCGTACCGGAAGATGGTCCCGGTAAAAAGGCTGGGTAAATCTGACGAAGTGGCAAGGTGTGTTCTTTTCCTGGCCGAGGAGGGGTCCTCCTACATCAACGGCGCCACCCTGGAAATCACCGGCGGGCTTTAGGAGTCTGTCGGACTTAGGTGTTCGTCCGCGAGTAGTGCGACTACCCAGGATGGCTCGGTCGCACCACTATGTCGCTGTGGCCGCGCCCCCCTAAGTCCGACAGACTCCTGGACACACTTTTCGCTCTCCTTGCGCAACCGGCGGGTATAACCATATCGCAACAGTCGATGATCCTGTAGAATAACAAGCGTAACACTATTCCTATTCGGGGTTGACTGGGAAAATGGTTCACGCTTCTGTTGTTCTAGATATTGTAAGCGTTGTCGTCACCCTCCTGCTCGTTTCGGCCGCTGTGCTGGCAGGTTCCAAACGTTTCAACTTTCCTTTCACCGTGGCCCTTACACTGCTAGGCATCTGGATCGCCTGGTTATCGGGCTACTATCCGGCCATATCGACACTGACTCCCGGAACTGACACCCTTCCCGATATCATCATGTTTGTTTTTCTTCCGGCGCTGGTTTTCCAATCCGCATACGAACTCGACACAAAACTCCTGCGGGACGACCTCTCCTCCGTGTTGGGTCTTGCTGTACCCGGTCTGTTGGTTTCCACGCTAATCATCGGCCTGATAGTTCATACGGTAACCCCTATAGGATTCCCCGAATCACTCCTGCTCGGCGCGATTTTGAGCGCCACCGACCCTGTGGCTGTTGTGGCGCTTTTTAAAAACCTCGGAGCCTCTCGGAGGTTAACGGTTTTAGTGGAGGGTGAGAGCCTCTTCAACGACGCCACGGCCATAGTGTTATCGAAGATCCTTATCATCATGGTGGCCGCCGAAGGTGTTTCATCGTATACGGTCCTGGATGGAGCCTTCGACTTCTTCACGGTCTTTACCGGCGGCCTGTTATTCGGAGCGATCCTCGGTCTTCTCGCGGCGGAAATCCTGGGCATGGTCCGTTCCGATCCGAATATCGAAATCACGATCGCCACTACGTTAGCTTACCTGTCGTTCCTTATCGCCGAAACGCTCCTGCATGTCAGCGGTGTCATGGCGACGGTGGCGGCAGGATTGGTAATGGGAAGCCGTGGCCGTATGAAAATATCGCCATCGGTACGACATTATCTGGAGAGTTTCCTCGAATATATGACCTTCATGGCTACTGCGCTACTCTTCTTGTTCGTGGGGTTACAGATCAAACTTTCGGCGCTGGCTGAGGTCTGGTACCAGCTTTTATGGGTCATTGTGGCCATGCTTGTATCGAGAGCGCTGGTGGTTTACGGACTTGTTCCGTTGGTGCAACGTTATTCCCATTCGGAGCCTGTCAGCCTTCCTTACAGGACCGTCATATTCTGGGGCGGACTGCGTGGAGCTATCGCTCTTGCCATCGTGATGAGTCTGCCGCCGTTAGAGCAACTGGAAAACTTTGTAACCCTCGTTACCGGGGCGGTCCTTTTTACACTGCTCGCGCAGGGTCTGACCATGGACCGACTGGTACGAATGCTTCAACTCGATCACCCTCCCCTTTCAGACCGGTTCGCGTATATGGAAGGGCGGCTTGCCTCCAAACAAAGAGCCCTTGACCGTTCCCCCGAACTGATGGAGGGAGGATTGTTCTCCGGCCAGATAGCTCAAAGGCTCAAGGAGAGTTATACGAATGAAATCGACCGGATAAAAACTGCGATAAGAGAGTTGCGCCGGTCGGAGCTCGACTACGAAAAAGAGAGAATATTACTAACGCTTCTGGCGTTTTCGGAAGAGAAGGCCATATACATAGAGATGCTCAACAAGGGACATTTGAGTGAGAAGGCGTTCCATGAATTATCTATTTCGCTCGACCTTCAGATCGACGCTCTACGACATCAGACCGACTATAAAATCCCGAACTACCATCACCTGAAGAGACGCCGACTCGAAAAATGGTTCATTACAGCTCTTGATAAAGTCCCGATTTTATCGGTGGTAGGAGATCGTTTTCATATGGGCAGGATAGCCCAGGATTATGAAGTCGCCTGGGGCAGGTACCAGGGGGGTAGTCGCGTTCTTAAAGAGCTTGAAACATTTACCCGCCACGAATCGCTCTCCGAAAAGGTTGTGGAGGATGTCAGCGCAATGTACGTAAAATGGAGAGAGACCGCGCGTGATCACCTCGATAACGACGCCGAACAGCTCCCAGAATTCGTCAACGCCATACAGGAACGACTCGGTAACCGGCTGATGCGAATCGCCGAAGTGGAGGCCATCGAAGAACAACGAAACCACGGCGCTATACCAGAATCGGTGGCCGAAGAGATCCTCACAACCATTGCCCTCGACATGATAGCCCTCAAAGGGATGGAGAGATCCAAACTTAAATTCGAACCGACGGAACTGCTCCAGAAAATTCCCTTCCTGTCGGGGTTGTCGAAAAACGCATTCTCCGCCATAGCCGGTGGAATCAAGTCGCGGGTATTCGCAAAAAAAGAGGTCATCATCCAGCAAGGGGAGAAGGGGGACGCTCTCTTTTTTATAACAAGAGGGGTCGTTCGGGTCTCTGTAAGTAATGAAGATGGGGAACGCGACCTCGCTACCCTGATGGCGGGCGATTTTTTCGGGGAGATGGCCCTGCTACACTCAGCTCCCAGAGCCGCCACGGTAAGAGCTGTTACCGCCTGCTCCCTGTTCGAGCTAAATCGAAAAGTTCTTTTCTCCCTGATGCACACCTACCCCGTCATCAGAACCGCACTGGAGAATGCGGACCGGAAACGGCGGGAGGAGACGGAGCGGGAGTGATTTACCCACCGATGGAAAAGACCATGTTGCGTCACAAGTCTCACAAGTTCGTGTCTGGAATCATCGTATACGCTATACTCATCTCCGTACTTTGTCTGTAATTATTGCGAAATCACCCGATTTTATATCCTCTGTATTATGGACCTTTTGATGAGCGATCTTGTTGAGAAAAGGAAGTCTGCTCTCGGAGCGGACCTCCTTGCCGGTATTACTGTTGCTATCGTAGCCCTTCCGCTCGCCATGGCGTTTGCCATAGCCTCCGGTCTGCAACCACACCACGGTTTGTTCACGGCCATTGTCGCAGGATTTTTGATCTCCGCATTTGGCGGTAGCCGTTGCCAGATTGGGGGGCCGACCGGCGCCTTTGTGGTAATCGTATATGGCATCGTGAGCGAACATGGATATGAAGGGCTCGTCATCGCAACGATTATGGCCGGAGTAATTCTTCTCGCATTGGGGATGTTCAAGTTTGGGACCCTCATCCAATACATTCCTTACCCGGTAACTACAGGTTTTACATCTGGCATTGCCCTGCTAATCTTCAGCGGCCAGATCAAAGATATGCTCGGACTTGATATCAACAATCTCCCTCCAGAATTCATATCCCAGGCTGTTATCTACATACGAAGTGGAGGAGATATCGACGGCGCCACTCTTCTCCTTGGATTTTGCTGTGTCACCGGCCTGCTGGCGCAGAGGAGAGTCTTTCCGACTATACCGATACCGGCGCCATTCCTGATCGTCGTTGTATCGTCGGTGATTGTCTATATTTTCGACATACAGGTGGCGACCATCGGAACCCGGTTCGGAACGATTCCAGACACCTTGCCAATGCCGTCACTCCCGACAATTAATGGAGATTTGCTCAAGGAGCTTTTCCCTTCCGCCATGACCATTGCTCTTCTGGGCGCCATTGAATCTCTGATGAGCGCGGTTGTCGCCGATGGTATGACGGGAGACAGGCATGAGCCAAACCGGGAACTGACCGCGCAGGGTCTGGCCAATATCATTTCCCCCCTGTTTGGCGGTATGCCCGCTACCGGCGCCATTGCCCGTACCGCTACCAATATAAAGGCGGGAGCGCGAACGTCGAGCGCAGGAATGATTCACGCCATTATCCTGGCGATGTTCATGTATTTTTTCGCCGGACTGATCGTGCACATACCAATGGTTGCGCTCGCTTCTGTGTTGATCGTGGTTGCGCTGAATATGGCTGATATTCGCGAGTTTATGCGTCTGCTCAAAGCTCCGCGAAGCGATGCGTTGGTATTGGTGGCAACCTTCCTGTTGACCGTCCTGATCGACCTGAGTGTCGCCGTACAGACCGGTGTCGCCCTGTCTGGCCTCTTGTTCATTCGCAGGATGTCCGAGGTGACGGAGCTATCCGTAGTGGACCACCGGCTTGCCGAGGTTTTGCATGGTAACGGACCACAGGCGGGAATGGGCGTATCCGGCGATGTAGCCGATCTTTCCTCCCACAGCATCGTGACGTACGAAATCAATGGTCCATTCTTTTTCGGGGTTGCGGACCGTATGGTCTCTTCCCTGCATTCAATTGGTGACCGCCCAGGGGTTCTGATTCTTCGGCTTCGCTACGTTCCAATTATCGATGCGACCGGCATGCACGCTCTGGAGAAAATTCATGAAGAGTGCAAGAGAAACGGTACAACCCTTGTCTTGTCGGGGGTCGCGCCCAGACTCCATGACGTTCTATCGCACTACGGCTTTTGTAAAGAGATCGGTGAGGAAAATGTTACTTCCAGGATAGAAAACGCCACCGCAAGAGCTATACAGATATGTAACGAACAAACGAATGGATAATACGTTACTGTCCAAGCCTTTCCCCTCTCCCGGCTCGCTTTCCCTTGACAAAATGGAGTCAGCGTCTCAATGACCAAACTCATTTTTATGCCTAATTTTAATAACGATACATTTCACAGATAAAACGGACTATTGTCGAAGCGGATTACCTGGTTTGTGTGGTAAGTTAATTACATACAACTATTTAAGGAGTGTTGACCGATGCGGTTAAACCTTATTGCCCATATAGACAGGATTTTTGCTAAAGGGTTGATTACCTTTGGTCTTCTCATAGCTGGCATTTTACATAGCGGCTTGGCCGAGGCGACAGTCAACCACACACTGACTCCACCATCCAGCACATCTGTGTTGCAGGGAGGTGAGCTGACACCTATTACATCTTATATTACAAATAGTTCCAGCGCTTCTGTATCCATCACCATAATAAGGTACATCACTCACGATACAGCGGGTATCGAAGCTACACTGGGAACGGAAACAGTTACGGTCGCCGCCAACGGGTCTACCACCATTACCTCCACCCTTACCTGCCCGGCGAGCCTCAGTCTGGGTACCCACAATTACCTGGTGGAAGGCGCTGACGCTACAACCGGCGAAAGGCTTTTTTCACAGGCTTTTACGTTTGAAGTGGTCGATGTTCTGCCGACAATCGACCCGGTTACCCATATCCTTCTGGCGCCCTCCAGCGGACTCGTTGAGGCCGGTGGTACATGGGGACCGATCTCCGCAACCACAACCAACAATACATC
Organism: Nitrospinaceae bacterium; assembly: GCA_029261405.1. Classification (GTDB taxonomy): domain Bacteria; phylum Nitrospinota_A; class UBA7883; order UBA7883; family JAJDBK01; genus JAJDBK01. The sequence continues at coordinate 41,030 of JAJDBK010000024.1, forward strand.
CGCCCCAATATCGATCACCGTTTCGAGATACATAACGGATATGTCGATGAACATTGAAGTGACCCAGGGTTCCGGCACGATGGTCATAGGACCAAACGAAACCATTGCGATGGATGTGAACATGTCGGTCCCCTCATCCCTGAGCGTTGGGCTCCACTACCATCTGGTGGAAGGATACAACACCAAGACAGGCGAAGCGCTCTTTACCAATATTCTCCTTCTTGAGGTGGTAAGCACAGCGACGCTCGCCTACCCTGCCGGTATGACGGTGTTATATGAGGATACAGGCTCCTATTCACTAGGCGCCAACAATTATCTCGACCTGACAGCCTATTGGAACATGGGTTATCAGGTGACCTGGGTTCGGTTCGAGATTACGGGTGTAAGTTACACATCAATTCCTGACAGGGAGTGGTTCTGGGTCATGCTCAAATCGAACCATTCAGGATATAACGCTGTGGAAACCGGAGCGCTCTCCTGGTACAGTGACTCCTACGCCGACACCCTCGTCACTCAAGTGTGGGACGCGTCAAACAACCTCGTGGAGTATGGTCACGAGAACCGACCACAGTTCTACTGGGATGCGAACAACACCTATACGGTCACAGTTTTTAACGCTTACGATGACGGCGCCGGATGGTTCCTGCCCGGAGCCAATATCCATATGGATGTCATAAACTTCGCCAGCGGAGCGGTGCATGGTGTGTTCAACAACTATATGCCAAACGCGATATCGTCCGTGAACTATTTCGGAATCGGGAACGGCGTCATATCAGGTTATCCGGGAGTTTCGAGCATGACGATAAAGAACATCATTATCGCTGGTGGCAACCTCTGATTGTCACCAAAGAATGAATCCGGCGCCCCTTAGAAGATTATCTTTTCGGGGCGCTGGATTTCGCTCACTTCAATGGGCCATCCCGCCTTGTGATGGATTATGTGGAGTGGACGCTGTTTCAGATAAACTTTCCCAGTCTATAATCCTGCGTAGGCAAGGGGATCGCCCGTGTAGCCGAAGGCGCCGATCCGAAGGGCGCGGTCACGTACATGGCCGTTACCCGTGCCGTATGCGTCCGTTTCCTTCCACGCCTACACCAATCAGGAATAAGTTCATATCAGCCTGGGAAATATTGACGTATCGACCGTATCCGTCATCGAAATGAAACGATTGGAAGTCATTTAAATACTCAATTCAAGGCAATTTACGTATTATAATTGTGGTGGAGGTTTAGTGAAAAAATGGGGACTAAAAGTTTCGGTCAGTATCTGGTTGAAAATGGTCTGATATCTGAAGAGGATCATAAGGTAGCTCTCGATATCCAGAACAAGAACCGTCTTCTCGGCGAAATAGCCATTGAGTTGAACTATATCAGTCGCGATGATCTGCCTATGATAATGGAGTTCATCGAAAAAAATAACAACATCCAGTTCGGCGAAGCGGCGGTCTCCATTGGCCTTATAAACGCCAACCAACTCCGTTATTTGCTCGATATCAGAACCAGACGTAAAATAAAAATCGGGGACATCCTTGTGGAGAAGGGGTTTATCGAGAAAGATACCCTGCGCAAGGCTGTGATGGAGTTCCATCATCAGAAAAAAAAGCTCGAAAAGGTTCTTGTAGTCGAAACCAGTCCTACTGTATCCAGAATTCTGGAAAATATGCTGAAAAAATATGGATACACAGTATTCAAAGTAGCTACAGGCGAAGAAGCCAAGGCGATTATACCTGAAGTGCGACCAGACATAGTCATGACCGGCGGTATCCTGGATGACATGACAGGTCTAGGTCTCTGTTATAACGTCATAGCCGATCCCAGACTTTCGGGGCTTGATTTCGTTCTTCTCTCCTCCAACGACTCAAAGGAATATATCGAACAGGCTTTTGAAATCGGCGTTACTCATTTTCTAAAGATACCGCTGACCGAAGACGAACTTATCAACGTCGTCTACCAGGTTGAACGAGAGAGGGCTGAAAAACGACCGGAGACCATCCTGACCATCGACGATAACAAAGGACCCCGCATGGTCATATACAAGGAGCTGACCCGAGCGGGCTTCAATGTTTTCCTCGCTGAGAACGGCAGGGACGGGGTCATGCAGGCGAAAAAGATAAAACCGGATATTATTACAATGGACCTTGAAATGCCGATAATGGACGGCTTCGAGGCCTGCCGCGCATTGAGGGAGAGTCCCGACACAGCCGATATACCGGTAATTATAATCTCCTCCCACGACAACGCAAAAACAAGGGAAATGGGTTTTGAGGTAGGCGCGATGGAGTTTTTCGTCAAGCCTTTCAAGGTCGGGCGGTTGGCCGAATATGTCAACATGCTCCTTGAAACGCGAAAGATCGAAAAAAACGAGTCGATTCTCGTAGCCGAAGACAGCCCTATCACCCGGAGTATATTTAAACAGATTTTCCAGAAAAACGGATACAAGGTCTATGTCGTCAAAAATGGCGAAGAGGCGCTTAAAGCTCTTCCTTCGATTAAACCGGACCTCGTTATCACCGATTGTTACATGCCGGTCAAGGATGGGTTTGAATTCACCATGGAGATGAAACGCAATGAAGAGTTTCGGCATATACCGGTCATCATGGTAACAGCGGCGGGAAGCCGTGAGGATGCGCTTAAAGGATTGGCCGCCGGAGCGAACGACTATATTCTTAAACCGTTCGACGAAGCGGAGCTTGTCGCCAGGGCGGGAGCGCACCTTGCCAATAAAAAACTGTTCGACGAAATGGAGCGTGAAAAGAAAAAGCTCGAAGAGATGAACAGGTTAAAAAACCAGTTCCTCGGCATTGCGGCCCACGACCTGAGAAATCCCATCAGTTCCATTGAAGGGTTCGCCACTTACCTTATGGATAAGAATTATGAAGGGGATAGGGAAATGATAGCCTCTGTCATCAAGGAGGCCGCTGGTGGCGCGTTAAATCTGCTGAACAATCTGCTCGACATCTCCACCATCGAAGAAGGAACGGTTCAGCTCAATCTGGAGCAGGTCGACATATCCGGGTTGATCAGGGAAAGAATAGTGATCTTCGAGATTATCGCCAACAAAAAAGAGATTGCGATTAACTTCGAGCGCTCCTCTCCCACTGAGATCGAATGTGACAGGCTAAAGGTCACTCAGGCCATCGATAACCTGCTAAGTAACGCAATCAAATTCTCAATGCCGAAAAAAAACATTACCGTAGCGGTAAAAGATAATTCTCATATGGTCAAGGTTGATGTCGCTGATGAAGGTCTGGGCATTCCTGAAGATGAGATGGAGGAGCTTTTTAGAGGCGGACACACGGTAAGCGTCCGTCCAACCGCAGGTGAGGTATCAACAGGCTACGGGCTTCTGATCACATCAAAAATAATCAAGGCGCATGGAGGGAAAATAAGCGCAACAAGCAAACAGGGTGAAGGTTCAACTTTTTCCTTCACTCTGCCTAAAGAGTAACAAACAACCTGCCCGGCACGACAAAAAGAACATTTCCCTTTCAGCTATAGTCGCGCACTTTAAACTTATACTATTATATTACAATCAGTTGAACCGATTACTTAATCTTACTAGTTAGCTAAGGGTCGATTACCCTTTAATTATATGCACATTTATGTAAAGTAGGACAAAAACGCCCATAAGTTACGTTAATTATCTTGACATCATCATTGAAATAGTTAAACTTATATCTGTGGTTAAAACTGGTGGTCAGTAATTTTCTATTTCGTTCCGTAACACAAAAGGATCCTGTGTGAGCGCAGACAACAAGATGAAAGCCCCCAACCGGGTAAAAGAGTTTCGGGAAAACCTGATGATGTCGAAGGCTGAGTTGGCCAGAAAAGCCGGAATTTCTGTTCAGACTCTCAACAGAATCGAACGGGGGGAGGTTTGCAGAGTCGATACCCAGCGCAAGATCCTGGAGGCGCTGAGTCTGAAAGTCGAAGACAAATCGAAGATATTCGACAGCATAGCCTGACATAAAATTCTTTTGATCTGTATTCCGTAAATTCCTCTCCCCCTCCCCCGCTCCACTCGTAAAGAAGTCTGGAGATAACCGCTATTCGAACGCCGAGTGCATCTCCAGATGTTTGATTATCAATTCGACCATTTCATCCGGAGTATGTTTAGCGTTGTTGAATATCAGATGATACATGGAAGGATCATCGGCGTTAAGGCCGGTGAAGTCGGAGATAAATCTGTCCCGCGCGTTCTGGTTTGACAGCAGGAGCGACTCCGCTTCGGTTTTGTTTATCCCGTGAAGAGTAGAAATCCTGTTCAGTCGCCATGTGAATGACGCTGATACCCGAAAATGGAGTCCGAGAAACTTTTTGGGATCGAGTCTGTGAGTAACGATCTGGGAACCGGCTCCTAAAATAACGCAGTTGCCTTTGTCAGCCAGGTTAAGTATCAGTGTTCGCATCCGGCTGTAGACCTTGGTAGACTCTGACTGAAGATAGCTCGGTACGAGAGCGTCTACAAACCAGTCTTTGAAAGACCATCGCTCTTTGGCAACGTTCTCGACCATGCTAGCGTCGATATCGGGACTTGCGGCCATCTCCTCAAGCATTTTGCGCGTAAAAAGAGACCAGGAGGAACCGGAGCGCTCGTTGATCCTCTTCTGTAACGCTGTAGCCACATCGTAACCTTCGCAACCGAAATCGCGGGAGATTGTCACGAACAAGGTCCGTTTGGTTTTATCTTTTTTCCGTTCCTGTTCTCTTTTGGCTACCCAATCCCGGTAGAAAGTAAGATCCAGGACCGCTTCGTTAACGTGAGTCGATTTCATCTACCTTGTAATCCTCCAGCATTCATGTAATCAGGCAAAGAGCAATTCTACAGGCTCGCCGCATAAAATGAAACGCAAAAAAATATCTACTACACAGTTACGTCATCATTCCGCCATAAGTTCCCAGTCAAGTTCGTAACGCCGCATCTGGCCACCTGCGCCACCTGTCACAAGAAACCTTGCATCCCGCGTCATCGACATGTCGTGAAAAGACTCTTTTGAACCCTTGAATGAGTAGACGGCCCTCCCCTCCTCCACGCTTAATATCCGTATAGTGTTATCGAAACTTCCTGAAACGATGAATCGTCCGTCAGGTGTGACCGCGATTGACAATACCCAGTCGGTACCGCAATCGAAAACCTTGACGCAATCTCCGGTCTCAAGGTTCCAGAGTCGAACCGTAGAGTCGAAACCGCCTGTTACGGCATAACATCCGTCCGGGGTTATGGCGATGGTTCTGACGCACCCGTCATGCCCCGTAAACTCCCTGATCTTCTCGTCGGTCTCAAGGTTCCAGGAATATATTATTCCGGCCCAATCGGCTGATATCGCAATATTTTCTACCCGACTGATAGCGATGGCTGTTATTTCATTTTCATGCCCGTTTAAGACCGCTACTACTTCAGCCAGCTTTACATCCCACAGTTTGATCGCATGATCCGCTGTGGAATAGATTACAATCCGACCATCGTTTGAAAGTATGGCGCTCTGGGCAAAGGAACCTATGGTTTGCATTGGCTCTCCGGTAAATGGCTCCCACAGTTTCAGCTCCCCACCTTTTTCACCGGTCAGAACCATCTCCCCTTCACCGGAAATCGAGGTAACCGTAGCGCCCCCGCCACCGTAAACGGTTTCGCCCCGCCCGAGGCTCAGGTTCCACAAACTACAATTAGAATCCCCTACGACTACAAACTCACCATCCTTATGAATTGCGAGCGAGTGGATATCAGAACCGGTATTGAAGGCTTGTACCAGTCTTTGTGATCTAAAGGATTTTATCGGGAGCAGTTCCATCAACCCGGCTTTCATGGCCATCGCGTCAGGATCGCGCTCAAACCCGGTAACCTCCAGCGCGTCCATAAGGTGTGTATACGATTGCTCCGGTCGGTTCTCGCCGTAGGTTGTGAAAGCCTGGTCCATACTCTCTTCGAACCGCTTCCGAAAACGCTCCGCCTGATCGTGGTTGAGGGCTTTGTTCACTTGCGGAAAACGTTCCGACGCCACTAGGTAGGTCCGCTCCACACGATATACGTTTATGGCCGAATCGAGCCCACCTGTTACGAGTATCGGATTCTTTGCCGCCATACGAGCCGACTCCACCGACTTTGAGTGGTCATGCAAGGTTCGAAGACAGATACCTGTATCGGCTTCCCATATACGAACGGTACCGTCCGCCCCGGCTGTAACAAGCAGTAAGGTGGCGTCGTTTATATCGACCGACCTGACCGACGACTCATGACCCGCAAACTTCCGGATCCCATCCCCACTTTTCGGGTTCCATTCCGCAGTAACGCCATCCGCGCCGACGGAGAAGAGAGAGGAGCCGTCACGGTTTGGCCTCAGATCGTTTACCGAACCTGCGTGAGCCTCGATTGTTTGAAGAAGAACCCCATCTTCAAGGCTCCACACACGGATCACTCCAGACCCGTCTCCTGAGACCGCTCTCTTTCCACCCGGAAGGATCGCCACCGATGTTACATCAGAGCTATGCCCCTCGAAAACACCGATTCTGGCGCCTGTTTTCGCGTTCCAGTGAAAACATCTCCTGTCGGCGCCACCGGAGAAGAGTGATAGCCCGTCCGGGGCAAAAACCAGACCGAGAACCATCTCTTCATGCTCTTTAAAAACAGAGAGACATTTAAAACTTTTTGTCTCCCACACGCGGACAACCGTGTCCCACCCTGCGGAGGCTATCATCGCGCCGTCAGGGGAGATGGCTATCGCCACAACACTCCACTCCCCTACCGCCACCGATCTTTTGACGGAGAAATCCTCAAGGTTCCAGATGGTCAGGACACCGTCCATACCACCGGTTACAGCGAAACGACCATTGGCGGATATCTCAAGGGCTCCTGTCCCTTTTCCATTGCCGGGCAAAGAACCTTCGAACCTGACCCTCGGAAAAATCAATTCTTTATTCTTGTACCTTGTCTCTCCATAAGCCAGGAGAAACCTGTCTGAAAGCAGGCTGTCTTCGACAGAGGCGAGTTCGATAGCCTTTACATACGCACCCTTTGCGTCGGAATAGCGTTCCTGAGCCATATAAGCGTCACCCAGACTGGTTATCGCCTGCAGATAGTAGGAATTGTCCGGATTCTCCAGGATAATCTCCTCAAGGCTCCTCTCCGCCTCTTCCGGGGCCATCCTTTCCAGATGGAAATAGCCCAGGTAGACAAGGGCCCGTTTGTGAATCCTGCAAAGGTTTTCGAGCCTTTCGACGACGATATCGTCCGTTATAACACCCTCTTCCCACTCGAAAACGGTTTTGTTGTATACAGACTCCGGGTGGTGTGGATCGAGGGTCAGAGCCTCGTTCCATTTTGCGAGGGCTTTTCTATTTTCACCGATCTCGTAGAGTGAGACCGCCATGTTGTTCGTACTGTCGGCGCGTAACTGACCGGCTTCAGGCGTCTTCCTTTTCGAATCCTCTCCTGTGACCTCCTTGAAGATCAAAGTCAGTTTTTCCCGCACCTCATAGACCGTCTGTGGCCTCTCTTCACACTTTTTTTTCAGGCAATGAAGGATCAGATTAACGAGTGATTCCGGGATATCGTTGTAATGATCCCTCGGGTCGGGAGCGTCCAGCGTTTTATGCCACTTGATGATCTGCAAAGGGCTGTCGGAGTGGGACCCGTCGTCGAACGGTCTTTGACCACAGCACATCTCGTACAACACAACTCCCAACGAGTAGATATCTGTCCGCTCGTCAAGGGCGGCCCCGTGGGTCCACTGCTCCGGTGATCCATATTCCGGTGTGCCCGACATCGTATCGCTAATCGTGCGGGAGCTTTCACTCTCCCATTCGCCGGCGTTGCACAACTGGTCAATAAGAACGCGGCTTCCGCTATATCTGGCTAATCCGAAATCGGTGAGGCAGAGGCGACCGTCCTTGCTTACGAGCATATTCGCAGGTTTTATGTCACGGTGCGTCAATCCCCTGAAGTGGGCGTGCGCCAGACCATCACACACCTGCATGGCAAGGTCGATTATCATCTCCCAGTCACCCGGCTGGACCATGCCTGACCTGATCCACTCCTTGAGGCTTCCGCTCGGCATCAGATCGAGAAAGAGAGCGGGCCTGCCTTTAAGGTCGCAGACAAACCAGAGTTGAACTATATTCGGATGCAGGCCGAGATCTATCCATGCTTGAGCTTCGTTGATGAAACGTTTCATCTCCCTGTCGTTTGACACCAGATCAGCCTTGATATCCTTCACCGCCAGATCGAGATTCCACTGGCGATGATGCACCCGATATACTGTGGCCGCCCCACCCGCCCCGATCTCGTCAATGACTTCGTATTTGCTATTTATGACTTCGCCAGGTTTCAAGCTCACTTATTTTCACCTAATGATAAGGATCGCCATCCCGATTAATTTATCGTGAATCACTCACGAATTATCCAGGTTAATGAAGGTTGGCTCCCCTTTCAGCCTCTTCCAGGGAGATCGGTTTCCCCTCTTCCATATCCCACAATGGAGAGATATTGCGCACCATATCAATTATTCGCGGCAGGTGAGCCATTATGTAGTCGTTATCCTCCATCGTATTTGCGTGTCCCAAAGAAAAACGGAGGCTACCATGAATTATCTCGTGGGGAATTCCCATTGCCATCAGCACATGGGATGGGTCGAGCGAGCCTGAGCTACAAGCCGAGCCTGTGGATATGGCAATGCCCACCATGTCAAGATTAATGAGTAGAGCCTCCCCTTCGACACACTCAAAGCTGATATTAAGTGATCCGGGGAGCCTTTTTTCGCGACTACCATTCACACGCACATGCGGAATCATAGCTATTATTCTACTTTCAAGGTCGTCCCGTAACTTACTGATCTTTTTTGTGTTTTCTTCCATGCTCGCAAGGCCGAGCTGGACAGCCTTCGCCAACCCGGCTATCCCGGCGGCATTCTCCGTACCTGCGCGTTTGCCCCACTCGTGGTGGCCGCCGTGAGACAATGGATCGAGTTTTGTTCCTTTCCGAACGTAAAGAACTCCAACACCTTTCGGGCCGTTTATCTTGTGAGCGGAGACCGAAAGCATATCGACTCCAAGGTCATCGACGTTTACAGGAATTTTCATAAAGCTCTGTACAGCGTCGGTATGGATAGCCGCCCCTTTTTCCTTTACAAGTTCAGCGATCTCTTTCACCGGCTGAATGGAGCCGACCTCGTTGTTGGCGTGCATTACCGATACGAGAATTGTATTGCGCCTCAACGCTTCGGCCACATTTTCCGGGTGAATCAGAGCGGCGGGATCTACATCGACATGTGTAACATCAAAACCGTTTTTCGACAGATATTTCATCGGCTCCAAAACGGCGGGATGTTCGATAGTTGAGGTAATCAGATGGCCTCCCCTTCTCTCATTCTTTCCCCAGGCGTAACCTTTGATGGCAATGTTATCAGCCTCAGTGCCGCCGGATGTAAACAGTATCTCGGAGGGGGAGGCTCCCAGCGCCTCGGCTACAATCTCCCTGGCCTCAAGAATCCGCGCTTTCACCTCCCTGCCGAAATGGTGGCCGGAGGAGGGGTTTCCGTACATGCCTTTAAGGAAGGGTAACATGGCATCAAGAACCTCCGGGCGCAGAGGTGTAGTGGCGCTGTTGTCGATATAGACTCTTCTTAATTCATTCAACTTGTCAGTTCTCCATGATCTTTCGCTGGTCGATTAAATCCTGATTCTGTCCAACAGCTCCTCATTGGCTGGCTCTGAATCGACGCTCCACGATTCATCTTCATTTTTCTTGTGATATTTTATTTTTATTGGGTCGCCGTTACTCTTTTCAGAATAACGCGCGGTCACAGAGCCGGCAAGGTCGCGTGACTCGCCGCTTAAAACACCCCTGAAAATGGCCAGTGGCCCCTTGACATCCATCGGATAGAAGAGAAAATCTTTAGCTCCGGCCATTTTTTCCAGTTGTTCATTCTCATCGTGATTCCTGCCCACGATCAGTTTGCTCTCTTCTGATAACCTGAAATGACGACCAACGCGCAACAACCTGGCGTCCTTCACACCGGGTGATTCGTCGTAATCGATCAGATCGCGGATTCGTCCGGCAAAATGCTGGTCGGTTAAGAGGCATCCACCCGACGAGCAGAGGTTTTCGGTCATCCCGAATTCATCCTTGGCGATTCTTATCTGCTCTTTTCTGGAACGTCCGTGAATTTCAAGCATCTTTTCCCTGTCGATTATCCCATTTTTCTCCGGGATGGTAGGCTCCAGGAGTTTGGCGGAGAGAGGACGCACCACCAGCCCCTCAAGACCGGCCTGCTTCTCTATCATCCGCATTCTGTCTCTCTTCTGGGACATCGGCCTCTGACCCGACACCTCCCCCGTGAAGATAAACTCGGCCCCCTCCTCTATCATGATCTCCTTTGCTCTTTTGAAAACCATGATCCTGCAATCTATACAAGGATTCATGCCACTGCCGTATCCAAATTGAGGGCTTCGTAACATGTCGAGGTAGTCTGTCCCCATAAACTCCACACGAACCCGGATACCAAGCTCATCACCGAGCCGTTTCGCCTCATTTTTGCACCCATGTGATTTTGTTGTGCAGGTGCAAAAGGGGCTGGAGAAATTCAGGGCCACGATATCGAAGCCGAGTTTTTGCATTATTCTGGTGGCGAGGGTAGAGTCGAGTCCACCCGATAATAGCCCAATAACCTTCACTGCAGGTCTCTTTTCGTCACTCATCTTTAATTAAGTCTCTCAATATAAGCGTGGGATCGAAGATTTTCTATCCAGGTGTTTCTCTTTCTTTCAAAATCCTCTTTTGCAAGTTTATCCCTGATTTTATCGGCCAGTTGCTCGAAAGGAATCGGTTCCGGCTCTTCAATATCGGTAACTTTTATCAGGTGAAGACCATATATGGTTTCCACCGGTCCACCAACTTCACCCTTTCGCAGGGAGAATGTCAACTTCTCGAATTCGGGAATCATTTTGCCACGGCCAAACCATCCCAGGTCTCCACCATCCTTGGCCGCTCCGTCCTGAGAATATTCTTTTGCCATCCCGGCGAAATCGGCGCCACCCCTGATTTTTTCCATTATTCCAATGATACGTCTTTGGGCTTCTTCAAAATAATCGGGATCCTTCTCCCGGGACGCAAGCAGAACAATGTGACTTGCCCGGACTTTTCCCGGTTTAAAGAATTTGTTTTTGTTTTTGTTAAAAGCGCTCTTGACTTCCTCGTCCGAGACCTCCGGTTTTGGAACTTCCATACTGGTAACACGTTGTATAAGCATCTGATCTCTCATCTTCTCCCGATACTGCTCTATTTCCATACCCTGCTCTTTTAGCGTGCCTTCCAGGATTTCCATCGTTATCTTGTTGGAGGTAATAACATTCTCGATCGATTTGTCGATTTCGCTCTCTTCAATCCTCAGTTCTTTTTCCCTGGCGTGTTTTAATATGACCTTCTCATCGATCATGGAGTTGATAGCCTCTTTTTCTGTGACATCCGCCTGGTTACCCCTTCCCTTGAAGCTCGATAACATGGCAATTCGCTCCTGTAGATCCGACAGGAGAATAATCTCTCCGTTCACATTCGCAAGAATCCTGTCTACTATCTCAGCTTTCGCCTGCGAACCCGTCAAAACCAGAATCAGGAGGGCGATGGCTCCTGTAAAATTTCGGGATACACGATTACGCTCTCCTTTTTCTTCAGGGATATTATCCAACTTGTAAACTCCTCTTCTCTTCGTTGAGTTATAAGAATCTCTTTAATTCTCTCCCTCGCCTCCGAAAAAGTCATGGCGCGGGGGTCCTCTTTTTTTATTACCTTAAACAGATGGAATCCGTAGATCGATTTTATCACTCTGGAGATTTCACCCTCATCCAACCTGAATACCGCGTTTTCAAATTCCGGCGGCATCTGTCCCCTGGAAAAGAAACCCAAGTCGCCTCCAGCCACCGCATCCGGGCTTTGGGAGACTTTCTTCGCCATTGCGGAAAAATCACCTTTTTTTATCAGCTTTTCGCGGACCTGCTCTGCTGTGGTTTCATCATTGACCATTATTTGCAAAGCACGCACCCTGGCCGACCACCTGAAATCTGAAGCGTTCTCATCAAAATATTTTTTTATTTCCTCGTCGCTTAAACTTACGACCGAATCCATATGACGCACCGTAAGCTTTCGCACCTTGATGGTTCGGGACAGGTACTTCTTCCATTCACCAAAGCTCATGTTGTTTTCGGCCAGGATCATGCCAAGATTTTCCTTGTCGTACTCTCCTAAAAGAACCCGGATCTCGTTGTCGAGTTCATCGTTGGAGACTGTTATGCCCTGACGGTTCGCCTCCCGTTCCAGAACCACATTCTCGACCACGCGAACCAGCAAGGCTTTTCTGAGTCGGGCAAGCCCCTCCTTCGGCTCTACCTTGGCCATCTTGAGAACCGTCTGGTACAGGGCGATCTCTTTCTCAAGCTCCCCAAGGGTTATATCCTGATCGCCAACGCTACCTACAACCTGATCCATCCTGCTCTCGACAGAAACCTTGTCGTCAGGTACCTGGCATGACGAGAGAAAAACAAGACACAACAGGAGCGTCATCTGTACAAAGGTAGTTTTTAAGGTTCCAGAATGCGCCACTGCTTACAACTCGATTATGTAGTTTTCAAAACCAAGCATTGTACCACCCGCGCAGTTTGAGCGCCTTATTCAATACGCGCTGGCAGGTGCGTGGCGCACGGCCATTACGCTTACGCGCTGTTTGAGCGCCTCATTCAATACGCGCTGGTAGCGGGGGCTATGCCCCCTTCCATCGGGTTTATATGGGCGATTAAGAAGTGGATGAGACACCGCCATAACGTTCACCGTCTCCGGCTCTATTGCGCTTTGCTTACAAGTTCGAGAAAACTGTGAATATAAGTAAACCTGGCTCTCCACCCCGATCCGGTAACCTCTGTCTCCAGACTGTTGGGAGGTGAGAACCTGACTTGTATCCCTTTCTTGTACGCCAGAGTCACGAGAAGGTCGGGTCTGAGTTTTGTTTTGGAGCTGAATTTCAACGACAACACGTTTCGGAGCATATCGACTTTTTCAACCCGGAGTGTTTTGCACAACAGCTTTATTTTCAGGGAAACAAGCAGTTTACTGGTATCTTCGGGGGGCGGTCCGAACCTGTCGATCATTTCCGATTCCACATCAAGAAGTTCGCTCTCCGTCTGGGCGCCATGAAGCCTGTTGTAAAAATCCATCCTGAAATTAACACCCGGCACATACTCTTTTGCAATCCTGCCGTTGATAACAAGGTTCATCTGAACGTCGAACCGCTCAGAGGTCGGTTCACCTTTCAGTTCTTTAATGGCGTCCTCCATCATCTCGCAGTAGGTTTCAAACCCGATAGCGTCGATGTTGCCCGACTGCTCCGGCCCCAGCAGGTTCCCCGCTCCACGGATCTCCATATCCCTGGCCGCCAGTTTGAATCCAGCGCCAAGCTCGGCGAGTTCCTCCATCGCCTTAAGCCGTTTTTTCGCCTGCTCGGTAACGCCGCCACTATCAGGAACAAGGTAATAACAGTACGCCCTGTGCCGATCCCGACCCACTCGCCCTCGCAGCTGGTATAGTTGTGATAACCCGAAATGGTCGGCCCGATTGATTATCATGGTGTTGGCTGATGATATATCAAGCCCCGACTCCACTATGGTTGTGCAGACCAGAATGTCGTATTTTTTCCCGATAAAATCGAGCATGACCTGTTCTAGCTCTTTTTCATGCATCTGCCCGTGGGCAACCGCCACTTTTGCCATGGGAGCGATTGTCATTATAAATTTGGCCATGCTATGGATCGAACGGACCTTGTTGTGAACAAAGTAGATCTGCCCTCCCCTGTCCATCTCTCTGAAGATCGCTTCACGAATCACTTTGGCGGAAAATTTCGAGATGAAGTTACGGATGGAAAGACGGTCTACTGGAGGTGTTTCCATGACCGAAAGTTCCCGAATTCCAACCATCGAGGAGTGCAATGTTCGCGGAATCGGTGTCGCCGTCAACGTCAGGACATGAGCGTTTGACGACATGCTACGAAGGCGCTCCTTACTCTTGACTCCGAACCTCTGCTCTTCATCGATAACGACAAGCCCCAGATTTTTAAAACCGATATCTTTTTGTAACAAGCGATGAGTGCCGATCAGGATATCGACCTCGCCGTTGATGGTCCGCTCTACGATTTCCAGGGCCTGTTTTTTTGTGAGGAAACGGCTAAGAGCTTTTACGGTTACAGGAAACGCAGAGAACCGTTCGGTAAACGTCCGGTAGTGTTGCTGGGCCAACAATGTTGTCGGGACCAGCACTGCAACCTGTTTTCCATCGTAGACTGCTTTAAAAGCCGCCCTCATAGCAACCTCCGTCTTCCCATATCCGACATCACCGCAGACAAGACGGTCCATCGGTTTGGAAAGCTCCATGTCGGAAGTGATTTCACGAATGGTTGTCAACTGGTCTTCGGTCTCGTCGAATTCAAATGTATCGGCAAACTCCCTGTGGTAATTGTTATCGGGGCTTAAAGCGGGGGCTACGCTTATTTTTCTTGTGGCGTAAAGTTTTAACAACCGCTGGGCCATATCCATGATCCCTTTTTTTACGCGGCTTCTGGTCTTGCTGAAGGTTGCGCCACCCATCTTGTCGAGCTGAGGCGTACCACCGCCGCTCACAAATTTTCGTATGAGGTTTATCGAGCTTATCGGAAGGAAAAGGGTCTGCCGCCCAGCATATTCAAGTTCCAGATATTCGTCGGTATTATTCCCTACCGTCATCTCCTTAATTCCTACGAACCTGCCTACTCCGTGCAACGAATGAGTGACGTAATCCCCTTGCGAAAGATCCTCTACGCCAACGCCGAAAGCCTTTCGGCCCGATCTTGTCCTCCGTTTTATCTTCCTTACCTTGCCGAAAACCTCGTCGTCGGTCGTTATCATCCACTTGCCGAAAGGGTATACAAAACCTTGTGGCAGTTCTCCTACCGTGACGAAGACCGCTCCAACCGAAGATGTAAACTCTTTATCAAGCAGATCACCGATTCGTTCCGTGACACTTTTTAACCGGGTTAACGCAATGTCGTTCTCATTAAAAAGCGATGTCAAACGTTGAGCCGCCCCATCGGTTCTGACTACCACCGTCACATGAAATCCGGTCTCAAGTTTTTTTCTGATATCGGAAAAGAAATCGCTGACATTTCCCCTGAATTTTTGTGGATCGCCGGTTGAAACCACCATGGCGTTATCATGCTCGTCGTCCGAAATTCCAAGTTCTGAAAGGCGTAAAATCTCCCGGAGCCTGACCATACCCCCATCGCCTGTAAGCTCATCGGCGGTCAAGAAAAGATCGGCGGGTTTTGCGACAGGTTCGTTACGTCCCAAAGCCTCCCGCTCCCCTTCAGTCACCAGAGAGTAGAAGAAATCGGTATGTTTTTCCATCTCCTCAGGCTCTTCCACAACAAACCTGGCTGAAGGGGGGAGATAATCGAACAGTGAGGCTGTGTCGGGAAAAAAGAGGGGTAATAATCGTTCCATTCCGGCGAAAAACAGACCGTTTTCAAGCGCGTCGGCTGTTCGCCCGACTTTATCTTCCACAACACCGGTTTTATCAACCAACTCGCTGAACCTTGCCAGGAGCGAAGGGCGATCAATCCCTTCGTAAAAAACCTCACGGAACGGATAGACCGTCGCGCTATTTATCTTTTCCATCGACCGCTGGGTGTCCTGATCGTAGATCCTGATCGACTCCACTTCGTCTCCGAACAGCTCAATCCTTACCGGCCTGGCAAGCTCACCCGTATAAATATCAACAATTCCACCCCGGACGGAAAACTCACCCCTCTCCTCCACCAGATTTACCCTGTTATATCCATAATTCAGAAGGTGCTCCGTTAACAGTTCCATATCGAACGAATCCCCCTGGTCTATCTTCAGGATTCCCTGTTTCAGGATGTCAGGTGGAACACTCTTCCTCGCCAGAGCTTCGATAGTGGTCACCAGAACAAAATCACCGGGTCGTTCCATCAGTTTTGACAATGTATAGAGACGACCACCAGAGACCTCCGGGTGGGGGGACATCTTTTCGTACGGTAGTATTTCCCATGGCGGAAAATACAATAACCGACCATCATCCTTATGTTCGGGAAGGTATAACGACAAAGCTTCGCAAAGCTCTTCAGCGCGACCCGCTTTATCCACCAGTACTACTACAGGATTCCCGGTCCTCAAGGCGTAAATAGCCGTCATCATCGCCCTGGCGCTTTTTGTCAGACCTGTTACGCAAACAGGTTTATCGGAAGTAGCAGGCTCTTCCGATAAAACCGTGGCGATTTTTTCAATTGCCGAGCGGAATCCGGTGGTGTCTGGAGTCACTTTACAGGAGATAAGGGTTACAGCGGTTCATACCGCACGATTCTAGAAATAGAGGAGTGTCACTTGGCTTATTCAGGTTCGAGGCAGAGTTTATCCAGAGTATGAATCAGATCTTGTATCTTGAGCTTGTTGGCCCATGAGTCGGCTCCAACACTTCTACATTTTGCTATCATCTGATCGTTTATCAGGGAGGAAAATATTATCACCGGCATCTGCGTCAGGTTCAAATCAGACTTGATTTTCTTGCAGACCGTCAAACCATCCATCTTCGGCATTTCGATATCGGTTACGACTGCGCTTAAGAAGTCCATCACGTTTCTATTCTCCTTTTTCGCTTTCTCAACCAACGATTCCACCAACCTGTAGGCGTCTTCACCATTGTCGAAAACAGTGATTTTAGTGTAGCCAACTTCATCGGTAATTCGTTTCACGCTGGAGCGAACTATCGGCGAGTCCTCCGCCAGGATGATATGGACGTGTTCCCGCTCGTGGTGCCGTTTGGGAATATTCATGGCGTGTTCAGGATCGTCATCCTCGCTATAAATCAGTTTGGTAGCGGGATAGATATCGGTGATTATATGTTCGAGGTCGATAAGAAGGATGTTTTTCTTGTCTATGGTGATCGAAGAGGTAACGCTTGGGCTGAACTGGCTTATAAATGGCGATAAAGGCTCGATACTATCCCAGGAACATCTGTGAATCTGGTTTACACCGTCTACCAGAAAACCGTTTATTAGATCGTTAAACTCGCAAACCAGTACGACTTTCTGGTGGTTGGAAGTCGATTCCTCCTCGACCCCCATATGCTTTTTCAGGTCTATGAGAGGCAATGTGGCGTCCCTGAGGATAAACATACCCATTACTGAATGGAAAGCGTCTGGCACTGCGGAGATTGATGCGGGGTTGTATGTTATTATCTCCCTTATTTTGGCCACGTTTACGCCAAAACTCTGATCTCCAAGAAGGAACTCGATGAACTCGACTTCGTTGGTGCCACTCTCCAGCAGTATTTCTCGCCTTGCCATCAACTTATTACCAATAAATCATTGAATACTCTAATATATTGCGTTTCAAGTGGTTCCACAACGAAATAATTCAATTACATTTCATTTTATAGTTGTTGGTTTTGTGACAGATATGACAGGTATAAACATTGGCGGTGTCAGGCTGAGGTCCAGAGCGGTTATGGCGCCTGTGGCCGGACTGACCGACCAGCCTTTCCGTCGTATTGCCATGGAATATGGCGCCGGTCTTACCGTAACGGAGCTGTTATCGGCCAACGCCCTAGTCCGCGACTCAAAAAGAACTTTCGAAATGTTGCCCTCTAAAGACGAACCACGACCTGTGGCGGTCCAGCTTTTCGGTAGCGACCCTGCGGTTATGGGAGAAGCCGCCAGAATCGTTGAAGAGTTGAATTGTTGCGATATGATCGATTTAAACTTCGGCTGTCCCGTAAAAAAAGTAGTGAAGACGGGGGCGGGCGCCGCCATCCTCAAGGATCCTCAAATTGCCTGTAATGTAGTCTCTTCCGTCGTATCGGCGGTAAAGATACCTGTGACGGTAAAAATAAGGATCGGGTGGGATAAAACCTGTATTAACGCCGTTACCATTGCCAAAACAGTGGCCGACGCAGGTGTTGTAGCTATCGCGGTCCACGGCAGAACAGCAAGCCAGGGATACACGGGTAAAGCGGACTGGAGCGTCATATCCGATGTGGCTCGCGCGGTACAGATCCCAGTAATCGGTAACGGAGACATAAAAACCCCCGAAGAGGCGTTAGAAAGACTTGAAACGGCGGGGGTTGCGATGATTATGATCGGTAGAGGGGCTATCGGCGCTCCCTGGATATTTGACCGTTTTAACAAGCTATTATCGCAAGGCTCCTGCAAAAAGCCCGATTCCTACGAAATCGCCGGTGTTATACTGCGCCACATCCGATTGATGAAGGAACTTTATGGAGAGAAAAGAACGGTCTCCAGGTTTCGAACGCATATCGGTTATTATACAAAAGGATTGCCGGGAGCAAGTCGTTTGCGAAGTGAAATGAACCGTTGCGAGACGATAGTGGAGATCGACCGGCTCGTTACAGATTATTTTGGGAAAAGTACGGAATAAAAATGAACAGAACAATTTTCAGGGAATACGATATCCGGGGTGTCGTCACAACCGAGCTTACACCCGATCTGGTGGAAAACCTTGGGCGAGCTTACGGGACAACTATAAAGAGGGCTGGTGGATCGAAGGTTACCATCGGCTACGATGCGAGGCTCTCCTCTCCAGCGCTCTTCGCCTCACTCGCAAAGGGAGTCAACGCAACCGGAATTGACGTTATCGATATAGGTCTCGCACCTACCCCCCTTCTCTATTTTTCGGTTTACCATTTGGAAACGGATGGTGGTGTGATGATTACAGGTTCCCATAATCCGCCGGAGTTTAACGGATTCAAACTTAATTCGGGAAGCTCCTCCATCTATGGGAACGGGATAAAAGAACTTGCGGACCTGATGGAAAACTCCGATTTTGAAACCGGCGCAGGATCAATCAGCAGTCAGGACGTGATTGAACCTTACATAGATATGGTGAAATCGAAGGTTAAGCTCAAAGGAAAGAAAAAAATAGTCATCGACGCTGGTAACGGCTGTGGCGGTATTTTCGCTCCGAGACTTTTACGGGAGCTTGGCGCGGAGGTGGTGGAACTCTATTGCGATGTTGATGGAACTTTCCCGAACCACCAT
This sequence comes from Nitrospinaceae bacterium, assembly GCA_029261405.1. GTDB lineage: Bacteria > Nitrospinota_A > UBA7883 > UBA7883 > JAJDBK01 > JAJDBK01. Next base: position 60,108 of record JAJDBK010000024.1, read on the forward strand.
CCAGACCCGACCGTTCCGGCTAACCTTGTCGACCTTATCGCAGAGGTCAAGCGTGTTGGCGCAGACGCCGGTTTCGCGTATGACGGTGACGCAGACAGGATCGGCGTAGTGGCCGAGGATGGTTATATTCTCTACGGCGACGAGATTCTCATGGTTTTCGCCCGCGACATCCTGAAAAGAAAACCGGGGGCGGGAATTGTTTTCGACGTGAAATGCTCCCAGAACCTTGTGGACGATATTTTAGAGAAAGGTGGGAAACCGTTATTAAACGCCACCGGTCATTCACTCATCAAAGCTCGTCTGGTTGAAGAGAAAGCTGAGCTTGCAGGTGAGATGAGCGCCCATATATTCATCAAGGACGACTACTACGGTTTCGATGACGCTCTTTTTGCTACAGCCAGGTTCGTAAAGATCATGGACGACTCCGAAAAGAAGGTTTCCGAATTCCTGGCCGACACTCCCAAGGTCTACAACACCCCTGAAATCAGGGTCGATTGTCCCGATGAGATCAAGTTTGACCTTATTGAACAACTCACCGCAACGTTCAAGGAGAGTTACGATGTATTAGACCTCGACGGCGCCAGAGTGAACTTCGGCGATGGTTGGGGACTTGTGCGGGCTTCTAATACACAGCCGGTCCTGGTGCTACGGTTCGAGGCGCAAAGCGAAGAGCGACTCGGTGAGATAAAGAGCCTTTTCCATGACACGCTCATAGCCTTTCCCGCCCTGAAGAGCCTTGAGCGGTTCTGAACCTGACTATCGCGTAAAGAGGCGATGTTAAGACCCAGAGCCGAATCGGAACTCTATTTCAAACGGCTAAAGAAGAAGATCATCATATTCTCGTCCATCATGTTGGCCGGTTTCGCCATAATAAGCCTCCGGTTGTGGCAGTTGCAGGTAGTGGAACATACCGCTCTCGCCCACAAGGCGGAGAACAACCGTCTGCGAGAAGTGACGCTGGATGGACTGCGCGGTGCAATCCTCGACCGGCACGGCGCGCCTCTCGTCAATAACCGCCCCTCATTTGACCTGGCGCTTATTCCGGAGGATATAAAAGAGCTGGATCCTGTGCTATCGATTCTGTCGGAAAAGTTCGACCTCGACCCGATAGAAATGAAGACGAAAATCAGGAGTTCAAAACCGTTTTTGCCTGTAACACTGAAAAGAGATATATCCCGGGCCGGAGTTGCCTTTGTGGAAGAGCGAAGGATCGACCTCCCGGGAGTGTTCATGCAGGTAAAACCTATCCGTAACTATATTTATAACAATATCGCCGCTCATTTTCTCGGATATATCGGCGCCATCTCCCCGAACCAATACTACAAGGCGCCCAAAAACATCTATTCCCGAAACGACTTTCTTGGAAAGTCGGGCGCCGAAAAGGTATACGAAGCCTCTCTGCGTGGAAGAAAAGGGAGCAAGGTTGTGGAGGTGGACGCCGCCGGTCGGGAATTGAACTTACTGAAACTCAACCCTCCGAAAAGTGGCAAGGATATACGCCTGACTATAGATCTGGATACCCAGAAAGCGGCGGAGGAGGCGTTTAAGGGGCATATGGGGGCCGCCATCGCCATTGACCCGAATAATGGCGATATTCTGGCGTATGTGTCGAAGCCCTCTTACAATCCGAATGAGTTCGCATTCGGTATCAAGCAGGCTGACTGGGATAACCTGACTGAAAACGAGTTTCACCCTCTCCAGGACAGGGGCGCTCAGGGACAATACCCGCCCGGATCAGTCTATAAACTGATCGTCGCAATGGCGGCCCTGGAAGAAGGTATTATCGACGAAAATACAACACACTTCTGCCCCGGACACTTCACCCTGGGGAACAGAACCTACCGTTGCTGGAAAAAAGGGGGGCACGGAAATGTCAATGTTCACTCCGCCATAGTTCAATCATGCGACGTTTTTTTCTACAAAACCGGGCTACAACTCGGTATCGACAAAATCGCGGAATACGCAGGCAGGTTCGGCCTCGGAAAACCCACAGGTATTAAACTTGGAAGGGAAATGAAAGGGCTTATTCCAACCAGGGCGTGGAAGAAACGTGCAAAAAAAGAGGCCTGGATCACGGGTGAAACAGTCTCATGCTCCATCGGTCAGGGATATGTTCTTACGACCCCGGCCCAACTGGCGCGTATGGTAGCCGCTTTTGCCAACGGCGGTAGTCTGATAACACCAAAGATATTGATGAACATAGACTCGACGAGGAAACCAGAGAAAGCGGACAGTAAAAAAACCCTTATTTCGTCAAAAACGATATCGATTATAAAAAACGCCATGCGCGGAGTGGTATATGAACCTCACGGAACGGCATGGCGACTCAAATCGGCAAACAAAGGTTATCAGTACGCGGGAAAAACCGGCACAGCCCAGGTTATCAGGATGAAACAGAACGAAGACTGGGATCACGAAAAAACCAGGATTAAATTCAGGGACCACTCCCTGTTTGTCGCATTCGCGCCGTTTGACGATCCGAAAATAGCCGTAGCAATCATAGGGGAACACGCCGGGCATGGCGGGGAGGTGGCCGCCCCCATAGCCCACGTTATAATGGACACTTATATAGCGGGTCTTATGAAAAGAGACGCGGCAAAAATCACCGAAGCCACCAGCCAGGTTGAAAATGGCTATTAACGGTCAATATATCGAACGAAGTCTGATAAAGAGCTTCGACTTCGCCCTTCTTGGAATAACCATCGCTCTTTGTTCCGTGGGGGTCGGCGCCATATACAGCGCGACCCTCCAGAGCGAATCGGTCTACTTGCACGAACTTTACGCGCGTCAATCGGCCTGGGTTTTCTTCTCGCTAGTGGTTATGGCGGTTGTTATCAGGGTAGATTACAGGGTCATAGAACGATTTGCGTACCTTCTCTTTTTTCTCGGAATTATCTCTCTTGTCATGGTGGAAATCTCCGGCAAAACTGTCGGTGGTTCCCAGAGATGGCTATCGATGGGTGGTTTTAACCTCCAGCCTTCGGAGCTTGTGAAGGTGATTGTAATAATCGCCTGCGCCAGGATTCTTGACGATATGGACAAGGACGGTGGCCTGACCTTGATTGACCTGCTAAAACCGGCGATATTGATCTCCATACCGTTTATGATAGTAGCGACTCAACCAGACCTCGGTACAGCGATAATCTACTTTATCATTCTGGCGGGTATCGCATTTATTAACGGAGTCCACAGAAATACACTGGTCGGCATGGCTTCGGCCCTGGCGTTTCTGGCCCCGGTGGCCTGGTATCTGCTTAAACCTTATCAAAAGACAAGAATCCTCACCCTGCTCAACCCGGAAGCCGACCCCATGGGACGGGGGTACCATATTATCCAGTCGAAAATAGCTGTGGGATCGGGTGGTTTATGGGGCAAGGGAATTTTTAACGGAACCCAGAGCAAGCTTAACTTTCTGCCAGAAAAACATACAGATTTCATATTCTCCGTGGTGGCCGAAGAGGTCGGATTTTTCGGTTCAATGCTCCTCATAGCCCTTTTTTTCTTTCTGGTAATGAGAATCATCGACACCGCAATCCATTCAAAAGACAAATTCGGCTCCTTGATAGCAGGTGGTGTGGCGACCATGTTCAGTTTTAACATCATCTACAATATCGGCATGACTCTGGGACTATTTCCCATAGTCGGTGTGCCACTACCGTTCATCTCTTACGGCGGCTCTTCCCTGCTGACCAATTTTGTCGCCATAGGTCTTGTACTTAACATCTCCATGCGCAGATTCAGCGTAAAATAAGGCTTAACATACATTGGATTCCACGACTCTCGACCGCATTCTCTCATCTGTCAGAAAACCGTCCACATATATAGGTAACGAGCCGAATTCGATTAAGAAGGATTACTCCGGGATTAACGGCTCTATGGCTCTGGTATTCCCCGATCTTTACGAGATAGGAATGTCGCATCTGGGATTGAAAATTTTATACCAGATAATAAACTCACACGCGGATCTTGCCGCCGAACGCCTTTTCGCCCCGGGAGATGATTTTGCCGACGAATTGAAGAGGGAAAAGATACCCCTCTTTACCCTGGAATCGAAACGCGCCGTGGCGTCGTTTGACGTGGTTGGGTTTACCATCCCTTACGAGCTTTCCTACACCACCATTTTATGGATTCTCGACTTGTCCAGAATAACCCGGCGCGTAAAGGATCGAAGAGATGACGAACCGATGGTGATAGGTGGAGGCGCCGGAGTTTATAACCCGGAACCGATCGCCGAATTTTTTGACCTGTTCGTCATGGGTGACGGCGAAAATGTTACTGTAGAAATCTTGCGCAAGACAACAGCCATGCCGGGCGCTACAAGAAAGGAAAAACTCCGGGAGCTTTCGCGTATTGAAGGGGTATATGTACCGTCATTATTTGAAGTCTCCTACCTTCCCGATGGTTCGGTTGAGAAGATCGCGCCTCTTGAAGAAGATTACCCGAAAGCGAAGCGGATCTTCCTTACAACCCTGTCAGAGTCTTCCCACCCCGTTAATATGGTGACACCGACCGGCGGAACGGTGCAAGAGAGAGTGAGTGTGGAGATCGACCGGGGTTGCACCCAGGGTTGCAGATTTTGTCAGGCGGGTATCACATACAGGCCGACAAGGGAGAGAACACCCGGTGAAGTAAAGGACATAATGGATAAAACCCTCGCCAACACAGGCTACGGGGAAGTATCGCTCGTAAGCTTGAGCGCAGGGGATTATTCCAGAATAGAAGAGCTTCTGACCCTGCTCATGGATAGCTACGAATCTAAAAATATCTCCGTATCCCTCCCCTCTTTACGCTCCGAAACGGTAACCGACAACATCGCAACACAAGCGTCTCGGGTCCGCAAATCGGGAGTGACGATAACAGCGGAAGCGGGTAGCCAGAGACTACGCAACGTAATCAACAAAAAAGCGACTGAAGAGGAGATACTAAACGCTGGCAGACGTTTCCTTAACGCCGGATGGCGCAGGTTAAAGCTCTATTTTATGATAGGGCTTCCCACGGAAACCAGTGAGGATGTGGACGCTATTTTCCACCTCGCCGAAAAATTCACGCATCTGAGAGAAGGCCAGAACAAGTTTCAGAATATTACCGTCGCAGTGTCAAACTTCGTTCCGAAATCCCATACCCCCTTTCAGTGGGTAGGGCAGGATAAAATGGAGACATTGATCGATAAAAAAGAACGCCTTTTTCAGCTCATTCGACAAAACCGCAAACTGAAACTGAAATATCACGATCCGAAAATGAGCCATATGGAAGCTGTTTTCAGCCGGGGAGACAGACGGTTGTCGAAAGTCGTCGAATCGGCGTACACGAACGGAGCCAGACTCGATCCATGGACTGAACGGTTCGACTTTGAACGATGGATGAAGGCGTTTGAGGAGAACCGGTTCGATTCGATCTCTTATGCAAACAGGGCGTTTGAACTCGATGAAACCCTCCCGTGGGATATGATCGATACCGGCGTTACAAAAAGATTCCTGTCCGCTGAGTGGCAAAACGCCATCGTTGATGTCATGACTGGCGATTGCAAAACCGATAAATGTCTGGCGTGCGGTTTGAACCCGAAAGTCTGCTTTTCACCATACGAATACAAAGGCGAGGTGGTAGAAAAGAAAACCTATAGCGAGCATAGTACGGGCCGGTTCAAGTACAGGTTGATATACAGTAAAACTGGCCTGGCCGGTTATTTCTCTCACCTTGAGATAAAAGGTATTCTGGAAAGAGCGGTCAGGATGGCGGATATTCCTGTCGCTTATTCACAAGGTTTTTCCCCTCACCTGAAAATTTCATACGGACCGGCCACGGGGACAGGCGTTAAAAGCCTCGAGGAGTTTGTGGAGATGGAGCTTACGGAATCAAAACCGGTGGAAGAGTTTTTGCATTCTTTGAACGCGCGTCTTCCTTATGGGATTTTGTTTGTTTCGTGTAACCCGTTTGAGGAAGGTGAGAAATCTGTTTTCCCCAATATCGAAGGTTACGAATACCTTGTCACATTTACAAACAATATCGAACCCGGCGCCATCGAAGAGGCGGTGGCAAGGTTTATAAACTCTCCCTCCGTTACCATGACAAAAGAGAGAGTCGGCAAACCGGACAAGGTGATCGATTTGAAGTTGCTGGTCGATAAGATCGTCGCAGACAAGGACTCTGACGGCGTCAGGTTTGTTACGACGGGGACGACCCCCTCCCCAGCCCGGCCCGGAGATGTTGTTACCGCCCTTTTCGCCCCAGCAACCATCCCGAAATTCAGCGCGACAAAAATATCCACAATCTTTAAATAATATGGCCGGACCATACCGGCTTTATTGTCAGGATAGAGCGTGACTCCTGCGACTCTCCTGTTTTCACTCCTTGTTTTGTCACATAACGTTCACAAACGTCGCATCCGCATAAAATATCATATCTGTATCCATTTTTATCTGGACATACTGATTAATTTCATTAAAATTATTATCTCCACCCGAAATGATCAGGAAGTTTACGTCATAAAAATGAGGGGCTGTTAGTTGCGCAGAGTATTATCAAAACACGACAGGTCGGATCTCCAGTCCGGACTGTCGGTTTCCATGAAGGCTTTAATCGATCTACTCGACTCTATCGACCTTCCTGCAAGTGTAGTCAGTAGCTCCGGAAAGCTTGTCCACATAAACGATAAGCTGAAAAAAGAGATCATAGGGCGGTACGAAGGAGAACAATTCAACTGCAGTTGGGTGAAAGAGAGCGGAAACAATTGTCCCGATTGCGCGGAGCGTGTTACGGTTGACGGAAGATGTTTCCTGACCAATACAGGTTTTCTTTCCCTGGTATTCGCCATAAGAATTGAGCGGGTGGAAAACTCCCTGATCCGTGTATACTGCGACCAGTCCACACCCGACAACCCTGCAATAGCTCGTTCTTTATGCGCTATAAAACATCTCTTTGAAGATGAGCTATCAGATGGATCGTGGCCGTTTTCCACATCGTTGTCCCTCGTATCCGTAAACCTGAAAAAACTTCTCGATTCCCTCTCAAACTACCCTGAGTTTGAGAAGATACAGTTTCATAACAAAATTCCGGATGAGGTTGCCGCCATAAAGGCAAGCCAGATCATTCTGTTTCAGGTTTCGAGGAGGCTTGTTCAGGAATTATCCCTGTTTAACCCCGAAGGAACGATAACAATCGGGTATAAAGAGAAGGGGCGTAAGGATACCGGCAAATTACACAGTATCACTTTTTCCATAAACACTCCGTCCTTGCCTATGAAAGGAATTCGTAGCGCCCTTAACGCCAGCGGATTAAGGATAGAACGCTTTTGCAAGTCTCTGCAGAAAATCACAGGTGTAACATTGGCGATTCCGAAGCTTGTTCATTCAAAAAAAGAGCTAAGCTACCAGTTCGACTCTCCATCTACGATGCAACGATCCCCCACCCCGGAGAACCTCACACACTCGATATACAAAATGTTGACACCGAGGGAAGCTGAAATAACCGAACTGATACTCATGGGGTTCGATAACGAGTCTCTGGCCAAACGCCTCAAAATCAAGGTAACAACGGCTAAACAACACCTTAAGAAGATCTATAAAAAAACCGGCGCCAACAGCCGAGTGCATCTAATTTTCAAACTCTGCGATATCCTGTAGTCCGTTTTTCCAGGTTTGTTTCCACAAATATATTTCCCGCACTGTAAATCGGTGTCCAGCGTTATATAATACCAGCCATGATCAGGCTTTCTGGAATAAGTAAATCCTTTGGCGACCGTACCCTTTTTAGCTCCATCAACTGGCATGTGAGCCCGAGGGACAGAGTTGGCCTTATTGGGGAAAACGGCGCGGGTAAATCGACCCTGTTACAGATCCTGGCCGGTGATTCGGAACCCGACTCAGGAGATCGAATCGCCCGTAACCGTCTGAAAGTGGGATATTTGCGTCAGGAGATAGAAATTGTATCGAAAGAGAAGACTCTCCTTACCTTTGTTCTGGAAGGGAGAGATGACCTTCTGCGACTTGAATCGCGGTTATCGGTTATCTCCAGGCGTATTGAGCGGGCCGACTCAGGCTCCGCCGATAAACTTGCTTACGAAATGGCCCTCCTTGAGGAGGAGTACAAAAACGCTGGTGGTTACGGGAAACATGCGAAAGCCAAAGGTATTCTCGCAGGTCTCGGTTTTTCGGAGGCTGATTACCATCGTTCGTTGACACCCCTTTCGGGCGGATGGAGGATGCGCGCGGAGCTTGGCAAGATACTGTTCAGCTCTCCTGACCTTCTGTTGCTTGACGAGCCGACAAACCATCTCGATCTGGAATCGACCGTGTGGCTGGAGAGTTTCCTTAAAGGTTTTGAGGGCGCGATCCTTCTCATAAGCCATGACCGCTATTTTTTAAATCGCATGGTCGATAACATAGCCGAGCTGACGGCGGGTGAGTTGACCCTCTACCCTTATCCCTACGACAAGTATCTTGTCGAAAAAGAGAACAGGATAGTCCAGATCGCCAAAAAAGCGGAGCGGCAAAGAAAAGAGATCGAAAGACAAGAGCGTTTTATAGAGCGGTTTCGGGCGAAGAACACAAAAGCGACCCAGGTTCAGAGCAGAGTCAGGGCTTTGGGCAAGATCGATATCATAAAAACGGCAAAGAAAAGCGTCAATTCAAGGTTCAGATTCCGTGAGTCGGGGCGTATCAACGATACGGCTGTCGAACTGACCGACGTGGTTTTCGGCTACAACACAACTCCGGTTTACGACAATCTGAATTTTACCCTCCGAAGAGGTGACAGGGTCGCGCTTGCGGGACCGAACGGCGCCGGTAAATCGACACTTATAAAAATTATCGCAGGAACGGTGGATGTAAAGTCGGGAAAGGTGAAGACAGGTTCGCTGGTTACGGCCCGCTCATTCGCGCAACACCATGTGGAATCGTTTAACATGGAAAACACCGTGTTAAACGAGACAACCCGGCGGATCCCGTCAGACTCCATACCGATGGCGCGAACGGCCCTGGGAGCGTTTCTGTTCAGGAACGACGATGTAAACAAGAAGGTAAAAATCCTTTCGGGTGGAGAAAAGAGCAGGCTGGCGTTGGCGAAACTGGCTCTCACACCGACGAATCTGCTACTGCTCGACGAACCGACAAACCACCTTGATCTTTCAGGTAAGTCGGCGCTGGAGAAGGCGTTGCAGTCTTATTCCGGCTGTATCGTAATGATATCCCACGACCGGGCTTTCATCGACTCGGTAGCCAACAAGGTTATCCATGTGGAGAACGGGGAGTTGACCGAATACCTGGGTGGATATTCGTACTATGAGTCGCAAAGAGAGCAGGTTGTTTCGCGTAAAAATCTCACCAGAACTCAAACAGAACCGCGAACCGGCGCAGAACCTGTGGCGAGCAAGAAAGAGATCCGCAGACAAGCCGCCGACAATCGTAAACGTCAGAACGAATTGGCGGGACCTCTTAAAAGCCGCCTTAAACTTGTGGAGATAAAAATTTCAGAGTGGGAAGAGCTGATAAGAGAACATGAGAGAACTCTTGCCGATCCATCCACATACTCTGACAAGTCAAAAATCAGGGAGTTGACAGTCGGCCTTTCGAACGCAAAATCGGAGGCGGGTGAGTTGATGGAAGAGTGGGAAGAGATATCGGGCAAACTCGAATTTATCAAGGCTGAAAACCCCCAATGAAACCAGAAGATGGAAAGAAGAGCCTGTTTTCAAAACTTCCATCGGTAGAAAAACTTCTCGTATCGACCTCTTGCGAACCAGTGACGGAAAAATATGGCCGGGATCTTACAGCAAAAGCTATCCGTGAAGTTGTGGAGTGTGTGAGAAACGATATCAGGAGTGGTGACGAAGCTTCATTTCCAGAAAATGAATCCGCATGGATGGATAAAGCGGGTTCGTTACTTTCGGAGTGGACGGCCCCCACTTTAAAATCTGCGATTAACTGTACCGGAGTGGTTGTCCATACGAACCTGGGACGTTCACAACTTGCCGGGGAGGCTCTCAATGCCGTTATGGAGGCTTCCAGGGCGGCTGTCAACCTGGAATACAACCTTTCGAGCGGATGTCGTGGCGAACGGGATCGTCATGTGGAGGACCTGCTGATTCGCTTGACAGGGTCTGAGGCGGCTACTGTGGTGAATAATAACGCCGCCGCCGTACTGTTGACCCTGAACACTCTCTCCAACGGTCGAGAGGCCATCGTATCGAGAGGCGAACTGATCGAGATAGGGGGCAGTTTCCGTCTTCCTGAAATCATGTCACAAAGCGGTTCTGTTTTGCGGGAGGTCGGAACCACCAACAGAACCCATCTACACGATTATGAGAGCGCTATCACAGGATCGACCGGCGTTATTCTCAAAGCTCATACCAGTAACTACCGCGTTGTCGGTTTTACCTGCGCTCCAGGCTTAAAAGAGCTTTCCGGCCTTGCTCGCAAAACCTCTGTGCCGCTTCTGGTGGATCTTGGCTCAGGGACGTTGACAGGCCTTGACCGGTTCGGGTTGTCCACGGAACCAACCGTTAGCGCCACAATAAGTGACGGCGCTGATATCGTCACCTTTTCAGGAGATAAACTGCTCGGCGGACCGCAGTGCGGTATCATTGCTGGCAGGAAAGATCTTGTGGACAAGATAAGGAAAAATCACCTTAAACGCGCTTTACGCTGTTGCAAACTGACCCTGGCGGGGCTTTCCGCCACTTTGCGATTGTATCTCAACCCTGCGGACGCAATCGACAAAATACCGACGTTACGCCACCTCTCAAGAGAGATTGACCAAATCAAGGGTACCGCCACAGAGGTGTCTACCATCCTGAAGAAATTTTTTGGAGGAGCCGCTGAGATCTTTCCGATACATGACATATCCCGGGCCGGTAGCGGCGCTTTACCAGAAGTTGATATAAAAAGTGTAAGTGTGGCGATTCGCCATAAAACCATCAGTCCCGATGAACTTGCCGACTGGTTCAGGAAACTTGATACGTCGATTCTTGGACGTATTGAAGACGACCTTTATCGGTTGGATATGCGCTGTATCGACAGCCCGGATCAGATAGGGGTGATAATCGAAGGGGTCACGCCGCCGCCGTAGCGACAGGAGGTCATGCAGAACGTCTCCGGGCGGCCATGGCAAATACGACCACCCGGATTTGTAAAGCTCTACTCTTTTTTCTTTTTAACCGGAATCACGGCGTCCTTACACGCTTTTGCGACACGGAATTTAACTACTTTTTTAGCGGGAATCTTGATTGCTTCACCCGTCTGCGGATTGCGACCCATACGGGCTTTTCTCGCAACCAGAACCAGTTTTCCGATTCCAGGTATTGTAAAACCCAGTTTGGCCTGTTTGTATGCGAGTTGGGCCAGATCGTCAAGAATCTGTCCGGCAAGTTTTTTGGTAATGCCAGCGTTGCCAGCCAGCGTATCGGCTATCTGAGCCTTGGTCATAGCTTTCTTCTCAGCCATCTATTATTTCCCTCCAACAGGTCAATGGTTATTTTTATCCGGTTAACTTAAGACCGCAGGATTTTAATCAGAGATCGACATCTAATACAATAGAAAAAATTGATTTTGCCCTTGTATAGTGTGGGAAAGGTGAAGTTTCACCCTCCTGGCGCGGAAGAAACCGTAGTGTCCTACTCGGACCAGTTGTATTCGCGCACTGTCCAGTCGTCATCGAAGACAACCCACAAGGAGCTCAAGTTGACATCCTTGTAGAAATAGGCCATTCCGTACTCTGTAGGAATTTTCATCTCCGGCTCGCCAAGCAGTTCGGTCAGCCGTCCTCGTGTCGTAACGCCCTCGTCAATCTGCGACATTTTGTCTTTGGTGATCGACGTGGGGGTGTTGATTCCGAGCGGAGTTGTGGAACACCCGGCCAGCAGGACGGCGATGGAGAAGTATGCAATAAACTTTGTCATTTTATGTATTCTACCCGGCTTAACCTCTTTACTCCATTCTTTTTGCAAAAACCCGCTCTAACCTCCAGCGCGTACCTTACTTTCTCTCCTGACCGGTAGAGTTCGCACGGCAATTCGTAGCACGGTTTTGCGGAGTGATGAATGGTACGGACCGTAAAATCCTTGTCGAGGAAGATAATATCAATTGGAAAAATAACGTTCCGCATCCAGAATGACCGATAAGTGTCGTCACTAAAGATGAAAAACATTCCACCACCCGGTTCAAGTCCCGTCCGAAACATCAACCCCCTGGTTTGTTCACCAGAGGATCTCGCCTCTTCGACACTTATTTCAACGGGAGGAGCCAAATCCTTGAAAAGTATGGTCTGGCAGTGAGCTATCCCCGAAGGGGCCAGCGTAAAAAAGAGGAGCGACAAGGCAAATGACAATTGTACCGGTTTCAAAGTTAATCAAGGCGCATTGTGCATGTTTGCGATCCTGGCCTTACGCGCTTTAACCGTCTCTTCCATCTCCCTTATCCTGGCCTCATACAGGTTTTCGATAAATTCCCGCTGATTTTTTATCATTCTGCGGACCTGTGTATCCAGAGAGATCGTATGTATAAACGTAGACAAACCGAGCGCGGCAAGCAATCCGAACTGAATCTGAAGGATCAGCCTGAAAACCGGTTCAATAATCGAAATATCCATATTCACCACTCCTGGTTCTATGATCGGAAACCTGAAGTGATTACTTTAGCCCTCTTGAGCCCGCTTCGAAGATAAAAAAGGGGCGATCCTCTGTTGGCAAGGACCGCCCGATATAGACTTCGAGTTGCCCTAGCCTTTGAGTTTTTCGTATTTGGCCTGCAGAGCCTCACGAGACTCTTCATGATCTGGATCCTGGGGTATGCAATCGACGGGGCATACATCGACGCACTGGGGCTCGTCAAAATGGCCTACACATTCGGTGCATTTATCCGCATCGATAACATAGATGTCGTCACCTTCGGATATGGCGTCGTTAGGACACTCAGGCTCACACACACCACAGTTAACGCATTCGTCAGTTATGATTAACGCCATTTGTCTCTCTCCATAAGTACAGTTTCTGTTCGGTCGATACCGTTTCTTCAACGCCATATAGCGACATCGCGTAAAGAAGGTGTCCTTGATTTAATAAAGGATATATCCTGCATATTAGTTGTGGGCAGGTCAAGATTTTTTTTCCATTGTATATCATCCCGGATGGATATTAGGCATTCCAACCTGTTAGAATCTGAAGTAACGGGGATCACCCCGGAGAAAGGTACAATTGGATTCAGGAGTTTTTTGTGAAAAACAAAATAATAACAATACTTGCGGCATTCGTCTTTGTGGCGGTATTGATTTATACGGAAGAGTCCGCCAAAGATGATTTTAGGGCGCAAGAAGCGGCCCGGAGCCAGAGTAGCGAGATGGAGGAGAGCATTCCTCCTATCAAGGAGATTTCCGCCATGGAGCTTAAAGGTATGATGGAGCGTGGGGAGGATTTTGTTCTGATCGATGTGCGGGAGAAGAGCGAGTACGATGAGGGTCATATAAAGGGGGCGACGTTAATCCCCAGAGAATCGGTACTCTCGGAGCTACCGAAAAGATATCAGGACCGATCCACGACCATGGTATTCTATTGTGCGGTAGGAGGTCGATCCAGTATGGCGTCCGGGACCGCTCATATTCTTGGATATGCTAACGTGATGAACTTCAAGGGATCGTTCGCCGCATGGAAAGAGAAGGGTTACGAGATTGTCCGATAGCTGATAACTTTCAGCCACTCATGTATCCATGATAAACCTGTACAATAGGATCAGCTTCAGGATCAACGCTCTGATCCTCCTTTTCATATTCATCCCAACGGGAATAACGGCTTTTTATTACAACAGCAGGCTGGATGAAGATCTGAAAAACGAGCTGTTGATTAAGGTTGTAGACGAGTTAGATACGAAAACGGGACATGCCAACGCCGTTCTTGATTTTCTGTCTGATGACGCTGTTGCGGTTGCAGATCATATGTCTAACCAATTGAACGCGAACCTTGAACTTGCGGACTCGGTCTCAAGCCAGCCAGCCTCCCCCCGGTTTCTCTCAAGCGCCTTGAGGAACACTCTCGCCGCCGACTTCAAGACCGAAATATCGGCAACCAATCAAATAGCGCAACTACGTCTCATCAACGCAAAAGGAGACGAACTTGTAAAGGTCGTAAGAGCCAGCCTGATGATCATTGATACGCCTCCAGAGGAGCTTCAGAATAAATCGGACATGTTTTATTTCAAGCTTGGTATGGAAAACAGGAGCGGTAAGCCGCTTATCACGGAGCCTACGCTGAATATGGAGCATGGGGAACCTTCACAGCTTATGGTCAGGCTGACCCAAAAGGTGTTCCTGTCAAACGGCAAACTGTTCGGAATTATCGCGCTCAATGTGGATGCCGGTCTGCTTTTCAGAGGCCTGCCACCAGACCGGAACAATGGCTATCAGGTCATCGACGACGAAGGTTTCTATCTGCTCCATGAAGACAAAAGCAAACTTTTCGGCAGGGAGCTTGGGCATAACTCAAACCTGCTGGATGAAGAGCCGGAACTTCGGAACAACCTCAAGGAGCAGGACTCAACGATCCATTGGGATCCAGGGCAAAAGGAGTACCGTGTCTGGAAAAAGGTGTTCTTCAGCAAAACAGACAAGTCCCGTTATCTTGTATTTCTCCACATGGTAAAAGAATCGTCCATCCTTGGCGATTGGGCGAAAACAGTGAAACGGGGGGGCGGGGTCCTCCTCGTTATAGCCATTCTCAGTCTGGTTCTCATCAACCTTCTTGTAAACCGGGCGTTGCATCCGTTGACCGCCCTCACCAATTCCATCAGGAGCCTGGAAGCGGGCAACCTGTCGGTCCGCTCAAACTACAAGTCGGAGACGGAAATAGGCGAGATAAACGAAGCCTTCAACTCCATGGCCATGAGGCTTGAGAAAAAAACGTCCCTTCTGAAACTGATCCAGGAGATCACCTGTGAAGCGAACGAAGCCTCGGATGCGGATGAGGCGATGTTTACCTGCCTTGGGAAGATATGTGAGTATACAGGTTGGGAAGTCGGGCATGCCTACCTGGTCAATGAAGACGGCGTTCTCCATCCTTCCGAAATCTGGACCGTAAGCGATCCGGAGGAATTCGAGAGTTTTCGGGAATTAACCAAATCCAAATCTTTTGCGCCGGGAGAAGGTCTTCCTGGCAGGGTATACAAAAGCGGAAAACCGATATGGATAACGGATATCAACAATGATCCCGATTTTCCGAGAAAACATGCCAGCGGGAAACTGAAACTCAAGACCGGCATGGCTTTCCCTGTAAATGAAGGAAAAAACATCACGGCGGTTCTGGAATTTTTCACCCTGGAGAGAATTGAGCCGGACCAGATCATGCTCGATACGGTTTCAAACCTTGCAACCGGGTTTGGCCGAATCCTGGAGCGTAAAAGAGCCGAAGAGAAGATACGACTTCTTTCCCTATTCCCGGCCACCAACCCCAACCCGGTTATCCGTTATAACAAGGACGGAAAGCTGTCGTACGGCAACAAAGCGAGCCGTCCATTGCTTGTGGCGATCGAAGAGAGAATTCTATCGTCCGATGCCAGCGAATGGTTCAATTTGGTACGAGAAACATACAAGACCGGAACGCCACACAAAATGGAGCTGAACTTGGGCTTCGCCATCTTTTCCGTGATGTTCACTTCTATTCCCCACTCGGATCTTGTCTACGCCTACGGAGAGGATATAACCGAACGCCGCAGGGCCGAGGAGAGCCTGAAACTCTCCGAGAAGGTCATACAGAGCGCCAGCGAAGGTGTCATGGTTACTGATGCAAACATTAAAATCAAAGCTGTCAACCCGGCGTTTACCGCCATAACCGGTTACAGTCCGGAAGAGGTTATAGGAAAAAATCCGAGTGTACTCCAGTCTTACAGACACGATAAGAAGTTCTACAAGGAGATGTGGGACAGTATTATAAATCAGGGCCGTTGGCATGGGGAGATATGGGATCGACGGAAGAATGGTGAAGCCTACATCGAAAAACTGACAATCACTGCGATCAAGGATTCCGAGGGGAGAACCACCCAGTACGCGTCGATATTTCACGATATCACCGAGCTGAAACTCAACCAGGAAGAGATCGAATACAAGGCCTATTACGATTCGTTAACCGGTCTGCCGAACCGTCAACTCCTGATGGACCGGATGAAACTGGCCATCGCCAGAGCGAAACGAAACGACGAGAAACTTGGCGTACTCTTCATCGATCTGGACGGATTCAAGCATGTTAACGACAGCCTTGGGCACGCCGCCGGTGATCTTTTGTTGCAGGGAGTCTCCGTTCGCCTTGTGAGCGAATTAAGGGATGAAGACACCGTGGCAAGGCTCGGTGGCGACGAGTTCCTGGTAATTCTTGAAAAGGTGATTGACGAACAGGAGGCCTCCGCTATGGCGCGCCGCCTGATCGAGTCAATTACTGAGCCCTTCAACTACAAGGGGGAAGATCTGTTTATCTCCCTGAGCATAGGTGTCGCCATCTACCCCGTTGACGGTGAAAGCGTAGAGGAATTGCTCAAACACGCCGATATGGCGATGTATCACGTCAAGGACGAAGGGAAAAACAACTTCAAGTTCTTCAGTTCATCCATGAACGAAAGAGCGGGACAGCGGATGTTACTGGAGAAAAACCTGCGTCGGGCTATCCAGAATAAAGAGTTCCAGGCTTACTACCAACCGAAGGTGGAACTTGTCAATAATCAGGTAATTGGAATGGAAGCGCTCGTACGCTGGATCACACCTGACGGAACCATTATTCCACCCGACGATTTCATACCGTTGGCCGAGGAGACCGGTCTTGTGGTTGAGATCGACGAGTGGATGCTGAAAACATCGTGTGAATTTTTCAGGAGAATGCAGATTTGTTGTATCGATAACGAGTTCAATCTGAACGTAAATATCTCTGTCAACCTCTCCACGAAATACCTCGACCGGGCCGATCTGGTGAAAATGGTTGTCGGTATAGCGCAAAACGCCCAGGTCGAACCTGAGAATATCGAACTGGAAGTGACGGAAAGCTCCATTGTCCGAAACATGGATCACGCCATAGCGGTCCTCTCCGAACTGCGATCCAAGGGGTTTAACATTTCGATGGACGATTTCGGCACTGGCTATTCGTCCTTGAATTATCTGACGAAACTTCCGGTAAACCGGCTGAAAATCGATAAATCGTTTATCGACAATGTGGATACCGAGAAGGTATCCCAATCGGTCGCCAAAGCCATCGTGATAATGGGACACGAGTTGGGAATGTCGGTCACAGCCGAAGGGGTGGAGAATGCGGCCCAGCTCGATTTTTTACGTTCTATCGGTTGCGACCAGATCCAGGGATACCTGTTCAGCAAACCACTTCCAGCCGACAGGATGGAAGAGCTTCTTGTATCCCATAAATCACTTTAAGGGGGTTTGGAAATGTGGAACTCAAGAAAATGGCTGGCTCTTCTTCTGATACCGCTTATGGGATGTGGAGGTGGAGGAGCGTCGACATCAAACAGCGACAGCGAACCGGTTGCATCTTCTGACACCGGTACAGGTAGTTCTGCAGGCAATGTCTCCGATGCGGTGAAGACTCTTCTCGACAAGAGTGGCGCCGCAGGCCTCGACTGCTCGGAAACCACTACAAAGCTCACACTAGACAACGGCGCCAGCGTCACCGCCAGCGTCGATTGCCTCACCGCAACCGGATGGCGAAGCCTTTTGACGCTGGGGGAGGATGGAAACTCACGGATTTCCACCCTCACATCTGACCAGCAAAACGGAATCACTCTATTCAACGAGTCCCCCGTCTCTTATTTTGAAGATGGACAGACACCTGTCGCCGCCATATTCAACGCCGGAATAAAGAGCGACAGCGATGTCGATACCCTTTTTGCACAGGTCAACGCGCATCAATACAGACCGGTGTTGCGGGAACGGCTCGGCGACATGGGATCAATATCGTCGGGTGAACGGGTCAGCAACCTGGGTCATTTTTTCAAGATCTGGTCTCCTGCGGGAGGTGGGGATGTAACTGGTTCGTGCGATTTTGCAAGTTCCGCCACTACTGTCCCAATCTCCGTTGTCAACAACGGCTTTGGCGACCTCTATTTCGACTCATCATCCTACTTGTGGAGTTCGGGAAACTATACCGCCAACTGTTCTTTCGGGCTGGCGGGGGTTTCAAGCTCCGTATCCGGAGCGGGGTCGATCTCCGTAAGTCTTTCGGGCGCGTCGCTATTTTCCTCCAACTGCGCTGTCTGCCACGGCTCCGACGCATCCGGCGGTCAAGGACCCGATATCAGGGGCAAATCGGCATCGGCTATCAAGAGCGCCATTTCATCTGTACCGCTCATGAGTTCCCTCAGTTTTCTCTCGGACGAGGAGATACAAGCGATAGCGGATTGGTTATAGTTTATTGTGATGAAGGGGGCGGCTTCACACGAGGTAAAACGTATGCAACGCCCCCATCAATTTTGATCTTCATTTGGAAAGGTTATATTTAACATGAACGTTGCTACTCTCCATGAGCGGTTGATCGAGGCTATGGGGGTTCCCGGTCTTTCCATTCCGATGACCGCCGTAAAGATTTACTCAGATGACGATGCCATTCCCGAGGCGCTATTCGATCATCACCCGGACGATATCACGCTTACTTCGTGTCAGGCGGTTAAACAGGCGGGGCTTGGAGAAGCGGTTCTCCTCACCAGAAAGAATATCGGCTGTATCGCCGCGGCGATCTCCCTTGGCATTGTAGATCAGACCGAAGAGGGCAACCTCGGCTCAACTGTCTATACAGACATAATGAAAGAGCAGTCGGGCAATGCGGGTGATTTCACTCCGCCTTCGCCGAAAGAGTTTACCGATGGCATTGTCTACGCTTGTAGCGACGCTAATCGTCCCGATTTCGCCCTGTTCGGTTCGGACGACTCGGGTCGTTACAAAGACGTTGCTACGGCTAAAAAAGCGGTATCGGAAATGATGGCGATTCAACCTGCGACGACAAAAGCGATTTTTTTGTTTTCGGAAGAGTTTTGCGATATCGAGATCACTCCCGACGTGGTGATTTATTCTGTACGCCCCGTGGAGCTTACCCGGATGATCCAGGCGTACCAGTTCATGACGGGCGAAAGGATTGAGGCGAACATGGGTCCGGTGAGAATGGTAAATTCCGACCTGATCGCAAGACCATACCTTACAGGGAAAATAAACGTCTCCACCTACTGTCTCGGAGCCAGACTCATCGCCCGGTACGAATCTGACAGAATGGGAATAGGTATTCCCTTCAAGGCGTATGAAACCATGGTGGAGGGCATGTCCGCCTCAAGAACCGGATATCCGTTCCAACTCTATCCGGGAGCGGTTAAAAACCGGTAATTTCTGTGGACAACTGGACCAAGACCCGAATCTATAACAGCGCCCGTGAGACCGGCATAGAGCTGACAGAAACAAGGTGGCGCGTTCTCGCTTACGCCTGGAGGTTTTACCGGAAAAACGGTGTCGGCCCGCTCTACCAGAATATGAAGAAGAACACCGGTCTCACAAGGATCGATATCGACGCTCTCTTTCCGCAAGGATTAAATTCGATCTACACGTGGGTCGGTATACCTGTCCACTCCCCCGATACCGGGTGCAAACCTGTGGTCACCGTCAAGGTCGATGTTCCCCGGAGGGTATATCTCGATTACAACGCCAGCGCTCCGATCAGGCCGGAAGTAAAACGTCTTCTTTTCGAGTTTCTCGGCGACAATCTGAGTTTCGGCAATCCCTCATCCTCCACCGACCTTGGAAAAATGGCCTACCAGACTATCGATGTGGCCCGGGAGAGGATCGCAACAGCCATTAACGTTCACCCATCGGAGATTTTCTTTACCGCTTGCGGCACCGAGTCGAACAACTGGGCCATCAAGGGGATTGCGCTACGCAATTTCGGTAAAAAAGGCCACCTGATAACCACGAAAGTCGAACATCCCTCGGTGTTAAAATCGATGGCTTATCTTGAAAGCATTGGGTATCTGGTAACCTACCTTGACGTGACACCGGATGGATCAGTAAAGCCTTCGGATGTACAAGACGCAATAAGGCCCGACACACAGCTTGTCTCCACTATAGCCGTCAGCAACGAGGTCGGTACGTTAAATCCGCTGGAAGAGATCGGGGAACTCCTCGCCAAAACCGGTATCCCTTTCATGTCCGATGGAGTGCAGGCTTTTTGCAAAGTCCCTATTCGCCCAAAATCGGCGGGGATCAAGCTGATGTCGATGTCTGGACA
This sequence comes from Nitrospinaceae bacterium, assembly GCA_029261405.1. Lineage (GTDB taxonomy): Bacteria > Nitrospinota_A > UBA7883 > UBA7883 > JAJDBK01 > JAJDBK01. The sequence continues at coordinate 80,341 of JAJDBK010000024.1, forward strand.
TAAGATCTGCGCTCCCAAGGGAGTAGGCGCCCTCTTTATCGACAAAAGCGTGGACCTCCCCTCCTACCTGCATGGCGGAGAGCAGGAGATGGGAAAACGATCCGGCACAGAAAATGTCGCGTCGATAGCCGCCTTCGGACTCGCCACAGAGCTTGCGCGCTACGAGATGGAACACGAAGGCGCAAGGCTTGCCCGGTTGAGGACCCATCTGCTCAAAGGTCTTCGGGAGATGGAGAGTAACCTTGTAGTTCACGGATCGATGGAAAACCGGGCGCCCAATAACCTTAATGTCGGTTTTCCCGGCGTTGATGGTCAGTCGCTGGTGTTGAGCCTCAACGCCATCGGGATATATGTCTCCTCCGGCTCCGCCTGTTCCGCCGGAAAGTCCGAGGCTTCCCATGTTCTGAGGGCAATGGGGGTGGATACCGAATCAAACGGCGCCATACGCTTCAGTATGGGTATTAAAACCGTCAGGGAGGATATCGATTATCTGCTGAAATATCTGCCCGGAATTTTAGGAAAGTTGAGGGAGTAAAATCACTCCTTTTGCTGGTATAATTTTGATTGCGTCTATAAACATTTTTGACTGGACCTTAAAGGAGGATCACGATGTCGGATAAACCGGTAATCAAAATCGGCCATTTGAAAATCACGGATCACCTGATCCTTGGCGTTTCCAAGGACCGGATCGACAAAGGGGAAGAAACCCTGCAAAAGTCCACGTTGCAAACAGAAGCGATGTTAGGCTGGCAACAGGTAGCCGACTCCCTCGGTTCAGGCGACCTGGACGCCGCATTCCTGCTGGCCCCCACAGCCATGGATCTATTCAGGTCTGGTGTTGATGTAAGCATGCTTCTCTTTACCCATAAAACCGGTAGCTCCCTTATCACCAACAAAGCGGCCAACATCTCCAAGGTCGAGGATTTCAAGGGCAAGATCGTCCTTATACCTTACCAGCTCTCCGTCCACCATATGTTGTTGCACAAATTAATGGCTTCCGCCGGATTAACCATGGGCAAAGCAGGTGAGGCTGACATTGATGTCCAGTTGGAAGTTATGGCGCCTGTCATGATGAACGATGCAATCCAGTATGACGACGAAGGTGAAATCGCGGCTTTCATAGTGGCCGAGCCTTTCGGTTCCCAAGCGGTTGTCGGCGGTTATGGCGAGGAGTTCAGCCTTTCCAAGGATCTATGGCCGAAACACCCCTGCTGTGTTTTTGTCGCCAGGAACGAAATTATAGCAAAACATGGCGACGCCATCCAGGAGCTGACCAATTCATTCGTGAATTCCGGAAACTTCGTAGCCGAGAACCCGGATACGGCCTCCGAAATTGGCGCCGCTTTCCTTGGCCAGGAGAAGGATGTCATCAAAAAGGTTCTGACTGAGCCTGCTGACCGCATTATGACCACCGAGCTTCTGCCAGTTATGGACGACCTGGTGACCATGCAGGACTATATGAGTGACACCATGGGCGTACTGCAGGGCAAAATCGATATGGAGAAGTTTGTAAATACAAGCTTTGCTGTAGCCGCCGGAGCCAAATAACCGTATTACGGCGTGGATCGGGCGCTTTTTTGCTGAGCGCCGCCAACGGAGTCGATGAAAACAGCGGCTCGTGCAACATACGGGTCGCTGTGACATCATCGGTAGTAACGTTGTTCTGAAACCGGACGATCGGGACAACGTCGCGCCGTTGCCCTGACATATTCGTCCGATAACTGAGGTAACTTGTCCTATAACCACTAAATAAACAACGTTAACCAAAGGTCCAACTATTGCACCAATTATTACTAAAAAATAGTATAATATTACAGGAGTAGCGACTCGACCGGGAATGACGGTAATATAATTCAGTAACAAAGCGTTTTATCTTGTTGTCGTGTCGCAAAAACAGACCATGAGTGATCTTGTTTTTCTGGTAGCGCTGTTCTCAACCCTTGGGACGCTCGTCGCCTGGAGGGTTTCCGGTATCGTGACGGCTGTTGTGATGGCGGTTTTGTTGTTGATCTGGACAATTTCAAGTTCGTTACAGCTTCCCATGCTCCTCGCATGGGCCGTATTTCTCACCACCGCCCTTCCTCTTGTTATCAGGCCCGTCCGCAAGGAATTTTTAACCAGGTGGATTTTTGCGCTCTTCAAGAAGGCGACCCCCACAATGTCGCGGACCGAACGTGAGGCCCTTGAGGCGGGTTCTGTCTGGTGGGATGGAGAGCTCTTCTCCGGCTCCCCTGACTGGAATAAACTCCTTGATTACCCTGCGCCAAAGCTTACAAAAGAGGAGAGCGATTTTCTAGCGGGGCCGGTGGAGGAGCTTTGCGCTTTGCTGAACGATTGGGAGATCACAAACAAGTTAAACGATCTACCGGAGTCAGCCTGGACGTTGATGAAAGAAAAAGGATTCTTCGGCATGATCATACCGAAAGAGTATGGCGGCCTCGGTTTCTCAGCTCTGGCGCACTCCGCTGTTGTGATGAAGATATCGAGCCGGAGCATGTCGGCGGCCGTAACGGTTATGGTGCCAAACTCTCTCGGCCCGGCGGAGCTTCTATTAAGCTACGGAACCGATGAGCAGAAGAAGAACTACCTGCCCGGCCTGGCGTCGGGCGCCCAAATACCCTGTTTCGCCTTGACCAACCCGCACGCTGGGAGCGACGCCGCTTCGATACCCGACACTGGAATCGTGGTCAAAAGGATTATCGACGGGAAAGAGGCGCTTGGGTTACTGGCAAACTTTGAGAAACGATATATAACCCTGGCGTCTGTGGCTACGGTGGCGGGACTCGCCCTGAATGTAAAGGATCCTGACGGTCTTCTCGAAGGGGATGACCTGACAGGTATAACTGTGGTTCTCGTTCCCGCAGACACAGCCGGTGTCACACTCGGCAGACGGCACAATCCGATGGGTGTTCCTTTTATAAACGGGCCTGTTCTTGGCAAAGATGTCTTTATCCCCATCGACTGGGTTGTGGGTGGTCACGCCGGTTTGGGTAAAGGGTGGAAGATGCTCATGGAGAGGCTGGCGGTAGGCCGCTCTATATCGTTGCCTGCGCTTTCTGTCGGGGGGGCGAAATACTCGAGTCGGGTAACCGGCGCTTACGCCGCTGTGAGAACACAGTTCCACATGCCGATTGGAAAGTTTGAAGGGGTTGAGGAGAAGCTGGCGGAGATAGCCGGTTTGACATACATGATCGAATCGGCGCGAACGTTGACCCTTGGAGCGGTCGATAGCGGAGAACGTCCGGCGGTGATCTCCGCCATAATGAAATATAGCCTTACGGAAAAACTGCGAACGGTAATAAACCACGCTATGGATATCCACGCAGGCTCCGCGATCAGCCTCGGCAAACGAAACGTCATGGCCAACGCTTATATGGCGCTTCCTATCGCCATCACCGTAGAGGGCGCCAATATTCTCACAAGAACCCTCATAGTCTTCGGTCAGGGCGCGTTGCGAAGCCACCCTTATGTCATGCGGGAGATCGAAGCTGTTGGAAATGAAGATAGTGAAACCGGCCTCGACCAGTTCGATATTGCGTTCTTCGCCCACATACAGAATACAGCGGCCAACGCAATCCGCTCATTGTTTCATGGTATCACAGGTTCAATCTTCGCAGTGGTCCCACAGAAAAAAGAGCGTCGAATGTACAAGCGACTGACTCGTCTTTGCGCGGCCTTCGCTTTTACCGCTGACATCGTGATGATTACCCTCGGTGGCGCGTTGAAACGAAAAGAAAAAATTTCCGGCAGGCTGGCCGACGCTTTAAGCCATCTATACCTCGCATCGGCTCTTCTGAAAAGATTCAACGACGATGGTTCACCAAAAGATGACCTGCCCCTGCTCCGCTACGGCGTTGATAGCGCCCTTGACGAGACCGAGAAAGCGCTATCCGGTGTTATCGACAATCTGCCCGCCTGTCCCGTGGCCTGTTTCCTGCGGTTTGTAACGTTCCCGCTGGGCAGGCTGGAGCGTGGACCGTCCGACAATCTGGGGCACAAGGTAGCCACTATCATCCTTGAACCATCCGGTACTCGTGACCGTCTTACCGAAGGCGTTTACAGTATGGCCGACCCTTCCGATTCCGTTGGCAGAATTGAGGACGCGTTTAACAAAGTTGTTAATGCGGAACCGGCTCTGCGAAAGATCAACCTGGGAATCAGGAACGGTGTGATAAACAACAGGGATGATTTTACCACAGCCCTTGAAGCGGGTGTTATCAGTCAGGAAGAAGTGGATCTGCTGTCGGTTGCAAGGGAGGCCAGGAACGAGGCTATCACCGTTGATGATTTCACGACTGAAGAGATGAAATAAGGAGATGCAAATGGCAAAAAAGAGAGGTGACGTGAACGGAAAAGAGGTCTACCTCGTGGATGCTGTTCGAACCCCTTTTCTGAAATCTACGAGTGAAAACCCTCCGTTTTCCGCATCGGATCTTGCTGTGCAGGCGGGACGATCACTCCTTTTGCGTAACCCTTCCCTGCCGAAAGCTGATTTCGACGAAGTCATTTTAGGGTGTGTCACGCCCACCCCTGAAGAGGTGAACATAGCCAGGGTAGTTTCAATTCGAATCGGATTCGGCAAAAAGATTCCCGCCTTTACAGTCCAGAGAAACTGCGCTTCCGGGATGCAGGCGCTCGACAGCGCGCGCATAAACATCTCTTCGGGTCGGTCACGGCTGGTACTGGCCGGTGGAGCCGAAGCGATGAGCCTTGCCCCGGTTCTGGTAAACAGCAGGATGACAACCTGGCTGGGTCGGTTTGCAAAGGCGAAGGGACTGCATAAAATTTCCCAAATATTCAAATTGCGGCCCGGACATTTCACACCAGTAATCGGACTGCTCAAAGGACTTACCGATCACACGGTAGGATTAAACATGGGGCATACCGCCGAAATCATCGCCCACAGGTTTAACATCTTGCGTGACGAGATGGACACATTTGCGATGGAGAGCCATCAGAAAGTCGCAAACGCGCACGATGAAGGTCATCTTCGCGAGATAGTCCCGGTGATCGACGATAAGGGGAACGCTTATACAGCGGACAACGGTGTGAGGCGTGACAGTAATCTAAAAGCGTTGGCAAAACTGAAACCAGTGTTCGACAAACCGTTCGGTTCCGTTACCGCTGGCAACAGCGCCCAGATCACCGATGGCTCAGCCATGGCTATTTTAGCTGACGAAGAGCTTGTAAAGGAGAGAGGTTTAAAACCACTGGCCAGGTTAATCGACATCAGATGGGCCGGTGTCGAGCCTTCCCAAATGGGGTTAGGGCCGGTTAACGCAATCTATTCGTTACTTATGTCTAACAAACTGAAAACAAGTGATATAGACTACTGGGAAATCAACGAAGCGTTCGCCGGACAGGTTCTCGCCGTGTTAAAAGCGTTCACAGACCCGGATTATGTAAAAGAGGAATTTGCACTGAAAAAACCGTTCGACCCGATTCCGCCAGATCGGCTGAATGTCGATGGAGGCGCAGTGGCTCTTGGTCATCCGGTGGGCGCCAGCGGCGCTCGTATCGTCATCAAACTCGCCAACACCCTTCGTGATCGCTGTGGTCGGTATGGTGTCGCTTCCCTGTGTATCGGCGGTGGTCAGGGCGGAGCTGTCCTGATTGAGAAGGTGGAGGAGTAAGACCATGATCGAGAAAAAATACCATCACTTCAGTTTCGAAACCGACGATGACAAGATCGTCTGGTTACGTTTCGACCGGGAAGGCGAAAAGGTAAACTCCCTTTCAAAAGAGGCTTTGGAGGAGCTATATTCGATCACCCACGAAATCGCATACCTGCGACCTGCCGGAATGGTTCTTTACTCCGGCAAGGAGACCGGTTTTATCGCCGGAGCCGATGTGAGGGAGTTTGTCGGCCTTGACGACGAAAAAGGAGCTCTCGAACTTATCCGTAGAGGCCAGAAGGTAATGGACGCGGTGGAAGGTCTCCCCTTCCCTACCGTTGCGATGATTCACGGTTTTTGTCTGGGCGGTGGGTTGGAACTTGCATTGGCGTGCGAATACCGTGTGGCCAGCGACGACGGGAAAACAAAACTTGGATTCCCCGAAGTTATGCTCGGGATCCATCCCGGCTTCGGCGGAACGGTCCGGGCTACCCACCTTCTTGGCGGAATCGAAGGGATGGGGATGGTACTCACAGGCAGGGCTATCACTGCGAAAAAAGCGAAAAAAATCGGACTTGTAGAATACGTGGTTCCAAACCGTAATCTTCGAGAAGCGGCAAAAAGTATTCTCCTGAACCCACCGGAGAACAGTGGGCGGAGCCTCAAAGCGGTCGTCTCAAACATCAAGCCTGTTCGAATGGTCTTGTCGCATTTCATGAAAAAGAAAGTTCTTAGCAAAGCGAACCCAAAACATTACCCTGCGCCGATGGCCGCCGTAAACCTGTGGCGCAACGATTATTCCCAATGCGATCATATGATGGCAAAAGAGGCGAAGTCGGTCGCCAGACTTATCACTGGTTCAACAGCGAAAAACCTTGTGCGTCTCTTTTTCCTGCAGGAATCGATGAAAGCTTCGGGAAAAGGGGTCGATTTTAAACCGACCGATGTTCATGTGGTAGGCGCCGGAGTAATGGGCGGGGATATCGCATCCTGGCTTGCTTTGCGCGGTTTTTCGGTTACGTTACAGGATACTGATATCGACAGGGTCGGGAAAGCGATTGGTCGCGCCCATACTCTTTTCAAAAAGAAATTAAAAGAACCGAGGCTGGTGCAGTCGGCAATGGACCGGCTTGTTCCCGACCTTGGAGGGGACGGCGTGAGGTCTGCTGATGTTGTGATCGAAGCCATTTTCGAAAACGCCGATGCGAAAAAAAGCCTCTACGCCACCATCGAGCCGAACTTGAAAGAGGGAGCCCTTCTCGCCACTAACACATCGAGCATTCCTCTTGAATTACTCGCGGAGAGCCTGAACGATCCGGGACGCTTCGTGGGTCTTCATTTCTTCAACCCGGTATCGATGATGAAACTTGTGGAGGTTGTAAAAGGAGCGTCAACATCGCCTGAAACCTTGAAGAAAGCCACAGCCTTTGTCATATCTATGGACAGACTACCCCTTACAGTAAAAAGCTCCCCCGGTTTTCTGGTTAACCGCCTCCTGCTACCCTACCTGATGGAAGGCATGGCCCTTGCCGAGGAGGGAGTCGCCATGAAGGTTATCGACAGGGCGGCGAAAAAGTTCGGAATGCCGATGGGGCCGATTACCCTGGCCGATACAGTCGGCCTTGATATCTGTTTGAACGTCTGTGATATTCTATCCGACAGTATGAACATTAAAACCCCAGATTCCCTTCGACAGATGGTAAAGGCGGGACATCTGGGGAAAAAGAGCGGACGCGGTTTCTACAGTTATGCGGGGGGCAAACAGTCTGAACCGGAACATCAGTCAGGACACATTGAACCTGACGATATGGTAGACAGGATGATTCTGAGGCTCGTCAATGAAGCTGTCGCCTGCATCCGCGAGAATGTAGTCGAAGACACCGATTCCCTCGACGCCGGAATGGTGTTCGGAACCGGTTTTGCGCCGTTTCGGGGTGGACCGATGAATTACGCCAGGACTGGAGGTTTTAACGCTATGCGTGATCGGCTCAATGCGCTTGCGACAACGCATGGCGAACGTTTTACACCTGATGAAGGATGGAGGGATTTTATCAGCGTATGAGGAAAGAATCATGAAAAAAAGTATGATTGACGCCGGAGCGATTACCCCTGAGGAGGCGCACACTCTTCATAACCTCTTTACTCATAGAGTAAAACTGACTCCGGATAGTATCGCTTACAAACATTTTGACAAAGCCATGGGGGAATGGGCCGATCTGACCTGGAGTGACATGGAGCGAAAGATCAGGAGATGGTCGGCGGCGTTTGCAAATGAAGGATTAAATCCGGGTGACAGGGTGGCCATCTGTCTCGCCAACAGCCCGGAATGGGTCCTTTTCGATCAGGCGGCCATGAGAAACGGCCTGATAACGGTTCCTCTCTACGCAAACGATTCGGCAGGCTCAGCTGGATACATTCTTCGTCATTCCGGGGCCCGTTTCCTTCTGATCGGCGACATGCTTACCTGGGAGAAGTTAAAAGAAGAGGTCGCCGAGACACCCGATATTAAAAGAGTCGTTACGCTTGATCGTATAGATGAGAGCGGGGACGACAGGGTAAGCCATGTCGATGACTGGGCCGTCTCCGAGAATTCACGCGAAGAGTCGTGGCTCGCAAAACCGGAGGATCTGGTAACAATTATATATACATCGGGCACAACCGGGCATCCGAAAGGTGTGATGTTAAGCCATCACAACATCTTTTCCAACGCCATAGCGGGGCTTAAGACCGCCGTGGTGACCGCTGATGATATCTTTCTCTCTTTCCTTCCCCTCTCCCACGCCCTGGAGCGAACCATCGGTTATTACCTGCCTGTGACTGTAGGCGCTAAAGTGGCCTACGCTCGATCGATACCAGATCTGGCTGAAGACCTGCTAACCGTCAGGCCGACGTTTCTTGTTTCGGTGCCTCGTATTTTCGAGCGGGTCCAGGCGAAAATCTCGGCTCAACTGGAGGAGAAACCTCCTTTCGCCCGGAAGCTTTTTAAATTAGCCGTTGAGACCGGATGGAAACGTTTTTTATGGAAACAGGGGAGAGGCGATTTTACACCCGCCATACTGCTTTGGCCGATACTTAACCAGCTCGTGGCGAAAAAACTGATGGCGAAACTTGGCGGAAGGATTGCCCTTGCTATCAGCGGTGGGGCGCCATTATCGACCAGCGTATCGAAAACCTTTATCGGGCTGGGCCTAAACCTTTTGCAAGGTTATGGCCTCACAGAAACAAGCCCTGTAATCGCTGTAAACAGGGGCAACAACAACGCCCCGGAAACGGTTGGGTCTCCCCTCCCCGGAGTAGCTATTCGTGTCGGAGAGAGTGATGAACTTCAGGTCAACAGTCCCGGCGTGATGCTCGGCTACTGGAAGGATGAAGACGCTACCCGTGAAATATTTACCAGCGACGGTTTTTTGAGGACAGGGGACCGTGTCTGCGTTGAAGATGGCAATATAAGGATTATCGGAAGATTAAAAGAAATCATAATAATGTCAACGGGTGAAAAAGCCCCGCCGGGTGATATGGAGATGGCCCTCGAATCGTTGGCGTTGGTGGAAAAAGCTATCGTTTACGGAGAGGGAAAACCTTTCCTGACTGCGGCCCTCTCCCTTAACGAAGAGGAGTGGAAAAAAACCTCGGAAACCCTTGAAGTGACATCCGCCGATGAAGCTGTGGTGGAGGAATTTATTCTGAAAGAGATCGCGCCACTGATGCGAACATTCCCCTCATACGCTCGGGTAAGGAGGCTCTTTGCGACAGAGGAGCAATGGACAATCGATAACGGTTTGCTCACTCCCACTCTCAAGGTAAAACGAAGCAAAATATCTGAGCGGTACAGAAACGAAATAGAGCGACTTTATAAAAAAAATCTGAATGAACGAAGAAAAGATTCCTGAAGGCGCTCCAACTCTGAAAGTCATCGCCATGCCGAAAGACTCCAACGTCGATGGTGATATTTTTGGAGGATGGATAGCGGCCAACGTCGATCTGGCAGGTTCCATTCCCGCCATAGTCAGGGCTGGCGGAAGGGTTGTCACGGCGGCGATCCAGGATCTGTCCATAAAAAAACCGGCATTTGTCGGAGACCTGCTCTCCTTCTACGCCGAAATTTCCAGTACCGGCAGAACCTCGATGACTGTGACAGTTACCGTAATTGCCGAACGTCGTAACGCCAGCGTCTCACATGTCGCTGTCGGAAAGGTGGTCTACGTCGCTGTGGACGAAAATCGCAGACCTTGCCCCCTCCCCCCCTTTGACCGACCAGGATAAGCCATGAAAGTTGGTCTGTCGTTAAGTGGTGGCGCCGCAAAGGGTATCGTACATCTCGGTGTCATTGAAGAGCTGGAAAAGTCGGGAGTCAAAATCGATATGGTGGGCGGATGTAGCATCGGCGCTCTTGTGGGCGCCATGTACGCCGCCGATCCAGATATCGACCGGGTAAACGAACGGGTCCGGGAATTTTTAGACAGCACAGAAGGGCGAATCATACCTATCGATTACCTGCCGGACGAAGAAGTCGAGGAACAGCGTTCCTTGATGAAAACCCTTGCCAGCGGGTTAAAAAAATCGATCTATTACGGCATTTCGCTTACGCAACTTGCATATCTCGATTCGGAAGTTCTCCGAAACAGTATCAAGGAGCTTGTGCCTGATGTCGATATCAAGGATCTTCCACTGCCGTTCGTCTGTAGCGCTACCGATATAGCAAATTTCACGCCCCACTATTTTGAGAGTGGATCGTTGGTGGATGCGGTGGTAGCCTCCTGCTCCATGCCGGGTCTCTATCCCCCGCTGAAAATAAACGGCTCCATGCTCATCGACGGAGGCTGGGCGGCGCCGAGCCTTGTTGATAACCTGCGGGATATGGGCGCCCGGTTTGTAATAGGGTCGGATATAGTTCCTAACATGAGGGAATATGAGATCTCAAGCGGACTTGACGTTACATTGAGAGCTAACGAAGTATCCAGACATATCCTGTCGGAAATGGAGCTTGCAAAAGCTGACTTTATTATTCAGCCTGACACATGCAACATAAACTGGTGGGATTTTTCGGTGTCCCAGTCATGCATTAACCTGGGGAAAAATCAGACCCGTGACCGGATAAACGAACTGAAGAAAAAAATGTTCTGGTCGAAGATTAAATACTATATAGGAATTAGCGACCTTTGCTCATGATTGATCCCGCTACGTCCGCTACAGAAATCCTGACAGGAAATGGTCATATATTTGCCGCATTCAAGGAGCAAGTGCACCGCATAGTTTATCAAAGACCTCCGCCGGGGTTTGGTAGCCGAGGCATTTCCGAGGGCGGTTGTTCAACTGCCACTCTATCCATCTGATCTGTTCCTCCGTTATTTTTTCGATATCCGTTCCCTTCGGGATATAGCGTCGGATCAGTCCGTTGATATTTTCAACCGCTCCTTTCTCCCAGCTATGATATGGAGCACAGAAGTAAGAGTCTGTCCCCAAGGCTTTGTTCACCGCCTCGTGCTCCACATTCTCGCTCCCGTTGTCGTAGGTGATCGAGCGACGTGCCTCGGAAGGGAACGAACCGAGTCGCGATACCATCACTCTGCTCGTGTGACCCGCACTCTTCTGTGGTAACTTCGTCAGACAGAGGCGGCGACTCGTTCGTTCAAGAACCACGTTCAGCGCCGCTTTGCTGGCTCTGGACACGATGGAGTCAGCTTCCCAGTGTCC
>JAJDBK010000025.1 GCA_029261405.1 Nitrospinaceae bacterium
GGTTTGTCGGCGCGGGATTCAAGAATACTCGGTCGCCCGGTTTCTTCATTCGTTTTCACACGAACGGTTTCAAAGAACTTGTCGAACGCTTTATTTATCGTTTCGCGTTCCAGTCCGACGGGGTATGGATTGCCTCGGAACCCAACAGCATACCTATTCTCTTCTGCGCCCTGGACAAGGTAATCCGACTGGTTCCCGCGATCTTTGATACGGTCGAATGCGTAGGCTTCCATCGCCCGAGCAAACATTTCTGTCGGTCGTTGCCAGTAGCCACTTTTCCCCCCGGACAATTTCACGGCTTCCGTCAGGAATGACGACCTTGTTTTCTCAGTCGGCTCGTAACTGTCGGTTCTGGCTTCCGCAAGATTCTTCTGGTGTTTCTTTAATACAGGATGGCCCCATCTATCAAGCCACTGTTGCCATTCGCGAAGATTTTTCTTGTAACCCTTATCACCTTTATATTTGACCAAATATCCCTCAGTTCTGGCAATACTCGCTTCCAGACTTTCGATATCAAGTTCCAGCTTCCGGACAACATCCGCTTTCGTTTTGCGGCGTTTAAAAATAGCATCCATCGTGCCGTCAAACGCATCCTGCAATGCAGGACGAAGATTTAGAATCCCCCTCCGTGAATATGATCCTCTACCCCCAGAAGCAAAGTTCGCATTACCAGCGGAACCCTTCTCCACATTCTTCTCTCCGAAATAATGGTCCAGAGCGTGCGCCCATTCGTGGGCTAACGTTCCACCACCGCGAAGTTTTGTGAGATTGATTACCAATTTGTGAGATTCGTAATGCGCCGCCGCCGATCCTCCTCCACGAGCGCCAAACGCCAACCCCAGCCTTCCGTCCAGAGACACCGCTTCTGGTGGTATGTTCAGAATATCGGCAAGATCATGAAGTGAATCAAAAGCAAGGTTCAGGGACTTTTGCCGTTCATCATCAGCAACATAATTGCCATATTCGACACCCCGAAATCCGAAAACATTCCTTAAATCGTCTCCGGAAATATCTTTACCCTTACGCCAATTGGCGCCTCTCCTTTCCTGGTTATCCAAATGTGGACGCTTCGGCAGTTCAAGTCCGTCTCCGGTCCCTTTCTTTACAGTTTTTTTTGCGTTAGGCCACCCGGTATTTTTTATTTCAACTTGATACTTGGCAACATCCCAGGATGACGGAAATATCCTTGAAAGTTTGTAGCTGAACGCACGATCCATCAGGGCTTTTTCTTTCGGACCAAACCCAATGAACAGATATGATATTCCTAACGAAGCAGTGTCTCCACGCTCCTCAACGCTTTCCCGGATCATTGCAAGAGTTTCTACATAATATTTCCTTGATTCAGAATCGTCTTTTGCAGGACGCATTGGCGATCTATCCCGAATATGCTTAATTATCCTTACAGCTACCGGGTCTATTCCGTCAGCCACAAGCTTCCTGTAATCCGGTTTCGGCCACACCTGATCCTTCGTAACGTATTCGTGAGCTTCGGCATTGGTCATACCCTGAAGGTCGGCGACTTTCAGACCTCGAACGGCCCATCGATCTTTCTTGGCTCCGCCGATTTTCTCGCCAACATCCAGATGCTGTTTTTTCCGGGATGTCTTCTTTATCCCTTTGGCATCTTTGGAATCATCGGCTACGGTCTCTTTGGTTCCTGCGGCAGGATCAACCGCGACGCTTTCTGCGGGCTTCTCCAATTCGATCCGATACTTACCAGGTTCGCCGACAACCCCGCCGTTAATCCCGGCGGCTTTTATCGCACGACGGGCTTTCAGTTTTGACGGGAACACCTGTTCGGTTATGTCTTTGGTGGGCGAAGTCTCCGAAACTGTCCCTTTAACGTCGCTATTTGCACTATTTGACGGTTTTAGTGTAGATGTACTTTCGTTATATGCGCCTTCGTTGCTCTTTTTTCTCTCCGGCTTTCTCTTTTTCGTGGTGTCAACAGTGGCCTTCTCGATTTTGACCCGGTATTTACCCCGTTTACCGACAACTTCACCATTATGCCCTGCGGTTTTTAATGCGCGTCTGGCTTTCGGTTTGGTCTTGAATTCCTGTTTCTCGATATCTTTTTTCCGGGCCTGTGGTTTTGGTGAAAATGGATCGTCACTTTCGCCATACTCCGCTATGTCCGCTTTGGTCTTCTCTATAAATCGGTGTAAAGCGTCAGGCTCAAAGCCGTGCATATCAACCAGAATCTTTTCATCTACCGCATCAAGGACTTCGACCGGACGCTGGTAATTATCCAATGCTCGACCGTATGTATCCTCTTCATGCGCGTCGATGGTTTCCTGATGCTCATCGATTACTCGTTGGTACATCTTGTTTTCGGAAGTGTCGCCACGGCTTACGGACTTTTCAATGTAATCGTAAAAATCCTGCAAGGTCTCCAATTCAGATGAGTCTGTCAGAGTCGGGTCCAGTCCGTGCTGATTGAGTAATTCCCGCATACGGTCCATAGACAACCCGTTTTTTGTGATAAATCCGGGTCGAAGATTCTTTTTCTCCCTGGCCATCTGGACAAGCAAGTCATTGAGTAACGGCTCTTTAGTATTTATGCCTCCGTTTGCAATTATCTGCGCATATGGAGGTGTTACCAGCCCAACGGTTGATACCGTTTCAGCCTTGTTTCTTAATTGATCGGATTTAGTTGCTGTTTTGTTCTTTCCATTCTTGCCACTCGGCTTGGAAATAGTGGGAACAGAAGGGGCTTCTTTCCCACTTTTCTGTGATACAGGTTCGGTCGGTTTTTCTTCTTTCTTGTGAACTAAAGTACCCGCCGCTATGGTTCTGTCGTTGACGATACCACCAGACGGTACTATATTAGTAGTGGAAGGAGCGGACTGCCCGTTTTGGACGTCCAGGGTGGGATTCGTCGGAGACGACGATGTATCACTCAGGCCGGTTCCCTCCTTCTGGTTTTTCCACATCGTCTTGAAAGCCAGTTTCTTTTTGGCTTTTCGCACTTCTTCCACAAGGTAAACATCACCATTTATTCTCTTCTCGTAAAGAATTGAATCGGGTTTTTTCTTGGACTTGGAGTTGTATGTAACCTTGTCAGGTGTATCAACAATTTGCGGTATTAACCGAATTTCCTGGGCGGTGATGTTATGTTTGTTTTTGGCGTGGCGCACATTATCAGCGTCCATCACTCTCTCGTCTGCAATATTTGAGAGATCAACCTTGGCAAGTCTTTTCACGGATTCAATACTTGAAGAGCTTGGTTTTCCAAGAGATATCGATGACTGCTGTCCCTTCATTTCATCGGAAATAGCCGATTGGAAAAAGTTCTCGATATCATCCACACTTCGCGCACCACTCGACTGCTCTACGGAAGGGGCTTTTTCCCCACTATTTTGTGATACAGGTTCGGTCGGTTTATTCTCTGCGGTTTGAGTAACAGTGGTAACAGCCTCGCCACTGGGAGCTTTTGCTACTTCCGGCTGTTTTGCAACCGGAGCCACTTTAATATTCTGTAGAGCTTTATTCTGTTCCGCTCTGGCGGCATCCCTGACCGGCCCTCTTTCTTGTGCTACCAGTTTGGGAGCGATCTCGTTTAACGGCGGAACTTTTATCGGAGCCGTCTTTATGTCCGGGCTGATCCCATGCATGTTTGCCGGGACTTTGTTTCCTTCTTGAGGGTCTATCGGTTTTGTAGCGATCTCACTGAGCGGTGGAACCGTGATCTTGACATCAGGCTTGCCGGTCGCCACAATACCATCGGCGGCAGTGGGTGGTTTGTTTCGTTGGGTTGACTTAATGGCATCCACATTTGTGGTTACATCCTCTGCCGCTTTAGCTCTCTCCGCTTTCAGAACTTCCAGCGGTTTCGCGGCTTTCATTGCCGTCCTGCGAATAGATACGCGGAACTTGCCATGCTCATTCTTCGGCGGATTGATGTTCACCTGGTCGGACGCAAACCCGTGGTCGGTAATAAGCTGTTTGCGAAATGCCTGTGCGCCATGTTCAGTGTCAAACGCCGCGTCGCTTATCTTGTCGAGATATTCTTTTGAATACTTATCGAACGG
>JAJDBK010000026.1 GCA_029261405.1 Nitrospinaceae bacterium
ACCTTTCTGATTTAAGCCGTGAGATTGTCAAAATGACAGTTGAGGCGGCTCTCGGCGCTGAGATGGAAGAGCATCCTGGTTACGCCAAACATTCTTCATCGGGCCAAAACACAGGTAACAGCAGAAACGGCTCCTCACGCAAAACACTCAAAGGTGATCACGGTGAGGTGGAGGTCGAGACACCCCGTGATCGTAACGGAGATTTCGATCCGAAGTTTGTGAAGAAGGGCCAAACCCGCCTGACGCATTTTGATGATCAGATTTTATCCCTCTATGCCAAGGGGATGAGCGCCCGCGATATCGTCTCGGCCTTCCAGGAGATGTATGGCGCCGAGGTGTCGCCGACGTTGGTATCGAAAGTTACGGAGTCGGTTTTAGAGCGTGTGCTTGAATGGCAGTCGCGCCCGCTTGATGAAGTCTATCCCATCGTTTACCTGGACTGCATTGTGCTGAAGGTTCGACAGGACAAACGGGTTATAAACAAGGCGGTCTACATTGCGTTGGGGATCAACCTTGACGGTCAGAAAGATCTATTGGGACTGTGGATTGCCGAGACTGAAGGCGCAAAGTTCTGGTTGTCGATTTTAACGGAGCTTCAAACCCGTGGCGGCGGACCTGAAAAAAATATATCAGTCGGTAACTGTGGACGAAGCCGAGTGCGAGCTTGAGTCATTCGCCAGACATTGGGATGGCAAGTACCCGACCATCGCCAAATCGTGGCGCAAGCATTGGCCCAACCTTATAACACTCTTCGATTATCCCGACGAGATCAGGCGCGTGATTTATACGACGAACGCCATTGAATCATTGAACAGCGTTATCCGCAAGGCGATCAACAATCGAAAAATATTTCCACACGATCAATCGGCGCTGAAAGTTGTTTATCTCGCCATCAATGCGGCGGCAAAAAGATGGACACTGCCAATCAGAAACTGGAAACCTGCGCTGAATAGGTTTATGATCGAGTTTGAAAACAGGATGCCAACAAATATGTAAAAGGGCAGTTACACAGAATTATTTACAGGGTCCGTTTTTGATGAAAGTATCCTGGACGACAGAAAAGGATGTTAGAGCATATCGAAGATATCGAGCATTGACGGATCGTCGTCCTTGATATCCCCTTTAAAGTCGGCGACGTTGTCGATCTCCCCCCCCTTGTAGTTGAAGACTATGGTGCCGCCGCCAGAGGCGATCCCTTTGTTGGAGATGATAATCGCCTTCTCCTCGTTAATCACCTTTCCACCCTCGTCGTTGACAGTGACGATACCGGAGTTTAGTGTGACAGCGCCCTCGTTGTGATCAACCCTCTTCTGGTTTGACGCAACCTCCCCTTTGTTGGTCCATACCATGAACGAATTGACCGAAACCGAACCTGTATTTATATCGATCATGCCCCGGTTTTCGTCTATGGTTTTGTTGTTCTCGTCCACCTTGCCATGGTTGACATTGATCGTATTATTATTTACGGAAATGACACCACCATTCTCCTCGATAACACCCTGGTTGTCATCGACACGGCCACCGCTGTTCTCTGTAATAACTCCGTCTGGGCCGTTTACCGATACGTTGTTATCGTTACTTCTCAAACGTCCGTTGTTCAGATCTATGTCGCCGATATTCCGATCAATCGATCCGTTGTTCTCTTTTAACCTCAGCAGGTTGTTTTTGATGTCGCCGTTATTCACACTTACGGTTCCGGAGTTCTGGAACAACCGTTTGTTGTTGATCTCAACGGTCCCTTCCGGGTTATCCTTTATCAGGCCATCGTTGGTAGTTATGGTTCCGTAATTAAGTTCCAGCAGACCGGTCTCGCCGTTCAATGCGACAACACCACTACGTTCGTTCCGTTTTACAACTCCCTGATTCTCGTCGATGCGCCCCTGGTTTATCTCTACATGGTTTGTATTCATCTTGATCTGGCAGTCGCTGACCCAGATCATTCCGTCGTTGGTTTGAACGGAACTACGGTCCCCTTCGATTTTCCTGACTACGCTTGAGCTATCGATTCTATCTACGGTGCTGTCGTATATGGCGCCATCGACACGAGCGTTTTCCAGGATGATGTCGCTTAACCCGCTAATGCTCTTCCCGTTAAAATTTCCGGTGTACGACTTGCCGTTAACCTCGTTTAAAAACCCGCCTTCGTCACTGCCATACTTCTCTTTCAGGTAAGCCAGATAGTCCGCCCTGATCCTTCCCTGCTCATACTTTATCCGGGACATGAACCACGCCGCAAGCTTGTCCTTGGCGGCATTCTGGTTACTGGAAAACTCAAACCTCGACGTTATAAACTTGCGCAACGAATAGTTGTTTACATTGTTTGCGCCAAGCTTTTTCGCCTCGAAAGCTATTTTCGTCGAAATTACATGCAACAGGTTGTTCATCCTGGCCTCATCGCCAGGTCTGCGATACTCCTCCTTGTCCTGCGGAAGTTTATCCGATGAAGACCAGAACGTCAGTTGGTCAAACCTGCAATCGTTGCCGACGAAGGGAGAAGGCGGGATTATCTCCTCCCAGTGGAAGTCAGCAAAATTACCATCCGAAGCCTGATTCATACTCTGTTTTATTCCTGGACCGAAAATTTGCGCAATTATAGCCGGTTAAAAAAAATCTGTCCGTACCTTCTTCGTACTATTATACACACAACTTTTTCGAGGCCTCACAACCGAAGACGGATACATATCATGACATACAAAGATTCGAATAGAGGCTACAACAGTGGACGCGCCATAAGCATGGCTACTATTATCCTGGTCATAGTTTTTTTGTGGGAAACCCCGTATATATTTCCGTTCAAACTACTGGTAGTCTTTTTTCAAGAACTCAGCCATGGGTTGGCCACAGTTTTAACCGGTGGGGAAATAGAAAAAATCGAGGTGAGTCCAAGGCTTGGAGGAGTCTGCTGGACTATCGGAGGCTCGCAGTTTCTGATATTGTCCGCAGGTTACCTTGGGAGTCTCTTTTTCGGCGCTGGCATTCTGCTGGCTGTCGCTTACAGTAAACGTGACGCCATGATAACAGCCCTGTTGGGAATATTGATGGTCGTTATTACGGCCATTTATGTAAGGCCAATCGCCGGTTTCGGGTTCGTATTCTGCCTGACGGGAGGTCTGTTGCTGGTCACGGCCGCCGGGGTTTTACGCCACGAGATTAACGATTTCATCCTGATGACAATCGGGCTTGCAAGTTGTCTCTATGCGCCTATCGATATTCTCGAAGACATCATATTCAGGACCGTCCCCGGTTCTGACGCCGAAGCGTTGGCAAAGCTCACCAATGTCCCGTCTCAGGCATGGGGCGGCGCATCGGTTATTATCGCAGTAGTGACAGCGGCGCTGGTTATGCGCAAGGTTATCCTGATAAGATCTTGACCAATATCGCTAATCGTTACTCTTCGATACTTATATTGTTTTTCTCCAGAACCATTCCGGTAGCCAGATTAAGTTGGGCGATACCTGTCAGGTAGTCTGTCAGCGACGTTACTTCGTTGGCCTCTTCGATGGCCAGGTCGTTCTGATAGCGTAAAATAGTAAAGATCGTAGATGAGCCGATCTCAAATTTTCTCAACTCTGATTGAAGTTTCCGCTCCGAAAGCTCCCTTGATACACGAGAGGCGGTTATCATCAGCTCTGCGGTTCGGACCCCTCGAACAGCGGTTGAAACGTCCAATTCGATATTTTGCCTGATAGCCTCAAGCCTGGTTTCCAGACTTTCAAGTTGCAACACGCTTTTAACCGCCCTGTTTTTCGCGTTTCGGTTGAAGATAGGATACTCAGCAAGCAGACTGATGGAAAAATCGAAATATTTACCCGCCATGCCATCGCTGATGGAGTCACTCATTGTTCCTTCAAACTGTCCGACGGGAACATTACCGATATAATCATGGTTTTCCGGGCCTCTTGTACCGTAGAGGTTTGCGCCAGCATTAAGATTCAGTGTCATCAATCTGCGATCCTCCAGAAATTCGACCTCGCGCCGTTTGCTGTCGATCGACAAGAGAGTCTGCTGATATACCGGACGTTTCTTTACTGCTGTTTCGGTTAATCTATCGATATCAAGATCGATCTTTCTGTAGACCGGTTTTTCCGTTGCTTCAATGGTCGCAGGACCGCCAGGCTGTGCACCCGGCCTGTTTATAAGTGATTTCAATGCGTCTTGAGTGTCGCCTATCTTTCTGTCTATATCGATAAGATCAATCTCACGTATAGCGACAAGAGATTTGGCGCTTGCTATCTCTGACTTTGCCAAAGCGCCAACTTTTACCTGTAATTCAATTTTTCGGAGAAATTCCACCGTCCTTGCCAGCGACTCCACCAACACCTTACGGCGCATGTTAAGCGAAATCAGGTTCCAGTAGACCAGATTGGTCTTCGTAATCGTCTCCTGAACAGCTTGGGAAAACTGGTGATCGGATATCATGGCGTTGTTCCTGGAGATCATTATCCCTGTGACATTTATGTCGGTACCGGCCCCTCTTAACAACGGCTGTGTAACGGACAAGGTTGCGCTCGGTTTATACACCGGGTCGATCTTGTTGAGCGTTGTATCGGAATCCGCCTCCGAAAGGCCGAGAGACAACTCGTAACTTGCACCGGTTTTGATGGTCTGACGAACTCCGAGAGAAACAAACTTTTCGCCAAAGGATGTGTCTTCGTTGGTGTTCAGGCTATCGTAATAATTTGGGGACTTGCCATTGGACCACCCGACCTCGGCAAACATGGTTGCATCGAAATCCGATTCCGATATACCGATGTTCTTTTCCACGATTTTTGGATCGATCCTGTCGATCACGATTTCATAGTTGTTTTTCAAGGTTGATACAATGCTTTCGGACAGGGAGAGAGGTATCCTTTCCGGCTCCCCCGCAAGAGCCGTATTCCCGAAAAGAACAATTACCGACAGGACAAATATCTCTAAGGTGTATTTCATTTAATCATTCCCCGATTTAATAATTCCCCAATAACAAACGGACCGACGCCCGGTTGACGGCAAGGGGTGTATATGATCTTTCCCCAATCCCGACCTCTACAGCAAAGCGGCGAGATTAACCGCTATACCTGAATCAGAACACTCCCGCGCCAGGCTGAGACAGGCCGGAAGAGTATTACTAATTATCTTTTAATCCGAGCGCTTTTATTAATGGCGCCAATTGCGGTTCAAAACGCTTCCAGCGCTCTACCGAGTTTGTATATATAGGTTTCCGCACCTGAGCGGCGCTTGCGGTGCTGACCGATCTTTTCGTTTTGTAAAAAGAGAGACACGCCGGGTCCCAGTCCAGTCCACAATAATCGAGCATACGTCTCGATTGTCCCTCCTGGTCAGCTACAACATCCTCATACCTGACATCAAGTATCCTTCCTGGAAACACCTCGCGCCAATGCCGCATAAGACGCTGATAACTGCAGTAATATACTCCTAATTCGGTAAGATCGTAAGTAAAATCTTGCGATCCTGTAAAGAGCTTCTGGAAGCAGGAGAGACATGTGTCCACGGGGTTGCGAGTGGAGTGAATTATCCTAGCGCCCGGCAATACGGCGAGGATCAGGCCGATATAGTGAAAGTTGCCCGGCATCTTGTTCGTGATGTAGCTTGCGGCTCCCATCTTTTCACGAAGCGAATTAAGATAGTTATATCCCAACCGTTGCAAAGCCTTTTCCGGAAGGGATAAAAATCCTTCCGGATACTCTTTTGATTCTCTTGACAGACTCTTTAAAGCGCCGGAGATATGCCGGTTGAAGTTATTGATTTCGCCAGCGGGGCAGACCTCCTGATGACTTGCGAGAATCTGTTCTATCAGGGTCGTGCCGGAACGTGGCATCCCCAGAATAAAAATCGTATCACCTCCGAGTGTACCGCCGATATCGACACTTCCCCTCGGAAAAGATCTTATTATCCTGTCTACGAATTCATTGTGGTTGGAATTGTCAAACTTTATAGTGGAACGATGCAGGGAGTTTCCCTTAAGGAGATAAGAGAACGATTTTTCGTAGTTACCGAGGTCTTCATGCGTCTTTGCCAGAGCATAAAACAGGTGTTTGCTCCTGTTCACATTCGGATCAGGTTTGGCGGCCATCCGCTCCATCAATTTTACATCGTTCGTATACTTTTTATGCTTGGTAATATCGGCCAGGTACCGTCTTATGTGGGTTTTATCAGGAGATTTTCTCAACGCTATCCTGTACGAGATTCTGGCTTCTTTCAACTTGCCCAAGGCCTGAAACGCGGAACCCAGGTTGGAATGGAATTCCGCATTGGCCCAATTCCCCCTGACAGCCTTTATATATGAGATTACGGCTTCATCAATACGTCCAATCTCCTGCAATACGGTACCGAGGTTGTTATTGGCGTTCGGGTTGCCCGGATACAATTTGACAGCCCGTTCGCAGTGAAACAGCGCCCCCTCCAGATCACCGACTGATTTGAGCGCCCAGCCAAGGTTGCTATGGGCTTCTTTATGTTCCGGGTCAAGGTCGATGGAGCGCCAGAAACAACGTATTGCCCGCTCAACTTTTCCAAGCCTCATCAAGGCCGAACCGAGGTTACATTGGGTATCCGCATGTTCAGGTTCGATAACAAGAGCGCGGCTGAATAATGGGGCCGCCTTGGCTACAGCGCCTCTTCGCATTTGGACATTGGCCAGGTTTCGGTACGATTCCGCCAGGTCAGGACGTAACCAGAGGGCCGTTTTTAACTGGTAGACAGCTCGGTTGTATTTACCCATATCGCTTAAGGTCTTGCCTGCGCTGGTATGGATTTCGGCGCTATCCGGGTTCAGTTCCAGCGCCTTGGCGTATGAAGCCAGAGCCTTTTTGTAACGACCGAGGAAGGAATTGGCCTTGCCGATATTGTAATACGAGTCGGCGACAAGGTTTTTGCCCTTGATGGACAGTTTGAAAAGCCTGATGGCCTGTTTGTAGTTCCCGGCCTCAAGCAGATTTCGACCTTCACGAAATTCATCCAAGGCTGTTTGTACACTATCTGTCATAGCTTGAAATGAATTCGCCCCTATCGCAAAATGTATCGTATACCAGAGATAAAACACTACTGATAAAATATAGATGGAGGCGCCATCTATGTCAAGACCTGAATGGTAAAACTGGTGGTATACAATAGATAATCACATCCTGCGTCAATTGTCAGGATATATCCTAATTCCGCAATAACCACATGCCCCCGATTCGAATAACTATTTGGTCCGCCATATGTTAAAAGCGTTGTATAATCCACATTCGCATGGGTCAAATATCTTATAAATTGAGATAACCCCCTTAATGCCGGGGGCGCCTGACAAGGTTTGAATTTACAAATGAAAAAAAAGAAACTCGATATACTCTTTGTTCAGTTATCATTCCCCAGCCAGTTTGGTTCACTCTTCAAGTACCTGAACAGATCCGGGCTCGCAAACGCCTATACTTTATGCGGTGAAAACCACCGACGAGAAAACCAGTTTGATTTCTCCAACCTCTTCTCATTCACCCCCCATGGTGATATATCCCGGAATTCATACTACTATTCCGGCAAGGTAGAGAAAAGCACCCGTATTTCTCTTGGCGCCCTGACCGAAATAAAACGACTGTCAGAAAAAATACCGATCGATCTTATCGTGGCCCATGGCACACTTGGCTCTCCACACCTTTTTTTTGACGAAGTGGATGCGCCGATAATTACATATATGGAATTCCCCTCTTTCAGACTGCACGGATGGGACGAAAAATATCCACCCGCTGATATGCAAAGATACGCCGACAAGAACTTTGAAATGCTCTCCTTTTACCAGGTGATGAAAAGCGACCTGGTGATAACACCGAGCGATTACGCAAAATCCCTCCTGCCAAAAGAACTGAGCCACAAGATATTTCCACAGATGGAGGGGTTTGACAGCGAAAAACTGAAGATTGCTGGCGATACCCTGAAATTTCGTAAAGAAAAAGGAACCACTTATATCGGCTACTGCTCCAGACTCCTCTCTTCAGAGAAGGGTTTTGAGCAATTTATCAGAATCTCCAAAGCAATTACAGCAAAACGAAAAAATATAAAGTTTGTCGTCATGGGCGATTCCACCGGAATGACCTACGGTTTCGAGAAAAACCTTCTCGACCGCAAATTCGGCCCCGGCAAGATGACATTCAAGGATTACGTCCTCGCAAAAGAAAACGTAGACCGAAACAACTATATATTCATCGACAAAATGGATTACGCTGACTTCGCCTCCACAGTGAATCAGGTCGATCTGTTTCTCTACCCCCTGCAATTCGGTAGCGCCAACTGGGGTATATACGAACTGTTACTTCGTAACAAGATCGTTATAGCAAGCGACAGGTGTTTTATCCCGGAAATTATCGATCATGGCAGGAACGGCCTTCTTTGCGACTACATAAATATCGATTCCTGGGTCAATACAACCCTTGAGACTCTCGATAACCCGGAATTACGGAAATCGATAGAAAGTAATCTCGATATCGGCAAGAGTGATTATTATATAAACAACGTCGCCCCGAAATACCTTGATATTTTTGAACGGGCCATCGTTGAGTATAAAAAGAAAAAAGATTCCGAATACGCCGAAGACACTGTAAAGGTGGCGAAAAAAGCCATCGAAATAGGC
This sequence comes from Nitrospinaceae bacterium, assembly GCA_029261405.1. Taxonomy (GTDB): domain Bacteria; phylum Nitrospinota_A; class UBA7883; order UBA7883; family JAJDBK01; genus JAJDBK01. Next base: position 8,606 of record JAJDBK010000026.1, read on the forward strand.
GCTATTCAAAAGAGATACGAACTTGCCGGGCTGATCGACATGGTGAAAAGCGAAGATCCGAAAGTTATCGTGGAGATAGGTACGGCCAAAGGTGGAACGCTCTTCTCCTGGCTCAAAATCTCCGACGAAAACTCTACCATAGTCTCTATCGACCTCCCTTTTGAAGGAGCGTACCGTGGAGGTTACAAAAAGACCGATACCGACCTGTTCAGATCATTTGCAAAAGAGGGTCATCATCTCCATTTTCTGACGGAAGACTCTCACGAGGTATCCACCTTCAACAAACTAAAGGGTATTCTCGACGGGAAGAGCGTCGACTTTTTGTTTATCGATGGCGACCACTCTTACGAAGGTGTAAAAAGAGACTGGGAACTATATAGTCCGTTGGTCAGAAAAAACGGCCTGATCGGAGTACACGACATAATAAGCAATCCAAAACGCCCCAACAACAAGGTCTACAAGTTCTGGGAAGAGATAAAGCATGGCGAGAACTATCGGGAGTTTGTCGATCAGACCAACGATATCAAATGGGGCGGTATCGGAGTGGTTTATAAAGCCTGACTATCCGGGTTGAATAACTTTTTCACAACATGTTAATCAACTTCCACAAGCTCTCCGTTGGAGAGCTGATACCTTGCATCCGACATCTTCAGCAAACTGTCATCGCTGGTAACCACAACTATCGTACATTTCCCCTTTAACATCGACAACAACCAGAAAAACATCTTTTCCGTTTCAGGATCCATCGCATCGTTGGTTTTATCCAGAAGCAAAATCCTGGGCCGTTCGATCAAGGCTCTTGCGATAGATATTCTCTGAATCATATTGCTCGGCAACATACCGCCCGATCGGGAGTCAACCTGTGTTTCATACCCCTGGGGAAGCTGGGAAACCAGTTCGTCGAGATCAACCAGTTTGGCTACATCGCTTGCCGCCATATATTTTGTATTGTCGAACATGGTTATGTTGTCCATGATCGTACCCTTGAAAAGCTCACCCGTCTTGGGCAGATACTCCATCCGGGTATGCCTGCTGGTATGATCCCACTGGGAGAGGTTGTTGTCCCCGACTAAAACAATTCCGTTACTCGGTTTCAATATCCCGAGAAGGATATAGAGCAAAGTGGTGGCGCCACTGGAACCGGAGGCGGAAATCGCCACCATGTTGTTTTCCTGAATGTCGAGGTTCACCTTCGTAAGAACCGGGGCGAGTTTGTTGTCATATTGGAAAGAGACATCTCGAAGTTCCAACGTTCCTTTCACATCTTTCGGAAACTCGACTGTCCCCGGCGCAACTTCATATTCCATCGCCTCTACCTCGTCAAGCTTCTGGTTGGCAAGCTTTATATCGGAGTGACGCAACATAAAATTGGCGAGTTGTTGTACAGGTTGCATCGCCCTGCCAGATAGAATCGTGCAAGCGGTCAGGGTACCGATGGTTATCTCGTCGTTGATTACGGCTATGCTACCTACACAAACAACCAAAAAGATGTTGGAAACAGTGAACAAAGGGGCCAGGTTGTTCGGAAGCATTGTCCAGAAGTTGACCAGCATCCTGTTCTTCGTATCGGCGGACTGGAGACTCTCGTATCTTCGTAATATCTGTTCTTCCAGCGCCGAGGCAATAAGGCTGTGAATTCCAGACAGGACCTGAATCACAAAACCGAATCTGCGATCATTATGATCCATCTGGATAGCGCGGGCCTGTTCAAACCTCCCTTTAATAAGGGCGATCGTCAGCAGATAGAGCAGTATCATCGCAATGGGGATAAAAGCCAGATGAAACGACAAATACATGACCACAAGAATGAAACAAACAATAAACGGCATATCCATCAGGATCTGGAATACCTGACCGGAGTAATAACCCCGCATCGTACCCACGGCGTTGACCCTCTCAAGGTGAACCCCGAATCCGCTCTTTTCGTAATCCCGCATATCGCTATTAAGCATCTTGTCCACGGTTTTCGAGCCGATGGTATAGTCGAACTGCGCCGACATCCAGGCGCTCATGAACTGACGTGAAATTCTGAGTATGGCTTCGAAGAAAAGCGCAACACCACATGCGGATATTAACCATGTTAATGTGGACGTAGCCTCATTCGGTATTATACGGTCATATATCTGCATCAAGGTTATAGGCACAATCAAGCCCAGAATATTGATGAAGAATGAAGCTATAAGTATATATATATAACTTTGCTTGAAGTTTGGCAGTTCCTTAAACAGGTCCATTGTAGCTCCCGCGTTCGAGAATAGATGCACATGCCAGGATAATTCTCCCGTCAGGCCGGTAACCTGCGATCATATATACAACAGCCGTATTATCGTTTCTCATATATATTAGCGCTCCCGCAGAGCTTGTCTTGCGGTTGTAAAAACTGGTTTGAACAGGTATTGAAGAACAGTCTTGCTTCCTGTCTTGATCTCCGCCTGCACAGTCATTCCAGGAAGGATCTTGTTTGATTTCGGATTAACTCCGACAAAATCCTTGGCCAGAATCACTGTCCCCTTGTAATACGGCTCCCCGGTCTTATCCGCAAACGTAGAGGCGGAAATGCTCTTCACCTTGCCTACGATGCCTCCATAACGGCCATATATATACGTTGTGAACTTCATCATTGACCGTTGCCCCAACTGCACATGCCCGATATCACGGGAGCTGATCTTAACTTCCGCGATCATAATCTTGTCCTTGGGAACAATTTTCAGGATTATCTCGCCAGGGTTCACAACTCCGCCAATGGTGTTTTTGGTTAATCCGTGTATACGTCCGTCAACCGGCGCCTTTATCACCAACTGCTCGAACACCTGGGTGTTCCTCTTGGCCACTTCCGTGAGTTGCGCAAGTTTATTGTTCACATCCACAAGCTCCACCAGATTGGTCCGCACGACCTCGGAGTCGTACTCCTCCAGCCTGTTGTTAGCCCCACTGGTTTGTTGGATAACCTTGTTCTTCTTGGGTTCGATCTGGGCCAGTTCTCCCTCTACGTTGCTGAGCCTCTGCTGGATGTTAAGGAATTCGAGCTTCGAATAGACCCCTTCCTCCACCAGTTCACGCTTCATCTCTTCTTCGGTTTTCAGAAACTCTTTCTGCTGTTCGAGCACTTTCTCCTTTTGCACCAGTTCTTTATGTTCTTCCCTGAACTGGCTGGCCCTATGCTCTAATATCGATCTACCCGAGTTGTACGACGCCACCTGCTGAAGGTATATCCCGGTCTGCTTCTGGCGATATACATCGTTGCTGACCTTTATATTCCGAAAGTCGGGAGCTATCCCGTTCGGCGACCTTCCGTTACTTTTCAGTTTGACGTATTTTATAAAAGTGTTGAGCCTCTCCCGGGCAAGGTGCATCAGCTCCAACTGTTTCACGGTCTGTTCGAGCTGGGACCTTGAAACCAGCGGATCGAGCTTCAGCAGAGCCTGACCTTTGGAAACCTCGGCGCCATCCTCGACCAGAATTTCGGTAATCACGCCACCGTTCGGGTGCTGAATCTGCTGTACCTTGGTCGCCTGCAGGATTACGCCATTTGCAACGGCGATCTCGTCGATATCCATGCTGGCCGCCCAGATGAAAAAACTGATGATAGCGCCACCTGAAAAAAGTATGGCCGCCCGGAGAAGCACCGGATTCTGGCTCTCCTTGAGCAGGACCGATCGGGACATGTACCGCGCTTCCGAATCCCTGGCTTTCTCAAGATTTTTAATCGTCTTGAGTATCAGGGCGAGACATAAAAGACTGCCGAAGAGCAACGTCAAAAGGAAAAAATAGTGCTCGTTTATGATTTTCGTCAGGTCCCAAAGCGTCGGCTTGTCCAGCTCTTCCAAGGTTAGCTGGGTTATATCGTCAAGCATTAGCCTTCTGCTCCTTCAAAATTGATTTACCGCCAAATTGTTGCAACGGCCTGTTAACCATTTCCACGCATTGCGTTACCTCCAGCAAGGGAGGGCGATGCGCTTTATAACCTGGCTTTTTCACTTTTAACCACACCGCTCGGTTTGGCTTCAATATATTTCGATTCCAGATATTTTCTGTATTGCGGGATAACTTCGTCGGGCGTCCCTTTCTGTCGGACTCTTCCCCTGTCCATCCACAAAACCAAATCCGCAATCTTCATAAACTTGTCGTTGTCTGTGGCAAGAAAGATGGTCGCCACCCCTTTCATAGCCTCCACGCTCACAAGCAAACTGTCTTGTTGTTCGTAAGTCAAGCCGCTGTCAGGGTTGTCAAGCAACAACAGTTGTGAGTTCTTCAGGAAAGCCCTGGCGAGGCTTAACCTCTTTTTAAACGAAGATGAAAAATGCAGGATATTATTATCTTTAATCTTCGTTGAGAAACCCGATTCAAGGCTTTCTATCTCATCGAAGACACATGCCTTTTTGGTCGCTTCTACAAGCTCCTCGAAGGAAGCGGACGGTCTTACCATAAGGATATTCTGGGCCACCGTGCCCTGGAAGAAATAATCTTCCTGGGGCGAGTGGGCGATAGACTTCCGCAACGGGATCGGGTCCATCTGCCGAACATTCAGATCGTCGAGAAAAACTCTTCCTGATTGTGGTGTGTGCATTCCGAGAATCAGTTTGAATATGCTCGATTTTCCTGACCCGGTGTTACCGACAATTACAACCGTGTGGCCTTTGTTGACGGTGAAATGAACACCTACCAGAGCGGGTTGTGAATCCTGAGAGTAACGGATTGATACCCGGGAGAACTCGACTTTACCCGATATTCCGCTACTCTTGACTATGCCCCCCTCCTGTTTGGTTATCATAGGAAGGTTCATCAGCTTGTTAAGCTGTCCCACGCTGTTTTTTATCTGGGTCAGTTGGGTGATAACGGAATAAACCGCATTAAGCGGCGCTAAAATCCTCCATATAAGGATAATACAGGCGATTAAGGCGCCAGCGGACATGTTACCCTGAAGCACCTGGTAGACTCCCGCCCCCATGACGCCTATGCCGGAACCCACGATCAGGATCTGGGAAAAAACGTTGGTCGTGGCGTTCAGTCTTGCCGCTTGAAGAGAACAGAGGGCCGATTCGGCGGCCAGAGCCTTGTAACGTTCGCTCCAGATTCGTGTGGCCTTGGTGTATTTGATGGCTCGAACCGCCGGAATCATCTCCAGAAGGAACTCCTGACGCTTCGAATACGCCTTGGTATTGGCGTCGTTGGCCCGTCTGATGAACGGGGCGATGATGACTCCGAAAATAATGAATATAATGATAGCGGCGACAGCTATATATCCTACCGGGCCACCGATATAGAAGAGACACGCTATCAGTAGTGAAATGAAACAAAGTTCGATTACGGCCACCGCGCCTCTGCCGGAGAAGAAATCGCGTAATCCCTCATAATCCTTGATTCGGGATATCTGGTGTCCCAGCGCCGCTTTTTCGGAAAACCGGGGCGGAAGGTAGAGCATACGCCGTAGAACCTGATTGCCTACCACGTTGCCGATTCGCAAACTGAAAAAACTGAGGTATTGCGACCTGATAAAGGAGAATCCGACATTGGCGATTATGACCAGAATTATTCCAATCAGCCACGACTCCAGATTAACCAGTGATTCTGAGACAAGTATCTTGTCGTATATCGACATGATAAAGAGGGGATAGGCCAGAGCCAGCAGGCTTATAAAGAAGGTCAGGCCGGCTATGATGGCAAAGTTGGCTTTGAACCGCCCCATAAGTTTCCAGAACCAGTCTTGCTGAACGCCAAGCAATCCCTCGTGGGCGCTGTCTATCCGCCTGAAAAAGACTACATTGCCCTCTGCGGTGGAGTTTCTGATCTGTTTATATTTGACCTCGCCGCCATCGAATATGAAGAGTGAATTTTCGTTTCCCCGTAGAAGTACGATTGCGCTACCGTTGTTGGGAACGAAAAGACAGGGCATCTGGTCAGGCTGAATTTCATTCAGGGCCGTTTTGACTATGGTATTGGAGTATTTCATGTTCGCCATGGCGTTTAACAGCTCAGTGAGCGACACATGACTCGTATTATGTGGCAACGCCTCGGAGAGTATGTTGGAACTGTCACCACGCCATCCCATGGCGTCGAGCAGGGGTGGTATACAGCGAGCGACGTCACTTGTGGCGTCTACCTGCCTTAGGTCACCCTTCCTGTCGGTAAAATAATTATACATGCTCAGCGGTCCCCCAAGGAGTTGAACATCTGAATATCCTCATCGTCCAGGTGGTTAATCAAGGCGCCCAGGATGTGGACTTTCATTTTGGCGCTGATCGCGATCCTGTCCTGATGGAAATCGACCCTGTATCTTGTAATGCCATCCAGAATTTTCCTGTGGCTTACCATATGACTTTCAATACCTTCGAGACCGTTACCGGTCATGAATTTTTCTTCGATATCGAACAGTTCCTTAACTGAGTCGATAAGTTCTTCGAACTGTTTCTCGACCATAAGGTTTGTGATGAGCGCTCCGTCCTTCTCGGCCACTTCGCCGAAGAACCTGTTTAACTCAAAAGAGGCGGCGAGCGCTTTCCCGAAGGCCTCATCCACCTCCGCCAAGCCGGTTTTTTTGATAAGGAATGAAATGTCCTTCATATGTGTGGCGTTAATGAGAATCTTCTCCCACCACAACTCTTTGCGAAGCTTCCCGTAATCTACGGTGTTGATATGGGCAATCCACTGGAAAACAAGGTTGTATTTCAGCTCAGGGCTTATTTTTGTTACACCACTGAGCGCATTGGATCTATTTTTTTCAAGGTTGGTAATGTAGAGAAGGCGCTCTTTTTTGACGGCGCCGAGTCCAACTGTATCAAATGTTGAAATAAAACTCTCTTCGTTACTGAAATGTGATTTGACCAGCTTTCCGAGGGAGTCGAAGTATTCGGCCACGACTCCTTTGCCAGGCTCCTCCAGAGCCTTGCCGCCATATTGCTCGATAATCTTGTCAACTTTGAGTATCCGATCCAGAATATCCCTATGCTCCTGATCGAGTTCCGGCATCCCCATCTCTCTCGTGCAATCTGTCAGATCGCGCCAACTGGCAGAGTTTAAAATTGACTCTTTCCAGTTCTCCAACCGGAACGTCTGTCGATCACTCCCTTTAATATGGTAGATAACCGTCTCAAGAAAGGCGCCCTCGAAGACCCGGAGTTCTTTTATCTTGCCATCGGAAAAATCCTTGATTGCGTCATCAATATTTTTAAGGATTCTGAAATGTTCCGTTTTCTGTTTCTCCAACCCGGGAAGATTATTCTTTTCTATTAGTCTCTCTTCCTCTTCATACTTCCTGATAGCGAATTGTTGAAGGATCTCAAGCTTCTCTTTTTTGTCCTTGACCAGGTTAACGTCAAAATTTTCGGAGTCGATCATTACTATCAACCTGTTGAGGTCGAGAGCGTATTTTATGAGTTCTCTATGAGATGCGTCGAGAGAATCCACGCCGGTCTCTTCAACAACCGAGTGAATATCACCCCAAGTGGTGGCGGTCCTGATAAGCCAGTTTAGCCAGTGAGTTTCTTTCATCTAACCACCTGATATATAAGAAGTTTCTGTGGCTACGAATAGAACGGATATTTCAAGACAGCACGAACACCGGTCAAACCAGGGTATTTTTGAAGACATTTATCCCCCCATGTCGATAAAGAACGCATACTCGATACCAGCGGCAAGAACTAATTTCAGGATTGGGAGAAATTTCGTACCCGGCACAAATAACCGAACATTTCCACAAACCCCAAGCTGTCGATCAATTCCCTGCAAATTACAGGAATCGCGGGCACAACTCCAGAATAACGCTCAACAGTGCAAGTCCCCCACAAAAAGGGTAATAACAAAGCAACTGATTAGCGCGTTACGAACCTGTCCCGTACCGCTAAACTATAGAATCAAAAGCCCCAAGCTTTTTTATCCATCCTCAACGCCACCCTATGCCCCTTATGGATGGCGTGTTTCCCTGTAGGGACGGCGCGAACCATGAAAGGCGCCGACCCCGTAAAGGAACCGTAATCTATTCAAATACTACTATCTAGAGAACTACTATTTTGTCAGCGCCATGTGCGCCGCCAACTGTTCCGTACTAGAAGGCCCCCGCAGCTCCGCTACCGCCGGTGGCGCCGCCGGTCTGTGTAGTGCCACCAGTTGTAGAACCACCGCCATCGCTCTCAGGTGTCCAGTTACCTTCATCATCGTTTGAGAGGCCATGCTCCTCGACATAATCAGCAAGAGCGTCGGCATCATCTTCAGACAACTCCCACTCCTCGACCTCTTCCTCAAAGATGACATCCTCAGACTCTTCGATATCCTCGTACCAGTCGTCGATAGCGTCCTGCAACAGGCCGCTACCCTCTTTGTCATCCATCGATCCGCCGCCGGTCCCCGTCGTACCGGTAGTACCGGTCGTGCCGGTTCCGGCAACCGGGTCAACAGGGGCAACCGGATCAACAGGGTCAACAGGGTCAACAGCGCTAATCGGATCAGGTGTGAGATCACCAAGACCTGGGGGCGTGCCGCCAGTTCCGCCAGTTCCGCCAGTTCCGCCGGTGGTGCCAGTCGTACCGGTCGTGCCAGTGGTGCCGGTGGTGCCAGTCGTACCGGTGGTGCCAGTGGTGCCAGTCGTGCCGGTGGTGCCAGTCGTGCCGGTGGTGCCAGTCGTACCGGTGGTGCCGGTGGTGCCGGTGGTGCCAGTCGTGCCGGTGGTGCCAGTCGTGCCGGTGGTGCCAGTCGTGCCGGTGGTGCCGGTAGTGCCGGTGGTGCCGGTGGTGCCAGTCGTGCCGGTGGTGCCAGTGGTGCCGGTGGTGCCAGTGGTGCCGGTGGTGCCGGTCGTGCCAGTGGTGCCAGTGGTGCCGGTCGTGCCGGTCGTGCCAGTCGTGCCGGTCGTGCCAGTGGTGCCGGTCGTGCCGGTCGTGCCAGTGGTGCCGGTCGTGCCGGTTGTGCCGGTCGTGCCAGTCGTACCGGTGGTACCAGTCGTGCCGGTGGCGCCAGTCGTGCCGGTCGTGCCGCCGCCTGTAGTGTCGGTTATGGAAGTCGATCCGTCACCATCGACAGCCGAGCCCCTAAGCCCGGAGCTTTCATTAAGTGCGTTCATTCCTTCGGAGCCGGTACCGCCGCCAGCAGCGTCCGCGCCGCTTCTGATATCGGTAATCTGAGCGTCGTTCCCGGAACCTGTTCCACCTTCCACGTTTACTCCACCCGGCTCCACAGCAACAGCGCCACCAACGTAGTCGCCAACAGCCGCCACATCGCCTATGGAGTCACCGGCGTTAGCGCCTACGCCGGAGGAATCGAGTGAGGTATCGAAATTGTCGGAGCCTCCACCGGCCAGCCCGGAGCCACTTTCGTCGTCGGATCCGCCGCCAGCTTCACCTTGCCCGCTCATTATCTCTTTACCGAGAGTCATGGTGGAGATGACATCGTTTGACTCCCCACGGTTGACATCGGAAACGTCTACCGGAAACTCTTCACCAGCCAAATCCTGGTCATCTGTATTAAGTAATACTGTTTGATCATCAAGTTCTTCTAATGAGCCATCTTTTACATCATCGTTGTCAGCCATAATTTCCATCCAATTTTTCTAATTTTGTGTCAAAGAATAAATACAACATGAATCTCAAGTTGTTAGAAGTTTACATTATCAGAATGGCGCAAACAACTTTTTTCAGACAAATGTCCGAATTAAATCACACCGATAAGTCTGGCGGCGAAACCAAGGTCGAAAACAGGATATTTCTTGCGGCTGGCCATGTAAATTTTCCTGAATTCCGGTCTGTAACGCTCTTTATGAAAGGAGAGGGAGGCAAACCGGTAAAACCTGTTTGTAAACCACGCCCCGTGGGTCCACCTGAAGAGGCGCGTGACGAAGGGGCTGAATCTGAAACGGCCTGTTGTCTCATCTTCGATATTATAAAGGGGAAGCAGGCCGAGCGAGAGGGAGCCTACCTTCTCAGTTCGAAATCTCTCCATAGCCTCGCGCACAATAAGGTCGAGCGCCCCTTTCGGCGCAGTGGGGAGCCGCCGCAGAACAGAAGCGATATAACCTGTTGTGACGCCGTCCCGCCAGATAGGATCAAAATAGATAAATGCCACCAGCTTGCCGTCCACGCTCCCGTAAAACCTCCGCACTCCCTGTTCTTCATGATGCGTCTGGCTACGGGTCACAAACCAGAGCCGCTTACGGTTTTTCTTCACTTTCGAGAGCCAGAGACGGGATATCTCGTCCGCTTCTTCAAGATAGCTCTCCTCGCCGTAATGTTCCTCCACCTGAAGACCTGCCCGGGTAGCGGCGTGATGCATGGTTCGAAGGTCCTCTTTCCTGCGCCCGGCAAAGGTGTATGTGTCAAGATCGATAACACCCTCCTCCCCCATTTCATTTATGTAATAACCCGCTTTTTCCAGTATTGTCGCTACATACCCTGAAATATGGAGGAACGTTATTGATCTGTGGTTTGCGTCGAATTTTTCAATCAGCCCCGGAGTCTCTTCCGGCGAACAGACCGGATCGCTCAAGGCGTACCTGTACCCTCCGTAATCACCATAGGCGATGTAACCTTCCACGCTATCGAAATAGTTCAGACCCGGCTGTAACGTGTGATAGGAGAGGCAGTTCGACCCATACCGCTTCAGAAACCGAAGACGGGAAATCACAGGATCGACCTGGGCCGTTTGAGCCATTATTATTGCTCCAGATACGGAATATCAAGGACCCGGATTGCATCAACAATCTTGATCTGATTGCTAATGTATAATAGACCGAATCACTTTGCAAAGGTTAGAGACAGATGCCGGGAGAAAACAATCCGCCACCAGGGCCGGACGAAATAAAACGCCTGAAAAAAAACTTGATGGAAGCGGAGGAAAAATTTCTGCGGCTGACGGGAGCGGTTTCCGAAGCGGTGATAATCAGGGAAGACGGTAAAGCTACCCAGGTTAACGAGCGGTTCAGTAAAATATTCGGATGGACGTTAGAGGAGATCAACACCTTTAAAGAACCTCCGTTCATAGCGAAAGAATCGCTCAATGGTGTTCTCGAACTCTTCTCATGCCTCAATCAAGAGACCTGCGAGACCTTCGGAATCGACAGAACCGGCAGGAAATTCGAGATTGAAATCACCTGCAACAAGTTTGAGCAAAACGATAAAACCGTACAGGTGGTTTCAATCCGGGATATCTCCCGCAGGAAAAAAAATGAAAAGGATCTTAACCTCTCCGCCCAGTTCGCAAAATTCAATCCGGGGCCGGTATTACGATGCGCGAGAGACGGCTCCATAAAGATGGCCAACCGGGCCGTCACAGAGATCTACCATGTTGTTGAATCGGATGATGTAAACTTAAGCGATATCATTGTCGGCGCACGACATATCGATCTCGAAGAAGTTATAAACAAAGACGCCATCGTCAATTTCAGCGAAACAGTCGGGAATAAAATCTTTCAGATCACCATACGCGGATTGGCGGGACTCGATTGCGCCATGGTTTACGGAACCGACATAACCGACCAGAAGGAACTCGAAAACAGGTTCGACTCGATCATAACCTCCGCAACCGAGGCGATAATAATGATCGATGGCGCAGGTCTCACCACCGTCTGGAACCATGCGGCGGAAAAGATCTTTGGTTATACCGCAAGTGAGGTCATGGGCGGAAAGATTTCCGAATTCATAATCCCGGAACGATATATAAACCGACACATCGAAGGGGTCCGAAGGTTCCAGGAGACCGGCGTGGGTGTTAACGCCGGAAAAACGCTGGAGCTTTCCGCATTGAGAAAGGGTGGAGAGGAATTCCCCATAGAAATCTCCTACGGCGCTCCTATCAACCTCGATGGCAAGTTCCACGCAGTAGCCATTATTCGTGATATTACCGAACGAAAAGAGATGGAGCATAAGCTCCAGCAGTCGATGGCCGAACAGAAAACAATCCTCGACAGCGCCGGGGTCGGAATCGCCATGGTAAAAGACTACCATGCGGTCTGGTGGAACAAGGCTTTCACCACAGTACTTGGGTACGATCTTGGCGACACCAACAAGATTAGAATTGAAGACCTCTTTCTCTCTGGAGCTGAATGTCACAAGAAAGAGTCTGAATCACGCAGGAAGTTAAGCGCCGGAGAAACCGTTACGCTGGAAGGGAAAGTGGAACACACCAACGGGAAGGAGATTTGGGTTCGCCGGGTGTTAAAAGCGGTTGATCCATCCGACCTTTCCAAGGGCATCATAACCATCGGCGAAGACTTCACCGAACGCAAGGTGATAGAAGAGGAGCTGAGAAACGCTAAAATCAAGGCGGAGTCGGCGAACAGGGCCAAATCACAATTTCTCTCATCCATGAGCCACGAATTGCGGACTCCATTAAACGGAATCCTCGGTTTTGCCGACCTACTCAAGGGAGAGTTTTACGGAAAACTGAACGAAAAACAGTCTGAGCATACCGGGCAGATCGTACGAAGCGGCAAACATCTGCTTGCGCTAATCAACGATCTGCTAGATACAGCCAAAATAGACGCTGGCGCCATGGATCTTGACCTGACGGAGTGTTCGGTGGAAGACGCGGTGATTTCCGCCCAGAGCATGATAAGCCGACAAGCCGAAAAGAAGGGTCTCTCCCTTGTTAATTCGTTCGAACCGCCAGGAATGACCGTAAAAGCCGACCTTAGGAAATTCAGGCAAATCCTTATCAACCTACTTTCAAACGCGGTAAAATATTCACCCAGTGATGGTGAAATCGGTATTCGGGTAATGAAAACAGATGGCGCGCTCGTTCGGATAGAAGTCAGTGACGAAGGAATAGGGATCGCCGAAGACCAATTACAAAAGGTTTTTTCCGAGTTTCACCAGGTGGACCGGGCGAGGGACGAACAGCTTGGAGGGACAGGAATAGGTCTGGCCTTGACTCGCAGGTTAGTTGAGCTACATGGAGGTAAAATCGGCGTTACAAGCGAACCTGATAAAGGCTCTGTTTTCTGGTTCACCCTCCCGCTCGACAAATCACCCTTTTCCGCTGTTGATGATACAGCGGAGGAGAAGGAGACCAAAACTGATGTCAGACCCGGAAATCGCATTCTTGTAGCCGAGGACAACGAAGTCAACCTTTCGATGATTATCGATATGCTCAAAATGAAAAATCATGAAGTAGCCGTGGCGAGGAACGGCCTTGAAGCCGTAGAACTTGCGAAAACCTTCAAACCGGAGATGGTACTTACCGACATCAGAATGCCTGTAATGGACGGACTCACGGCCACACGGCGGATCAGGGCCATACCCGGCTGTGAGAACATACCCGTTATAGCCCTCACGGCAAATGTCGGCTCTGACGCGGAATCGAAACAGATAGAGGCGGGCTGTACGGCCCATCTGCCAAAACCTGTTCAGTCAGGAGATCTGTTTTTGACCCTTGAAAAATATCTTCCCGCAAACAGTGAAGGGATCGAGACCAGATGAGCGACACGGCATCCAATGAGCAAAAACCCGCGCAAGAGAACGGGGCTAACATCCTGATCGTCGATGATATGGAGATGAACCGCGATCTCTTGCGAGACGTGGTCTCAATAATGGGGCACAACTCCCATCTCGCCGAAAACGGGGTCAAGGCTCTGGAGCTGATGCTTGACGAGCCGCCCGACCTGGTACTCCTCGATATCCTTATGCCAGTGATGGACGGTTACGAAGTTCTGCGTAGAATGAAAGAGGACAGTCGTTTTCAACATATCCCGGTAATCATGATAACCGCTCTGGACAACATCGACTCGGCTGTCAAATGCCTGGAGAAAGGAGCGGACGACTATATCGTTAAACCTTTCAGTCACGCCCTTCTTACCGCGAGAATCAGGGGAAGCCTCCACAAAAAGCGCCTTGAGGACCAGAACAGGGAACTGCTGAACGAGGTTATGGCACAGCAAAAAGTGTTAAATCACGAACTTAAGCTGGCCGAAAAAGTTCAGATGGCGATGTTGCCTTTAAAAGAACATAACAAACGTTATCCCGGATGTTCCATAGAGACCTTCTACCGCGCCGCCTCCTCCATCGGTGGTGATTTTTATCATTTCACCGAGTATGGAGATCGTAAAATCGCCTTTTTCATTGCGGACGTTTCCGGTCACGGCCCCGCCGCCGCCCTGATCGTGGCGGCCCTCAAAACCACTCTGGACAACGAAAGTCTCGACCGTCCATCACCTGCCCGTTTAATGGAAAGACTCAACAGGAAACTGATACCGATCATTCCGGAAGGTCGCTTCGCCACCGCATTTTTCTGCGTAGCCGATTTCGGGAAAAAGAATCTTACCTATACCTGCGCTGGTCATCCGCCATCATTCCTCTTCGGCCCCAAGCGGGACGAAACGACATATTTGGGGGCGCGTGGACCGTGGATCGGCATGTTCGATGATGAAGAGTACAGAGAGGATACTGTTACGTTTGGTCATGGCGACAAACTGTTGCTTTACACCGATGGCCTTTTCGAGACTGAAGGGAGGGACGGTGAACCCTACGGGCTTGATCGCCTGAAGAAGATCATAGACGACTCTCATTCAAGTTCGTGCAAAAAGATTATCGACCTCCTTGTATACGAAGCCGACAATTTTTGGGACGGAGAATCGGAGAGGGACGATATAGCCCTCGTGGCGATTGAGTTGAGCGGTTTCGATGAATAAGCCGGGCAAGAATATACTGATAGTCGATGACAACAGCGTGAACCGCTCTCTTCTCCAGCATATGATTACCGCTCTCGGTTATCTTTCCATAGAAGCCGAAAACGGCCTTGAGGCGATAAAGCTTGTCAGAGAGAAAAAACCGGACCTTGTATTACTCGACATCCTGATGCCGCGGATGGACGGGTACCAGACTCTTGAACTTATAAAAAAAGACCCGTCATTGCGCGATATCCCGGTAATCATGATTTCCGCGCTTGACGAGATAGAGAGCGTGACAAGGTGTATAAAGATCGGCGCCGAAGACTACCTCGCAAAACCTTTTGAACCGACCATACTCAGAGCCAGAATCGACTCCTGCCTCGAAAAAAAGGAGTGGCGGGACCAGGAGGTCATCCTGCGTAAGGAGATAGAGGAGTATAACCTGAGACTGGAGGAGCGGGTACGCGAGCAGGTAGAAAAAATTTCGGCGGGTCAGCGGGAGACCATTTTCGCCATGGCGAAACTGGCCGAATCAAGAGACCCGGAAACAGGCGAGCATCTGGAAAGAATGCGGGAATATTGTGTCATTCTGAGCCGGGAACTGCGAAGGCAAAAAAAGTACGAGCATGTTATCGACGACAGGTATATCGAGAATATCGCCTCGGCAAGCCCGTTGCACGATATAGGGAAGGTGGGGGTTCCAGATAATGTGCTTCAGAAACCGGGGAAACTTACACCGGAAGAGTTTGAGGTGATGAAAGAACACTCCTCGCTCGGAGCCGAAACATTAAAAAGGGTAAACGAAGCGCATCCAGGTAATGCGTTCGTAAGCATGGGAATTGAAGTCGCCGGGAGTCACCATGAAAAATGGGACGGCACAGGTTATCCGCGCGGACTCGCCGGAGAGCGTATTCCGCTGGCTGGAAGGATTCTGGCTCTGGGGGACGTTTATGACGCTCTCACTTCAAAACGGGTCTACAAGGAGGCGTTCACCCACGAGAAGAGCGGGAAAATTATCATGGAAGGGAGCGGAAAACATTTCGACCCCGATATAGTCGAAGCTTTTAAAGCAACTGAGTCAGAGTTCATAACCGTAAGAGATCGCTACATGGATTCAAAAATAGCGGAATGAACGACATTCAAATAAACCTCACCGGATGGAAAGCTGTCGTCGCCATCGCGTTATTCCTGATCTTCGTCTGGTTCAGGTATCAGACCATCCAGAGTAGCGCCGAGGTGGAAGCGGTGGAACAGATAAAGATGTACCTCGTCGCAGAATATAGCCAGGTTGCGATGAACGAACTTGCCAAATACAACATCGACGAAGATAGAGATGAGTATGAAGAGGCGGCGCAGAATCTGGTGGAGCGGACCAGGGTCACTTTCGCCTCGGTATCGGCAATGGGGGTGTCAGAACCGGTGGTGCGAGTCGAGGTTTTGGTGAACGGCGAACCGCCGACAGTCGGAGAGCCTGTCCGCTACTACAGGATGAACTACTCTTCCATAACAGGCTGGTCGGTCAAATGGGAATCGTCAGCGTTCAGCTACTACACCGCTCTTTTTTAGAGATTTCGTGTCTCTTCGCAGGTCTGTACTATTGATGGTGTAATGAGACGGGATTTCCTGATCGACCTTCATTAAACCGGAAGCAGGTGTGTGGCGCCCTCTAAACTCCCTGCCAGTCGCAAAGCGCCCCCTCCCCGACACGAACGTAAACAGTCTTTAGATTTATAGCGTTAGCGTTAATCGCTGTGGCCGCGCCACTGGCCCAGCCACCACTTCGCGGGCGATTTCCCGTGCGGTCCTATCTATACTCAGAGCGTCTTCGATGGTGGTCACACTACCTCCATCGACTCTTTGCACAGTTTTTTCCACCACCACCGGTATCGACGTGAAGGCGATCCGCCCGTTGAGAAAAGATTCGACGGCAACTTCGTTGGCGGCGTTTAGGGTTGCAGGCGCGCTCCCTCCCCTCGCAAGCGATTCATACGCCATCCTGAGAGCCGGAAATTTTTTGAGGTCCGGCTCCTCGAAGTTCAGTAGCCCGATCTTTGCAAGATCGAGCCGGGGCGCATCCAGTTTTTCCAGTCTGTCAGGATAATTTAGCGCAAAAGAGATCGGCCCACGCATATCTGGCGCTCCGAGCTGGGCGATGACCGATGTATCGGTAAACTCCACCATCGAATGAATGATCGACTGTGGATGGACCAGAACGTCTATCAGCTCAGGCTTCAAGTTAAAGAGCCACCGCGCTTCGATAACTTCCAGTCCTTTATTCATCATCGTGGCCGAATCGATAGATATCTTCGGCCCCATGCTCCAGTTCGGATGATTCAACGCGCTCTTTACCGTAACCTTCTTCAGATCTTTTTTCGATGAGCGGAGGAACGGGCCACCCGATGCGGTGACAATCAGGCGGCGCACACTTTTTTTCTTCTCACCGCGCATGGCCTGGAATATAGCGGAGTGTTCACTATCGACCGGGATTATCTTTACGCGCTTTCGTCTCGCCTCTTTCATGACAAGTTCACCCGCCACTACCAGAGTCTCTTTGTTGGCAAGGGCAATATCCTTCCCTGCGATAATAGCCGCCATGGTAGGTTCCAGTCCCACAGCTCCCACCATCGCCGATAACACCAGATCACCGTCAGGATCAGTGGCGCACTCTATCGCCCCTTTCACACCGGTTACCACTTTGACCCTGCGCCGACAAAGTTTTCGCAATTCGGTAGCTGTGGCGCGATCCGCCACTGAAACCAGTTTCGGACAAAAGATTTCTATCTGTTGAGCGAGGATTTTTACGCTCGCTTTGGCGCCAAGGGCTACCACGTTAAACCTGTCCCGATTCGCCTCCACGATTTTCAGGGCGTTTACCCCAATTGAGCCGGTGGAGCCGAGGATAATCAGGTTTTTCACTGTTACGAGACCAGAGCCAGATAACTATAAAACGCTACCGCCGAGACCATCAAGCTGTCGAGCCGATCCCACACACCACCGTGTCCCGGTATAAGGTTTCCCGAATCCTTCACTCCTGTTTTCCGTTTCACCGACGATTCTAAAAGATCACCCATCGGCCCCAACAGCCCTGCGATAAGCCCCAGTACAATCATGTCAGCCCAGAGGACCGTCACGGGCAGTAAAAATAATTTCGAGGCTAAAGCTCCGACTATGGCGCCGACAACTCCCCCGGCAAAACCCTCCACGGTCTTGTTCGGGCTGACTTTCGGCGCAAGAGGTCTTTTCCCGAAATTCTTTCCTGTGTAGTATGCGAAAGTGTCGCACAAGGCGTTGGCAAAAATCAGGGTCAACACCAACAGCTCTCCGACATCCCCGGCCCGGATCAAACCGAGACAACCCAAGGTGACGGCGATATAAAACACACCAAAAACGGAATTGGACGCCGACCTGAAAACATCCGCGCCGCCACCAACAAACGCCGATACAACAGATGCGATCAGAATAATTGCGAGGAGGGGAGCTATGATTTTCTCATCGCCAAAGAGAATGGTGGCGGTAGCTAAAAAACCGAGGATAACGCCGATACTACCAGCGGAAGGCTCCCCGCCGGTTTTGAGCATCCAGAAATATTCGTGAAGGCATACCCCGGCGAGCAGAAGGGTTATTAGGAAAAAAAGTTTTAGTGGCGCAAACAGAGTCAGCCCTACAGCCGCAACAGCCATGACTAAGCCACTTATCAACCGGGTCAAGAGCGCCTACTCCGTCCTGATCTG
Organism: Nitrospinaceae bacterium; assembly: GCA_029261405.1. Taxonomy (GTDB): domain Bacteria; phylum Nitrospinota_A; class UBA7883; order UBA7883; family JAJDBK01; genus JAJDBK01. The sequence continues at coordinate 26,921 of JAJDBK010000026.1, forward strand.
ATCGGTGGTCTTGCCAAAGCGCCTCTCCCTGTTCTGGTACGAGAGGATCGCCTCTTCAATGTCAGCTTCCCCAAAGTCGGGCCAGAGACGCTCGGTGAAGCTCATCTCCGCGTAGGCCAGTTGCCACAACAGAAAATTGCTGATTCGCAGTTCACCGCTGGTGCGGATGAGAAGATCTGGATCGGGGAGACCGGACGTATCGAGAGCTTTTGCAAAAACTGATTCGTCAATAGCTGATGGATCGATTTCTCCACGGCAAGCGGCCTGGGCAAGTTTTTGCGTCGCCCGAAGGATCTCGTCCCTGCCACCATATGAGAGGGCCAGGGTCAACGTCATACCGGTGTTCCCCTCTGTTTTTTTCTTTACGTCGCTGATGGCGTTCCGTGCGAAATCGGGAAGAAGTTCTATTGAGCCGATGGTGTTAAACCTTATATCCTCGGCCACCATTCTGTTAAGCTCACGGATCAGGTATTCGTGAAGGATGCCCATCAGGGCGCTTACCTCGTCGGGGGGTCTGCTCCAGTTTTCAGAGCTGAAAGAATACAAGGTGAGAGCTTTTATTCCCAGTTTCCGACAGTATGTCACCACACGGTCTACGGTCTTTACCCCAGCGTGATGACCGTAGATCCTCGGTCGCATCTTTTGTCTGGCCCACCTTCCGTTCCCGTCCATGATAATGGCGATATGGGAAGGCAACCTCTCAAGGTCTATCTTGCCTTTGCTCCCTGCGGGGTTCATGGAAGAAATCGATCGGGAAGGCGCAATCACCTGTCCATGATCTCATGTTCCTTCGCGTCGGTAACCTTTTCCACCTTTGCAATATGCTCGTCTATGATCTGCTGAATCTTGGCGGAAGCTCCTCTTGCGTCATCCTCGGAGATCTCTTTATCTTTCTCCAGTTTTTTTACCCGTTCGATACCTTCCCGACGAACGTTACGCAAAGCTATTTTGGCTACTTCGGAAATTTTGCGGACATGTTTGGTCAGATCTTTTCTCCGCTCTTCGGTCAGGGTAGGGATGTTGATCCTGATAATTTTTCCATCGCTGTTCGGATTCAAGCCCAGGTCGGAGGTCATGATAGCCTTGGCGACAGGATCAAGCATGGTTGTCTCCCACGGCTGGATGGCGATGGTCAGGGGGTCTGGCACACTGAGACTGGCAATCTGTTTTATCGGGGTTAAAACTCCATAATAGTCCACGGAGATTGAATCGAGTAAACCTGTAGAGGCTCGTCCGGTACGCACTCCGGCAAACTCCTTGGTGAGATGTTCTATAGTGTAGTCCATCTTAAGGCTTATCTCGTCATATACATCATCTAGCATCGTAGCTACCCTTAAAACCTCTGTTATTAATGAATTATCGGGGTCGGTTACCGTTATCCCTTTTTCACGATGGTTCCGATTTTTTCGCCGGTCAAAACCCTTTTGATGTTGCCTGGAATCGTCATATTAAAAACTATGATCGGAACTTCATTCTCCATGCAAAGGGATATGGCGGCGGCGTCCATGACTTTGAGTCCTTTTTTCAGCACGTCCATGAACTTTAGTTCGGTATATTTTCTGGCGGATTTATCCACCATCGGATCGGCGTCATACACCCCGTCAACCTTGGTGGCTTTTAACAAAACCTCCGCCTGAATCTCCATAGCCCGCAGGGAGGCGGTGGTATCTGTTGTGAAATAGGGGTTGCCGGTACCGCCAGCAAAAATGACCACCCGTCCCTTGGCAAGATGGCGCATGGCTCGTCTTCTAACGTAAGGCTCGGCAAGCTGGTGTATATCTATCGAGGTTTGTAACCTCGTATCGCACTCCGCCTGCTCCAAGGCGCCTTGCAGGGCCAGACCATTAATCATCGTCGCAAGCATTCCCATATAGTCAGCCTGAGTGCGGTCCATGCCGGCCTGGGCGGCGATGGCGCCTCTGAATATGTTGCCACCACCGACAACAACCCCTATCTGTATACCAAGGTCGTGAACCTCCTTGATTTCAAGGGCAAGCGCTTTTAGCCTGTCTATATCAATACCGTGCTGACCAGGTATGGTGAAAGACTCTCCTGTAATCTTCAGCAATACCCGCTTGAACGGGAGATGTCTTTCACCCATGGTCTATTACTCTCCGAGTTGTAGTCGCGCAAACCGTCGCACGGTAAGCTTGTCCCCAAGCTCCTTGCCTGCGGTGTCGAGCAACTGGCTTATGGTAATGTCCGTATCTTTTACAAACGCTTGATTGAGAAGACAGACTTCCGAAAAATATTTTTTCACCCTTCCCTCTACAATTTTGGGAATGATTTTGTCCGGTTTCCCCGAGTTTCGGGCCTGGGTTTCGAAAATTTCTTTCTCTTTTGCCAGAACTTCAGCCGGAACCTCGTCTGAACTGACCGAGATCGGATTAGCCGCCGCAATCTGCATCGCAAGGTCTTTGCAAAGCTTGTCAAACGGCTCTTTTGACGCTGTCTCCGCCGATTCACAACCGACTTCGATCAGAACTCCGATACCACCGGTACCGTGAATGTAAATACCGAATCCACCTTCACCCTGAAGGTCGTATTTTACTCGCCTCCCTATGACAATGTTCTCACCCACTTCGTGGATCCGCTCACCAGTCAACTGTTCGATAGTTTTTGAGTTATCCAGAGCGAAAGACTGGCTCTTGAAAGCGTCAGGATCCTCAGCCGGATCGCTTTTAAGCGTATGTTCAGCCAGGTCGTTACAAAAAGCCTGGAACTTTTCGTTTCGGGCTACGAAATCGGTCTCACATTTAGTCTCCACTAAAACGGCTGACCGACCTTCACTCGCCTGACTTATCGCCCCTTCTTTTGTCGATCTGTCAGCCTTTTTGGCCGCTTTAGCCGCCCCTTTTTTGCGTAGAAAATCGAGAGCCTCCTCAATGTCTCCATCGCTCTGGGTTAGCGCCGTCTTGCACTCCATTATCCCTGCGCCAGAGCGAGCGCGCAGATCCCTTACCATACCAGCGGAAATCGCCATCTTCATTTCCTTCTTTGTTCATCGTGGCGAATGAGCGCCACGTTATTTTAAGTTAAGGTTTTACTACTTCGTTTCAGCGGGATTCTCACCCCTGGAATCGCCTTTACCAGTGGCTACCGCAGGCGCGGCCTTTGGAGCGGGAGCCTTCGCAGGCTCCGGCCTGGAAGCCGCTTTCTGTTTCAAGGCCGCCTTTTCAGCGCTGGCTCTTTCGCGTTTCTCAATTTCTGATTGCCGTTTCATCTCGTATTCCCTGGCTCCGTCAAGCATCGCCTCGGTAACTGAACCGGTTATCAGCCTGATGGAGCGAACAGCGTCGTCGTTACCCGGAATTATATACTCTATTCCGTCCGGATCGCAGTTTGTATCGACGATGGCTATTACCGGAATACCGAGCCTGATCGCTTCTTTTAAAGCAATCTTCTCCCGGTTCGGATCTACAATAAAAATCATCTGGGGCAGGCGAACCATGTCTTTTATGCCACCTAGATTCTTGCTCAGCTTCAGCCTCAGCTTTTCGAGTTTCGTAGACTCTTTTTTGGAGAGGGCCAGAAAGGTGCCGTCCTCGGCCATAGTCTCGAGCTCCTTGAGACGTTTGACGCTCTTTCTGATGGTCTCGAAGTTGGTGAGCATTCCACCCAACCAACGTTCGGTCACATAAGGCATGTTCGAGCTTTCGGCGTTCTCCTGGATAATATCCTTGGCCTGTGGTTTTGTGCCTACATAAAGTATTTCACCACCGCCAGCAGCGCTTTTCCTGACAAATTCCATGGCCTTGCGAAACTTGACCAGAGTCTTCTGAAGGTCAATTATATAGATGCCGTTTCGCGGACCGAATATAAACGGTGTCATCTTCGGATTCCAACGGCTGGTCTGGTGGCCGAAATGGACACCGGCCTCAATCATCGATTTGATATCAATTTCTTTCATCTAAGCTGTAATCTCCAAAAAAGCAAGTTAGCCCTCTGCTCTCCATCCGCCTTGCAACTTGAAACGGGTGTAAAACCCGCACTTGCCTTGGGGCCACAAAGCTGGAAAACATGTGTAATTTAATAATCCCGGTACGGGACAAACCAAAACAACAAGGAATTAGACCATTTACACTGGAAAAATGCAACAGTAGCCTGTGTTAGAATTCACGGAACAAGTTACATCAGCAATGACAGTTGAATAGAATGCATATATTGCACGTCCTTTTTACAAATGGCTGGGGTGGGCTGGAAAAGTACGCCATAGAGCAGGCGGAAAGAATGGCCCGCAAGGGTCACGAGGTGGAGTTTCTCGTGAAATCTGGGACACCGGCTTGCAAAGTTTTACAAAACTCCCCGATTCTTTCGGTTCAGGAGATTCAGGCCAGAAAATATATCGATATTCGGGCGATGGCGACTATTCGCAGAATGTGCGTATCGGGAAATATCGAAATCGTTCATGTCCACAGTTCAGGAGACCTCGGTCTTGTCGCTCCGGCTCTCTGGCGGTTACCAGCGGTAAAACTGGTATTTTCGAGCTACATGCGTATCCCCTCCCCAAAACAGGACTTGTACCACCGGTTTGAATATGGACGTGTAGATAAGGTTCTTGTGGCTTCAAAACTTCTAAGACAAAACGCCATCGATAACCTTCCCATCAATCCCGGGAAGATCGACGCGCTTCCTTATGGCCTCGACCTCAAAAGGTTCGATCCTGGGGGGGGTGGAGGTTCATTCAGAAAGAGGTTTACTATTGGGCCGAACGCGCCGCTTATCGGTGTAATCAGTCGGTTGGAGCCGCTCAAAGGGCAGATGGAATTAATCGGGGCCATGCCTCTGGTTCTGGAAAAACACCCTTCAGCCATGCTGGCCCTCGTGGGGGATGAAACCCCTGAGTTTGAAGGCGTCTACAAGAAGGAGCTTGAGGCCAGGATAACAGCGCTCAGGCTCTCACAAAATGTAATCTTCACAGGATACGCCAAGGACACTTCTGAAGTATTACGAGATCTGACCATATATGTACTGCCGTCACATACCGAAACCTACTCTCTGGGATGCCTGGAAGCCATGCTCATGGGGAAACCTGTAGTGGGCGCCAATGGTGGAGGCGTTCCCGAAATGCTCGAGAATGGTAACCTCGGTCTTCTTGCAGATCCGAAAAACCGGGAAGAACTCGCCGGGGCGATTTTACGATTTCTGGACGAGCCGCAACTTCAGGTAAAACTGGGTAACAACGCACGAGCGAGAGTCGCGGAACGACACGAAGAGAAGAGAGTAACCCTCGCTCTGGAAAAAGAGTACCTGTCGTTATCCCCTAAAGGGCGGTAATAGTGACCGGCTCCCCAAATTTATGGAGAGCAGATCCAGAATCCCTTTTCGGCGCTCCAGTTCCAAGCTCCCTTGCAGGTCTGAGCGGGCGGCGGAGAGTATGGATCGGTCAGCGTTGTAGATGCTGACGACTTCTCAGCAACCATCGGCGCAGGCGACACGTAATAGACCTCCCGCACCGGAGGCGCGTAGCGATACGGACCCCATAACAACTCAGCGGCGGTAAGACCCAGAACAACCCCCATAAAAGGGCCGGGGCCGACCCATCCATGATGATGGGCTACAGGACCGGGTCTCATGCGAGGACCACGGAAGGCGGACACCGGTTCCAATGGAAACGATATCGACAACAGCAGAGTAAAGATAACGCCTAATGTCAAAGCCCTCATAACCTGGACTCCTCTTTAAAAGTTCTCCGCCTATAATATACGCCCAAACAGGGAATTTAACAAAACCGCCGTTTCAGGTTGTAGCCCTGGCGCTCTTTTTCAGAACTTCTTTTTTGTATACGGCCATCACGTCCATTCTGCTTATCATGCCGATAACTTTAAACGGATCGGTTTGGCTGACCACCGGCAACTGGTCGATATCTATCATCGAAAAGCTCTCCATGGCGTCGTTAAGGTTATTCCCGGCCCTGACGGTGACAACGTTTTCTGTAGCGATCTCCCCTGCCACAACGATATCGGCAAGCTCGGCTGACTCTAATAGAACCTCCCGGACGTTCTGCATCGAGATTATGCCAGTCAGCTTGTTATCCTCATTTAACACCGGGAAATAGTTATGACGCGAACTTACAATTAACCGCATGACATCGCCAAAACTTATGTTCTCCTGGATAGTGGTGACATCCTTCGTCATGATCTCCCCCACCTTTATCCTGTCCATGACGGTAAGATCGCGACCGCGCCATAGCTTTATTCCCTTCCTTCGAAGTTTCTCTGTATACAGCGACTCTTCGGAAAAGAGGGTCATTACATATGTAGACATTATGCAGGCGGTCATTATCGGCAGGATGATCTGGTAATTACCGGTAAGCTCATACGCCATAAGAATGTTGGTAAGCGGAGCATGCGCTACCGCCGCCATGACAGCGCCAAGACCGACCATAGCGTATACTCCTTCGCTAGCCACACTGTCGGGAAACATTCCGTTTACCAGATAACCGAATACTCCACCAGCCATACAGCCTATGAAGAGGGCGGGAGCGAAAATCCCACCCGCGCCACCAGATCCCAAAGAGAAGGAGGTTGCGACTATTTTCAGCAGAAGGAGAGTCATTGCCATGCCCATTAGCATGTCCCCTTCGAGCATCTCGTTTATAACTGAATAACCCGATCCGAATATCTGGGGATAAAAAAGACCGATGCCACCCACAACCAGACCACCTATGGCAGGTTTTATAGCCGGATGAACATTAACATGTTCTTTGAAAAGCGTATCAGCCGTAAAGTAGGAGACATAAAAAAACCAGGCTACCAACCCGCATATTATCCCCAGTATAAAAAAGAGAACAATTTCCAGGGGGGAGGCCAGGGAGTATGAAGGCGCTTCGAAAACCGGGATATCACCCATAAGCATCCGTTTGGTAGTGGTCGCCATTACCGAGCTTATGACTATGGGAAGAAAAGAGACTACGTTAAAATCGGCCAGTATCAGTTCCACTGAAAAGATAACACCGGCTATCGGCGCATTGAATGCGGCGGCAATGCCTGCGGCGGCGCCACAACCGACCAGAAGCCGCAACCTGTCGCCCGATACTTTTAACGTCTGACCAATGGTCGAGGCCATAGAGGCGCATATCTGTGTTATTGGCCCTTCCCTTCCGCCAGAGCCACCAGATCCGAGAAAAATCGCGGTGGTCAACGCCCGGAACCAGATTATTTTCCGCTTGACCTGTCCGTTGTCAACCGCAGTCCATTTCATTACCTCAGCGGCGGCGGCGGAATCCCCTTCCATCTTCATCCAGCAGGTCAGCAATCCGACAATCAACCCTCCCACCGCCGGAGTCAGCACAATAAGGATAGAGAGCCAAACTGATGGAGCGGCGCCTGTGAGGAGGGCTGGCCCTTCCATGAAAATGAATTTGGTCCAGTGGATCAACTCCTCAAAGGCAACCGCCAGAAGGCCGCAAAGAACACCGAGCACACCCGATATAAAGAGGAGAACGGAGTGTTCTCTGGAGGACCCCGCCAGAAAGGTTTTGCCGAAAGCGAGTCTTACACTCTTTAAGGCGCTATCGATGATTTTCATTAACTACCGAAATAACGGTACCAGCCATGCTTATAAATAGCGCAATATCGAATCAACTACGCGCCTGTATACGAAACACCGTCCCGGGGCTTACGGAATTTTATATATATTCCGCCCCGGGGGAAGGAAATAGCGCTAACGCTACTCCTCCGACGTTTCGTTATTGTCCGCGCCCTTGGCCACGGCTGTTTCGGTCTCTTCGCTCTCACCCTCTTCAGCCGGTTTTGCGAAGAGTTGGTCGATAGCCGAAGCGCCTTCAGTGATTTTCCTGAATTGCGGGAGATCGGCCACCTTCATGCCGTAACCACTATATTTTCTGGCTCCTGTTCCAGCGGGAATCAAGCGTCCCATTATGACGTTCTCCTTGAGACCCTTGAGAAGATCGACCTTACCGGAGACCGACACTTCTGTCAGTACCCGTGTTGTCTCCTGGAACGAGGCCGCTGAGATGAAACTCTCGGTGGAGAGGGACGATTTCGTGATTCCCAGCAGAACCGGTCGACCTTTCGCCGGTTGTTTCCCCTCGGCGAGAATCTCCTTGTTCTTGTCCTGGAACATAAGTTTCGGAACCATCTCGCCGGCCATCATGTCGGTGTCGCCCGGATCTTCTATGACCAGGTGCCGCAACATCTGCCTTGCGATAACTTCGATATGCTTATCGTTGATCTGCACACCCTGAAGACGATAGACCTCCTGAATCTCGTTAACAAGATACTTCTGAAGTTCCTTTTCGCCAAGAACCGCAAGGATATCGTGCGGGTTGGCCGCGCCGTCCATCAACGCCTCACCCGCGCGAACATAGTCGCCCTCGTGAACGTTGATATGCTTGCCCCTTGGCACCAGGTATTCGTGCTCCTCACCACCCTCGGTGGTCACTACAACACGGCGCATACCTTTTACTATTCCGCCCAGGGAGATCTTTCCGTTAACTTCGGAAATGGTCGCCTGGTCGTGCGGTTTGCGAGCTTCAAAAAGCTCAGCAACCCGGGGAAGTCCACCGGTAATATCCTTGGTCTTCGTTGTCTCTCTTGGTATCTTGGCCAGAACCGCGCCCGGTTTGATGATAGCGCCTTCTGTAACGGCAAGGTGAGCCCCGGCCGGCATATGGTACCTGCCAAGGGTTTTATTATGATCGTCCTTGATCGAGATGCGAGGCTGTTTTTTCTCCTCACGGTGATCAAGAATAACCTTTTCAGCGTGACCTGTCGTCTCGTCAATCTCCTCACGCATGGTGAGGTTTTCGAGAATATCCCCAAATGCGACCTTTCCACCGGCTTCCGACAGGATCGACATGGTATAAGGATCCCACTCAGCCAGAATGTCACCCTCTTTCACCTTGTCACCATCATTGACCCTGAGCCTGGCCGAATAGACCAGCTTGTGCCGTTCTATCTCCCTGCCCTGGGCGTTTTCGAGGATAACTCCACCGTTCCGGTTCATTACCACACCTTCGGTTTCGCTGGTGGCGATATATTTTACGTCTATGAACCTGACGATTCCCTCCTTCTTGGCCTGCATCGTTGTCTGTTCGGCGGTTCTGGACGCTGTTCCGCCGATGTGGAAGGTTCTCATGGTCAACTGGGTACCCGGTTCGCCGATCGACTGGGCGGCGATAACACCCACGGCCTCACCTATCTCGGCGTATTTACCGGTGGCCAGGTTTCTTCCGTAACACTTTATGCAAACGCCATCGCGCAATTCGCAGGTCAGAACGGAGCGGATCTTGACCCGCTCAACTCCCCGGTCCTCAAAAAGCTTTGAAGCCTTCTCATCGATCATCTCGTTGGCGCCGAGAAGAGCTTCCTTGCTGAACGGGTCGGTAACCTCCTCCAGGGTAATCCTGCCGAGGATACGTTCGCCAAGTTCCTGGATAACTTTTCCGCCTTCTACCAGCGCATAGATGTCAATACCGTTCAAAGTTCCGCAGTCATCCTGCAGAACAATGATATCCTGCGCCACGTCTACGAGCCTTCGGGTCAGATAACCGGAGTTCGCCGTTTTAAGGGCGGTATCGGCCAGACCTTTACGGGCTCCGTGAGTGGAAATGAAGTACTGCAGAACAGTCAGACCTTCACGGAAGTTCGCCGTAATCGGTGTCTCCATGATCTCGCCAGACGGTTTGGCCATCAGGCCACGCATTCCGGCAAGCTGGCGAATCTGCTGGGCCGATCCGCGAGCGCCAGACTCGGCCATGATATAGATTGAGTTAAAGTCCTTATCCTTGGCTCTGCCGCCGCTTACCTCAGCGTCCTCCTCCTCAAGCGCCCTGAACATCTCCGTAGCCACCTGGTCGGTTACATGGGCCCATACGTCGATTATCTTGTTGTACCGTTCACCATGGGTGATTAGTCCTGAGTGGTACTGTTCGTCAATCTTGGCCACCTCCTTGCGGGCGCCATCTACCATGGTCGCTTTGTTATCCGGAATAATCATGTTGTCCATGGAGATGGTAATGCCGGCGCGGGTTGCAACGTCAAAACCGAGGCTCTTCATTTTGTCGAGGAACTTTACGCATTCGTCTCGCCCCTTGGTGAGGAATACGTCGTTTACCAGCTCCTGCAACGACTTTTTAACCATCAGACGGTTCACGTTCTCGAAATCCATACCTTTCGGCAATATTTCATAAAAGAGCACCCGACCGGTGGTGGTGTCATGGACTTTGCCGTCAATCCGGACCCTTATCCCGGCGTTCATGTGCACCTGCTGGTTGTCGAATGCGGAGCGAACTTCCGCAACGCATGAAAATCCTTTCCCTTCACCGGTAACCCCCGCCCGCTCTTTCGTCAGGTAATAACAACCTAGAACGATATCCTGGGTAGGTACGGCAATCGGTTTTCCGTTTGCCGGGGAGATGATGTTGTTAATCGACATCATCAGGAATTTGCACTCTATCTGAGCCTCCAGTGACAACGGTATATGAACGGCCATCTGGTCACCATCGAAGTCGGCGTTGAAAGCGGCGCAGACCAGAGGATGCAACTGTATCGCCTTGCCTTCAATAAGGACAGGCATGAAAGCCTGGATTCCGAGTCTGTGCAGGGTTGGCGCGCGGTTGAGAAGAACCGGATGGTCTTTGATGACCTCTTCCAAAACCTCCCAAACCTCCTCTTTTTGTTGCTCCACCATCTTCTTGGCGCTCTTTATGGTGGTGGCGTAGCCCTTCTCCTCAAGTTTCTGGAATATGAAGGGTTTGAAGATCTCCACAGCCATCTTTTTTGGAAGACCGCACTGGCTGAATTTAAGATCAGGTCCAACGACGATAACTGATCGACCGGAATAATCGACACGTTTTCCGAGCAGGTTCTGACGAAAACGCCCCTGCTTTCCCTTGAGCATATCGGAAAGCGATTTTAACGGGCGCTTGTTCGGCCCCTTGAGGGTTCTTCCCCTGCGTCCGTTGTCAAACAGGGCCGCCACCGCCTCCTGAAGCATCCGTTTTTCATTTCGGATGATAATGTCGGGCGCTCTGAGTTCCTGGATCCTTTTCAAGCGGTTGTTTCTGTTGATAACCCGCCTGTAGAGATCGTTCAAGTCGGAGGTTGCAAACCTTCCGCCGTCAAGCGGAACTAAAGGACGCAACTCCGGCGGAATGACCGGAACGACCTTCAGGATCATCCACTCCGGCCTGTTGCCAGATTTCCGGAATGCCTCCACGATTTTAAGCCGCTTGGTCAGCTTCCTCAAGGTCTGCTGGGATGAGGTCTCTTTAAGAGCCACCCGGAGATCTTCCGCAAGCTCGTCGATATCGATACCGCTTATAAGTTCGTTGACAGCCTCAGCGCCTATTCCCGCGCGAAACGCCCCTTCACCGAACTCCTCCAACGCCTTGCGGTATGCGTCTTCGGTCATGACCTGCTTATACTTTAACTCTGTATCGCCAGGATCAATGATGATGTACGATTCAAAGTAGATAACTTTTTCGAGTTCCCGTAACGTCAGGTCGAGGAAATTGCCTATTCTCGACGGCAGACCTTTGAAAAACCAGATATGCGCCACCGGGGAGGCAAGTTCGATATGTCCCATCCGCTCACGGCGTACCTTCGACAGGATGACCTCGACACCGCATTTCTCACACACCACGCCCTTGTGCTTCATCCGCTTGTACTTGCCGCATGTGCATTCCCAGTCCTTCACAGGCCCGAAAATCTTGGCGCAGAACAACCCATCCCGTTCCGGTTTGAAAGTACGATAGTTTATCGTCTCCGGTTTTTTCACCTCGCCGAAAGACCAGGACCTGATTTTCTCCGGGGAGGCAAGTCTGATTCTTATGGCGTTAAAGGTGATGGGATCTCTGGTTTTTTCTCCAAAGGAACTTCCCGGCGTCTCCAATGGTATATCTCCTAAGTTAGGATTGATGTAACGAATGATCGCCCTTCCCGCTCCCGGTTTATTACCAGGAACGGGAGAGCTAAACTATTCAGGGCTTTGTAGCAACTCCACATCGAGGCAGAGCGCCTGCAGTTCTTTAACAAGTACGTTAAACGACTCAGGTAGACCCGGATGCAACGAATGATCACCCTTGACGATCGACTCGTACATCCTTTTTCTACCCTCCACATCGTCCGATTTTACAGTAAGCATCTCCTGGAGAGTGGCGGCCGCTCCGTAAGCCTCAAGCGCCCAGACTTCCATCTCACCGAGCCTCTGTCCGCCGAACTGCGCCTTGCCCCCCAGCGGTTGCTGGGTTACCAGGGAGTAGGGGCCTGTGGAACGGGCGTGGATCTTATCGTCCACCAGGTGATGCAGTTTCAGCATATATATATAACCGACAAGGACTTTCTGATCGAAATGAGTTCCCTCCAGCCCATCGACCAACGGTATTTTTCCGTTGATCGGATAGTCCGATTTCTCCATCATCTCCTGGATGTCCTTCTCGATCGCGCCGTCGAACACAGGAGTAGCCACATGTTCACCGGTCCGTTTGGCCGCCATACCGAGGTTCGTCTCCATGATCTGACCGACGTTCATCCTCGACGGAACACCAAGAGGATTGAGAACAATCTCGACCGACTGACCATCTTCCGTGAAGGGCATATCCTCTTCAGGCACGATAACCGAAACGACACCTTTATTACCGTGGCGTCCGGCCATTTTATCCCCGACCTGGAGTTTCCTCTTGATGGCTATGTAAACCTTTACCATCTTGATGACGCCAGGCGGCAGTTCGTCCCCTCTGGCGAATTTCAGGATCCGGTCGTCATAACGGGACTTGACTATCCTCAAAAGTTCGGTGGTGGTTTTCTCAATAGTATTGATGCTCTCCATCAAGGCGTTGTCATCGACATCAATCTTGAGAATATCGATATCTCCGATCCCTTCCAGAAGCTCCTCGGTCAGCTCGACCCCTTTCGGGACGATAACCTCGTCACCCTTTTTCACATCCAGGGCCGATTTGTGACCTACGAGCATCGATCTGATATTGGCCCTGCTTTCACTGATGATGATGCTACTCTCGTCAGCCATATCCTTGTCAAGCTTCGCCCTCTCCTCCTCTTCGATTTCGAAGGTCCGCTGGTCCTTGTCGGCGCCACGGCGGGTGAAGACCTTAACGTTGATGACAGTTCCTTCGTTGCCTGGTGGCACTTTCAGGGACGTGTCACGGACATCGCCCGCTTTCTCGCCGAATATCGCCTTTAACAGCTTTTCTTCCGGTGAGAGAAGGGTCTCCCCTTTCGGGGTCACCTTTCCGACAAGGATGTCGCCAGCCTTAACCTTGGCGCCAATCCTTATGATTCCAGATGTATCGAGGTTTTTCAACGTCTCTTCAGAGACGTTGGGAATATCCCTCGTGATCTCTTCTTTCCCCTGACGGGTATCCCGCGCTTCGATCTCGAACTCTTCGATATGAATCGAAGTAAAGATATCTTCCTTGACAGCTTTCTCCGAAACGATGATCGCGTCCTCGAAGTTATAGCCGTGCCACGGCATAAAGGCCACCAAAACGTTCCTGCCGAGGGCTAGTTCGCCACGGTCAGTAGACTGACCGTCTGCAATAACTCCCCCCACCTCAACCTTCTGCCCCATCGAAACCAGTGGTGACTGGTTGATACAGGTATTCTGGTTGGATCGGTTATATTTGATAAGGTCATATATATCGACCTTCGAGTGATGGCCCCCGTTTTTGTCAGCCCGGATAACTATCCTGCTGGCGTCAACAGAAATAACCTCACCCGCATGCCGGGCGGCAACCACGGCGCCAGAATCCTTGGCGACCAACGCTTCCATGCCTGTACCCACAAGCGGAGCCTCAGTCTGTAGCAGGGGGACCGCCTGACGTTGCATGTTCGACCCCATAAGGGCCCTGTTAGCATCATCGTTTTCCAGAAACGGAATCAACGAGGCCGCCACTGAAACCAACTGCTTCGGTGAAACGTCCATGTAGTCGACCTCCGCAGGAGGCGCCATGACGTAGTCGCCACCTTTCCTGCAGATGACAAGGTCCATGATAAACCGGTTGTTTTCGTCCAGTTTGGCGTTGGCCTGGGCTATGGTGTATTTATCCTCCTCCATGGCGGAGAGATAGACAACATCTGTACTGACCCCGCCGTTTTCCGCCTTACGGTAAGGAGTTTCGATAAAACCGAACTCGTTGACCCTCGCAAACGTCGATAACGACGAAATCAGCCCGATGTTGGGACCCTCAGGGGTTTCAATCGGGCATATCCGACCGTAATGGGACGGATGTACGTCCCGGACCTCAAAACCCGCCCGCTCCCTCGTTAATCCACCAGGACCGAGAGCTGAAAGACGTCGTTTATGTGTCACGGAGGAGAGTGGATTTGTCTGGTCCATGAACTGCGAAAGTTGGGACGATCCGAAGAACTCCTTGATGGCCGCTGTAACCGGCTTGGAGTTAATCAGGTCGTGCGGCATACACGCGGTCAGGTCCATCATGTTCATTCGTTCCATGATCGCCTTCTCCATCCGTACAAGCCCTACACGGAACTGGTTCTCCACCGATTCACCTACACTGCGAACCCGACGATTCCCCAGGTGGTCGATGTCGTCCGACTGTCCGATCCCTCTACGCAGATCGAATAGCGCCTTCACGGCGCCCATGATGTCTTCTTTAGTGATAAGCCGTTCGGTTAAAGGATAATCGAGCCCCAAACGGTTATTCAGTTTCAAACGACCTACATCGGAAAGATCGTACCGTTTCGCGTTAAAAAAGAGATTTTCAAAAAAGGTCTTTGCCGATTCTGTGGTGGGAGGATCGCCGGGGCGCATCCTCCTGTAGATCTCTTTCAAGGCGTCTTCGGTAGACTCGATCTTGTCGACATCTATGGTGTCACGAATGGAAGACTCGCCTGTGGTCTGGCCTATAATAAGGATTTTCAAGGTCGAAATCCTTCTCTCGCGGATGACTTCGAGGGTCTCGATGGTGACCCGACTGTTAACCTCGATCAGGATCTCGCCGGTCTCCTCGTCCACAACATCTTCGGCGCAAAGGCGGCCCAGAAAATCCTCTTCCGATATCTGTAAAGTCTCGATACCGGCGGTTGTGAGCTGTTTGATCATCCGTTTGTTGAGTTTGCGGCCCCCCTTGACGATGACCTCACCCGATTTCGGGTCTTTTATATCAGCCAGAACCTTAAACGCCAGCGGCAGTAAATCTTTACTCAGAGCCACCAGATACTGATCCGTATCGTGGGAGATTCTTACCTCCGCGATCTTGTAGTAGTAGGCGAGTATCTCCTCGGTCCCAAACCCCAGAGCTTTGATAAGTATGGTGGCGGGGAATTTCCTGCGCCTGTCAATTCTGGCGTGCAGGATATCCTTGGCGTCGAATTCAAAGTCGAGCCACGACCCCCTGTACGGGATAAGTCTGGCCGAATGAGTCGTCTGACCCGCCTGGGCGCCTTTTCCCTTGTCCGCTGTAAGAAATACACCCGGGGACCGGTGCAACTGGCTGACCGCCACACGCTCGGTTCCGTTGATGATAAAAGTTCCGGTATTGGTCATCAGTGGGATTTCGCCAAGGTATATCTTCTGTTCCTTGACCTCACGAACCGACTCCTCACCGGTCTCCTCATCCTTGCTCATTATTACAAGACGAACCTTGATCTTCAGCGGTTCGGAAAATGTCATTCCGCGTTTGAGACACTCTTCTTTCGGGTACGATTCCTTGTAGAGCGGTCTCTTTTTGCAGATATGGCATGTAAGATCGGGACCACCAAGGTCTACATACTCTCCGCAACCACACTCCCATATGCCAAGTTCATAACCTTTGTATTCGAGAGTAGCGGTTTTGTTGAAATCGGATATCGGGAACACATTCTGGAAAACTTCATGCAAGCCATACTTATTCCGTTTTGCCGGACTTGTATTCCGTTGCAGGAAGCGCTCATAAAAACTCGTCTGAATTTCCAGCAGGTTGGGAATATCTAGAATGGCCGGTATACGGGAGAAATTTCTTCTGTTGATGGGTTCCTTGCCAGGCCGATAAGTGGCGGCTATGGTCATCAATCAACCTCCAGTCGCGCAGATGGCCCCTGAGCCTCCGCGCGTGTTCAAATTTTTCTTTCCGGGAATGGTAAAACAGTCTTTCCGGGAACGTAACGTATAAATCATCCCCCCCAACATATTGAAGGAACGAAAATACCTGCGTAAAAAACCGGGCAAGGCTTTTTTTACTCCTTGCCCGATAACTTATCCTATTTTATATCGACTGAGGCGCCAGCTTCTTCAAGCTTTTTCTTAAGCTCTTCGGCGTCCTCCGGCGAGACCCCTTCCTTGACGGCCTTCGGGGCGCCGTCCACAAGAGCCTTGGCTTCCTTAAGCCCGAGACCTGTGATCTCACGAACAGTCTTGATCACCTGGATCTTTTTGTCCCCGGCGCTTGTAAGAATTACGGAAACCTCGCTGGGACCTTCCTCCTCCGCCGCTCCTCCGCCATCACCTGCGGCCATAACCGCTGTGGGAGCGGCCGCGGAAACACCCCATTCATCCTCAAGCTCTTTAACAAAAGAGAGTAGCTCGTGAACAGGTAAACCACCCAAAAATTCCTTGACATCGTCTTTAGAGATAGCCATCTTTCTAATATTCCTCCAATCCTGATCTATATTCGTTTCGTATCCCGCCTTAAGCTTAACTCTCGTCAGTTTTCTTTTCGGCCAGGGCGTTTAGTAAGTACAAGAATTTTCTAGCGCTGTTGGTCATAAGACCCATGACATTCCGGGCGGGCGCCTGTAACAGACCCAGAAGCATCGCTTGAACCACCGGTTTGGACGGCAGATCCCCAAGCTGTTTCACACCGGCGGCGTCAATGAAGGAACCCTCCACAACACCTCCGAGAATATTAAGAGACTTGTTGTTCGTCTTGGCGAATTCGAGAATAATCTTGGCCGGTGGCCCGATCTCCTCGCCATACCCCAACACAACCACAACAGGCCCCTTCAAAAGACTTTTTGCGCTCTCCATAGAGGTTTCATCTATGGCAATTCGGGCCAGAGTGTTCTTCACTACCTTCAGACTGGCCGAAGCCTCGCGCAGATCCTTGCGCAGAAGGTCTACCTGTTCAACTGTTACGCCTGAAAAGTTGGCGAAAACAGCCACCTTAGCGGTGGAAAAACTCTCGTTAAGCCGCTTTACCTCATCTATCTTAGCTACTACTACCATGATCGGTTCACTCTCATTTCTGTTACGTTACGCCGCCGTAACCTTGGCGCTTAACGATGGTACGGACGTATCCACCTTTAAACCGGGCCCCATGGTAGCGCTGACGGAGATAGACCTAATGTAAGTCCCTTTGGCGGAAGCCGGTTTCATCTTCTGCAACTGCTCAATAAGAGCCCTGGCGTTTTCAAAAAGATCATCGGCGGAAAAACCGCTCTTGCCGATAGGCGCGTGAATGATACCGCCTTTGTCAACCCGGAACTCCACTTTACCCGCCTGGATCTCTTTGATCGCCTTCTCAAGATCGAACGTTACCGTACCCGATTTCGGGTTCGGCATAAGACCTCTGGGTCCTAAAACCCTGGCAACCTTGCCCACCTGGCCCATCATATCCGGCGTGGCCACAGCCACATCGAAATCGAGCCAGCCATCTTTGACCTTCTCCACCAGATCCTCGGCGCCAACAACATGCGCGCCCGCCGATTCGGCTTCTTTTTGCTTCTCTCCCTTTGCAAACACTATAATCCTCTTCGTTTTGCCCGTCCCCTTCGGCAGGGTGACAGCTCCACGGATCATCTGGTCAGCTTTGGTAGGATCGACACCAAGACGTATCGAAATCTCCACTGTCTCGACAAACTTCGCGTTTGCCAGATCTTTTGCTGTTTGAAGGGCTTCACTAAGCGAATACCGCTTCTCGCTGTCGATTTTCGACAACGAACCCCTTAAACGTTTACCTATTTTCGGCATTAATCGACTCCTGCTAACGACGCGGTTAATTGACCAAAATTCCCATCGATCGCGCTGTCCCGGCAACCGTCTTCATAGCGGCCTCTTCATCGGCCGCCGAAAGATCGGCATTCTTGAGGCGGGCGATCTCCCGCACCTGGTCCCAGGTTACTTTACCCACTTTATTTCTGTTGGGTTCCGGAGAACCCTTGGCCACCCCGGCCGCTTTCTTCAAAAGAGCTGAAGCGGGAGGTGATTTTAAAACAAACGTAAAACTTCTATCGGAATAGACAGTGATAATGACAGGAATTATCATTCCCTCCTGTCCCTGGGTTCGGGCGTTGAAGACCTTGCAAAACTCCATTATGTTCACGCCGTGTTGGCCCAGAGCCGGTCCGACCGGCGGGGAAGGGTTCGCCTGCCCGGCGGATACCTGTAACTTTATCTTGGCTGTTATTTCCTTTGCCATTCTCTATACTTTCTCTATCTGTGTAAATTCGAGTTCTACAGGTGTCGCCCTGCCGAAAATCGAGACCATGACCTTGACCTTGCCCCGTTCGTTGTTGACCTCGTCGAGCACCCCGGAGAAGTTTGCGAAAGGACCATCAATAACCCTGACCGACTCGCCAACTTCGTATTCGTATTTCGGTCTCGGTTTCTCCGCCGCACCGCTCAACTGCTCCTTCAACCTCGACACCTCTTCCAACGAGAGAGGTATCGGTTCCTTGTCCCCAAGAAAGCCTGTTACTCTCGGTGTTTCTTTTACGACGTACCAGCTATCTTCGTTCATGTGCATTTCCATGACGATGTAACCGGGGAAAAACTTCCTTCGCGATATTCTCTTTTTACCGCCGCGAACCTCTACCACATCCTCTTCAGGAACAAGGATATCTCCAACTGCGTCTGATATTCTGTATTGCCTGAGTCTCTCCCGTAATGCAAGCGAGACCTTCTTCTCGTAACCGGAATATGTATGCAACACATACCATTTCATACCGGTCTTATCTATGGTCGGCTCTAAATCCGTATCGTCGTCCGTTTCGACTTTCGCTTCTTCGGCGGCGCCGTCCGTAGCTTCGAGAGCCACCTCTTCTGCTGGCGAGGTTTCTTCGCTCATCTCTTCTGCGGCCTTTTCGCTTTCGGAGTCAATTGCTTCGTCTCCCATCAGCTCATCGCCATCCCGACGAAAAAGGAGAGAATGACATCAAGCAGGCCGAGGTAGAACCCGATAATAATAACCACTATAATAACCACCCAGGTGGTGGTGACAGTGTCCTGTTTAGTCGGAAAAGTCACCTTGCGTGTCTCTGTTCTGACCTCTTTAAGGTACTGCTTTACCTGCGCCGCGTTTATCATCTCTTCTCACGTATAAGTTTACATATCATATGGCAGGCCAGGAGGGATTCGAACCCACAACACCCGCGTTTGGAGCGCGGTGCTCTAGCCATTAGAGCTACTGGCCTGTATTCGACACTATTATCAATCAACAAAACCCGCGCTTCTCAAACAATCATCCCCGGCTATGCCGACAGTGATCGTTTAGCTATGGGGATTTTCCCGATCAGCTACTTGGTTTCCTTATGTTCCGTATGGCTCCTGCAAAAACGGCAGTACTTTTTGAACAGCAGACGCCCGGGCGTATTTTTTTTGTTCTTCGTTGTACTGTAGTTTTTACGTTTACAGGTAGCGCACTGCAGATGAACTATGTCGCGCATCAGCTACTCCACTATTTCGGTTATAACGCCGGCGCCAACCGTACGTCCCCCCTCACGGATGGCGAACCGAAGTTCTTTTTCCATCGCTATGGGGGTGATTAACTCCGCCGTTATGCTGATGTTATCTCCGGGCATAACCATCTC
>JAJDBK010000027.1 GCA_029261405.1 Nitrospinaceae bacterium
GATACCTGCGCTACCTTTTTGAACACCTGCCTCACGCAAAATCTGAGGAAGATTACAAGGCTCTCCTACCACCATCTATCAACCAAAAGAAGCTCGATTATACCCCTGTTTGAAGGGTGAGGTTGACTCGACGCTTACGAATATCTGACAGACTCAAAATATCATCAGTGTGCACTAAAACCACACCTCGACAATCGCTATTACGAATAATATATAGGTAATTAGGCTGAATGCCATATTTATGTTAGTTATCCCGTTGGGTATACTGTGAACATCTTCGTCTGTAAATTCAAAGAACCCTCCTTTATAACCTCCACGCCGCTTTGCCGACTCAACAGCAAAATTGTGCATGATTCCATGAGACCAAAAATCGCCAATAGTCGCTATACAGGAAAACACGAAAAACCCCCAGCCATTAACAGAGTAGAATGAATATGCACAAAACAAGCCAATGAAAGTAGTAAAAAAGCCCATACTAGTCTTTATTGCCCCAAAGGTCTTTCGTCCCTACATAATCTGAACCGGTAGCCCCACCTGTTCCCTTTGTCCAGTTTCCATGTTTTTTTAGTTTCGCCCCGTCAGAACCCCGTATAGTGTTCCCGTATCGTCGAAATGTGGTCCCGTCATTACTTCGCACCGAATTACCATAGCGACGGTAAATCGACCCATCATTTCCCCGTATAGAGTTTCCGAATTTACGATAAGAAGACCCATCTGAACCGCGAGTGCTGTTCCCATGCTCTCGAAATCGAATGCTCTCAGCTACAGCTACAGAGTGCAAAAGCATAAAGAATGCAATTGTTAGAACAAAACTACGCATGATCATTCCCCCTCTTCGCCAGACTACTATAAGTGTAGGCTCGTTCATAAATGCTGTCAATTTGTAACCCCCCTCCCTTAAAACAGTGCCGTACGCGATTAGTGCGCATTTCACTGAAATC
Organism: Nitrospinaceae bacterium; assembly: GCA_029261405.1. Lineage (GTDB taxonomy): Bacteria > Nitrospinota_A > UBA7883 > UBA7883 > JAJDBK01 > JAJDBK01. The sequence continues at coordinate 942 of JAJDBK010000027.1, forward strand.
GGCCACCGATTCCAATTTAAACTGGCCGGTGATTTCACTCCAAATCGGCCACCCTGTCGGAGCGTAGCGACGCCTTTGGTTTAATCTTCTATCAGTCGGTCTTGTTCGTCAACTTCGATCTTGTTTTTCTCATCGATTCCCCTTTCGAGACCTCTGAAAATCCTGTTTTTATAGCGTCTGTTTTCTGATTATCTTGTTTTCACATTAGTTCGACCCGCCCATCCGGCCCCCTTCAGGGCGTTTCGAGCGGTTTTCCTGGCTCGCGGGCGCAGCTCTCCCGTCTCAGGGCGATGTCCCAAGGACTGTCGCACGTTTGAAGTTGCACGCCAAACCGCAGACCAGCATCCAGATGCGGTTACGCTCCATCCCGTAATACCGCATCCGATCCATCGAACACCATCGTTTCAGATCACCGATCTTCGCCTCCACGCGACATCGAATCTTCGACCATCTCCTGTTCTGCTCCAACTGCCATCCCTTCAAAGGGCGATTACGAGCCCCCTTGTGCAACACCCGGTTCGTCATGCCATGCTCAAGAAGGTAGTAATCATGCAACTCCGACGAGTATCCCTTGTCCGCATACACACGGCTTGTCCCCTCGGGAATCAACTCCTCAAACCGGTTCTGGTCATGCTCGGCTATAGGGACCAACTCCATACGGCGGATCAGCCACGTATCATCATCCATCGACACGTGCGACTTGTAACCGGGGATCGTGCGATCACCACGCCGCACATACCCCGCGTCCGGATCGACCGGCTCACCGTTCTGCCGCTTCGACTCGGGGCGGCACGAAGACGCAACCAGTGTCGAGTCGATAATCACCCCCTGCCTCACTTTTGCGCCCCGCTGCGACAATGACTTGTCGACTTCATTCCATACACGGTCCATCATGCCGCTCTCGCGCAAACGGTTGCGGAACTTCACCAGCGTAGTATCGTCGAGGTGGTACTTGCGAACGCCTTCACCAACAAAACGTTCGAAGCTCCTCCGGTCGTGGATCTCTTCAACCACCGACACATCTGACAGTCCGTACCACGACTCGAGCAGCAGAGCCTTGAACAACATCAGAGGAGGGATGGGAGGACGGCCGCCACCTTTGTACATCTTTAAAAGCAGTTTCTCGATACGACCGAAGTCGATTACTTCGCCGATGCCGTCGAGCATCGATTCCTTCTTCCGCCGAGACTGATCTTCAAGCATCCCGAATGTCGGTTGCATCAAGTATCCCCCCATAAATAACGGTTACTTCAATTTAAGATGCAAAAATCCAGAAAAAGGCGCCAGATATGAGGGCTTTTTCAGAGGTCTCCTGTATTCAGTCTCAAAACTTTTGGGGCACAAGGATATCAGGATGACACAGCGTTACGCTCACCATTGCATCGAAAGTCTTCGTCCTGGAGTGGAAGTTTTGGACGATTCTGTCACAATTTTGTCACAATTTGCGAATTCAACAGTGTCTGCAAACGACGCTAAATTCGCAATTAGTTGATTTAACAGGAGTTACTTGGTGGAGCAGAGGGGGATCGAACCCCTGACCTCAGCGTTGCGAACGCTGCGCTCTCCCAACTGAGCTACTGCCCCGAAGCGACGAATAGTACCATAGATTCTAGAATTCGCCCTTTAAAAATGAACGGCATTTTTCCACATCGTTTTTACTTCCGATAAAGAGCGGAACCCGTTGATGTAGTTCTGTCGGTTCAACTTCGAGAATATCTTCGTAATCGGCGATGGATGCGCCACCCGCCTCCTGGCAGATTAACGCGAGGGGAGCGGCCTCATACAGCAGTCTTAGTTTTCCCGCTTTTGTCTTTGCGTCGGCCGGATACATGAAGATGCCACCTTTTAGCAGGTTCCTGTGAAAATCGGCGACAAGCGATCCGATATACCTGCCGGAATAAGGTCTGCCGCTCTCTTTATCGGGTGTCTTGAAGTAATTTACCAGCTTGGTTACGCGATCGTCCCATTTATAGGAGTTGCCTTCGTTGATCGAATAGATGCTTCCCTGTGCCGGTGTTTTGATATTCGGATGGGAGAGGAGGAACTCGCCAATGGACGGATCAAGGGTGAACCCGTGCACTCCGAGGCCGGTTGTGTAGACCAGCATAGTCGATGATCCGTAGATTATATAACCTGCGCAGATCTGCTTCTTTCCAGGTTGCAGGAAATCTTCCAGCGCCCCTTTGGGACCTTTGGAAATCTTTTTGTGGATAGAAAAAATTGTTCCGATGGAGACGTTCACATCTATATTCGACGATCCGTCGAGCGGGTCGAAGGCGAGGGTGTATTTTCCGCCCTGGGGATGTTTGTCCGGGATCTGTATGATATCCTCCACCTCTTCGGAAGCCATGGCGCAAAGATATCCGGTATGGTCCATCTTCTGATACATGGTCAAATCGGCGAATTCGTCCATTTTCTGCACTTCTTCACCCTGAACGTTCACCTCACCGGTTCTTCCGAGAACATCAACAAGTCCCGCTTTGTTAACGGCTCTGTAGATTACTTTTCCCGCTATTATTATCTCGTTGAGCAGGCCGGAAAAATCTCCTGAGGCTCCAGGAATCCTGCGTTGCATCTCCATGATATGCTTGGTTAAGGTCGTACCCAGGCGTTCCGGCATTTTTACGTCCTCCTACAAAATGAATTAATGACAAGGCTGATAATCTACAACATCGGTTTAAAGAAAACCTTCCCCATATTGAACGCTTGATACTGTTTGTGCAATAGTAGAGCCTCAAAAATATTCGATATTATGCGGAGAAAGCAAAATCATGGCGATCGGGGTAATAGGTGGAAGCGGTCTTTACGAATTGGAAGGCCTTGAAAACGTTAAAACTGAAAAGGTTTCAACTCCATTTGGGGATCCTTCCGACGAGTTTGTGCTTGGAAGTCTTGGCGGGGTGGAGATGATTTTTCTTCCACGGCATGGTAAAGGTCACAGGATCACACCAACGGAGCTTCCCTTTACGGCAAATATATGGGCCATGAAGAAACTTGGGGTGGAGCGGATAATCTCGGTCTCCGCTGTCGGCTCCTTGCGTGAAGACATAGAGCCGGGTCACGCTGTTGTCATTGACCAGTTCATTGACAGGACGAGAGGGTTGCGTCCCTCTACCTTTTTCGGTAATGGTGTGGTGGCGCATGTTCCCTTGGCCGACCCGGTCTGCTCTGATCTTAGCGACTCCCTTTATGACGCTACGGTAAAGGTTGGCTGGAAATCACATAAGGGGGGTACATATGTGAATATGGAAGGGCCACAATTTTCCACAAGAGCTGAATCCCGCCTCTACCGCTCCTGGGGAGCCGATATTATCGGTATGACCAACCTGCAGGAGGCGAAACTGGCCCGGGAAGCCGAAATATGTTACGCCACACTGGCTCTCTCCACCGATTACGACTGCTGGCACGAAGAAGACGTAACCGTGGAGCAGATCATGAAGGTCATTGCAAGCAACGTTGATAACGCGAAGAAGACGTTAAAACAGATTGTTCCCACCCTCAAAGGTGAACGAACCTGTTCCTGCAAAGACGCTTTGGCGGGGACCATCATGACTAATCCTGCCGTGATTCCTCAAAAGACAAAAGAGGATCTCGACCTTATCATCGGCAAATACATCTAAAATAATGAATCCAGAGGAATATAAATGAGCGAGTCGTCGGAACTTTTTGACCGGGCAAAAAAGATAATACCGGGTGGTGTGAACAGTCCTGTCAGGGCTTTTAAAGCTGTGGGCGGCGTTCCACCCTTTATAAAATCGGCTCGTGGATGCAGACTCTACGACGAGGATGGAAACGAATATATCGATTATGTCGGATCGTGGGGGCCGATGATCGCAGGCCACGCAAACCCCAGGGTTCTTGAGCGTCTGAAAGAGGCTATGGAGAACGGAACCTCCTTCGGCGCTCCCACTCGGTTAGAGGTTGAGATGGCCGAAATGGTTATCGACGCTGTACCGTCGGTGGAGGTGGTCAGAATGGTAAACTCTGGTACCGAAGCGACATTGAGCGCCATTCGGGTTGCCCGTGGTCATACCGGACGAGACACAATTATAAAGTTTGATGGCTGTTATCACGGGCATGGAGACTCCTTGCTGATTCAGGCTGGCTCCGGTGTGGAGACTTTGGGTCTGCCAGACTCTCCAGGTGTCCCGAAAGCGCTTGCCGAGCTTACCCGCTCATTGCCTTTCAACGATCTTGACGTGATCGATAAAACTTTTCGCGAAGATGGTGAAAAGATCGCCTGTGTAATTCTGGAGCCAGTCATCGGCAACATGGGGCTGATCCTGCCGAAACCGGGGTACCTCCAGGGATTGCGCGATCTTTGCACCCAATATGGCGTTGTAATGATCTTCGACGAGGTTATGACCGGGTTCAGAGTGGCTTACGGTGGTGTTCAGGAGCTTTTCGGCGTAACTCCAGACATGACGACCCTCGGTAAAGTCATCGGTGGAGGGTTGCCTGTGGGCGCTTACGGCGGCAAACGGGAGATCATGGAGAAAGTCGCCCCGGCAGGTCCGATTTATCAGGCTGGAACGCTCTCCGGGAATCCTCTGGCGATGGTCGCGGGGATGGAGACACTAAAAATCCTGCAAGAGCCGGGAACCTATGAGCGGTTGAACAAAACAACCACAACTCTTTTAGATGGTATGCGGAGCCTGTTTGCCGACGCCGGGGTACCTGGTGTTTTTGGAAGGGTCGGTTCCATGTTCGGAGTCTATTTTTCCGACCTGAATGCGGTGTCGAACTACGAAGACGCTAAAAAGTCAGATACGGAACGTTTTTCAAAATACCACGGCGCGATGTTGGCAAACGGTGTCTATCTGGCGCCGTCACAATTCGAGGCCGGTTTCGTCTCGCTGGAGCACTCTGATGAGGATATCGAGAAAACGCTTTCGGCGGTGAAAAAGGCTCTCTCAACGCTCTGACCCGACATTTTGCGCGATGGTAAAGCCGATAGGCTGAGGAACATGACCTGCCCCCATTGCGGGGCGGTCATGACACCTTTGATAGCCATTTATGGCGCCAGCCCAAAGCGGGCGGTCTGTAGTGAGTGCAAAAAGACAGTCCGCACTTTTATCACCTTCACCGATATTCTCCTGCTTGTAGCTGTGGCGCTGATTCTGCTCTCTTTCTTTCTGACCGCCTCATGCCAGGGGAGCGATGTCAAACTAGTTGCGATAATACCTGAGCGATTCTCTGTCGCCTACGGTGGCGCTGATATAGATGTGGCTTTCGCTGTCGCTGTACTCGAAGAGGGGGGTTATCTTCTGGGTGGAAACACTTTTTCGACAGGCGCCGGAGGTCAGGATTGTCTTCTGATAAAACTCGACGATGAAGGCGGCGTTATCTGGCAGGTCACTTATGGTGGTGAAGGGACCGACAATATTCAATCGTTGCTCGAAACGCCAGATGGAGAGTTTATTGTCGCAGGGTATACGGAGTCGTTTGGAGTCGGGGAGTTTGACTGCTGGGTGTTAAAACTCGACCCGGACGGAAATATCATCTGGCAAAAGACCTATGGCGGGTCCGCGATCGAGTATGGCAAGGCTATCCGCAACACCAGCGACGGAGGGTTGGTACTGCTGGTCAATACCGGTTCGTTTGGCGCCGGAACGCACGATATCTGGGTTATAAAACTGACACATGACGGCGACATAACCTGGCAGAAAACATACGGTTCCACCGCTGTTGAGAACTCGTATACCATCGAAGAGACCCTTGATGGTGGTTTTGTAATAGCGGGAAACGTTAACAACCTAAATTCTGAAAACATGTCAGACACATGCGTTATCAAACTCGCTTCCGATGGCCGACTCGAATGGTCCAGAAAGTATGGCGGCCCGGCGGACGATAACGCATACGCTGTCACCCCGCTTGCCAATGGTGGTTATCTTGTCGCTGGTCATACAAGGTCTTTCGGCGCAGGAGCTTTCGATGTATGGGTTCTGCAACTTGATTCGATTGGGGATATTGTGTGGCAAAGATCGTATGGTGGCGGATCGAATGATTTTGCGTTCTCGCTGTATGAGCGAGAGGATGGCGGGTTGATGGTGGGTGGAAGCTCTTCGTCGTTCGGAGCGGGGGAGTTTGACCTGTGGATCTTGAGCCTCAATCCTGATGGCGACATCGAATGGCAGGAGACCTTCGGTGGACCTCTGGATGATTCTGGCAAATCCTACTCTATACGTCCGACAGGCGATGGAGGAATTGTGGTCCCGGGCAGAACAGCGTCGTACGGCGCCGGTGATTACGACGCATGGTTGATTAAAATACCGCCGCACCCTTCATCAGACCCTTTCGGAGCGGTGACCACCGCTACTGTTACAGATACTTCGGTCACCTGGACGGAAGCGATGTTTCAGGAGATAGACACCAGCGCCACAGTCTCCGAAACTTTTGTAACTACCATAGAATCAAACCTGACCAGAACTGATGTTTTAAACTGACATTTTTTATGTTGTGGGTTATGAGAGTGATTAGATAGTGTCGTCATGAGATTGCCGCCCATAGCGCAATGCGCCTAATTTAACAGTAGCGAGGAATTTTGAGACGTTCAAGGAAGATGCGTTGTCCGATGTGGTTCCGGTAAAAAGTTACGCCACAACTGTCCGGCGCAATGCTTTGGATTTTGCGGCAAAGATCGTACGGACAAGCGGCGAGATAACTCTCAAAGTCACGATGGCGGTTATGGAGAGCCTGAAGTTAGACAAGCTTTGGTGGCGTAGCCTAAACCCTCCGCCGATAACCGTTTCGTAATAACGGTAATTTCCTTTTCGTTACGAACGATAAGGGGAAGGTGCGTCCAAATACGCCAAATCGGGCTATTTGCGGCTCCGAAAAAAACAGAGTTTCACTTCCAGCCAGCTTCAAGGTTGGTTCACGCTGAAAATATCGGGGCACAAGCATGAATTCAGCATTGACCATAAATCCAGCTCGCACTCGAAAGAATCGCTCAATTTAGGTTATATTAAGGCCGCCTGGAAAACAGGAGTTCTTCAGGGACGACTAATTATCACACTTGACCAGATCCGATACCGAGAAACCGTAAGAGATAGTTACAGTTTTTGCACCCCGCATGAGATTGAAAACTGTCATTAAAATAATGTATGATGAAGTGTCTCCCTTCAGGTTTATTTTATAGGTATGTTATGGATCCTGAGATATTGAATTGCCGCATTATGGTCATTGATGACGACCCGATGAGTGTGGCTATCATGGAGGAGATGTTAGAGGAACGTGGGTTCAACACAGTTACCAGCATTACCGACCCAAGGCTGGCCGTGGAAAAATACGCCGCCTTCACGCCTGATCTGGTACTTCTCGACCTGAACATGCCGCACCTGGATGGGTTTGCTGTGATGGAGCGGTTAAAAAAGATCGATAACCATCTTCCGATTCTGGTTCTTACGGCGGATGACGACAGGAAAGCCCGCGTAAAAGCCCTGACCAACGGCGCGAAAGATTATATCTGCAAACCTTTCGACGAGGCGGAGACCTTTACCAGAATCTGCAACATGCTCGAAGTCAGGCTTCTGAATAATAAACTGGAAGAGAAGGTAAACGAGCGAACCCGTGAACTTCACGACACACGGCTCGATATTATCCGTCGCCTCTCTCTGGCGGCCGAATACAGGGACGACGATACAGGTGAACATATTGTCAGGATGAGCCGGATGTGCGCGAGGCTGGGCAAGAAAGTCGGCCTTTCCGACGAAGAGGTCGATACACTGCTCAGCGCAAGCCCCATGCACGATGTGGGGAAAATCGGTATATCCGACAACCTTCTCCTCAAACCGGCCAAGCTGACCTTTGAGGAGTTTGAAATAATGAAAACTCACACCACTATCGGAGGGCATATTCTTGGCGGAAGCGATGTGCCTCTCCTCGTAATGGCCAGGGATATCGCCATGACGCATCATGAGAAATGGGACGGCTCAGGGTACCCGGCGGGACTCAAGGGGGAGGGGATACCCCTTGTCGGCAGGATAACGGCTATCTGCGACGTTTATGACGCCCTGACCTCAGAGCGGCCTTACAAAAAACCGTGGAGTGTGGCCGACTCCCTGGAGGAGATAAAAAGAAACGTCGGCAAACAGTTCGACCCCGGCCTTATCGAACCTTTTTTGTCCCTGGTCGAAGAATAGACCGTTCATTCGTCAAGATTACCAACCCCCTGCATAGAAAGTATCTTTCCCCTTTCATATTCTTCCTTCGGCAAACTACAATTGAACTGATATCCAGTTTTACAGATGGTATTGAACGATGAACAGCGGTGTGCGGGAACGGTTCGGCGAAAAGCTCTCAACGATATTGATCCTCTGTGCGCCCGTACCACTACTTATCTATTTTAGCTTCGTAAATTTCCTGCTATTTCATGTTCTGGCCGAGGTCTTTTCGGTCATCGTGGCCTTCATGTGTTTTATGGTCACATGGCAAACGCACCCTTATACCAGGAATCATTATCTCCCCTATCTCGGAAACGGCTTGTTCTGGATTGCGGCGATAGATCTTGTACATACTTTTACTTACAAGGGGATGAATCTCACCGGTTCTTCAGGTGATACCGCCATTCAGTTGTGGATCGTGGCCCGTTATCTGCAATCTCTCCTGTTGTTGACAGCTCCCTTCTTTATCTCCCGTTCCTTATCGATACATCGCAACTTCATGCTGTTTGGAGTGATCGCCATAACGTTTTACGCGTTGGTAATGTCCGGGTTTTTCCCCGTCTGTTTCATCGAAGGGGAGGGGCTTACACCGTTCAAGATCTACAGCGAATATATAATAACTACAATCCTCCTTTTTTCTATCGTTCACCTACTCTCAAGAAGGAAGATCGTTGAAAAAACGGTCTTGAGCCATATAATCGTCGCTACTGTCCTGACGATGCTTTCCGAGCTTGCTTTCACCCTTTACGTCGATCTTTACGGTCTCTCCAACATTGTCGGTCACCTTTTTAAATATTTTGCGTTTGTCATGATCTTCAAGGCGATTGTCCAGAAGACCCTAACCGAACCGTATACTGTCCTGGAAACCAGAGTTGAAGAGCGGACCACGGAACTCAAACAGGAGATCGGGAGAAAAATAGCCGCAGAGGAAAAACTGAAAAACAGCAGGGACATGTTGTCCAACGCGCAAAGAATCGCTCATATCGGTAGCTGGGAGTGGAATATAGTCGGCAACACTCTGACCTGGACAGATGAGGCGTATCGTATTGCCGGAGTCGATCCGGAAAGTTTCAAACCCTCCTACGACACGTTTATCCGGCTTGTGCATCCGGATGATCGAATCCGTGTCGAAAGCGTCACAAGAATCGCAAAGTTTGGGAGCGCCGAATACAACATTGAATACAGGATAATAAGACCTGGCGGAGAATTGCGCATGGTCCACCAGCAGGCGGAGACTTTTTATGATGATAACGGATTTGCTTTACGCATGGTTGGATCCATCCTGGATATTACGGATCGCAAGCGGATTGAGGATCAACTGCTCAGGCATCAGGCAAGCCTGGTTCATATCTCTGAAAAAACAAATATTCCTATAGAAGAATCCCTCTCATATTTGACGGGGGAAACATCCAGAACCATGGATGTCGCGTGTGTAAGTGTGTGGCGGCTAGTTGATAATGGCAAGAAATTGCGGTGTCTCGATTATTTTGATTCCAGAAAAAAGAGTCATATCGCCGGTCTGGAAATCTCGGATGAAGACTACCCCTCCTACTTTTCCGCGGTGATGTCTGAAAGAATAATCCCGGCTGACGATGTGTTAAACCACCCGGCCACTTCGGACCTGAAGGAGTCTTATCTGGTCCCGCTCGGAATCGGCGCCATGCTCGACGTTATATTTGAAATAGCGGGAAAAAAGGTTGGAGTACTCTGTTTTGAACATATCGGCTCCAAACGTAACTGGACCTCCCACGAGATAAGTTTTGCTTTGTCAGCGGCGAAGATGCTGGCTTTGCGTTTTGAAATGGAGGAGAGACGGCTGGCCGAAGAGGCGCTTGAAAGGGCAAAGTCGATGCTTACCCAGGTTCTTGACACCATCCCTGTCCGGGTCTTCTGGAAAGGTCTGGATGGAGTATACCTTGGGTGCAACACCTTGCTGGCCCGGGACGCTGGTTTCGAATCGACTGATGAGGTAATCGGCAAGAACGACTCCCAGATGGGATGGAAAGATCGGGCGGCGCTGTACAGGGCGGACGACATAAAGATAATAAAATCGGGCGTACCGAAATTAAATGTTGAAGAGCAACAAACAACCCTATCGGGCGAAACCTTATGGCTGGAGACGAACAAGGTCCCGCTAAAGGATAGCAATGGAAACGTAATCGGTCTGCTTGGCACATATGACGATATCACCGTGCGAAAGACGTTCGAAGTAAAGCTCAAGGAGAGCGAAGAGCGGTTCCGGTCGATATACGAAAACTCCAGCGACGCCATATTTATCGTTGATCCAGGAGCCGACCGGATAATCGATGTAAGTCCGAGATCTTGCGAACTGCTCGGTTACGCCCGTGAGGATCTTTTGGAAATGCCGATGTCCGCTATTCATCCGGGTGAGATGGACAGGCTAGCCAGGTTCGCGCAAAGTGTTTTTGATAGCGGAAAGGGACGAACTGAGGAATTACACTGCCTTACGAAAGGTGGAGTTCTTCTCTCCGCCGATATTTCCGCTTCGGTCTGCGAAATACAGGGTAGCTCATACATGATCGCCATGGTCCGCGATATTACCCAGCGGAAAAAGGATGAATCAGAGCTAAGGAAACTGCGGAACGCTATCGAACAGTCGTTACATATGGTTGTAATAACCAATAGGGATGGGGTGATCGAATACGCCAACCCCTCTTTCGAGAAGACCACCGGTTACCTGGCTAGTGAGTCTATTGGACATAAACCGACTTTTCTCAAATCGGGGAAACATGACAAGGTGTTTTATAAAGATCTCTGGTCGACAATTCTTCAAGGGAAGAACTGGAGTGGCAAACTTATAAACAGGAGAAAAAATGGCGAACTGTACCATGAAGGCATGACCATTTCTCCAGTGAAAAACGATTCGGGGGAAGTGACACATTTCGTAGCCATCAAGAGTGATATTACCGAAATGATAAAGGCGGAAGAGGAGCTTAAAGCCGCCAGGGCGTCAGCTGAAGATTATGCGGGGGAGCTAAAAAACACCCTTGAGGTTTCCGAAAATCTGCGCGAGGAGACGGAAAGAGCAAAAGAGATGGCCGAGCGCATGGCCGAAGAGGCGGAAGTGGCCAACAAGGCAAAGAGTGAGTTTCTCGCCAATATGAGCCACGAATTGCGGACCCCGCTAAACGGGATAATCGGACTGACAGGTATTCTTCTCGCAGGCGACCCGTCTCCAGATCACCGCAACAAACTTTCGATGGTTAAGTTTTCCGGGGAGAGTCTTCTTGCTCTGGTCAACGATATTCTCGACCTGTCAAAGATCGAAGCTGGCAAGTTCGAGCTTGACCGGGTAGACTTTGACCTTAGGAAAACCGTGGAAGACACCGGACATCAACAGGCGGTTCTGGCCCACAGAAAGGGACTGGAATTTCTGATCGATATTGCTATGGAGACTCCATCGTACCTCATAGGAGATCCCGGAAGGTTACAGCAGATTATAATCAATCTGGTCGGCAACGCCATCAAGTTCACCGAAAAAGGTGAAGTGTTTCTTCGTGTCTGGACCGAATCCCAGGATGATAATAACGCCGTTATCCATTTTTGCGTCAAGGATACAGGAATAGGTATTCCAAAAGACCAGCAGGATAATATCTTCCAACGTTTCACCCAGGCCGATGGCTCCACAACGCGTAAATATGGCGGTTCCGGACTCGGTGTCACCATAGCCAGCCAGCTTGTGGAGATGATGGGAGGAGAGATCTGGCTTACAAGTGAAGAGGGAGCGGGGAGCGAATTTCATTTTACCACTACGCTGGTCAAGCAACTCAAACCCGTTATGATAACCCCGGCTGAACCGGAGGAGATCCATGGGCTTCGCGCTCTCATAGTGGATGATAACGATACAAACCTTCTTATACTAAAGGATATGGTCTCCCTCTGGGGGATAATATCCTCCGAAACGTCGAGCGGCAAAGAGGCGATTGTTACCATTATTAACGCCAGGGATAATAACAAACCGTTTGATCTGTTGCTCCTCGACTACCAGATGCCGGGGATGAACGGCTTGGAGGTCGCTCTAAAGCTGATGGAATTAAACGCTTTGGGTGAAATGAAAATTATCCTCCTGACTTCGGTGGGAAGCGCAATGGCGGCGGAATGCCAGATGGTCGGGATTTCCGATTACCTGTTCAAGCCGGTAAAACAGTCTGCGCTATACAATGTGATTCTGAAAGTCCTCGGCAAAAAATCTTTGGCGCCGGAGGATAAGGAGCCACGAACACCTCTCACCAACGGGTCTGCGGGTCATCTCAAAGTCTTGCTGGTGGAGGATAATATAGTGAACCAGGAAGTAGCTATAGCTTCCCTGGAAAGATTCGGTCATGAGATCGTCCTGGCGGAAAACGGCCAGGAGGCGATTGAAAAATGGGATAGGGGAGGGGTTGACCTTGTCCTTATGGATGTGCAGATGCCTGTTATGGGCGGGATTGAGGCTACCGAAATTATACGAGCCAGGGAGAAGGAGAAGGGTGGGCGCATTCCGATCATAGCCATGACAGCCAAGGCCATGGCCGGGGATCGGGAGAGATGTATAAGCGCGGGAATGGATGATTACATATCCAAGCCGATAGACCTTGCCACCCTGGAGGAGAAAGTAAACAGCTATGGTCATTCGGGTGGAAGAGGGAAAACAGAAGAGAGTATTAAAACAGGCAATGATGTCAATCCAGGTGATAAACAACCGGTCTACGATCTGGGCGGATTAAGAGAACTGTTGGGCGGGAACGAAAACAGGGTCAGGAAAATCCTGGGCAAATTCGTAGAGATGGCCGACAGTTTTATACCAGGACTGACCGCCGCCGTTGAGTCGGGTGACGCTAAAGCCACTCAACTTAACGCCCATACCTTAAAAGGAGCGGCGTCACAGATAGGCGCCAGCCGTTTTCAGAAACTCGCCCGTGAGTTCGAGGTCATGGGCGCGGAAGACTCCCTCGGCGACTATGAAGAGAAACTGGCGGCGCTCAAGGAAGCGGGCGAGGAACTGCTACGCATGATAAAAGCGGAGATAAACAGTTAGCCCACCGAAAACCCTCGTATCACTTTTTCACAGTGGAGATTTCATTTTCAAGAGAACTGATATCAAATCGAATCGACGCCGCCTTTGCTCTGATATCCTCCGGCATTGACTCATCGTTAACCAGAAAACCGAGGAGGTACATGGCCCTTGAAAGTTCTGAACCGATTATAAGATTTTTGGCGGTTTTGCCTGTCTGTGTCTCATTCTCTTTTGCATTCTGTAAATTCGACAATTCAGATTTAACTTCCGATATCCGCTCCTCAAGTTTTTTATTGGCGTTAGCCTCACGGCCCGCTATCTCCTGCAGTATCTCGACCCGTTTTTCCAGTTGTTGAGTATTTTGCCCCTCTTTTTCGGAGATTGTCTTCAACTGACTGGAAAGTTCACTGTTTAAAGATACAAGCTTATCGTCCAGGGTGAGAGCTTTATTCCTCTCTTTCTCCTCTACATTTTTCAGCTTACCTGTTAGCGTCTGGTTTATTTCAACCACCCGCTTGTCAAGTTCACTTTTCAGCTTTTCGTCCAGCGCATTTATCCGCTTCTCCAGGCTCTCGACTTTAGCGGCGTCCTTTGCCGATGAGTCCTCGATCTTGTACGAAATATCTTCATAAACCGATCCGATTCTATCCTTTAACAGCTTTGTCGTATTGCTATCCCTAAGTTCGGCGTTGTTAAGTTTGCCCGTGATACTCTCATAGTTCGATCCTGCCCTGTCGTCGATATTCAGGAGCGTCGCAATATTGTTGTTCTCTATCCTGTCGAGCCGTTCGGTGACTTCGTTAAAAAGGGCAAGCAGTCCCCAGATGGCAAGCATTCCCATTATCATTCCCCCCAAGGCCAACACTCTGGGGAGGTGGAACGGCTCCGGGTGATGGAGCACGATTTTTTTCTTGGCGGCAGGTGTGTCTACCCGATCATTACCGGATTGATCGGTGTCGTTTTTTTTTATGTCGTCAGACATTCTGAAGTTCCTTTCAAGGAGGAGAGGTGGTCCTACAGTCAGGCATTATAGAGGAATTGCCATTCACCAGCAAAAAAAAAACCCCCGGCCATATCGACCGGGGGCCATGATTCAAATGGCTGGACTAGAAACCCGCATAGATCGGGAATGTGCCAGCGCCGTGACAACCAGAGGAGCCGCAGTCGCCTGTGGTGCCAGTGGAAATCATCTTGAAACTACCCAGGGTAGCGGTGTATCCAGCTCCCGGAGTTCCTTCTGTGGTGCTGAAAGTTCCGTCACTACCGGTTGTTACCGTAATATCACCACCGTTGTCATGTATAACCATTGTGACTCCAGCGGCCCCTACGCCACTGGTCGGTGAGGTGTGCACTACGCCGGAATATGTCGTGGGCGCAGGTGTCGGTTCCGGGTCAGGTGTCGGTTCCGGATCAGGTGTCGGTTCCGGGTCAGTGGTACCACCGGTGTCTCCACCTGTATCTCCACCTGTATCGTGACCGGTGTCTCCACCAGTATCTCCACCAGTATCGCCGCCGGTGTCGCTTGAAGTATCGGTAGAGTCATCGCTACTACTGCTACCACAAGCGGTTAACGCCATCGCGGGGCCAATGGCCAAAAGCGCGGTCAACAAAAGACGGGAAAGAGTCCGAGTCATTATAAAGTACCCTCCAAAACATGTTTATAAATTGATATGACAAATAAATGGCAAAAGTTTTCTAACGTTGTGTCCGATATTAGAACAGAAAACCGGCGCCTAATCAATATTGAGTCTTAAGTGAGCATTATTGGCGCCAATACGGTTTTTCTACGATAAGGACGACCCAGGATAACGTATACGGTTGAAATGTTTAATATTATCCATAGGTCACAAGTTGCGGGCAATATTCTAAAGACGGAGTTAAAAAAGGTCAAATGTCCTGTTTAAGAACAATCTGGCCTCTAAAGTTATTTCGAGCATCATTTAAACCTCTTTCCAGCGAATTATGCTAACATTAAGCGGTGGTGGCTATCTCATTGGTAAAACGGGCTAAAGGACCCTTTAACGGTGTCTCTTCAACATAATATGGACTCTGAACACAACCCTGGGCGCGAGTTTGACCCCAACCACGCCGATTTCATGTCCCCGGAATATAATATTGATGGTAGCGGTGAGGAACTGAGACGACTTGTCAGTGAACTGGCACAGGATGTTGACACCGACGACTGCTACACCGACGACTCTTTTCCTGCGCTGATGAACCTGATCGACAAGGAGAGCGACAGAAGGGATTACGAAGATAGCGAGCTTAAACTGACAGTGGAAAACAGTGTCGATTTCGGCGATTCATTCGGTCTGGACGAATCGAACCAGGAACTCGAGAAACTTGTCCACGAGCTTGAGTCGGATATAAACGTAAGTCCTGACGAACAGAGCCGTCTGCACACACCGTTTGATTATTCACAACTGGACGATGACGAGGTGTCCGATGTCTCCGACACTTTGGACCTGGAACTTACCGAAAGCCTCGAACTTGCTATCGCAGAACGGGATAGAGCCTATAACGAGCTTGATAAATTCAGGGAAAAGGAATTCCAGGAGAAAGAAGCCCTTTCCACAGCCCTTAAAAGAGTGGAAGCTGAAAAAGAGAACCAGATAACGGAATTAAACCTTCTAGTAGAAAATAAACGACAGCAGGAAATCAGGCTCAACGAGCTGTTGGCGTCTTCGACGGAAAAGATAACCCGACTCGAAGAAGATCTTCATGAATACGCAAAAGCGCATGAAGAGTTGAATATATCGAACAATGTAGACGTCCAGCAAAATGATGAACATACGTCGAGCGAAATTAATAGCCGTCTTCTGGAACTTGAAGAGGAACTTTCAAAGAGCCGCAAGGATTATTACCAGCTCGAATCGCTGATGGTTCGTGAGCGGGAAGAAAAAAAAGAGCTTGAAGCCAGACTCGATAATCTGCTCTCTTCGTCTGAGGGGAAAATCGCTGGATTGGAGAAGGAGCTTGAAGAGGGCGTAGGAGCGATTGAAGAGCTTAAGAGAATCAATGAAGGTCAACTTCAGGAAAAACACGTTAGAAATGAGATGCTTCACGCCGCTGAGTTAAAGACAAGTGAACTTGAAAAGGATCTCCTTGATTGGCAGAAGAGACTGACTGAATTTGAATCGGACGCCAGCAACAACCTCGCCGAAATTGAAAGCTCCGATGAATTGAAAAACCGCCTTTCCGAGCTTGAATACGAGTTGGAACAAAGGCGCAATGACTACAAGGAGCTTGAGCGATTACGACTCAATGAAACCGAAGAGAAAAACCAGTTGGATATCAGGTTCAATGATCTGCTTTTATCCTCAAACAAAAAGATCGAAAGATTGGAGCGGGAGCTTGAAGAGAACGCAGTAGCAATAGAAGAGCTTAAAAGACTGAATGAAAATGAACTTGAAAGATCAAGGAGCGCCGCTGAGCTTGACTCCAGAGAGAACCTGTCAAGAAACTTTCGAATTGTTGAGGCGGAGAAAGAAAAGAGGATCTCGGAACTGGACCTTGCGATAAAGAACAAAAACCAGCTCTACTCCGATCTTGAGGAACTGCACAACACAGAACTTCAGGAGAATCGCCTCCTGAAAGAAAAATTGCAGACAATAGAATCGAAGAGCCTGCAACTGGAAAAAGATATCGCCGAACGGGACCGGAGACTCACCGAGCTTAACGAACTCTACCTGGCTGAAAAGGAATCTGTCGGCAAGAGTAGCCAGGTCGAAGATAACCTGAAAAACCGCCTGACCGAACTGGAAAATGAGCTGGAGCTAAGACGGCGCAGTTACACCGAGCTTGAAATAAAACATGAGAGTGAACGAAGAACGCTTCAGAACATCGCCAACGGTTTCAGAGAGAATATTATCGAAAAAGATATTCTCATTTCGGAACTGACGGAAAAAGAAGAGAATGCCAAAAACGCTTTCCAATCGATGGAGAGCAACTACCTTGCGGAGTGCGATTCCCGGAAAAGGGAGTTGCAGGAGAATAGTGAGAGGGTTACGGCCAGGGAAGTTCAAATTGCGGGTCTCGTAGAGGAACTTGCCAACGCCAGGAGAAAAACAGATGAACTGGCTGGATCGCTTAGCGAGAAGACTTCAACATATGACATTGTTATCTCCGAACTGACGGAGAAAGAAGAGAAAGCAAAAACCGCCTACCAATCGCTGGAGAGCAAATACCAGACAGAGTGCGATTCCCGGAAAAGGGAGTTGCAGGAGGCGGATGAGAGGATTTCGGCAAGGGAGACCCAAATTGCGGGTCTCGTAGAGGAACTTGCTGACGCAAAGAGGGAATCTGACGAACTTGCAAGATCACTTAGTGAGAAAACTGCCGAACATGACGTTCTCTTGTCGGGGTTTACGGGAAAAGAGAAGAACTATAACACCGCTTACGAATTACTTCAGAGCAAATATCTGGCGGAGTGTGAAACCCGGCAAAGAGAACTACAGGAGATGGGTGACAGGATAGCTATAAGGGAGTCGCAGGTAGCTCGGCTTGGGGAGGAACTGACTGACGAAAAGAAGAGGTCACAGGAGCTTGCCGGTTCGTTGGAAATATTGCAGATCGAATATGAGGCCCGACAGGAAGCCATCCAGGAAAGTCCACTAACCGGGGATGGGGGGGTAGATTACCAGGGCCAGGCCATCTTCCATGACAGGATAATGAATGAACTCACAAGTTTCAAAGAAGAGACCTCGTCCCGGATAGCCGAACTCGAAGGTTACATGAGACATCGCGACAAGGTTCACGCGGATCTGGCCCAATTGTTTGTTGAAGATCACAATGCCTTGTCGGCCAATGCAAAGAGCGGGGAGTCTGGCGAAGGAGCCGGTGTTATTTCAAAACGTTTCAGACAACTCGAAGGAGCGTTTACGAGGTTGCTTTCGATCTACGCTGATAACCAGAAAGATAATCTGAAACGGTTCTGAAAACATCTTTACCGATCAGATAAATTCTAATCGAACAGGTGTGTTAAACTCTCCGCATCCCTTGAACCAGCGTGACCAATAGATGAAAGAGGCTCTCGATCTTACAAGAGAGGTCGTCGTAATAACCGACAGGAACCTTACTCTCTCTTTTGCCAATAAAGCGGCCAAATGTACTTTGGGCTGTACGGAAGGAGACTTTTGGCCGGCAATAATAACACCGCTCCTGACCGGGGATTCACCGCCCCTGTTCGATCCGCATAAGCTTATCGAATCTTCCCGGAACAGATCTGTACTGGTTGAACTGAACACCTCCTCTGGCAAGCGAAGTTTTATTGTTCGCCTCGACACAACTGGTTCGGATCCTGATGGTGGATTCGCCATCCTTCTCGAACAGGCGGATAAAAGGATCAACGATGGGGAAACCTACCCTGCTGAGAGACGTATTGGGGACGACCTGAAAAACAAGGTCGAACAGATCAATCTTATTACCGATAACATCCCGGCTTTTGTTTCATACTTCGACAAGAACGAGAAAGTAGTTTTTGTTAACAGGATGTATGAACAGTGGCTTTCCAAGGACCGCGCCGATATCGTAGGCAAGTCTGTGAGGGAAGCGCTGGGTGAAGAAAAGTATAACGACGTAAAAGATCATATAGATACTGCCCTTACAGGGCGGAAGGTCTCTTTTGGCCGGGCCTGGACCGATCCTGACGGACAGGAAAAGCGCTTTCATGGAACCTATGTCCCGCATTTTGACAAAAGGCGTGAGGTCAAGGGTGTATTTACTCTGGTTTCAGATATAACCCGTCAGGCCCAGGCGGAAAAAGAGCTTCGCAAAAGCCACCAGCTACTCAATGCGATAAGCGCCGCCCAGTCGCTCTACATTAGCGACGCCAAATCTTCTGCTGTGTTTGACACGCTTATGTCCACCCTTATATCGCTGACCGATAGCGAGTACGGTTTTATCGGGGAGAAACTTTACGAGCCGGACGGGTCAGCGTATCTCAAGACAGTCGCAGTTACCGGTATCAAATGGGAGGATGGGAGCGGTATTACGATAAAGGATGGTGAAGGGGTCGAGTTTCACAAATTCGACAATCTCCTGGGCGCTGTCATTTCAGAAGAGAAACCTGTTATCTCTAACAATCCTTCAGACGATCCGCGTAGCGCCGGAGTACCCCTCGGGCATCCGGCGCTGGTCAACTTCATGGGGCTTCCCATTATAAAAGGTGGTGTTCTGCTCGGAATGCTGGGAGTGGCAAATCGTGTCGGCGGATATAGTGAAGAGCTCGCCGCTTTTCTCTCACCCTATCTTTCCACTTGCGCCAATATCTTTGAAGCCACGAGAATAGAGATGGGCCGCAGGGATATGGAAAAAGACCTTCGGAAAAATCAGGATAGCCTTGCAAAAGCGCAGGAGGTGGCCCACATAGGAAACTGGGACTGGGATCTTCACTTAAACGAAGTTACCTGTTCCGATGAAATATACCGGATCGGAAAGTTTGACAATGGTGGAGAGAAGGACGCTCTCGACTGGTTCCTGTCGGCGGTCTACTTCGACGACAAGGTAAAAGTCAGAAAAGCGATAGAAAATACTCTCAAGGGTGATGGTGGTTTTGATATAGAGCACAGGGTTATTCGCCCTGACGGTACGGTGGGCATAATACAATCTCAGGGTGAGGTTTTTCTGGACGAAGCTGGCATTCCCGCTCGAATGGTCGGTGTACTCAACGATATTACCGAGCGCAAACAACTGGAGAACGATTTAAGGGAACGGACGAAGCGGTTGCAGGAGATCAACGCTTTCAAGAACAAGATGATTTCGGTGGTGTCTCACGATCTGCGATCTCCTTTTACTTCCAATATCGGCCTGTTGAACCTGCTGTTGAACTCCGATAATGATCCCCTTTCTGACCGTCAGCGGACATTTGTTGAAACCATGGGACGATCCTTGCAACATCAGTTCAGCCTTGTGGAGTCTTTGCTGGAGCTATCAAAAGTTTATCGGGGCAACATAAAAATCAGAAAAGAGACTGTTTGTGTGCGGGAGCTGTTTGAGGGGTGCGCCGGTATTCTGGGTCACCTTGCAAACGAGAAAGGGATAAGGATCGTCGAAGAGAGTGATGACAGCCACATGGTTAATGTGGATGGGGAGAAAATGACCCAGGTCGTCAACAACCTTATTACCAACGCGATAAAGTTCTCCAACGAGGGTGGCGCGATCAGGCTTGTTTCAGAGAAAAACGGGGATGAGATATCTCTTCTTGTTATAGATAACGGAACTGGAATTCAGGCTGACAAACTTGAAAAGCTGTTTGACCTTTCCACCAACTCTTCATCTATCGGCACCAAAGGAGAAAAAGGAACAGGCCTGGGACTCTCCATTTGCCGCGAACTGACGATCCTTAACAACGGTTCCATATCGATAACCTCTGAACCGGAAGAGGGGACTACCGTCCGCATGGTTTTCAAGTCTGCTCAGTGAGCTTATGCAATGTCTTCGGAATCATCTCCACAAGGTCACTTGCGGTAAAACCTCTCGGATCAGCCTCCGTCTCCGCATAATCGTCGGCTGTTTTGCCGTGGATATATACTGCGGCGATAGCTGAATCGAATGGGTCGCCGCCTTGGGCGATCAAACCCCCGATCATTCCCGATAACGCGTCTCCAGAACCGCCAGAGGCGAGACCGTGGTTTCCTGTAGTGTTGATTACGGCTCTCCGGGAAGGGTCCGCGGTCACGGTTCCAGCCCCTTTCAGGACCACCACAGCGCCACTTTTGGCGGCGTATTCCTTTGCGCATTCCAGTCTGTTTTCCTGTACCGACGCGGAAGTCTGACCTGTCAATGCCCCCATCTCACCCGGATGAGGGGTTATTACTGTTGGAGCTTTCCTATCCCGTAAAAATTCAATATCTTCCCCTATGAGAGTTAAAGCGTCAGCATCGATAACCATTGGAAGGTTTATCCGGGAAACTGCCTTTTTTACAAACTCTTTTGTCGATGCGTTAAGGGAAAGTCCAGGACCAAGGAGAATGGCGTTTTTTCCTTTCGAAAACTCGTCAAGCCTGGCAAACCCACTGTCGGCGATGGAGCCGTGCGCTGTGGCGTTCAAGGCAATGCTCATCATCTCCCTGAAACCTGTTTCATATACTGATACCATTCCGTCGGGAACAGCCGCCGTAACCAGTCCCGCCCCGATTCTCATCGCTCCCGCACACGCCAACGCCACGGAACCGCCCATACCGGGGGAACCGCCTATAACTAAAAGGTGTCCAAAAGTTCCTTTATGCGAATCGGCTACCCTTGACGGGAGGAGTGGGGAAATATCCTTATCCTCCAACAAAAAGGCGGCGCAGGGGGAATCGTCATAGACGACCTTCGGGATGGAGATGTCGGCTGTCACCAGCTCTCCGACCGCACTCCTGGCGGGGTAGGTGACCAGTCCTACTTTCGCCGCTCCGAAAGTTACTGTTAGATCGGCCTTGAAATAAGCGCCGGGGATAGTCCCGCCATCGGATAGAACGCCTGTCGGCGCATCGACCGCAACTTTCAGGCTCCCACGGCTATTCATAATCTCGATCACATCGGTAAAAAAACCTTTGGGAGCGGATGTGGCGCCGGTACCCATGAGCGCATCCACCACCACCTGGGTGTGCATGAACTTGAGCTTGAAATTTCTTATCCGCTTTTCGGATGTCAGTTCCTTGATCTTGCCACCCATAGCCCGGAAAGCGTGGGCGTTGATCTTTGCGTCCCCTTTCAGGTCATCGAAGTCGGCGACAAGATAGACCACAGCATGAGCGCCGCCGTTTTGAAGTAACCTTCCGACAACAAACCCGTCCCCGCCGTTATTACCTTTACCTGCGAAGATATTTACCCGCAATCCTTCAAGGTAACCGGTCTTCCCCCTGATAGCGTCAACCAGGGCGGCCCCGGCGTTCTCCATCAACACAACACCGGGGATACCGACCTCCTCAATGGTTTTCCGGTCCATCTCCCGCATCTGGGCGGCTGTAACAACTTTACGCATTATGCTGGCCCTCCATATTTCTTAATCGTCCGTGACAGAACCAGAAGCGTGTAAACCGGTCGAAGCCCGTACCAGAGGTCCCGGCTGAACGAACGTAAACAGCCATGAGGCTCCCAGCGATAGCGTTATTCGCCGTGGCCGCGCCACTACTTGTTGTGGATGTTGAAGTAGTCGCTCAGTTTTTTTTCTATTTCGCCCAGCAGGAATTTCAGCTCTACTATCTGGTCACCCGCTTTATCAATGGTTCGCTCTTCTTCTTTCAGGGCGGATACTTTGGCGCTGATATCCTCGGCTGTGATATTGAGGTCGTTGAGTCTCTGCTCTACCTTCTTTACGAATACGAGTTTGGAGTTGAGCTTATCCATCTTCGACTCGCCTTCGGCCAACACATCACTAAGCGAGGCTACTTTGTCGATAATGGAGGAGAACTCATCCTTATCTTTCTCCAGTTGGTCGCGTTGGAGATGCACATCCTTCATAATGCCCTGGAGACCGGCCACTTCATCGGCGGATTGTTTGACCGCTTCTTCCTCGGCCTTGAGGTCTGCGATCTTATTATCAACGGTTCCGAACATGGAATTCAGGTAGGTAAGTTTCTTTTCGGTTTCGATGATTCTCTCCTCCTGATTACTAATATCGCTTATTCTTCTCTCCATCTCTTCTAATTTATCCGAGAGGGTGGCGACGGTATTTTCCATCACTTCGGTCTCTTTATTAACCTTTTCCGCCGTTTTGAGTTGTTCTTCAATTTTCTTGAGGGCAGGTTCCAGTTTTTCGTTGGTTTCCGAAATGCTGTTCAACCGTTCACCCGCCAGATCAACCTGGGAAATTTTTCTGTCTACATTGGCTTCCGATTCTTCCAGCCGGGTATGAATGGAGTTAAGACGCTCTTCGGCGGCGATGAAGTTGGCCTTCTCCCGCACGATATCGAGAATCTTTTCTTCCACCTCTTTTGTGGTATCGAGGAATTTTTCGATCTTCTGATCCATGGTATTGAGGAATTCGACCTTTTTGGTTACCTTGGAAACCTTCAGGTTTGCGTCCTCAATAAAATAGTCAAGTCCGTCGAGTTTCTTTTCCAGCTTTTCTATAAGTGTCCTTCGTTCCAGCTGGGATTCCATTTTAATGTCGAGATTAAACGCCATATCATTGAGAGTGTTGACTTTTTTCTCTACCTGCTCGACCATGTTATGCCGATCAGCAAGCTCTCCCATCTGTTTGGTAATAGAGGAGGCCATCTCCTGTAAGGCGGCGAACCGCTCCTCTATTTCCTCTGTTATTCTTGCTTCCCGCCTGAAATCCTTAAGTTTTTCATTCACTTCTTCGGCGGACTCGAAGAACCTGTCGATATGCCCCTGGATCCCCAGAACGGTCTTCAACTGCTCTTGGGAGTTATTCATTTTTTCGCCGATCTCATTGGTTAGCAGATCGTTAAGATCCCGGATTTTCGTTTCGGTCTCTTTTGCGCGGTCGTATTCATCTCGGGCTTTTGCAAGCTTGATCTCTGTCTGAGCGGCTTTTTCATCCAGTTCGCCGAGACGTTCCAGAACTTTTTTAACCACATCTTCACGGACGGCTATGTTGCGCGTCTCCACCCTGAGCGCGTTCATCTCCTGAAGGAGGGAGGAGACCTCTTTTTGCGTCTCTCCGACAACCACTTTCTGGCGCACCAGGTCGTCAAGGCTCGCCTGTACTGATTCCAGATTCTCGCGCCCACGTTTCGACTCTTCAGACAGGTTCTGCACGGCCAGCTTGTGAGAAGCAAGTGAATCAGTCCTGTTCTCGATTTCCACCAGGGATTTTTTCAAGTCGGTCGATTTTTCATCGGCGACACCCATCAGACTTTTAAAGTCCTCTACTAACTTGATCTTACCTGCGATCTGTTCAAGCATATTCTCAAGGCGCACCAGGTTCTTTTCCGACTTTCTAACAAGTCGGTTTTCGTCCTGGAGTTTCTTGATCCGGGACTCCATATCCCAGAAGAGAACGTTAAGTTTCCCAGCTTCCTCGTTAGCTCGTTCAACGACTACACGTTGAAGTGTGAGTCCCTTGATCTTTGAATTGACATGCTCTACAAGGCGGTTAACCGACTCGACCTCCTTTTTGGAGCGCTCCATAGCTGACGACATTTCGCTGGCTTTATCGCCGACTTCGGCTATCGATTCGTCCAGGGTGTTTATCCGCTGGCTCTGATCCTCCATAACTTTCACGGAAGATTCGAGTCCGGCGAGTTTGGAGCTTACCTCCTGGAACAGTGTGACTTTGCTATTGAGGGTATCTTCGTTTCTCGACAGGTATTCCACGAGCAACTGCATACTTTTACGCTCTTTGCCCGCTTCTTCGATCAGTTGGTTTAATCTGTCAATATCGGCGCTACGATCCACATCCTGCTGAGGGACATCGATTTTTTCTTCAGTTTTCTCCTTGGGATTGGAATCAGACATCGTCGATAGCTCCTTCAGGTCTCAAGTAAACACACAATTAACATTTTAAATAATAGATAATTATAACCTATTCAATAATATGGAAACGAAAAAAAATGGTATACTTACGCGCCTATGGGGACGGTTAAGGTCTACTTGCTAAAGAACAGATATAGATAAGCGTGATGTTAAAGGAAAGAAGGAAAAATCAGCCAGGTTTTCATGACGCCCAGACGGTAAAACTGGTGCTGGAACTTGGCGCCTCTTTTGCGGGTGAAGAGAAGTTAGAGCCTCTGCTGGAAAAGATTGTAGACCACTGCCAGCTTTTGACCAATGCGGACGGTTGCACCCTCTACCTCAAGGCCAATGAAGACTTTCTGTCGTTCAGTATCGTAAAAAACAGATCGCTTAACGTGAGTGTCTCAGGCATGGATGTGATAACCGCATCTTATCCCAACGTGCCGATGAACCCCTCTTTTATCTCCGCTTACGCCGCCATCAATAATAAAACCGTAAATATTCCCGACGTTTACAAAAGTGACGAGTTTGATTTTACCGGTCCGAAAAAATTTGATGATCTCAACGGCTACCGATGTGTCTCCATGCTCGTTTCCCCTCTCACTTCCCTTGAGCGAGAGGTCGTAGGTGTCATTCAACTGGTAAACGCCATGGATGAAGAGACAGGTGAAGTAATATCTTTCGAAAACAATCACGAATTTCTGGTCAATTCCCTCGGAAACTATGCGGCCATAGCGATCAACAACGTATGGCTGGCCGAAAAAGCGCGAAAATCGACGGTTCTGTTGAAAGAAGCAAATTTTGACGCTATCTTCAGCCTGGCGGTGGCCGCTGAAGCGAAGGACGACGATACCGGGGATCATGTCAGAAGAATCCAGTACTACTCGTCAGCCCTTGCCAGAAAGATCGGAATGTCGGATGAGGAGGTTGAGATTATCTCTATCTCTTCAATCATGCATGACGTGGGAAAGATATCGGTGCCGGATAGCATTCTGAGAAAACCGGGCAAACTGACCGATGAAGAGTTTGATATCATGAAAAACCATACACATCATGGTATGAAGATCCTTCCCGCAAAACCTTTCTTCAAAACCGCCAGGGATATCGCCAGAAACCATCATGAAAAATGGGACGGATCAGGATATCCGGACGGACTGGCAGGGGAAGGGATTCCCCTGGCGGCAAGGGTTGTGGCCGTAGCCGATGTCTTTGACGCGCTCACCAGCAGGCGGCCCTACAAGGAACCCTGGCCCTTTCAAAAAGCCACCGACGAACTCATAAAATGCAAAGGGAAACATTTCGACCCTTCTCTTGTGGACGCTTGGGTGAGCCTTACCGAAGAGGGCGTTATCCGTGAAATCTATGACCAATGGAAAAAATAGATCACTCTTCCTCGCGGACGAACCCCTAAGTCCGACAGACTCCTGACCCGAACTCCGCTTTCATTCCCTCAATCAAAAACTCCTCACTTGACGACAGGCTCTACATCGGCTAATAATCAATATGTCGTCATATGGCAACATACGGCGTTTACATTAGAAATATGTTAACTGTAGTTCTGTGAATGGTCAAAAAAGTAAGCTCTAAAAATAAATCGGGGAAAAACGGCGATTCCAAAGGGGTGATTGTCGATTCTGATGTCATAAACGAAATGGAACGCAGGTTCCTTTCATACGCCCTCTCTACAATTGTATCAAGAGCGCTCCCCGACGTTCGTGATGGCCTCAAACCGGTCCACCGACGGGTGATGTACGCCATGAGCCAGCTTAAACTCAATCCTGAAAACAGATTCAGGAAGTCGGCGGCTGTAGTGGGGGATGTTATAGGAAAGTACCATCCCCACGGCGATCAAGCTGTCTACGACACCATGGTAAGGCTTGCGCAAGATTTCTCGTTGCGATACCCCCTGGTGGATGGGCAGGGGAACTTTGGTAACATCGACGGTGATTCAGCCGCCGCCATGAGGTATACCGAGGCGAAACTGACGAAACTTGCCACTGAACTTCTGGTGGAGATGAAAAAGGGGACTGTCGAATTTGTCCCGACCTACGATCAGCTTATGATGGAGCCGGCTCTGCTCCCGGCAAGATTTCCAAATTTGCTGGTAAACGGTTCATCCGGCATAGCGGTAGGTCTGGCGACAAACATTCCCCCTCACAACCTGACCGAAACAATAAACGCTCTGTTGGCCCTGATCGACAAGCCTGATCTCGAATTGAAAGAGGTTCTCCACTATATCAAAGGACCCGATTTTCCTACGGGTGGAGAGATCGTAGCCAGCAAAGCTGAACTGATGGAAGTGTATGAAGCGGGCAGGGGATCGATCACCGTTCAAGGTAGATGGAAGGTAGAGGAGGTAGCCAAAAACAAATGGATAATCGTAATCTCTTCAATACCATACAGCGTAAACAAAAGTAAACTGATTGAAAAGATAGCCGAACTAATTATCAACAACAAGATGGGCGACCTTGTCGATGTTCGGGACGAGTCTACGGAGATAATAAGAATTGTTCTGGAACCGAGGGTAAGTAGCGTTGAAGCCGAAAAGGTTATGGCTTATCTGTTCAAACACACAGACCTCGGAATCAAATACGCTGTAAACCTCACGGCGCTTACCCCAGACTCTTCACCAGTCCGGCATTCGTTACTCCAGATGCTAAAGTCATTTCTTACTTTCAGGTTTGAAGTTACTGAAAAAAGGTTACGTTACGATCTTGCTAAGCTGGATGAACGACTCTATATCCTGATAGCTCTGGCCAAAATATATCTTGATCTTGATACGGCCATAAAAATCATAAGAAAAGCGAAAACCAGAGATGAGGCCAGGCAGGGACTCATAACACAATTCAGTATCGATGATACCCAGGCGAACGCAATTCTCGATCTTAGGCTGTCGGCGCTGGTGGGGCTGGAGATCTCCAAAATCGAATTGGAAAAAGCGGAGAAAGAAGCGGAACGTGAGGAGATAGCGAAAGTTCTAGCCGAAGACTCGAAAATATGGCGGTTGATTCGTAAAGAGTTGACCTCTATAAAAGATGAATATGGAGACGCCAGACGGACAAAAGTGGTCGGATCGGCCAAAAACCTTCCCGAATATGACGCCGAAAGCTACATACGGCACGAAGACACCCATGTAATCGTATCGAGGAGCGGTTGGATGCGGAGAATGAAGAGTGTCGGTTCCCTCGACACTCTTCGGTTCAAGGAGGGGGACTCCCGGCTCGCCTGGTTGCCGATCAACACCAAGGACATCGTGATCTTCTTCACTTCAACCGGCAGATTTTACGGAATGAAGGCTCTTGATATTGTGCAGACCACCGGGTTCGGTCTCCCGGTCCAGTCGATTTTCAAGTTTGACGATGGAGAACGATTGGTTTCGGTTGTTGCGGTGATTACTCAGGGTGACAATACCAACGAAGAAAAAGGTGGAACCCAGCAAGCTAATCTCTTTGATAAACTAGCCAAAAAAGAAGTTAGCCGAGTCTGCGGCGAGACAGTTGCGCAGGGGAGTGGGGCGGACATTCTTGTTACTCTTGAGAGAGGAAACGGGTTTCGGATTTCGGCTGATATGTTGACCGTTACCGCAAAAAACGGGAAAAAGGTCGCCAATGTTCGGGGTGAAGACTCTACGTTCTCTGTAAACGTTATCAGCAACAAAACTCTGGTATTTCTGCTCACAACGGAGGGGAACGGTATCTTGCTGGAATTGAATGATATTCCGAAGCTTAACGGAGCGGGAGGAGGGGTGAGGTTGATAAAACTGAAACCTCCAGCCACACTGCTCGGCGCCAAAGTAGTGAACAGGTCCGACTCAGTTACGCTGACCTACTACGCCGGGAACGACGACGTTATAAAAGTGTCAAAAATCGAACCTTCCAACCGGGCGGGAGCGGGTAGAAAAATATCCTCTACACGAAAAAAATTGCTCGGCATGTTGAAATCCAGCTAACAATGACGATGAACTTTTACGCATAACTATCTGTCTTTAAATATATAATGGCGCAAGAAAAATACTCAGCAAAAGATATTGAAGTCCTGGAAGGGTTAGAGCCAGTTCGGGTTCGGCCCGGAATGTATATCGGAGGGACTGACCTTTCCGGCCTGCATCATCTGGTATGGGAAGCTCTCGATAACTCCGTAGACGAAGCGATAAATGGACATTGTGACCATATTACAGTAACCCTTACCCCCAGCGGTCACGTTGTGGTTGAGGATAACGGTAGGGGAATTCCGGTCGATAAACATCCGAAATTCAATAAACCGGCGTTGGAAATTATCCTCACGACGTTACACTCAGGGGCGAAATTTTCCAATGAAAGCTACACAGCGTCGGGTGGTCTTCACGGGGTGGGGATTTCGGTTGTAAACGCGCTCTCCGAAAAACTGGTAGTGGAGGTGAAACGGGGAGGGCGGCTTTATACCCAGGAATTTGCCCAGGGAGTGGCCATCACCCGGTTAAAAAAAGGGAAATCAGTTACTGGTAGCGGCACAAGGATAGATTTTAAACCCGATTCGCAGATTTTTCCAAAAATTCACTTTAACAAAAAATGGATTCTTGAACGCGCCGAGACGAAAGCATTTTTAAACTCCGGACTCACCATTGATGTTGTCGATCAGAGGGAAGGGGATAGCGCCAAGTTTCATTATGCCAATGGGATACGCGATTATCTCTCCAAACTGCTTAAAGGGGCGGTAACCGTCGGCGGCGAAGGGTTTTATCATAACGACAAAAGCAACGGTATCCATGTGGAGACAGCTTTGCAGTGGACTGAAAACACCGAAACCAGAATCTATTCATACGCTAATTCAGTCTATACAGCCGATGGCGGCGCTCATGAAAATGGTTTAAGAAATGCGCTTACCAAAAGTCTGCGAACCCACATCGGACGATTAAGTCAGGGCAAAAACCTGAATATCATAGCCGATGATGTTAAGGAAGGGCTGACTGCGGTCTTGTCGATCTTTCTGGCAAACCCGCAGTTTCAGGGGCAGACCAAAGAGAAACTGAATAACACTGAAGCGTTGTCTGCAGTTGAAAGTTCAGTTAAATCAGCGTTTGAAAGGTTTTTATTAGAAAACCCTTCAACCGCCGAAACCATCATCGGCAGAGTGATTTTATCCGCTCAGGCAAGGTTAGCTTCGCGTACAGCCAAAGATAATGTACTGCGGAAAACTCCCATTAGCCACAGGCTGACTCTGCCGGGGAAACTTGCCGACTGTTCCTCCACAGACCCATCCAATTCGGAACTTTTTCTTGTTGAGGGGGATTCCGCCGGAGGATCGTCGAAACAAGCGCGTGACAGGCGGATTCAGGCGATTTTACCGTTGCGGGGAAAGATTCTGAACGTTGAGAACGCCTCAATGGAAAAAATGGTCGGCAATAATGAGATCAAGTCGCTTACCCAGTCGATCGGGGCGGGAATGGGGCAGACTTTCGATTACAGCAAGTTGCGGTACGAGAAGATAATTATAATGACAGACGCCGATGTGGACGGCGCCCATATCAGCGCACTGCTTTTAACCTTTTTCTACAGATATATGCATAAGCTATTCGAAAAAGGACACATATACCTGGCGCAACCGCCGCTATTCAGGGTCGAGCTTGGCAAATCGGTCACATATTGCCAGGACGACGCCGAGCTTGAAAAAGTTTTGGGGAAAGCTCCAAAAAACGCAAAACCGGATATTCATCGATATAAAGGTCTCGGTGAAATGCCGATGAGAATCCTGAAAGAGACCACGATGGATGTTTCCAAAAGACGGTTGTTGAGAGTGACCATACGCGACGCGCAACAAGCTGAATCGACCTTTGTGAAACTTATGGGTAAAGACGCTTCAGCCCGATACGAGTTCATAATGGACCGATCCGCCGCATTCCTGACCGAAGGGGGGGAGCTTGATGTCTGATTTGTGTGATTATTACCGGCTAAACTAGGCTGAAGGCTAGAGTTGACATAACGTATCTTATCGGAAGTTGACTGGCTTGGGTTGTTTTTGAGTGTTCCCATGAGCAAAACCTACGAATTAATTTTGGGGCTGTCCCAGATAACACCTTATGGAGCAAACAGCTCGATGCGCCGCAGAACTGGTTGGCGTAAATCGCAAAACAGCCGCTTATTATTTTCACCGCTCGAACAGGAATCCGATGAAGTTGTCGGGGGTGAGATCGAAGTGGATGAGAGTTACTTTGGCGGCAGGCGTAAA
>JAJDBK010000028.1 GCA_029261405.1 Nitrospinaceae bacterium
CTCCCGCTTCAACTGCGCAACTTCTTCATCGCGGGGTTTTCCCGACCCACCGAACGCTTGACCTGATGCATTATCATCTTCTCGCTTCCACCGGGCCAATAAGCTGGCGCTGATGCCAATCTCCAACGCTACTTGACGACAACTCACCCCTGGCTGTCGGGTCAATGCTACCGCTTCACGCTTAAACTCAACGTCATACTTTCTTCGATTCGACATAAACACTCCTTTGGCACATTATGCGCCTTCTTGAAAGTGTCCGTGAAAACGGGGTTGAACCCGTCTGCATCGCAAGAAAATTAACATATCGGTTGCGCTTTGTGGGCAAAGACTTGGAATCAAAGAGGTGGATGAAGGTATTTGGCTTCTCAGTTTTATGGAGTATGATCTTGGATATATAGATTTGGAGCGGAAAACTTTACAACCATTAGACAACCCGTTCGGCCCGAGGTTGTTACCTATGTCTTAGGTACGTTGTGTTACCCATTTCTCCGGGTCGGACCTTCGGAGAAATGGTCGGGATGAGAGGATTTGAACCTCCGACCCCTCGCTCCCGAAGCGAGTGCTCTACCAGGCTGAGCCACATCCCGACTGCAATAGATGATGATAGCTCTAATAGTTCTATTTTACAAGTTTTGCTGGAGACAATATTTCCGGCCTCTCTATTCTCTCCTTGAGCCAGTCTATATTGAAATAAACATGTTTCAATGTGGCCCTCTCGTCATGAGACCAGATGGCGTGAATCATGCCGTCTCCGGTTTGAATCATGGCCGGGTAGGCGAACGCCGCATCGTTGTTTCCCGGTTTAAATTCGAGGTCGGCGATTCGTGCAAAAGTATCTCCGCCATCCCCGCTTACGGCAAGCGACAAGGGGTTTCTGCCCCGTCGTGAGTGATTGTAGGCCAGGAGTGTACCAATGTTATCGATATAAATGGCGCAGATCGCTGATCCGGGGTTCGGCAAGGTCGTCATGGTCTCTCTCAACCAGCTTTTGCCATTATCTGTTGAATAGGCCCGCCTGATAAAGCGGTCTGACTTGTCACGGGCGAGGAGAAGTATCCGCTTATCGGGAAGTTTCACAATGGTCGGCTGAATGGCGTCAGTACTCTCTATCGACGCATACTGTTTTGCCGTGATCTTCCCCTCCTTGTATGTAAGCAGGGCGGTGTAGGAGCCAACAAGGCCGACTTCGTACCAGAAATCCACGAACAGCGGGACAAGCATCTGGTGATCCCCCACTTTTATCGGTGGGTTACGTGGCAGGTTGCCTGGCCAGCCAACTAACCGTTCTCCTTCGCTCCAGGTTTTGCCGTCATCTTTCGAGACGACATAATCGACCATGGCTCCGCTCCAGCCCCCTACCACCACCGATGCGAAAAAGAGCCAGATATTGCCGTCGTCGTCTTTAAAAAGAGCGGTGTTACCCAGCGATTTTGTGTAGTCGGAAGGAATTATGGTAAAAGGAAGACTCCACTTCCCCTTTTTTTTCTCCCACCTTGCGCCGAAGATCTCAGCGTCACTGCTCGTCTCCACTTTCGAGGAGAACCAGGTGGCCAGCAGGTCACCATTCTCAAGCTCCACCAAAGACGCGCCGTGGGGTCGACCAAACCCTTTGGCGGGGAAAACCAGGTCTTTGCCAAAAACCTGTTCAGCTTGCGCCTCACCAGCGATCAGGATAAAAACTACCAGTAAAACGGATAATGGGATTCTCATATTACCAGGTGTACTTTCCGACAATGGCCGCCACTTTTTCATGCCATCCCAATGCAAAAGGATCGCTGACCTGTTGGCTTTCGTGTTTGACTTTGTGCAGACTTTCGTGAAGGCTGACAGTGAAGGGGTCGTCCTTGCGCCCGTGATGGAAAAGAGACACTTCGATAGATCGTCTCATACTTCGATGTGTAAGGTTGGCCGAACCTGTGACGGATATTTTTCCATCAATCAACGCCACTTTTGCGTGGGACATTTTTGGATAAAGAAATACGTTCACTTTGGCCAAGAGCAATCTATTTATTGTTACGCGGTTGGCAAAAAAATGTGTGCCTGGATCTCTCGGCATAATAACGTCCACATCCACTCCCCGTTTCTTAGCCTCAGTCAGGGCCAGGATTATATCGTCATCGGAAAAATATGCGTGCAACAGAAGGGCGCTCTTTTTCGACGACTCGATGACCTCCAGAATACCCCGTTTTATTTCACACTTCTCCCGGCTGTTCGTTGCCAGAATGAATGGCGCCGTAGTGGGCCAGTCTTTCCCTTCAGACATCACCGCGCCGAAGGCTGTGGACCAGTCGGAGTCGAGTTTTACCATATAATCGAGCCAATTCAGATGGTATTCGTCCCCTATGTTCATGCCTCCGAAGAGGACGAGACGGTTGTCGATGATGAAATATTTGCTGTGATCGGTGGCCCGGAAAATATCCACCACCACGTCTATTCCCGGTTCCCCGCTCAAAATCCCACCGGGGAAAACCGGACTTCTTCTACCCGAAATGGTGTCCCGGAGTTCAAAAAAGAAACCTGCAACGTCTTTACGGACGGTGACATGCACTCCCCTCCTCCCAGCCTTCACCAACTCGTTTGCCACGAGGCGGCCTATGTTGTCACCCCGAAATATAAAGGTCTGGACGAAAATTGATTTTTTCGCTTTTCCGAGTTGGCGAAGAATCTCGTCGAAAGCCTCCTCTCCCTCAACCAGAAGGGTCAGTTCGTCTGAAGTGGTCGGTTCAGTGAAGAATTTTTCCGGCAACAGGGATGCTGTAACAGGTCCGAGCCCGAAAGGTGAAAAAAGCAGGATAAATATCGCGAAGAGTGATATGAGAAGGATCAAGCCGGGAATAACGATGGTGATCGAAGGCATGAATTATCCGGACTAAACGGATTCGTAGACTTCCTGAGTCGCCCTGGCGGTTTTGGCCCAGGAGTAGAGCGCCGCTCTCTTGATTCCTTTTTCTCTCAACTCACCACGAAGTTCCGTAGATCCTGCAAGCCGGATGATTGCGTTGGCGATCTGGTCGGTGTCGTTAGGATTCACAGTGAGGGCGGCGGCGCCGGCGATCTCCGGAAGTGACGACACGTCTGATGTTATAACCGGCGCTCCGCAAGCCATGGCTTCGAGAACCGGCAACCCGAACCCTTCGTACAATGTTGGGAAAACGAACATATCCGCGCTTTGGTAAAGCTCAAGTAGCTCCACTTCCGAGACGTAATCGGTGAGAATAACACTTCCCGATTCGTTTACCTGCTCAAAGGTCTCCAGGATCTCCTTATACAGCCAACCCCGTTTGCCGCATATGACAAGCTGATAGCCACTCCCCAGCTTTCCACGAGCCTTCTCGAAAGCTCGCATTAGACGTATCAGGTTCTTGCGCGGTTCAAGATTCCCGACAAAGAGCATGAAGTTTTCGCGGATACCGTACCGTTTCATTACATCAGTTTTCACCTGTTCCCTGTTTGCGGGGGGGGCGAATCTGTCGCTAACGGCAAGAGGCACGACGGCTATCTTCTTCTCCGGAACGTTAAGCCATTTCATCAGGTCGTCCTTGTTAGACTCTGAATCTGATATGATCCGGTCCGATTTGTTCGCCACAGCTTTAATAAGGTGACGCATATACCAGGCGTATTTCATCGGGATTGTTTCCGGCATGACGTAAGAAACGATGTCGTGGATTGTGGCTACAGTCTTGAGTTTCCCTTTTATCAACGGTATCATAAACGCCGGTCCGTGGAATATCTCCACTCCCAGCTTCTGCAGGTTCCAGGGGAGAATTGTGTTTTCCCAAAGATCGCCCACCAGATGGTTTTCGTTGGAGATCTTTGTCTTGTAGTGTGAGAATTTTGGATTTTCGCCAAATTCCTCCTCGAAATCACCGTTATTAGAGATAAGGCAGTAGTCGTTTTTCCCGTCAAGACCCTGGAATTCGCGGATCAGGTTCGTTACATAATAACCGACACCCGATTTCGGTTTATTTATGGTCCGTATGTCGATGGCTATCCGCAAAAACTACTCCGTCTGGCAAAAGCCCATTCTACATTTTCATACGGTGCAAAAGAAAGCTCATCTCGTCAGATAGACCAAGTTTTTTTGCCCGATCGGTTAAATATCTCTCTTCGTCCTGCGTAACGGCATCGATTCGGATAGGCGCATTGAGGGTTTTCATGCAGTCAAAAGAGATGTCAAATCTCGATTCGATCTCTTTTTTCCCCTCTTCAGGATGTTTCAGAAAGTTTTCGTAAGAGATAATCATGCCATCTTTCGCCATAACGTCCGCAACCGCCGCCCGGTTCGACATGACCCAGGCAACCAGAAAAGCGTCGAAAGCGTTGAGAGAATAATGTAGTCGCTCTAATGAAGTAAGGTTTACAGCCGGTTTCCCCGTAAGTTTATGGACCTGATCAAACATCACACCGATCTGGAACGCATTCGACGCAAAGAGCGGTTTGCCCCCCTTTTTGACCATCTGTTTAAGCGCCGACCCCTGGTTGAAGTAGATCCTTGTCATCGAGTCGAAAACGTCGAACGGGTTCCTGATAATGTGGATAAGGCCTGTCTCAAATCGTTCGGCTATATCCTTAAGCGCAAAACTCCACCTGTTGCTCTGAAGAATCGTGGGGCTGGGTAGTTCGTCGTAGATTCCGATATAACTGAGCAAGCGGTCCCGGTCTTCAGGGAAAACCATTCCCAGTCCCGGATTAGGGTGTTTTCTTGCAATCCGCTCCGTAAGGCCAGGGATGGCGACATATTCGTCCCAGAGGCTCATGTTGTGCAGTTCGTCAATGAACGGCTCTTCCGTAAAGCGGGCAATATACTTCAGGATTTCTTCGTGGCACGGTTCATAAAAGACGATGGTTTCAGGGTTGCTCGCCCTCACGATTTTCCAGAAAACAGATGTTCCACTACGGAAAAAACCGTTTATGACGAGTTTTACCGCCATGATTATCCGGGCCAGCTATTCCAGAACGTTTCTGACGACGTAGATCGGTTTATTCTGCGACTCGTGGTATGTTCTGGTCTGGATTTCGGCAAGCAGTCCCATGGAGATAAACTGCACTCCGATAAAAATAAGGAGTACCGCCAGAAGAAGGGCCGGTCTGTTTGATAGAGGCGCGTCGAAAAAATATTTCTCGATAGACAGCCATAACGCCAGAAAAAAACCGGTCATCCCGGAGCCTAAGCCGATCAGGCCGAATATCTGGATCGGTCTGGTGGAATAACTTAAAAGAAATTTCACGGTGACAAGGTCAAGGATGACCCGAACAGTCCTTCCTATTCCATATTTTGACACTCCGGCGACTCTGGGGCGGTGGTTAACCGGAATCTCGACCACCTTCACCCCCATCCAGGAGGCTATGGCGGGAATAAACCTGTGCATCTCCCCGTAGAGCCGGATGTTTTTTATCACATCCTTATGGAAAACCTTCAGGGAACATCCGTAGTCGTGCAGGTTGACCCTGGTTGTCATTGAAATAATCTTGTTGGCTATTATAGAGGGAAGACGTCTGCTTAACATCTTGTCTTTTCTGTCTTTACGCCAGCCGGACACTATATCGTAGCCCTTGTCGAGCAAGTCAATCATCGCCGGAATGTCAGCCGGATCGTTTTGCAGGTCTGCGTCAATGGTAATGACAGTCTCTCCACTGGCTTTGTCAAAACCGGCGGAGAAGGCGGCGGTCTGGCCAAAGTTCGCCCTGAACCGGATAACTTTTATCCGACTCTCCTTTTCACGCCAGGAGGAGAGTTTTTCGTAAGAGCCGTCATCCGAGCCGTCATCCACCGCTATTATTTCAAAGTCAGAGTCGAGATTTTCAAGGACAGGTATGACCTCCTCCATGAAAGAGTCGATATTCGGCTCTTCATTGAAGATAGGAACAACCAGGGAAATCTTTGTTTTATCGGTCATGTCGTAACTGCTCGTAACGTATCGCTGTTGAAAAGATGTAAGTCTACCCGATCCTGCCGACATGCTACAACCCCGGATAAAACCCGATCTTTTATTGCGGCCCGAATGATGTTATAGATATAGCGCAAATATAATCTACTTCTCAAACCACGAAGGCTGGAATGACAAATAAACGACGCGCTGAACGTAGCGATGACGGGGTCCACTGTCGGCCTACAGTAACGATTCAGCTAGGGATGAAGCAGAGGGTTCTCACCCCGAAACTTATCGACCATTCCACCACCGGAGTACAATTCCAGGACTATATTCAGGATGAGGTGCTACAAGACCGGACCGCCATAATAGAACTCTGGTTCGGTGACCCACCCAAGAAACATGTGGTCGAGGGGCGTATCGCCTGGATCGAACTCTACGGGGGTATGATGAGCTTCGGTTGTGAGTTTTTTGACGAACAACCGCAATTCGATAAACCGACCTGACTCTGGCGGAATTAACCGACCGCCACCCCGGCGGAAATAATGCCGACAAAATCAGCCGATTTCAAACTCGCCCCGCCAATTAGTCCGCCATCTATATTGGTTTGCCGAAAAAGCTCCCCGGCGTTACCCGGTTTAACAGAGCCTCCATACAGTATCCGGGTCTTCTGCGCTATTGTATCGTCAAACAGGACGGCTATCCGTTCCCTGATCTTTCCATGCGCCTCCTCCGCCTGTTCTGGTGCGGCGGTTTTTCCTGTTCCTATGGCCCAGACCGGCTCGTAAGCCATAACGATTTTTTCCATCTGGTCAGCGGTCAGCCCGGTCAGCCCTTGTTCTATCTGCCTGTCGAGAACATCCCAGGTGGAACCAGATTCCCTCTCTTCGAGGGTTTCACCGACGCACATGATCGGTTTGAGGCCACCTATCAGGATAGCGGCCTTTATCTTTTTATTGACCGTCTCGTCCGTTTCTCCGAATAACTGTCTCCGCTCCGAATGTCCCACTATGACCCATTTGCACCCCGCTTCCTTTAGCATCATTGGAGATATCTGCCCCGTGTAGGCGCCCGACTCCTCCCAGAAGACATCCTGTCCCGCCAGTTGCACACTTACATCGCCGAGGGAGTCGTAGATCGATTTTATGGCGGTAAAAGGAGGGGCTATCACGATCTCCACCTTATGGACATCCCGGATCTTTTCTTTCAGCGCATTGACCAGGTCGAGAGCCTGACCAACGGTATTAAACATCTTCCAGTTTCCTGCGACTATTATTCTTCTATCCACAATAAATCTCCTCTTGTCTATCCGTCGGTAAGGGCTGAGAGGCCGGGCAGGGTTTTTCCTTCCAAAAGCTCAAGGAAAG
This sequence comes from Nitrospinaceae bacterium, assembly GCA_029261405.1. Taxonomy (GTDB): domain Bacteria; phylum Nitrospinota_A; class UBA7883; order UBA7883; family JAJDBK01; genus JAJDBK01. The sequence continues at coordinate 7,238 of JAJDBK010000028.1, forward strand.
CTCCTCCGCCTGTGGAGATGTGACTCATTTTGCCAGAGAGGCCCGCCTTGTTAACCGCCTTTACAGAGTCGCCGCCCCCTATGATAGTCAGGGCGGTCGATTTTGCCATGGCCTTCGCCACGGCCAGAGTACCGGTAGCGAAGTGCGGGTTTTCAAAAACACCCATCGGGCCGTTCCAGATAATTGTCCTGGCCGGTTTTAACGCCAACACAAAAAGCTCCGCGCTGGCCGGTCCGATATCTGGCGCCACCAGTCCTTTTGGAAGCTCCTGGCTTGTAACAACATCGGTAACCTCGTGGGAGTCGATCGACTCGGCGACGATGAAATCGACTGGCAGATAGAGCTTTACCCCCTTCTTTTTCGCCTTTTCCATCACCCCGTTTACGTTGTCGATCATCTCTTCTTCCAGGATGTTGCCACCTATCTCCATTCCCATGGCTTTCAGGAAAGTGAACGCCATGGCGCCGCCGATCACCATGATGTCGCACTTGTCGATAAGGTGGTTTAACACGGTAAGTTTCGTTGATACCTTGGCGCCGCCGATTACAACGGCAAGGGGGCGTTCCGGGTTGGAGAGGGAACGGTTGAAATATTCGATCTCCGCCTTGAGCAGGTAGCCTGCGGCTGATTGATCGACGAACTGTGTAATCCCGGCTGTTGACGCATGCGCCCTGTGGGCGGTTCCGAACGCATCGTTTACATATACATCACATAACGAGGCCAGCGCCCGGGCGAACTCCTCGCCGTTTTTCTCCTCCTCCGGATGGAACCTGAGGTTTTCCAGTAGCAAGACATCTCCGTCGCCAAGAGAGTTAACAGCCTTTTTAACTTTATCCCCGACACAATCCTCCACGAAGTTGACCTTGCGACCAAGTCTCTCGGAGAAAGCTGGCGCCACCTGCCTTAAGGAGAATTCGGGACTCACCTTCCCCTTGGGTCGGCCAAGGTGGGACGCTACGATAACCCTGGCGCCCTCCTTTACGGCGTATTCGATTGTGGGGAGCGCCGCATCTATTCTGGTCACATCGGTGACCCACCCTTTTTCGAGGGGAACGTTGAAATCGACCCGAATAAATACTCTCTTTCCCTTCAACTCCACCTGATCGACGGAAAGTTTGTTCATGACGAAACTATAGACCTTTCGCTCCGATAAATTTTATCAGGTCGCGCACTCTTGAGGAGTAACCCCACTCGTTATCGTACCAGCTCATAACTTTAACAGTTGTGCCACCGATAACCCTTGTGGTCATCGAGTCGAATATCGAAGAGGCCGGGTTTCCGTTGAAATCCTTGGAGACGAGGGGAAGATCGCAATACTCCAGAATGCCCTTAAGTTCGTTTTCCGAAGCCGATTTCATGGCGGCGTTAACTTCGTCCACCGATGTGGATTTCTCCAATACGCAGGTAAGGTCCACCAGCGATACATTCGGTGTCGGAACCCGGATCGCCAGACCGTCAAGTTTGCCCTTCAGGTCGGGTAACACCAGCGATACAGCGGCGGCGGCTCCGGTCGAAGTCGGGATCATGGAGACAGCGGCGGAACGGGCGCGGCGAAGGTCACTGTGGGGAGCGTCGAGAAGGCGTTGGTCTCCAGTATAGGAATGGATGGTTGTCATAAGCCCGTTTACCACGCCGTATGAGTTCATAAGAACTTTTGCCACAGGCGCGAGGCAGTTTGTGGTGCAAGAGGCGTTCGATATAACATGATGCGACGAGGGGTCGTATGTCTCTTCGTTTACACCCATGACGATGGTGACATCCTCATTTTTGGCCGGGGCGGAGATTATGACTTTCTTTGCGCCGGCTGTCAGATGTTTTGCGGCGTCGTCACGTTTGGTGAAAAAACCGGTCGATTCGACGACAATATCCACACCCAGCTCTTTCCAGGGCAGATTGGCCGGATCGCGCTCGGCGGTGATACCTATCCGTTTTCCACCTACGATAATGGCGTTCTCTTCGGCTGTGACATCCTCTTCAAGAATTCCGAAGGTCGAGTCGTATTTCAGCATATGGGCCAGAGTGTTTGCGCTGGTAATATCGTTTACGGATACTACTTCTATCTCGTTATGCCCCATGCTGGCCCTGAAAACGTTTCTGCCGATACGTCCGAAGCCGTTGATACCTATTTTTAAGGCCATTTATATATCCCTCCCGTGCAGGTAAATTAGGATCGTGTAATTTAGTTAGTGGATGATCTGTCTATCAAGTATACAGTCAACAGGACGATTCTCAAACAAACGGTTTTAAGCCAGGGGGGGAAAGGAGGCTCATTGAAACCAAAAGTATCACCTTTTGCCTGTTTGAAGTATAATCCGCATGTGAAGTGTCTTTATCAGAACCAGCATTTTAATATTAATCGATGAACCAGATCGCCGGTCAGGAAGTTATATACGACTTCCTGAAACAGTTAGCCGACACCACAGAGGAAGTTTTCGCCAAGGTTGGCGACAGCGACCTGAACTCCATCGACCATACCATTGTCTTGAGTTATATTGAGTCTGTACGCAAGATACACTTCAGGCTGATGAAGAGTCACAGCCACGAAGAGGGCCGTTCCAGGCTGATAGAAAAGTTCTTCAACCATTGGAACAATATTGTGTTCGGAGTCTATTACATCGACGATATATTAAAAAAGAACCAGACCCTCACCGAACGTCAGCACACAATTCTCCTGACCACCTTAATGGAGATTAAAAGCTACACGGATAAACACCGCCGTGAGGACGACATCAAAGATTAGTCTCTACCACCACTTCTCCGAATGAATCTGTCCCGGATTCTTTCTGCTGTGTTCCTTGAATCCATCTTTGATGAGGGTTTCGATCATTCCCTCTACCATTCCGGGGTTGCCGCACAGGAAAACATGGGTGTCTTCGGGCGTTGGCTCAAATCCCCACGCTTTCGTGACAAGGCCACTATTCCATATATCCTGTACATAACCTGTCTCTCCCTGCCAATGGTTATTCTCCTGTTGCGGTCTGCTTATAGTGGGAAGGTAGGAAAAATCGGGACATTTGGCGGACAAGGTTTCAAGTTCGTCCCGGTACCCAAGATCCCACGAGTGGGCGGCTCCGTGGATGATGGCGAATTTCCGCTCCGATCCACACATGAAGATAGAACGGATCACGCTTATGTGGGGCGCCAGTCCGGTGCCGGTGGCCAACAGAAGAAGGTTTACGTCGTCGGGCGCTTCGTTAACATGAAACACCCCGGCCCCTTTACTCGACAAAAATATCGGGTCCCCCTCCTTTAGTGCGAAGAGCCTTGGGGTAAACTCACCCGAACGAACGTGGGTCACATAAAACTCCATATACTTCTTCTCCAGCGAGGAAGAGGCGATGGAGTAGGATCTTCTGATAAGTTTTTCGGGGTCAGGAGTCTCTTCGTCAGGATCACTTACCGGATGTCGGGGCGCTGATCCGGGCAAACCGAGAACAACGAACTGACCAGCAATGAAGTTTGAAAGATCCCATCCTTCAGGGGCGACTCTGAAGATCGAGAGACCCGGGGAGACTTCTGTAATTTTTGTAACCGTTGCGTTCAATTTAGATTTATTCATTTTATCAGTCGGCTCCTTTTAAAGGTCATGCTACAGAAATGGTGAATCCTCTATGTAACGCCGAATCTCGTCGCGGACTTCCCGGAACGCCGACATCTTTTCTGATTCAGTCTTTGCGTTGGCGGCGAGTTTTGGCGGATCCCTGAACGGCTTCCTTATAACCTTCGCTGTTCCACTAAAAGTGGGGCATTCAGAGTCGGTAACGTCGCAAACAATTATAACGTAGTCGAACTCAACTTCGTTAAGGTCATCAACAGTTTTTGACGTATGGCCTGAAATATCCACGCCAGCCTCGGCCATGATCTTTATGGCGTCAGGATTCACAACGGCGGACCTTATCCCGGCGGAATAAGGTTCTATCGTATCGCTTTTCAGATGTCGCGCCCAACCTTCGGCCATCTGGCTTCGGCACGAGTTTATGGCGCACAAAAACAGAACTTTCGTTTTTTCCATTATTTATTCTCTCTTCTTCTTACAGGAAAACATATCTGAGAATGAACATGACGGTCAACAGGTGTGTAAAGGGGTGGACTGCAAAAAATTGCCCGTTGACGATTTTGAGAGCGGAATAGCAGATAAATCCCGCGCTGATCCCCTCGGTGATACTCAGGGAGAGGGGGGTGATTATGATGGTTATGTACGCTGAAAAGCCACCTGCCGCATCATCCCAATCGATTCTTTTGACAAGTTTCAGCATCAATGACCCGACGACTATCAGGGCAGGCGCGATAATCGGATAGAGATAAACCCCTTTGGATATTTCGTAACCACCCCCGATGGTCTGGGCCAGAGGATAGAAAAATATGGCTATAAAAAAAAGCAGGCCTGTGAACAAGGAGGCAAGACCTGTCCGACCACCGGCGGAAATCCCGGAAGCGCTCTCTATATAAGAAGTCACGGTCGATGTGCCGAGCAACGCTCCAACCACCGTACCGCCCGCGTCGGCGGCGAGGGCTTTTTCCGCTCCGGGCAGCTTTCCCTTCTCATCGAGCAGGTTTGCGGAGGAGGCGAGGCCGATAAGTGTGCCGACCGAATCGAAAAGATCGAGAAAGAAGAAGATAGCGATCACCACCAGGAACTGGGGATGGGCAAAAAGCCCGCCAAAATCGAGACTCAACATCGTCGGCGAGATAGAAGGTGGAGTTGAGAGGATACCGTGAAAAGTAGCAAGTCCGAAGGGGAGGGCTGTCACGGTAGTTATCATGATTCCCCAGAGTATGGCGCCTCTGACTTTTCTTATGGTAAGCGCCATGATCGCAAGCGTTCCGAAAGCTGTCAGCAGAACCGGAGGGGAAGTGACATCTCCTAACCCCACCAAGACACCCGGCGCATCGACAATAACTCCACCCCATTGCAGACCGAGCATGGCGATGAGAAGACCTATGCCGACGGCAAGCCCGTAACGGAGCGATTCCGGGATGGCGTCGACAACCTTTTCGCGGAAACCGAACAACGAAAGGAAGAGAAACAGAGACCCGGAGAGGAAGACCGCCGCCAACGCCTGGTTCCACGTTAAACCGAAACCACCTGTGGCCGTTGTCCCACACACGGTGAGTGCGAAGAAGAAGTTGTGCCCCATGGCCGGCGCCAGCGCAATAGGATAGTTTGCAAGAAAAGCCATCAGGATCGAGGCTAATCCTGATGAAATGCAGGTAGCCACCATAACGGCGCCAAAGTCCATGCCTGCCATGGAGAGAACCGCCGGTTGCACAAAAACGATGTAACTCATGGTCAGAAAAGTGGTGGCTCCAGCCACCGCTTCCGTGCCGACCGTCGTGTTCCGCTTGTCGAGCAGAAAGAGATCGTTCAGAAAACGCATTCCATATTCCGGGGTATTTCAGATGGCGAATTGTACCACAGGATCGAATCGTAAAAAAAAAGGCCGGACAACGTATTATGTCGTCCGGCCCCTTCTTAAACTTTCATAAACGCCCCGGAGGCAGGTGGCTCAAGCCACCCCCCGACGCGAACGTAAACCGACTATCGGTTCCTAGCGTCAGCGTAACTGGCCGTGGCCCTGCCACTAGAATTGGTAGACCATTTTGAATGCGAGCGAGGATTCTGAGTCCTTGGAATTGCCGTCCTTGTCGTGGAATGTATTCTCATTTGAAGTTGTCTGTCGGTATTCGGCGAGGAACTCAAGCTCGTGGCTCATATGGTAGAGAGGAGCTATGGTGAACGAGTTTCTGGTCTCATCTACAGCGTTACCGAATCTTGCGCCACCTTCGTCGTGGAACGAGTCGTACCGGAGGGTCACACCCATATGGTTGGCAAACACATAGTGACCGACCAATAGAAAACCGGTCCATTTGGCGTCATCGCCCGGTGTTACCAGAGACTGCCCGTCGAAAGTTCCGATGTTAAGCTCGAAACCGATGGTCAGATGTTCCATAGGCTCATACGTAACATCGACATCGAATACCGTAAGCTTGGCTGTGGTGACCGAAGCGGACGCTCCAGTGAAATGGCCGGAAGCGACCGGTTCTTCAGCCGCCCCGGCTGTGTCGTGGGATGTATCCGTAGTGGTTGTGTCGCTGGAAGTATCTTCCGCCGGGGTAGAGTCATGAGAGGTGTCGCCGCCGCTACCTTCCGTCGCAAAGCCGTTTTCATTTCCGCTAATGAAGGAGAAGCCGATGTTCAATCCTTCCATCGGAGTGACGCCGAGTCTACCGCCGAATGTTTTATCGGTGTTGTCGTCTCCGTTGTTGTCCCATCCGTTTACCACATAGACCGAATAGTCGATCATGTCCCCGGCGGATCCCGAGACCATGGCGCCTGTAAGGTTGGTCGGCAGACCATAATCGAAAACCATGGCGTGGGAGAACTGCAACATTTCGTTCGGATCGAGAAGCTCCCATCCTATCGGCGCGTTGAACTTACCGAAGGAGAGGACAGCCGGGCCTACACCTACCCATACATATCCCTGCTCCAGAACATTGTCACCATTGGTTTCTTCACCAACCAGGTGTTGAAGGTCGATCCTAAATCCGCCAATGTCCCCGACATCTTTTGTAATATCTAGCTCCGCCTGCTCTAACAGGAAGGTCGATTCGTCATGGTTCGGTACATTGTGGTATGCGGTCTCAAGAAAACCTGTAATACCAAAACCGAGACCAGTATCAGCGCTCGCTGAAGAGTGAGTCTCCGCAGGCGCCTCATGCCCGGAAGCCGCGCGCTCATCGGCTGGCGCAGGATGGTCGCTGGCAAAAACCGGCGCGCCCTGTAGAAGAAAAATGGCGGCCAGGGCCATCATCATAAACCTTTTCATTTTTTGCTCCTCTGACTTTTCCATAATAAAATTAACTAACGTTTTGTTTATGAAAAGCTCCCCTACGAGTTTTTCAAAGGTCGAATATTAACCTTTTCCAAAAAATAATACAATGTGACTTCCCGATTCCTTCTGGTTTGAAATATTGGGTTGTATGAATAATAGCCATTGGCTATGTTATACTTCCCGGAATTATGGATTAATCCTGAGAAAATGTCTGATATACCTGCTGGTGATCCGCTCCTGCTTGTAGGAGACAGTTTTCGCTATCTTGCGATGAATGCTGTGCGCCATGGCAGAAATGTCAAGGCCGTGGTCCACTCCTCCTCTTTCGACCTGGAAACGGTTGCGCCCGTAAAAAGAGTCGAAAGACCTGCGCCAAACCGGTTCGACCCGTATGGGCTTATCTCCGCAACAACAGGAGAGAAGAATTCCGGCATTGTCTACGGTCCCGGTTTTGAAAACCATGTCATCGCCTTGTCCAGGCTGGGAGACACCGGACAGGTGTACGGATGTTCTATGGAAACCGTCCGCATGACCCGCGACCCCGAATCGCTCAAGCGAGCCTCTAAAGCCTGGAACTTCCAATACCCCGAGATCTACTATATGAAAAGTGACCTCGACGTCACTATGGATTGGGTGGGTAAACCTGTGGCCACTCACAGCGGCGGCGTTCATATGGTGGCGCCCGGGGGTAACGAGGAGAAGGGTTTCTACTACCAGAGCCACATCAATGGCATACCCTCATCGGCGGCGGTTGTCTCTGATGGGTCGGAGGCTTTTGTTCTGGGGGTCGTGGCCCGGATATGCGGCGATGAAACTTTCGGAGCCGAGGGGTTTACACGCTCAGGAGGAATTTTCCCTCATCCATTCGCGGACGAAGCGATGGAGCAGGTAACAAATATCGCCGACGCTCTCACTCTGGAGTTTGATATCAAGGGGTTGTGGAGTTTTAACTTCATATATGACGGTCGCGTGACCCTGTTATCGGTCCACCCTCGACCATCCTGGTCGGTCGGTCTGGTAGGCGCCGCCACCTGGAACGACCTTCTCGGTCTGCACATCGACAGCGTTACCAAAAAATATTCAAATATCATAATCGACCCCGGTTCCATGGCCTCTTATTATGCCGAGGCCGCGGTTCGGGCCAAGCGCGACGTTGTCTTTACCGGCGCCAGACAGTGGATTGAGAAAGGCGCCAGGGATATCCCCCTCGACGGTACCCTTATCACCGCTGGTGAACCTCTGCTGACCGTCTGCGCCGTCGATAAAACCTATGGTATGGTCATGGAAAAATTGCGGGCTAAAGCCTCCGAAGTCTACAAGCTCCTTCAAACCACCGAGACCGTATCACCTCTCTGATATAGCGCCTATGGACAACTTTGTATTCCAGAACCGCACAAAAATAGTATTCGGCAAGGATAGTGTCGATAATGTAGGTGAAGAGACCGCCAGGATTGGTGGGAAGATACTGCTCGTCACCGGAGGCGGGAGTGTGCGACCTACAGGTCTGCTCGACAAAAGTGTGACCATGTGCGAACGCGCCGGTCTTACCCTGGAGTTTCTGGAGGGGGTGGAGGCGAACCCGGATGTCGAATCTGTCCGGGAGGGGGTCAATATCTGCCGTTCAAAGGATGTGGACGCCCTTCTGGCAATCGGAGGTGGAAGCGTAATCGACGCCGCCAAAGCGATCGCCCTGGCCTCTCAATATGAGGGCGACCCGTGGGATCTTTTCGGGAAGAAAATTAAACCTGAAAGCGCCCTGCCGTTGGGAGTTGTGCTTACCCTCTCCGCCACAGGCTCCGAAGCAAACGGCAACACCGTCATCTCGAACCGCGCCCTCGGCAGGAAGGCCGCATATTACCATCCAGAGTTGTACCCGCGCTTTTCCATCCTCGACCCTACGCTCACCTACTCCGTTCCGGCGGACCAGACCGCTTTTGGTTCGATAGATATTCTGACTCACGTTTACGAGCAGTATTTCCACACAGCCAAGGATACGCCGTTACAGGACGGCATTGCGGAGTCGATTATTCAAACTGCGCTCAGGAACACTCCCGTTGCCCTTGATAACCCGACTGACTATACTGCCAGGGCAAACCTGATGTGGGGGGGCGCTCTGGCCTTAAACGGCCTGTTAAGTTCCGGGGCGAAAGGGGACTGGGCCTGCCATATAATCGGCCATGAACTGACTGCGCGATACGGAATAGCTCATGGCGCCGTGCTGGGGGTTCTTTTCCCTGCCTGGATGAAAAAAATTTATCCCCGTGATATCGACCGGTTCTACCAGTTTGCGGTGAATGTATGGGGTGTCACGCCAAACACCGAAGAAAAGGAGAAAGTTGTTCTTGCTGGTATCGAGGTTATTAAAAAATTCTACAAGGAAAAACTGGGAGTCGGTGTCACCTTGAAAGATTACGGAATTGACGACAAAAAGTTTGACCTGATGGCGGAGGCGGCGACTGGTTCCGGAACTCTGGGTGGTTTTGCCGCTTTATCAAAAGAGGATGTAAGGGATATTCTACTGCTGGCTCTTTAACGGAGGGTAATCCGCCTTCATGCCGGGCCTTTTATCAGTCCCCCATTTCGGCGAATTCGTCTTCGCTAATCTCCGCAACGTCATCGTCATCGTCGTCCGTAGCGGTGATATCTATAAAAACTGTCTCCTCCTCGTCGGAATCGTCGATTATGTCGTCTCCAATGTTAGTGTGCCGGATCGATTTCGGGGCCTTCTCTTTCGCTGGAACCGGCGTTTCCTGTTCGGCTTCCCGGCTCTTTTCTTCTGCCTGTTCATCTTCTTCGGCCAGGGATGCGGCAAGCGCGTTTGCGGCGGCCTGTTTCTCTGGTTCCTGAAGCTCCGGGGTAAGGTCAGCGTCTGGAGTCTCAGCAACTGTAATGTCGGGATCTTCAGGTGGGGGAACTGGCGCCACAACCGGAGCTGGCGTGGCGAGAGGAGGGGGTGGAGTCCTTTTTATCGCAGATTTTCGAAGGTCTTGCAACCTTTTGGCTCTGGTCAGGATCCTGTTGACTTTTTCTATTATCTTGGCAGGCTCGAAAGGTTTTGCGATATAGTCACTGGCCCCCGCGTGAAGCAGTCTCAGGACGGTTTTCCGGTCGTGTCTGGATGTACACATAAGCACGGGGAAGTACTTGTCTTTTCTTACGGTACGGATATATTCGATGACTTCACTGCCGTCCATTTCCGGCATTTCGTAATCGAGAATGGCAAAATCGAATTTCTTCCCGCTATCGAGAACTTCCACGCCTTCCCTGCCGTTGGGGCATTCGGTGAACTGGGCGTCCGGAAAAGTCCCGGCGATGATTTTCTTGAGCATCTTGCGCATCAAGGTGTCATCTTCAATCAACAGAACTTTCATGATTCAGCAAAGTCACTCTTGTATTTCTCAAAATCCCTTAGGACGACTGGCTACCCGTTGATGGTACGTTATTGCCTTTTACTAAGCAACATGAATAAGCCGACAGATGCGAAGATGGCGTGAGCGCCATATGCGGCCAGTTCAGGCGGCAATCTGCCCGCCCTGCCGAAGGCAAGTCCCATGGAGAACATGAACCAGAATAGCCCTCCGATGACGAGGGCCACCGCCACCCCCACCATCGCCCCGCCCGATCTCGAGGAGCGGTTCCCCATAGGGATGGCGATAAGGGGCATCACCAGGCTTATAAGGGGAAATGCGAGTTTGGCGTGTTTCTCCACAATGTACTTCGTGGCGTCGTACCCTTTTTCGCGGATATCAGCTATATATTCTCCGATCTGACCCCGGTTCATCTCCTCCGGGTCGAGTTTCACCTTGGTAAAATCCTCTCTTTCGACAAAACCCGTGGGCATCTTCTTTAGTGGCGACCGGTTCTCTGTGAACGCCCCGTATTTATCGAACGAACGTTCTATAAATGAGTGGAACACCCAGGAGGAGCCATCGAACCTCCCTTCCACCGAGGATATTCTCGAAGCTATAGAGGCGCGGCTCTTGTCGAATCGGAAAATCGAAACATCCCGCAATACACTGTTCTCCATATCGACATTACCGATATTCCATATAGCTCCGTCATCCGCCCGGTACCAGAACCTGTCGTTTGAATAGAGGCTTTTTCTCGGTTTTTTCTTTATCTCTTCGTAGTAGACCCTGTTCGACTCTCTGGCGGCGAGATGAAAAAGGTATTCGCTGTCGAGAAACGCCAGGGTACTGATTATCGCTCCACCAAGGATTATCGGCGCGGATATTCGCATCATACTCATGCCGACCGATTTCATCACAATGATCTCGGAGAACCGGGCCAGAGAGGATGTGGTCAGCAGGGCGGACAGCAGAACACAGATCGGGGTCACATGAAAAACCGCCATCGGTACCTTGAAGAGCATGTATCTTGCCACCTGATCGGCTGTGGCTTCGTATTTGACGAAATATCCGACGTAATCGATAAAGACCACCATCTCGTAGAACGCAATCAGGGTGGCCAGGGAGAGGAGAAAGGTTTTGACAAACTCTCCTAGAATGTAGCGGTCGATGGTTTTCATTAATTCAACGGGTTACCCGCCGATAGAGCGCATGACACGCTCAGGGATTTCTGCGGCGCTCGAATCGGGTAGCGACCTTATCCGGTTTTTGTTTTTCACCGCCCTTCGCACAGTTTTGGCTATATCTATATCGTCCGCCCCAATTTTTAACAAGGAGATCAGGTCTGCCGATTCCTTGTCGAAAAGACAGGTTATAAGGCCGCCAGTGGAGGTGAGCCGCAGGCGGTTGCAGGAGGCGCAAAAATGTTTCGTTACGGCCGAGATGATCCCGATTTCGCCGACGGCGCCATCGAATTTGCATAGTTCAGCAGGACCGCTCAACGCTCCTTTGCCCAAAGGCGCAAGTTCCCCCAGGCGACTGACACGTTCCCTGATTTTATCAGCCGACATGAACATTTTTTCGTTCCACGCTGAAGGGGTCGCCGACATGAATTCCAGAAACCGCATCTGGATATTCATCTTTTTAGTCAGACGGGCGAACCGTTCGATTTCGTTGTCGTTCACCCCTTTCATCACCACCATGTTTATCTTTACCGAATCGAAACCGGCTTTTGTGGCGGCTTTGATCCCTTTAATAACCTTCAGCAATTCGTCGTACCCGGTAATTTCGGTGAATTTTTTCCGGTCGAGGGTGTCGAGACTGATGTTGACCCCGTTGACTCCGGCTTTGCGGAGAGAGTGGGAAAACTCCGGGAGCAGGGCGCCGTTGGTGGTGATGGCGATTTTTTCTATTCCGTCGATTTGTCTGACCTGCCGGATAAACGATACGATCCCTTTGCGTACTAACGGTTCTCCCCCTGTGATCCGCACTTTTTTCACACCCATGCCGGCGAAGATTTTTATCAGTCGCAAAAAATCCTTGTAACGCAGAATGTTACATCTTGGATACAACTCGACACCTCCTGGGGGCATACAGTATGAACAGCGCAGATTGCACCGGTCAGTGACCGACACCCGGAGGTATTCGATCACCCTCCCGTGATTGTCGGTCAGAGGTTCAGACATCGCGGATCAGCTCCGACCCCGCCACGCGCCGGAACGCACAATGAACGCCAGGCAGACCAACGCGACAATAATAATTAAAATCCATTCCGAGAAACCGAACACTTCCGCTCCAAATTGTTATATTGTAGATGGCCCAGTATATCCCATTACTTTTAACGTTGGTGGTGGTCGCGTCACAGCAGTAGATTACTTCTGAATTTTCATGGCTAATTGTGTGATAGTGTACACTGCAAATCAGGGTTTTGATTTTCCCGCTTGGAACAATCAACTTTAAGGACAGATGGAAGCAAGTAACCACATTGAAGAGGGTTTCATGGACATATTCAAGAGCAAGTCACTTAGTGTAAAGATATTCACCATTCCTCTGCTCATATCCATAATAATAGTGGGGATCATTCTGGTTTCCGTATGGCAGGTAAAGGGCACCCAGGTAATCACAGACAGGGTTATAGACCTGCGGGCGCCAACGGCGAAAACCGGTGTTTTGTTGCTTAACGGGGTAAACCATTCGCTGGCGGCCTTGCGTGGCTGGATAATCCTTGGCAATCCAAAGTTCAAGGAGGAACGAGCCAAAGCGTGGGACAACATCAACAACTCTCTTGCTGTGATGACAAGGTTTTCGAAAAGCTGGACTGTTCCGGCAAACGTTGAAAAGCTGAAGACTATGAAGGTTCTTTTTGGAGATTTTCAAACCTACCAGAAAGAGATAGAGGATATAGCCAATACCAGGGAAAATCTGCCAGCCAACAATATACTCGTTCAGGAGGCGGCGCCGAAGGCGACAACGCTGTCCAAAGAGATTACCCGGATGATCGATCTGGAGATGGGCGCCGCGGCTACAGAGGAGCGCAAGGCGTTATTCGGCATGATGGCCGACGTGCGGGGCACGTTGGGGCTTTCGTTGGGGGCGATCCGGGCCTATCTTCTTTCTGGAGACGAGAAGTTCAAGACTCAGTTCGATAAACTGTGGGCCAAGAATGAAAGACGTTTCGGCGACCTGTCGAACAATACGAGACTTTTGACTTCAGAACAGATGCAATCGTACAACACGTTCAAATCCACCAGAGACGCTTTCAAAAGTCTTCCTCCAGCGATGTTTGATATCAGGCGGGGTGATGAATGGAACATGGCGAACAGGTGGCTCGAAACGAAAGCGGCGCCTACTGCGGTGAAAATCGTTGTGATGCTGGAAGGAATGATCGCCAACCAGCAGAGTCTGATGGATAAGGAGACCAAAAGCGCCCGCGAGGCCAACTCGAAATTGATAAATAGCATATTTATTGCAGGTCTCGTCGGTATCGTGGCGTCAATATTCCTGAGTATTATCATTGGTCGTTCGATAACGAAACCTGTGACCAATATCATTGAGAACCTTTCCGATGGCTCCGCTCAGGTCAATTCTGCGGCGGAGGAGATTTCTTCGGCAAGCCAGTCGCTGGCCAACGGCGCCACGGAGCAGGCCGCTTCGATTGAGGAAACATCCGCGTCTCTGGATATGATGGCGTCTCAGACAAAAAAGAACGCGGGTAATGCAATCGAAGCGAACACCATCTCCCAAAACGCCCGGGAAGAGGCGGAAAACGGCGCACAGGCCATGGCGGAAATGATCTCGGCGATGGGAGCGATCAACAAGTCGTCTGAGGAGATATCGAAGATCATCAAAGTGATCGAGGAAATAGCGTTCCAGACCAACTTACTTGCGTTAAACGCCGCTGTCGAGGCGGCCAGGGCTGGTGAACATGGTAAAGGTTTTGCTGTGGTGGCTGAAGAGGTGCGAAACCTTGCACAACGCTCCGCCGCCGCCGCCAAGGATACTGCGAACCTTATCGAAGCGGCTGTGAAGAAAGCGTCCGATGGTGGTGAGATAGCTCAGCGGGCCGGGAAGGCGCAGGAGGTGATAGTAGACGGTGTAAAGAAAGTGACCGACCTTGTAGCCGAGATAGCGTCTTCTTCCAACGAACAGGCGCAGGGCGTGGATCAGTTGCATTCGGCCATGGTGCAAATGGACAAAGTGACCCAGCAGAATGCGGCGAACGCGGAAGAGTCCGCCGCCGCCTCCGAAGAGCTATCGGCGCAGGCCAGAAGCATGTATGATGTGGTGGAAAATCTTAACACCCTGATTAAGGGATCGAACAGCGCGATTTAGTCGCTCCTGAAAAAGCGAAAATATCCAATATACATTGAATATTCCCACCTCCGGCAGTGCATCACTTTCCCTTTGATGGTGGTTGTTTTTCTTGATCTTCCGAAAGCATATTACTTTTGGGGTAGACACAACTCCACACGTAAAAGCGTATATCCATTTCGCAACGAGACTTCTATAAGTTACGCGCGCCAGTAGCCGTAAGGCTTACAGGTTCGGTACGTTATAGGGCGTTGATGGCGGTTGTCAGTTTTTCTTCCGCCTCATCGGCCACATCGGCAAGGTCCACACCTTCGACATTAGCCATAAGAGCTTTCGGACTGACAGCGCTGACTGTGATTTCACCTTCAGCCTTCTCGTAGACCACCACGTTGCACGGCATCATCAGGCCCACATCGTACGATTTCCGCAAAGCCTTGAGCGCGATGGGTGGATTGCAAGCGCCAAGAATTCTATAGTTGATAAAATCCTCGCCAAGTTTCTCTTTTAAAGTGGCCTTAACGTCTATGTCGGTAAGAACTCCGAACCCCTGCCCCTTAAGGGTGGTGATGGTTTTTTCCACAACATCATCAAAAGCGCCTGTGACTGTTTTTTCAATTCCTAACCCTGTGCTCATTTTATTCTCCAAAATGTTTGTTATGCTCTATTTTCAAGCATTTATCCTGAACGACGGCAATGCCAGCATCGCGCAGTTTCTCCGCCGCCCGGTTGTTAACTACTGAAAGCTGTAACCAGACCGTTTTCGGTTTTACAGCGATGATCTCTTCGACCATATCTTCGATGGCGTCGGAACGCCGGAAGATATCAATAATATCGACAGGCTCGCGTACCTCAGCCAGACTTGAATAAGCCTCTATCCCTTCCCAGGCCGTGAACCGTGGATGCACAGGAATTATATTAAACCCGTGGTCCCGTAGATATACGCCCACCCTGTAGCTATCCCTGTCGTTTTTGTTCGACAGACCGACGATAGCTATGTTCCGGCTCTCTTTTATTATTTCCGCTATCGTACCGTCATCCAGATTGCCTTCCGGTTTATCGGGCCTTTTTGATATGTCACACGCTTCGGTCATTTTCCGTCAGTCCCCTCTTCGTCGGTTTTGGAGATATTATCGGCCAGAAAACGTTTCAGGTTGTCAGAAACCCCATCAGGAATCGGGTCATCCAGAATGGTATCGCCAACGCCCCGGAAAAGCTCGACGGTTTTGCGTAGTGTGTTAATGAACGCAACACACGGTTCGCAATCCTCAATATGTTTTTCAATCTCATCGCACATATCGGGATCGAGTTCATGATCAATATAGTCGCCGAGCCGTTCAAATATCTCTTTACAATCCATCTTCGGCCCTACCCTCCGAGTTCTCTACGGTATTCTTGAACCTTTCATTCAATCCCTCTCTCGCCATGAGTCTTGCGCGATGCAGGCGCGACTTCACGGCGGCCAATTTCATACCGAGCGTCTTAGCGATCTCCACATTGGAAAACCCCTCCATATCCTTCAAAATCAGCACGACTCTCTTGTCCTCCGGCAATCTTGCGATAATCTCATCAAGAATCTTCTTTATCTCTGTGTTGCCGTAGATCAGCGAAGGATTCTTCGACCAATCGACTATCTCCCTTTGCAGAGGGGAACCGTCGATTTCAATCGGTCTATCTATCGAAACCAGGTTTACGTTTTTTCTTTTCCTGATCTTCATCAGGGAACAGTTTGTCGCAATCTTGAACAACCATGTCGAAAAGGCGGAATCCCCCCTGAAGGAGCCGAGCGCCCTGAACACCTGGAGGAACGTCTCCTGCAAAGCGTCCTCCGCATCCTCTTTATCTCTCAGTATTTTCAGGCAATGGTTGTAGATCCTGGCTTCATACTTCTTGACCAGACGATCAAAGGCGGACATGTCGGAGTTCCTGACACGTTCGACAAGTTTATCGTCTTCAATCTTGCTGTCGGAAGCTTGCGTATCTGACATTTACGATGCGGATTTTGTTAAAAGGGTTCGTTGACGCTAATGTTATCACGCTAACCGCATGTAAAGTGACAAGAGAACAGTAATGCGGCACAATACCGGCATGAGCGAAAACAGGATACTGATAGTTGACGACAGCCCGGAGAACCTGGAGCTGTTGGCGTTGTTACTGGAGCGAAACGGCTGGGAATACGATATGGCCGATTCTGGCCGGAGTGCGATCCAGCGGCTTGAGGAACGCCGGTACGATCTTGTTATAACCGACCTGATGATGCCGGAGATGAACGGTCTCGAACTGCTACAGCGGCTCAAGGAGCGGTGGAGCGGTACCGAGGTTGTCATCGTAACCGCCTATGGTTCTATCCCGACCGCTATCGAAGCTATCAAGAAGGGCGCCTACTCATACCTGATGCGCCCGTTTGAGCCAGATGAAGTGGCCTTGATGATTCGGAAGATCTTCGAGCTTCTCAAGATACGCTCAGAGAACACCATGTTAAGGGAAGAACTGAGCCGGGCCAGAGGTTTCGAGCGGATAGTAGGTAAAGGCCCGGAGATGCAAAAAATCTTCCAGATGATAGATACGGTAGCCCAGACCAACTCGACAGTGCTGGTTTTGGGTGAGTCTGGATCGGGCAAGGAACTTGTGGCAAGAGCGATCCATCAGAAAAGCTCCCGGGCCTCTCAACCGTTCATAAAGGTCTCTTGCGCCGCCCTGCCGGAAGGGCTTCTCGAATCGGAACTGTTCGGGCATGAAAAAGGGGCGTTTACCGGAGCGGTATCGGAGAGAAAGGGGAGGTTTGAACTTGCCAACAAGGGCACGCTCTTCCTCGATGAGATCGGCGAGATATCGCAGGCTGTGCAGGTAAAGTTGCTCAGGGCGATCCAGGAGCGGGAGTTCGAGCGAATCGGGTCGTCAAAGACCCTGCATACCGACACAAGGATAATCTCGGCCACAAACCGCAACCTCGCGGACGAGGTGGAGAAAGGAGGGTTTCGGGCTGACCTTTATTACAGGCTCAACGTCATAACCATCGAACCTCCGCCTTTAATGAAACGCAAGGACGACATACCTCTACTCGTCTACCATTTTCTCGAAAAATACCGGACCGAGACCAGCAAGGATATCAGCGGAGTCTCTGACGACGCGCTGTCAAAACTGACCTCTTATCGATGGCCCGGAAACGTCAGGGAGTTGCAAAACGTCATCGAACGGGCCGTAGTCCTGTGCCAGGGGAACCGGATAGAGTCTATCGACCTGCCCGACGCTGTTTCCAGCATGAAGGATGGAGTTACCGTTCCGGGAGTTAACGAAGAGCCGACCAGACTTCTCCCCCTGAAGGTGGCCAAATCGAGATGGGAGAAGACTTATATCGAAAGGGCGCTCCTGAGGTTTGACGGCAATGTGACGAAAACAGCCCAGGGAATCGGCATCGCCAGAAAAAATCTTCAGGAGAAGATAAAATCTTACGAAATAGGAGTGCGGAAAGAAACCGGCGATTTCTGATGAGATTGACGCTTTAAGGTGTCTATGTTACTGTTATAAAAGATTGCGCTTAATGTCGGGACGCCCTCCCCTTAGCCGTAGGCCCTTCTGCGGCATTCAATATTTAACGGCGATTCCCGAAAGATACATTTGATATTTAACAATTAATTTTCTATCTCCCGGAGTAAATGAATAATGATTAAACTTATGGTTTTTATTGACGGCACCTGGTTATATTCAAATTTGCGGCATCTGGCCAAGGAATCGAGCCAGCCCGGTTTTTATATCGATTATGGCATTCTGGCCCACGCTCTGAAATACGAACTGGAGAGCAGGGACGACCTGCCGGAGATGGACCTTGTCCGCACCCACCTTTTCGGCAGTTACCCGGTCAACTACGATATCTGCGACGAAGACCGGGCCAGGCGCAGAAAAGATTTCTTCGCCCTGCTACGTGAGGATTACCACTATGAGGTGGAGTCGTTTCCCATCGATTACCAGAAAAGACGCATACTGCACGATGACCGTTCCGAAGAGGACCCCTTTGTGCCGAAGGAGAAATGTGTCGATATAGCTCTGGCTACCGCGATGATGTATCACGCCGCCATAAACTCATACGATATCGCCGTTGCGGTTGTAGGAGACAAGGATTATTACCCGCTACTCCAGAAGGTCAGGATGCTCGGCAAACGGGTCGCCATAGCCTCTATCCAGCAGTCGTGCGCGAGGATGTACGCCGAACGTAGCGACGAAAAACGGCTGAAGGATTATCATATAATCTGGCTAAACGACATGGTTTCCAAGATCGCATGGAAACCGGAGGAGACACTGGTCGAGTGCAGATCCCCGCTACACGAAGGGAATCCCGAGGCGCTGACAACCATCCGCCTGCGGGAGGGACAGCCGTTTTTTTGCGACGACTGCCGGGGAAGGTTCGCCGAGCAGAAAGCCGAGCAGATGGCGCAATATACCGGGGATGACCATGAAGAGACCATGGAGGAGGGATCGGAATGGCGCAACGAGGAGTATGAAGAGGCGGACAACTCGGTCCACGAAGGTATTATAGAAAACCTGAAACCTGACCGGGGATTCGGGTTCATCAAACGTGAGGATGGCGCCAGTTTCTTTTTTCATGTTACCCACCTGGCCAACGTGGAATGGCATTCGCTCAAGGCGGGTCAAAGGGCGCAATTCACCGTGATAAAACAGCCGATGGGTTCGAAAGCGGGGTCCGCCGGGGAGGTTACGGTTACGGATGAACCGACAGGGTGAGAAGAGGTGATATCAGGATCTGATTACCGTTATCTCCATTTCGGTTCCGAGGGCGGCCAGAAGATCGATGGCGTCACGAACAGAGTCAGATGGTGTCAGCAGTTCGACTACGCCTCTGGTCTGGTCCACCGTTCTGGGTACCGTCATATGCCCGTAGCTCTCCACCACGGAGACCAGATATCCGATCTGGTCAGGAGGCGCAATGAAGAGTATTCTGCGGCAATCTGAGTCTGGATCGGGTATAGGAAATGATATTCTATCAGCTTTCTCGTTCATTAAAGTCGATTCGTCCTGTGTGTGGTAACTTTTGAATATGAGAATAACATGGATGACAGCGCTGATAGCTACCGTTATCGTTTCGATGGCCTGTTCGGCCTGCGCGGGGAAAGAGAGGATCAGAAAGCGGGTCGGTGTAGCCAGTAGCGTTGCGGGGAAACGCCCTTATCCATCTTCAAAACTCAAGAGAGTCCGTCCTTACACTATAAGGGGAGTTACCTACTATCCCCTGAAGGACGCCTACGGTTATAACAGGGTCGGCTCCGCATCGTGGTACGGTCCGAATTTTCATGGAAAAAAAACGGCTAACGGCGAGATATACGATATGAACGCCATGACCGCCGCTCACAAGACATTGCCACTCGGTACCATGGTGGAGGTGACCAGAGTCGATACGGGGAGGAAAATAGTCGTGAGGATAAACGACAGGGGACCATTTGTAGGCGCAAGGATCATCGACCTGTCGAGAAAAGGAGCGGGGAAACTCGACATGCTCGGTTCGGGAACCGCCAAGGTGCGAGTGGTCGCCCTCGCCAGAGGGAAACAGGGAAGTAGCGGAACAGAGCCGGTACTCACAGCCCCGGCTCCTGATTTTGAAAAGGGCCGGTTTTTTGTTCAAGTCGGCGCGTTTTCCGACCCCGGCAACGCGGAACGCCTGAAATTAAAACTCCCCTTTCCGGGAGAAACCGTTCGACTCGAAAGGTTCACAACCCGCGAAGGTCAAACCCTTACACGAGTACGGATAGGCCCATATGGCAAAGAAGGGAGCGCTAACGCCGCTTTGGCCGAAATCGCCGATCTCGGTTTTCCCCGGGCTTACGTCATCGCGGATTAACCAGGATTATTAACAGTGGTTCGTGAATAATGCGTGTCGGCGTTCTCATTCTCGTATCGGCAATCCCGCTCGCCATAACAGCTATGCAAATCGACGCCGGGGAACGTTTCGCCTACAGGTATAAAGACGACTCCGGAGACGTACACATAAGAGGGTCTCGTGAAAGTATACCTGACCGGTTCAGGGAAAAAGCTGTCGCCATGCGACTTGAGACGATCCGCTTCTCCAGGGAGAGCCGGAAACGTAACAAAGGCGACGCCGTTCTCGGCGCGGCAGGGTCCATACTACTTGAAGAGGACAAAGGCCGACTTATGGTCGAGGCTAAATTCAATAAATCTGTCGATAGAGGGGTTTTGCTCGATACAGGCTCCCAGTTGGTTATTATCACAACGAAACTTGCGTCAGCCCTCGGAATTGACCTTGAAAAGAGCGGGGTTTCCGGCTTCACCACCCCCTCCGGCGCGTTTACGGCTCCCACCGTTTTTTTACGCTCGATCACCATTGGGCCTGCCACGGTAGAGAATATCAGTGCGGTGGTGATCGATTTTCCAGGCAAAGGAAAGGTGAGCGCAGTGATCGGCATGAATTTTCTGTCTCACTATACCTTCAGAATCGACACCATCGGCAAGAAGCTGACCTTTACCGGTCTGGCGGAAGAGTCGGTCGATTAACCTTCAAAAGTGACATTGAGCTTGATTCAGATACCTGATAAATGCCACAGTAATACATGCCGTTTTTACGGTTTGGAGAGACTGGTTTGCATCAGTCGAATTTTGCGTTTTATATTAAAAACATAACAAAGCGGTACAAAATTAAATCGTATGGGAAGATATCTTTGCATTCACGGGCACTTCTATCAGCCTCCGAGGGAGAATCCGTGGTTAGAAGAGATAGAGGTTCAGGATTCCGCCGCTCCGTTCCACGACTGGAATGAGCGGATCAATCGTGAATGTTACTCTCCGAACACTGTTTCACGAGCGCATAATAAGGCTGGCAGGATCAGCGGGATACGGAACAACTTCGAGGATATCAGCTTTAATATCGGCCCCACCCTCTTCTCCTGGCTCGAAACTCACGACCGCTTCACCTACGACAGGATTATAGCCGCCGACCGCGCCAGCCAACACAAGTATGGCGGTCACGGAGGGGCTATCGCCCAAGCGTACAACCATATAATCATGCCCCTTGCCACAGCCAGGGACAAGGATACCCAGATCAAGTGGGGAATAGCCGATTTCCACTATCGGTTCGGCAGGAAACCTGTGGGGATGTGGTTGCCGGAGACTGGCGCCTGTATGGAGACTCTGGAAACTTTGGCGTCGAACGGAATATTGTTCACTATCCTGTGTCAGTCGCAGGCCAAAGAGGTAAGGGAGTCGTGGGAGTCGAATCTCCACGGGACGGACAGCGGTATCGACCCGACCCGGCCTTACTACGTTTCATTGAAGGACGGAAAAAAGATCGCCATCTTTTTCTACGACGGCCCCATCAGCCGGGCGGTCGCTTATGAACGGCTGTTGCAGAGCGGAGAAAAATTCGCCGACAGGCTCAACAGCGGATACTCACAGCACAGAAACTGGGAACAGCTACTCTCCATAGCCACCGACGGCGAGACCTTTGGGCATCATCACAGGTTTGGCGAGATGGCGCTTACATACGCCATAGACCGATTCAACCATTCGGACGATGTCACTATGACAAATTACGCCCAATACCTCGACAGCCACCCGCCCGATACCGAGGTTGCCATCCACGATTTTTCCTCCTGGTCGTGCGCCCACGGCGTAGACAGGTGGCGCAACGATTGCGGATGCAAGATCGATGTCCAGCGAGGTTGGCGCCAGCGTTGGAGAGCGCCTCTGCGTAAAGCCCTCGACCGGTTAAAAGAAGATGCGGATAACCTTTTTGCAAGCGAAGGGGGACTGCTTTTTACCGATCCGTGGACCGTGCGAAACGATTACATCGACGTGATTTTGAAAAGAGTTGAACCGGCGGTTTTTGTGAATGAGCGAATGATCGGAACTCATACCAGGGGGCGTACCATTGAAGCGCTAAAACTCCTTGAAATGCAACGCAACTCAATGTTGATGTTCACCTCTTGCGGCTGGTTTTTCGACGATATCTCCGGTATCGAGACCTTGCAGATATTAAAATACGCGGCCAGAACGATTGAGCTGTTCGAGTCTCTTTCACACGAGCGTGTCGAGGAGGAGTTTATCGAAACCCTGACCGAAGCCGGAAGCAACATTCCGGAGTATGTGCACGGTGGCTCCATCTACCGCAAGATGGTTCAGCCGGATAAAACCCCCCTGTCGAAAGTCACGGCCAACCACGCCATCATCAAAGCCCTCCATCCTGAAAACGGCGCTTCCCCCGTATCGACATTCAGTGTGAATGAGGTCTATTCGGTCCACGAGGGATTCGGAGAAAACACTTTTTCACTCACAAAAACTGTAACCGGCTCCACCATCACCCTCGAAGAGAGTCCTTTTATGGTGGCGACGCTGAAACTGGGCAAATCGGACGTAACCTGTTTTGTAAAGAGTATCTCAAGTGAAGTCGAGTATACGGACGCAGTGCGGGAGTTGGTAACCGTCTGGCGCGAGAAACCGATAACGGGTGTCATACGAACCATCGACGATCTGTTCAAGGATGGTGGCGAGACCTTCTGGCTCAAGGATCTGTTTATAGAAGCGCGAAGGAAGGCTGTGGCCAATATCGTCTCCGGCCATGTGGACCGCTTCTCGGAAACATACGAAAAGCTGTTCCACGATAACCGCATGGTCATGGAGTATTTTATCGGATCGGGAGTTCCGGCTCCGAAGGAGTTCCATATGGCGGCAAAATACACCCTGGAAAGGGAGCTTCTGAATACCGCCGGGGAGATTGGGACTCATAGCGGCCTGGACCGGATGGCGCGGCTGACCGGAGACATCAAAAGGTGGGACCTCAATATCGACTTTGAACCGATCCACACAAGGATCGAGGAGGCGATCTGCGAAAAGATCACGGAAAGCGTCTCGTCGAAGGATATATCGAAGATAAAACGAGTGGTGGAGGCTCTCCTGGCGGTACAATTCGCCGGTATCAAACTTGACCTGTGGGATCTGCAAAACAGGTTCGCGGAGGCCTATTTCGCTTCACGTAAAGCCACCAATGATCCTTTCCTCACAAGCTCCGAGATCACAAAACTCGGTATCATGCTCAACTTCGCCAGTGACTAAAATATGGCGATCTATTTCTATTGCTACGATAACAACGAACCGACTGGTGGCATAAAGCAGATATACCGGCACGTCGATATTCTGAACAACGCCGACATGGAGGCTTTTGTCCTGCACCAGGAGGAGGGGTTTTTATGCACATGGTTTCAGAACGAAACTAAAATCGCCTATGTATCAAAACTTTCGTTAACCCCGAACGACATTCTTGTCGCCCCGGAACTTGTCGGCCCGACGTTTTCCAGAACCGCTCCGGGAATAAATAAAGTTATCTTTAACCAGAACTGTTATTACACTTTTACAGGCTACTTCCTCGACCCTACCAACATGGAGAGTCCTTACAGAAACGACGATCTAAAGGCGGTCATAACGGTTTCCAAAGACAGCGCGGACTATATGCGATTCGCCTTCCCGCATATTCCAGTCCATAGAGTCCGCAACGGCATCGACAACAGGCTTTTCCGATACGAAGAAAAGAAGAAACGATTGATCGCGTTTATGCCGCGCAAAAATCCACACGCCGTCACTCAGGTTATAAACATGCTCAAATTCAGGGGTTCCCTCCAGGGGTATGAACTGGCGCCTATCGATGGTCTGAGTGAGGAGGGGGTGGCTCAGATACTCAGGGAGTCGTCGATATTTTTGAGCTTCGGCTTCCCGGAAGGTTTTGGACTGCCGCCAGCGGAAGCCATGGCTTGCGGATGCGTGGTGGCCGGTTTTCACGGTGGTGGCGGAAAGGAGTTTTTCTGGCCGGAGTTCTCCTATCCTGTTCCCCAGGAAGATATTACCGGCTACGTTGCAACTGTTGAGCGAGTCATCGATCTATTCAACAACGAGCCTGAAACAATGAAACGAAAAGGAATAAAAGCGTCTGAATTTATCGGCGCCAACTACTCCCTTGATAAAGAGTCGAAGACTGTCATAGCCGCTTTTCAGGCGATTCTTCAATCCGGGTGAGCATGTTTGAAAAAGCCAATCTGGCGGCGTTAAAAAAAAATCATCCGGCTCTACATTCGACTCTCGAAAATTTCATCACACCCCCTGAAACCAGTATCGGATATGCGGTTATTGCTTCAAAGAGCGGCGCTTTAACCCTTACAGCCGAAACTGACGGTTTCACAACCCTCTTTCACAGCGGTTACGACCCTGTAAAAGAAGCGGACAGGATCGTATCATCGTGGGGGGATATGAGCGGATACCGCACCGTTCTATTTTCCGGGTTCGGGTTGGGTTACGTTCCCCTGCGAGCCTTGTCATCCCTGAACACAACACAGCGGGTTATCGTGGTGGAGCCGGAAATGGAGGTTCTCTCCCTGGCCATAAAAAATATCGACCTGACTCCACTTTTTACCCGCGCCAATACACATATAATAACCGGTCCTGAGTTTATGGAGCGATCAGACGACCTGATAGAAGGTAACACTGACAAAACTTTCAGTTTCCTTCTCCCCCCTGCGTGCAAACTTGACCCACGGCTGATTTCCATTACGGAAAAAGGCTCGGCGCCACTACTGAAAAAACGGTTGTCATACCCGAAATTCGGATCGCCCCGATGCAAAGCCCTGCTTTTTGAAAGTGGTTTTTTCCTCGAACAGGAGCTTATGGCTACGTGGGAGTCGAGAAATTCCCCGTTCACCACTATTGAAGTACCGGTTTCAGGGGCTGGCGAGACCGGCTTTATTAAGGATCTGTTATCCCGGTTGGCCGATTTCAGGCCCGATTACATAATTACGATCAACAGAATTGGATTCGACCTGGATGGCAAACTTGCGCGACTGCTCACAAGTTACAAGACTCCTTTCGTAAGCTGGTTCGTCGATAACCCGCTGTCGATTGTCGAGAGGGGAGGCGTAGCATCCGACTACGACATCTCGCTTGTCTGGGACGAGTTTTATGTCGCCCCGATGAAACGGCTCGGTTTTACGAACGTACACTATTTCCCCTACGCCGCCGACACCACGATTTTTCACGCTTCCGAAAGCCCGATTAAAAAAAAATACCCGATATCCTTTGTGGCAAGCTCCATGGAAAAGATTTTAGCTGATCGTCTCGCCGAGATTCGGAATAGAACTGGCCTGATGAAAATCTTCCGGAAACTGACCACAAAACCTTACGAGTGGGGCAGAGTCGATATCCCTGGAATGGTGAAGGCGGAGCTGTCAGGCCATGTCGTCTCACCATCGGAATCAGCCTCCCTTGAAACCGCCACAGGATCTGCAATAACCCAAAGAAAAAGAGTTGACGCCCTGCTTGCCATAAAAGACATGCAACCACACATATTCGGTGACAGCGGCTGGGCAAAACTCCTGCCGAAAGATTTTACCATTCATCCACCAGCCGATTACCGGCGCGACCTGCCTGCGATCTATCGGGCTACTTCGGTCAACCTGAACATATCAAACCTGCAACTTCTCAACTCGCCGAACCAGCGACTCTTCGATGTCAGCGCCTCCAGTTCGTTCCTGCTGACCGACAACCCGGATAACGCCGCAAAATTTCTTGCGCCAGATACGCAGGTCGGAGTATTTAACAACCCGCGTGAGCTTGCCGAAAAGGCGTGTTATTATCTTGAGAAGGGAAATGAGCGAGAAGAGATGGCGGTCAAGGCTTGCAACACAATTTGTTCAGGGCATACATATCGTCACAGGACCGAAGAGCTTGAAACTTTGCTCGGCTCAATCTTCCGTTAACCAAAAAGTAAATATGTAACCACTACAAGGAGTGACACCATGATTCGTACAATATTCATGTCACTGTTTCTGGCCGTAGCCTGCATCGCGATAACGGCTCAAGCCGGGTCGCAACTATTGAAAGACTCGCTCGAACATTTTGCGCCTCTGCCGGACCAGCCTGTTTACAAGGCTGGTAACCCCGGCTCACGGGAGAAACTCGAACTTGGCAAAATGCTTTTTTTCGATACCCGTCTATCAAAATCGAACGTCTTCTCGTGCAACTCGTGCCATAACCTCGCCGGAGGTGGTGTCGATAACAACCCGTTCTCCACAGGACACAAGTGGCAGGTCGGCGGTAGAAATGCGCCGACGGTTTTTAACGCCTCACTGCATATCGCCCAGTTCTGGGACGGACGGGCCGAAGACGTGGAAGCGCAGGCTCAAGGTCCGATCCTCGCTGGTGTGGAGATGGCGGCCACAAAAGAGCTGGCCTTAAAAAGGATAGGCTCCATCCCGGAATACCAACAGCGTTTTGCGACAGCCTTTCCGGGTCAGGAGAACCCGTTTACATACGAGAACATCGCCAACGCCATCGGCGCTTTTGAACGTACACTGCTGACCCCCTCACGGTTCGACATGTTCCTGAAAGGAAACGAATCGGCTCTCACCGATGATGAGAAGGCGGGCCTTGGTCTGTTCATTGAAAAAGGGTGCGCCGATTGTCATGACGGGATAGCTGTCGGCGGTGGAGGATACCGGGAGTTCGGAGTCTCCAACAAACCGGAAGGTCTCACTGACCGGGGGCGGATAGAGGTTACCAACGATGAAGGGGATATGCACGTATTCAAGGTTCCCTCCTTGCGGAACATCGAACTTACCTATCCTTACTTCCATGACGGATCGGTCTTCAGCCTTAACGAAGCCATCAGCATCATGGGATGGACCCAGCTTGGAGAGAAACTGACGGATAGCCAGATCGGTAGCATATCCACATTCCTGCGCAGTCTCACAGGTGAACGACCAGATGTCACGCTACCGGCGCTACCCCCATCAACAAAGGAGACACCAATACCAGACAGGTTCTAGCGGGTGCGTGGCGCACCGCCACCTTAACGCCACTGCTATCGGAGTCATGGGGATGGTCTTCAGCATCTGTAGCAGTAAGGTATTCAGACTTGGCGCCGGCGTACATGGGTGAGCGTCTGGAGATACCCATACTGGTTGGTGTTAAAAGGGCTGGTGGTACATGAATGATGAGACTGTAGAGAATCCAGAATGGACTTTTGTAAAGGAAAGTCCAACCTGGATCAGGGATATACTTAACCCGGCGTTGGACTTACCGTTTGATAAGGAGTGTTTCGTCCCGTCAAAGAAAGTCTCGACATCAGGTTTCCTGGCTTCCCTGTTTATGATGGCAATGATTCTGTTACTTATCTTTCTTGTATACGACTGGTATATCGGTTTCCTGGAGAAACTCGGATCGGAGAGGGAACTGGCGCCAAAAGCTTTTGCGGCAATCTTTCTGTTGGCCCTCTTTATAATAGCGCTCGTCTGCGCACAACTAAAAAACCTGATTTCAAGAATAAGGGCTCGCTCCCGACATTCCGCTGGACGTTTTCGGGAAGGTGTATTCGTTTTGCCGCCGCCAATGGATGGTCTGCTGTTTCACGTTGACGGCAAGGCCATATACATTCCATGGGGAATTATCAGGGAAGTGGACGGAAGGAGGGCGCGGGACAGGAGTGGTGTCACGACATATTTTTACGTCTATTACGAATACGCTTCTTCGGGCGTAAACATCTCCATTTCATTAGCCCACTTCCTGGATCCTTTCGAGGCGGGGCTTGCCGCACGATTAAAAATATGGTGTACAACCGGAACATGGTCAAGCATAGACGGCACAACAATAATGGAACGCTAAGCTGGTCGATTAGTGGAATTTCGCTTTTCAGACCGTGCGACATGTACTGGTCGTGCGCCACGCACCCGGCTGTACGCCACGTACCCGGCTGTACGCCACGTACTGTTGCCGAGTCCGGTGTTCTTTAGTATCATTACGGGATTAACTTTAATCTTCCTTGAGACGGTATCGATATGGAACGGATAAGGGTTTACGAAGCGGCCAGAAAACTTAACATCAAAACCAAAGAGCTTATTCATGTTCTGAAGGAGCGGGGCGTTATTGTAAAAAGCCCCATATCTTTTATTTCGATGGAGGATTTTGAAGGCGCTTTAAGCTCCATGGTCTCCTCTCCCGACAAGATTGTGGAAGAGGAAAAAAAACCTGCGCAGAGCAAAAAGAAACGGCTCAAGATTGTGAAGAGCGAACCTGCGCCATCCAAACCCGCTAAAGCCGTTGTTCCCGAACCTGAGAAAGAACCGGCGCCTGTCGCCGTGAAAGCGAAACCGGCCGAAGTAATACCGATAAAACGGGAAGAACCCGCAAAAGAGGTGAAGACGCCAGAACCTGCCAAGGTTGCCGCAAAGGTTAAAGAAAAGGTGGTCTCTGTGGAGGAGAAACCGGCGCCAGCCCCGTTCACCGGATATTCACCGGTTCCTATTAGCGAAAAGAAGAGCAGAGGTACTTCCGCGCCTTTCTCTTTCTTCTCCCTCGGTCTTGCGAGTGTGGCCATGCTGGCCGCTCTGACTCTAAACTCCATGATTGCCTCGAACGAAGCGAAGATATCAGTTATCACTGGTGATGCGGCGGCGATCAAGTCGCGCCTCGCCACAGTCAGCGGTCAGGTGGTCAAGTCGGATGAAAAAGCGGCCAGCGCAATGACGCAGGCGGATCAGGCGGACGATAAAGCTGTAAGCGCCATAAACACCGCTAACAATGCGGAACAAACCGCATTCGACGCAGTCGCCACCGCTACACAGGCGGACCAGAGCGCTACGAAAGCTGTCGCCACAGCAACGCAAGCCGATCAGAGCGCGTCTCAGGCTGTGAATACCGCTACGCAGGCCGATCAGAAAGCCTCAGGCGCAGTCGCCACCGCTACGCAGGCAAACAAAAACGCCGCCGGAGCAGTGGAGAACGCGGTTCAGGCGAATGAGAAGGCGACCGGAGCGGTGTTGACCTCCGCACAGGCAAACCAGAACGCCACCCAAGCGGTCAACACCGCTACGCAGGCAAACCAGAAAGCCTCAGGCGCAGTCGCCACCGCAACGCAGGCCGACCAGAACGCCACCCAAGCGGTCAACACCGCAACGCAGGCTGACCAGAAAGCCTCAGGCGCGGTCGCCACCGCAACCCAGGCCGACCAGAAAGCCTCAGGCGCGGTCGCCACAGCCACGCAGGCCGATCAGAAGGCGGCAGTCGCAGTGGCCTCCGCCTCGCAAGCTAACCAAACTGCGGCCGGAGCCGTGACCACCGCAACTCTGGCTGACCAGAAAGCGACCGGAGCTGTTTCTCTTGCCCAGCAAAATATTGCCAGGATCAACAGCGTTAAAAAAGAGGAGGCCATTGTCGCCCTGCAGAAACGTTCAACCGCTCTGGCCGAGTCGTCTGTAACCTTACCGGCTAGCCTGTCGCAGAGGATCATGGACCTTTCGAGGAAAGTATCCGCCTTAGCCTCGTCGATGTAGGTAACTTTTCGCATGGGAGTCTACGCCGCTGTGGCGCTTGGTGGCGCATTCGGAGCTTGCGCGCGTTACGCCGTCTCGGGGGCCGTCCACGCAAGGATGGGCGCCGCGTTTCCTTTTGGAACGCTTGCCGTCAACATTATCGGTTGTTTCCTGATCGGTCTGGCGCTCGAGATAACGGAGGGTCGGTTCATCGTAAATCATAACGTAAAACTTTTTCTCACTGTGGGACTGCTTGGAGGTTTCACCACCTTCTCCACCTACTCGTATGAAACCATGGCCCTTCTTCGCGACGGTATGGCGGTAAAAGCGGCGATCAACGCTGTTGGATCGATTATGCTGGGACTGGTAGGAGTTTATCTTGGAATGATTTCCGGCAGGCTGATATGAGCGAGGGTTTTACCAAAGCTACGCTACTCAGGATTTTTGTGGGCGAGGCGGATACCACTTCGGGTATGGCGTTCTTCGAGGCGGTGGTACAGCTTGCCCGTGCGGAGGGGCTGTCGGGCGCTACGGTGTTACGCGGCATCGAAAGCCTCGGACAGGACGGTACTACCCATACGGCGAGGTTACTGCGGCTGTCCGAAGACCTGCCGGTAGTGGTGGAGATAGTCGATACCCCGGAGACCATTGAGCGGTTCATTCCGAAACTCGACGAGCTTTTTATAAACGCAACATGCGGCGGTCTCATCACAACCGAAGAAATAATGATGAGAAAGTACAGGTCCACCACTGCCCGCAATTAATATTTGGGGCTGTCCCAGATAACACCTTAATGTGTTATAGAGGATGGCATGAGAAAGAGTCGTCTGATTGATGGAGCATTTTGTAGCGGGGACAACAGCTCGATGCGCCGCAGAACTGGTTGGCGTAAATCGCAAAACAGCCGCTTATTATTTTCACCGCTCGAACAGGAATCCGATGAAGTTGTCGGGGGTGAGATCGAAGTGGATGAGAGTTACTTTGGCGGCAGGCGTAAA
>JAJDBK010000029.1 GCA_029261405.1 Nitrospinaceae bacterium
GCCCGGTTTCGGCCAGATTTTCCGCCCTTTTTCGGCGAAGTGGTGCGACCATGGCGATGACACCTCAAAAGCGCAATAAATCTGACTCTAAACCTTATCGCTGTGGCCGAGCCACTTCGCTAACGAACCCCTGAGTCCGACAGACTCCTAGGATTTTATAAGCTATTTACGTTTGCTCCGGTAGCGGCGGCTACGCCACCTGCCTACGGTACCATTACTGGCGATTAAGAAGTGGCGGGATCCCATCTTTTTACCCCATATCACTGTTGAAATCTTTTTTCCGTGGCTCAGTAAACCAAAAAAGTTGCCTTCATTCGCTCCAGAATAAAATACAATTACTTAGCATTTTATTCTCCGTGTAATTGCGCATAAAACATTGCCCGGTCCAGTAAACTCTCACAAGCTCACGAGGCTATTCAGATGAATCAGCGAATATCGGCCATTCTCGAAAATATCAGAAGACTTGAAGCCGACCTTGAAAAAGAGATTGAAGAGGAGTTTGAAGCGGCCCGGGAGCGGCTCGATTACCAGATTGAGCAGGGGAAGGTACGGTTCAAACAGAGCGCGATCAATGCGCACAGGGAATTACGAAAAACATTATACCGGTTCTTGCGTGAAGCGACATGGCCCCACATCCTGACTGCGCCAATTATCTATTCCCTTATTGTGCCGCTGATTCTGCTCGACCTGCTGTTGAATCTCTACCAGATTTTCTGCTTTCCGGTATACGGTATTAAAAAGGTACCCCGGTCACGTTTCATAGTTGTTGATCGTCACAAACTCGCGTACCTGAATCCTCTTGAGAAGATCAATTGTATCTACTGCGGATATGGCAATGGCCTGCTTAGCTGGGGCAAAGAGGTCGCCGCAAGAACGGAGGAGTACTGGTGTCCCATAAAACATTCGCGCAGGATATACAAACCACACTCCCGGTACAGCAACTTCCTCGAATACGGCGACGCCTCTGCGTACAGAGAACTGATGAAGAAGTATAAATCAGGAAAGGGTAATAAGCCTGACCGGTGACCACCAGGCCCGCCACATACTTTTATTGCCAATTCCTTCACAGACGATCATCTTCCCGCTTGATGGAAGTGTCTATTCCTTTGAGAAATCCTCGAGTGGTAGAAATCGATTTTACCGGAATGAATTCGAGCCGATTTTTATAGGAGAACACCTCCACCTTTTCACCCGGCTTTAGCTGTAAAGCCTCCCGCGCTTCTTTCGGGATGACAACCTGATACTTCGGAGAAACTGTAACCCCGCTCATCTCATATTCCATCAATATGGCATGTGTAGTACGGTACATTGTATCGATCATATTTTGCAATACGCACTGGTCCTCAATAATTAACCAACAACCTGTTATAATGAAAAATTAGCTCTTTATTAACGGGAGACAGTGCGATTACAACGCCCAGAAACATTCTGATCGTCGATGACGAAGAAGAGATGCGGGTGGCTTTAAGGGAGGCGTTAAGCCGGTCCGGTCATAACATAACCACAGCCCCCGATGGTGATGAGGGGTTTCGCCTCTTCGATAGCTCAAACTTCGATCTGGTCATCTCCGATGTAAGAATGCCGAAGATGGACGGCCTTTCGTTTCTTGCCAGGGTTCGTGAGAAATCATCGACCCCCTTCGTACTGATAACCGCATATGCGTCGGTGGACGACGCTGTTACAGCTATGCGAAAAGGCGCTACCGACTACCTGTTAAAACCGTTCTCTTTTGATACGTTAGAAGAGTTACTCGCCCGTATTTTCGTATCCTGCGACAGCGGTCAGCCTCTCGTCTCGACATCGCAAGCCATCGCGCAAAAGGAAAAACCGGGGCGAAAACAGGGGCCGAGGGAGATCGTCACTGCAAACGAGCGGATGAAAAAAGCGCTCGACATAGCCAACCGGGTAGCGCCGTCAAAATCTTCGGTTCTCATTCACGGAGAGTCGGGGGTCGGCAAGGAACTCGTCGCCCGGTATATACACGAACACTCCGACCGGAACACAGAACCGTTCGTGGCGGTAAACTGCGCGGCTTTACCAGAGTCACTCCTTGAGTCGGAGCTTTTTGGTCACGAGAAAGGCTCTTTCACAGGAGCTATCGGCAGGAAAATCGGAAAATTCGAAATGGCTGATCGGGGAACAATCCTGCTCGACGAGATTACCGAGATGGAGTCGTCACTGCAGGCCAAGCTGTTGCGTGTGTTGCAGGAGCATGAGGTTGACCGGGTCGGCGGTAAGGAACCGATTTCGCTCAATATAAGGGTCATCGCCACCACCAACAGGGACATGGACAAGGCGGTGGCGGAGGGGAAATTCCGGGAGGATCTTTTTTTTCGGCTCAACGTCATCCCGCTCTATCTGCCCCCCCTAAGGGAGCGGAAAGAGGATATTCCGATTCTGGTGGCTCATTTCATCAGGAAATTCAACGCTATCATGGGCAAGGCGGTGGAGGGGGTGGAGCCTTCCGCCCTCGAAATGATGAAACAGCGCACCTGGAGAGGAAACATCAGGGAGCTTGAAAACGCCATGGAACGGTCAGTCCTCCTCTGTTATGGAGACCTTATCACCGAAGAGGACCTGATGCTCGGGCCGGCGCCGACAGACGCCAACAAAAAGGCTGAATCCTCAAAGGAACCTGATAAAGCCGGAATGACCGTGGCGGAAATGGAAAAGAGCCTCATCTTCAACACCCTCGACGCCGTAAAATGGAACAGAACCAGAGCCGCCGACACACTAGGGATATCGATCAGAACCCTTAGAAATAAACTGAACGATTATAAAGTTCATGTCAAAGAAGAAGAGCTGAGCGCCCTAGAAGAAAACCGTTAATGCGCCCTTTTTTCAAAAACCTTCTACCCGGTTCTCTCCTGATTTCACTACTCATCGCGGCAAGTCCCCTCCCCTCGCTCGCCGTGATTCTCGATGTAGCCATAAAGAAAAACTTTGATGTCATCGATATTTCCTCTTCGGCGCCTGTCACTATCACCTCAAAGTGCGACAAAGAAAAGAGAGTCCAGACAGGGATTATCAGGATCAGTAACTTGACGAAAGGGTTTCTGGTTGGCGGGAAATTGATTAATTGCGACGATCTCCTCTTTTCGTCACAAAACCCGATCTCGGTAGCAGGCTCACTCTACATGGGAAGTATGCGGCTGATAAAAGGGAAAACCCGTGGCGCCTTGCTTATAAACAAAGTGGAGCTTGAAAACTACGTTAACGGTGTAATCGGCTCCGAGATGGCGCCCGGCTGGCCCCTTGAAGCGCTAAAAGCCCAGGCTGTCGCCTCCCGCTCATACGCTCTCTACAAGGTTTTACACCCGGTTCCCGGCAAGATGTATCATCTGGAGAACACAACAGCGTCCCAGGTCTATACAGGGCTTGCAAATAGCCGGTCAAACGTCCCTGTAGCTGTCGAAGCGACACGGGGGCTTGTGGCGGTTTTCAACTCCGAAGTGGCCGAAACTTTCTTCCACAGTTCCGCCGGAGGCAAAACCGCCGATATTACCGAGGTCTGGGGAGGGGGAAAAAGGCCATACCTTATAAGCAGACCGTCCCTGTTTGAACATAAATCCCCCTCCGACAGATGGATGCTGGTAGTCAAGAAGGCCGACTTGAGAAAATCGTTACAGGAGGCCGGGTACGATGTGGGACCGCTACACTCCATCAGGCTTGGCAGGTTCACAAGGTCGGGCAGAGCCAACAGCGTCACCATCCGCCACTACGGAAAGAGGGGGAAACTTACCATTAGTGGTACCGAGTTTCGACATCTGGTCGGTTACCGGAAGTTAAAATCGACCCGGTTCTCCGTCTATCCTGGCCGGGGTAAAACTTTCATGTTCAGAGGGCGCGGTTACGGACACGGTGTCGGAATGAGCCAATGGTCCGCCAGAGGAATGGCTGAACGAGGTCGAAATTTCACACAGATAATCAAACATTTCTATCGCGGTGTCGAAATCGTGCGAATCGAAAACCTAAAACTACCCAAATAACATGGACATTGAGCTTTTCGATTTTAATCTGCCACAAAACCTCATAGCCCAACAACCGGCCATAAAACGGGACTTAAGCAGGCTTATGGCGGTCGATATTAACGGTACCGCCATATCAGATCACGGTTTTGAAAACTTCCCCGATTTTTTGCGAGATGGCGACCTCCTTGTGATTAACGAAACGAAGGTTTTTAGCGCGCGCCTCGATTGTTACCGGAAAAGTGGCGGTAAAGTGGAGCTGTTGCTGGTTCGTCGATTGGGGAATGGCAGTTGGAAAGGGATGGCTCGTGGTCTTGGTAAACTGAAAGCGGGTGAAACCCTCAATGTCGGCGATACTGAAATCTCGTTTATCGGAAGACATGAGCATGGTTACGGTGAGTTTAACTTCGGCTCCGACATCGAGGTGGCACGGATTACGGAAAAGTATGGTTCGACTCCCATACCGCCATACATCCAGAGGGAACGTGGCGCCGCCGACATAGATGACATCGAAAGGTACCAGACGGTCTTTGCGAAAGAGACCGGTTCCTGCGCCGCTCCCACAGCGGGGCTTCATTTCACGGATAAAATTCTGGAATCCATATCGAATAAAGGAGTCGCCATAATACCGATCACCCTGCATGTGGGGCCAGGCACGTTCCGCCCCATATCCACCCAAAGGATAGAGGATCATGCGGTCGATGCGGAGTGGTGCGTAATACCTGAGAGTTCCGCCAACGCTGTAAATCTGGCAAAAAGGGAAGGCCGCCGGGTGGTGGCGGTAGGAAGCACAGTAACAAGGACACTGGAAGGATCGGCTACAAAAACCGGGGCGGTTACAGCGGGAGCAGGTCTAGTAGATATATACATAACGCCGGGATTCAGGTTCAACGTTGTTGATGCTTTGTTGACCAACTTTCACCTGCCGAAAAGCAGTCTGCTGGTTCTCATCTCTTCATTTGCAGGGCGCGACCTTACCATGTCAGCTTACCGGATAGCGATTGAGAGAGAGTACCGGTTCTACAGCTATGGCGACGCCACCTTCTTCTACAGGGTATAACGTAAATCGGCATATTTCAGTGGCTCGGCCACAGCGAGTGGCTCAGCCACAGCGACGAAAGTACGCCTCCGGTTCAATTTATGGCAGTGGCCGAGCCACTATATCGCTGTGGTCGTACCACCGAAATATGCGGGTTAATTCAGCTTGCCTGACGAGCCGCAACATTTTTTGAATTTTTTGCCACTGCCGCATTCGCATGGATCGTTTCGTCCGATCTTTTTTGGTTTCAGCAGTGGTCCCATTTTATCAGCGGGAATCATCCGCCTACCCTGCCAGAACTCATATATATCCAATACAACGTCTGGAAGTTCATCGACAAGACGTTGTCGTTTCTCTTTTGTATCAAGAGCCACGCCAAAATCGGGATCATCCTTTTTCGCCGTAAGCAACAGTATCGGCATAATCAAAGCTCCGTACTCATCGTCAGAGAGCATCGGAGTCCAACTACTTTTCCTCAACCGCATTCCCTTAAGGTAAAAGTAGCACCATTCCTGCGCCTCAATATAGAAGTATTCGTCATCCCACTCGCGTACCAGTTGCGTATATTTGTGAGGATGATTCATAAGAGCGTCAGCGATACTGTTCATGTGGCTCATTATGTATCCCATGATTTTTTTCGCCTGCTCCATGCTCTCGTATTCGGGACCTTCCTTGTCACCCCATACTACGGGCAACCATTCGCTCGGCATGATTGTCACAGGACCGCTGACGATGGCGGTAAGGTAACCATCCAGCCCTTCCAAACTCATGCACTCTTTAGGAGTCAGTTCGGAATCGAGGAACAATTCAAGTTCATCAAGTTCCTTATCCGTCAGCGGTTTATTCCCGATCACAACCTGTATCTCCCTATTTTTATTCGAAACTTTGCCCTCCAGTATCATAAAATATCGGGACATTATCAAATCATTGTTATTGCCAAATCAAACCCGCAAAAGCTACCATAGTGAAAATTCAAACGGGGAGATGATCTTTTATGGCTATGGAATATAGAGAGTCCTTCTCTGGAAAAGGACCGGGGTTTTCCAACCTTCGACCACAATACCCGGACGAACTTTATAAAACCATCGCTGATCTGTGCGATGACACTGACTCAGCCTGGGACGCCGGTTGCGCGGACGGAAGCTCTTCTGTCAAACTTGGCGACTATTTCGACGAAGTTACCGCCACCGACTCCGACGAAGAGCTTATTAATAGCGCTCCAAGTCATATCAACGTCACATACCATGTGGGCCAGCCGGAAATCTCCACGATGGATGACAAAAACGCCGACCTGGTGGCATGCGCCAACTCCCTGCACAGGATGAACCTCGAAACCTTCCATAACGAAGCCAAGCGGGTCATAAAACCGGGGGGTGTAGTCGCCGCCTGGACCTACAACCTGATAAATGTCTCAGAAGAGGTTGACGATGTTATCGCCCACTTTTACAAACGGGTAATCGGCTCCTACTGGCCGAAAGAACATGAACACGTCCATAAAAAATACAAAAAAATCCCCTTCGATTTTGCCGATGTCAAACGGCACGAGTTCGTCATGACAAGAAAATGGGGAGTCCTTGATCTGATCGGCTATCTGCATAGCTGGGAGGCCACCCAAAAATATAAAGAGAAAAACGGAACCGATCCCGTCGAACCGATCAGGAAAGAGATCCTGAAATCCTGGAACTGGGTCAACGAAGAGAGAGAAGTCTCCTGGCCAATTTATATGATTACAGGACGGTGACGGTAGCTGTGTGACTCCATTAAAAAAAGTCAAAGCGATGACAGGTTGCCTTCATAAAGATCGCGTACTTAATGAATATACTGATAATGCGCTTAAGCGAAAATTCAAACCAACCTGCACATTGTATACGATGAATGACGCACAGATTTGGACATTGAAAAATAAAGTCCGACATAGTCCAGGAAATTACCACTGTTTGTCACCAATTTCACCGAAAAGTGATTGACATGAAAACGCCCATAACGGTATGATTCTCAAACGTTTGCCAAAGTCGGGGCGTAGCGCAGCCTGGTAGCGCGCCTGCTTTGGGAGCAGGATGTCGGAGGTTCAAATCCTCTCGCCCCGACCATTATTTCAATCACTTAGCTCCCTTCTCCCCGGTCCAAAACCTTTGGACAATTTTGGGCGAGGCCCCCATTTCGCCTCCATCGAGAAAATGTCGCACCCACCCTTTTCTATCACCCCTACCCCGGGGAAACGCTGTGAAAGGTTATCCAGAATCCGGCAACTTTAAAACCATCCTGGCCGATCCACCTTGGCGGTTTCAAAACCGGACCGGGAAGATGGCTCCTGAGCATGGACGGCTCTATCAGTATCCTACCCTCTCCCTGGAGGAGATAGCCGACTTACCCGTTTCAGAAATGGTTTCAGATCCCGCACATCTTTATCTGTGGGCGCCGAATGCTTTGCTTGCCGAAGGTTTGCATGTAATGAAAGCGTGGGGTTTCCAATACAAATCAAATATCGTCTGGCAGAAAATCAGGAAAGACGGAGGCCCAGATGGTCGAGAAGTCGGCTTTTATTTCAGGAACGTGACTGAACTTGTCCTATTTGGTGTTCGAGGCAAAAAGGCTCGGACATTACAACCTGGCCGGAGGCAGGTCAACATCATTTCCACACGCAAACGGGAGCATTCCCGAAAGCCTGACGAACTTTATAACGTGATCGAGCAATGCAGTACCGGTCCGTATCTGGAACTATTTGCCCGTCATGAACGCGCCGGATGGTCTCAATGGGAAAATGTCAACTTTCCCGGAAACGTCTATGAGTAAATCAAAAATAGAGTGGACCGATGTTACCTGGAATCCTGTAACAGGGTGTACGCCAGTCAGTGAAGGGTGCAAGAACTGCTATGCCCGGACCTTTGCTGGAAAGGTGGAGAGGAACGAAAGGTCACCCATACGAGCAGGGGTTCGATTTAAAGCTCTGGCCGGATCGACTCGGTATCCCGTTGAAATGGAAAAAACCACGCCGGATATTTGTCTGTTCTATGAGCGATCTCTTTTAAGAATCTGTACCGAGTCGGTTTGTTGGGTCGGTATTTGATGTTATGCGGAATCCACCCCGGCACACTTATCAGGTATTAACGAAAAGCGTGGCTGTGGTGGCATTTACACAGAATCAAAACGGCGATGTCTTGACAGGGAATCAAGTCCCGGCATTAAGCACAGGTAGCAACGCCACTGGACGGAATACAGGAAAGGTAATGATCGGGGCAAACGTCCGCCGCCTGACCCCCAGAGAGTGCGAACGCTTACAGGGATTCCAGGACGATTACACACGCATCCCGTATCGAAATAAACCATCCGAAGACTGTCCTGACGGCCCCAGATATAAAGCTATAGGAAACAGTATGGCGGTTCCGGTTATTTGATGGCTTGGTGAACGCATAAAGATGGTGGACGAGATTAAAGGATGAAAAATGAACAGTCTCATAATTAAAAAGCTGAACCCGTCAGCGCATATCCAGAAACGGACGCATCCTGGTGATCTTGGTTATGATCTTTTTTCTATCGAACAAACCAGAATCGGAGCTAACAGTGTGGGCAAAGTCCGCACAGGGATAGCGGTCCAGTTCCCTGAAGGATACGGCGGCTTTATCAAAGATCGATCATCATTAGCGTCAATGGGCCTCTCAGTTTGCGGCGGTGTTATAGACAGCGGTTACAGAGGCGAACTTGTGGTCATCTTCGCCAATCACGGAATGACGAGCTTTCCCATTGACCGTGGTATGAAGATCGCCCAGATGATCCCAATCAAAGTTATGAATTGGAGCCTAAAAGAAGTCGATGAATTGGGCGTTTCAGATCGCGGTAATAATGGATTCGGGTCTACCGGTTCAATG
>JAJDBK010000030.1 GCA_029261405.1 Nitrospinaceae bacterium
GGTGTAAAGCTCTTTTTCGTTGTATCTGTAGGTGAGGCAAATATAATCC
Organism: Nitrospinaceae bacterium; assembly: GCA_029261405.1. Classification (GTDB taxonomy): domain Bacteria; phylum Nitrospinota_A; class UBA7883; order UBA7883; family JAJDBK01; genus JAJDBK01. The sequence continues at coordinate 50 of JAJDBK010000030.1, forward strand.
CGTTCTTTCAATTCAGCCTCGGCGCTACTCTTGACGATATTCTCCATGGTAGCGGAACTTGGGCGCTTATCCGATTTATTGACAAGTTTAACCACATCCTTGAAGAATTTGACTTTTTTCGTTCTCTGATCCAGCAGGTTTTCGGGAATCTTTGAGCTTATTTCGAAGTAAAACTCATCATTATCAAGGGTGCAATCACTCAGATCATAGGTTATCCCCTTGATAAGAAAGCGATTATTTTTTTTCGGCTTATATTTTGTCATAAAGCTCTGACGCAACTCATCAAAAGCTTGATTGATATGTTGCAAGAAGAGTATATCTTTTAGCTGGCCCATTTGTATCTAACGCAAAAACAACAGTTTAGTTAAACATAGTTCCGTCTGGAAGACTGGAAGGATAGCAAACCTTACGGCTATGGTCAATCATTATGTCTCGCCACAAATGGCGCCAGGTTTGCCGCATTAAAACATATGAACTATAATCGCTGTAAATAGAAATGAACAGAGCATGATAGAGAACCTTAAAACGGCGTTTGCCAACATCTACCGATATAGGGAGCTGATTTCGAGCCTCGTAACGAAGGAGCTGAATGCGCGGTATCGCGGCTCCGCCCTTGGCATGTTATGGACTTTCCTTAATCCGCTCCTGTTATTGCTCGTATACGCCCTTGTTTTTACAGTATATATGCGTGTCCAGATGGATAACTACGCCGTTTTTGTCTTCGCCGGGCTACTTCCGTGGCTCTGGTTTTCCGCATCGTTCATGGAGGGCATGACTTCTGTAGTCTCATCGGGGGATCTTATTACCAAATCGATGTTTCCCGCAGAGATACTGCCGATGGTGAAGGTTATCGCCCATTTTGTGAACTTTACCTTCAGTTTGCCACTGATATTCATATTCATGCTAATCTACGGCGTTCCTCTCTCCTGGTCCCTTTTATGGCTCCCTTTCGTTGTTGTAACCCAACTGGTCTTCACCATCGGGCTGGTCTATTTTTTCTCCGTATTAAATGTCCGGTTCCGTGACACCCAGCACATCATGGGAAACTTTCTGGTGTTGTGGTTTTTTATCTGCCCAATCATATACCCGGTTACCCAGGTCCCGGAGCAGTGGCGGTTCACCTTCTATTTCAATCCGATGGCCATTATCACCATCGCCTATCAGGATATATTCATCCACGGAAGATCGCCAGAGTTTATTCCCCTCTTACTCTCATTCGCTCTGGGTGTTCTGATTACCGGGGCGGGAGTTTCACTCTTTGAGCGTTATCGCGACACATTCGCAGAAGAGATATAAACCGCGAACCCCGGTGGTTCGGACCTGTTCACTCTTTGCGATCCTTTATCTGCTAGCGGTTCAGCCCGCAACTGCTTTTGAATTTGACAGTTTCGGGCCAGCTTTAGTGCGGAACCATCACCCCTTATACACCGGACTGCTCGCGCCAGCTCCAGAAACAGCGAAAATCGCCGACTCGTTCGATTTTTCATTCTCCTTTAATTACACTAATGTCTATATGACTGAAAAAACAGGGGGATGGACAGTGGGGGTAGACAAGGAGATTATCGAAGCTGGCGCCACTTTGAAGTTTCCCCTTAAGGCCGGAGAGATAGAATTTGGCGCTTATATACCCGCATACATCTCATTTGGAGGAGTATTTGACAACCTTCTCCGATGGTGGCACAGGCGGATCGGAATGAAAGGGTACAACGGTCAGCTTGAAGCCCCCGACTTCAGGTACCTCGACATCGTTTCGCTTGACAACGAAATCATTACGGAAGGTTACGCCAATCGTGTTTATCCTGGATCGGTTCTTTTCTGGTTTAAAAAGGAGTTGCTCAATTCCGAATCGTACACAGTTGCGGGGCAGGTCCTTGTAAAAGCTCCCACCGGGGACTCTTATGCTGGAACCGGGTCGTGGGACGGTGGCGCTCGTCTCGTGATCTCAGGTCGTTGGCGTGAATATCTCCTCCATTCCAGCATTGGCGTGACCGTTCCCGGAAAGATGAAAGGTAAAGTAGATCTCGATCCATTCCTTACCGGTTATTTTGCCATGGAGTACCCGGTGGCGACTCGATGGCGACTTCTGGCCCAGTCGCAGGTGAACACCTCCCCGCTGGCCACTCTCAATTTTGAACCCTACTCACTTCCCTTCGCCGAGATTACCTTTGGGGTGGCCTACAGACCTTCCCCTGAGGGGAGAACGTATATCGTAGGCATTTCAGAAAACCTGACCCAGACTGCGCCCGATTTCACAATCAACTTTTCCATTCGATAATTTGGCACACCGGTTCTCATTGCCATGCGCGCTAGAATCATTCTAAATTCAATCAATTACAAATAATCTCATGAAAAATGGTTTATTTTATACATAGACCATTCCCTAATTCCTAAAGAGTAACCATGATGACAAGCGAAAAGCCAGACTCCAACGAAAGTTCGCTTTCGAGCTATCCGCATCTGTTTGTTGTCGTTATGTTCATCGTTATCATCTCCGCCAGCCTTCTCTCGCTCGATTTCATATCAAAACAAAATCATGAGAACAGCCACCTGGCTGAAAATCTCGGAAAGGTTAAAACCAACATTTCAATGAGTCACCTCTGGCTTGAAGAGGGGCTTACCGGCGATACCTTTCTTGGTAATGATTATGTGGTGGAAAAGTTCAATTTTGCATTGCGGTATCTGGACACCATACTTTCCAGGAAACAGGAGCATGACTTGCTCTTTGCCGCAAGGATTTCCGATCCAGAGTTGAACCGACGTCTTGAATCTGTTCGTTCAAAAATCATGACCTTGAAAAAACTAGCGCTGGAGTATAAAAATAACAGGAATAAATACAAGCTTGGCTCCCGTCTCGACCAACGATTCGACGAAGTGTATGTGGACGTAATGTTCAGACTGGATAATGCGGAACTGACAATGCTCCAGATGCACGACCGGAATTTGACGAAGCAGGAGCGACTCTTTAAAATTACATTCGCTCTGGGAGCTACCATCATTCTTGTAATGTTGGGGATTTTATTCAAACAGGAGAGGGTCCGCCGCAGAGCCGAGCAGGCATTACGAAAAGGTGACGAGCGTTACAGGCTTCTTGTGGATGGCGCGAAGATTGTTGTATGGGAGTACGACTGGAAAAATGACCGGTTCACATATGTAAGCGGTCAGGACGAAAAGATCATGGGCTACCCGCGAGCCGAATGGTACGAACCGGGGTTCTGGCGTAAAAATATCCATCCTGACGATAAGGACAAAACCTCCCCCCTCACAGGCGCCTCTTCAGTAAATCTGGAAAATTCCGATTCTGAATACCGGATGATCGGAGCCGATGGAGGTTTAGTTTGGGTACGAAATATTATCAGGGCATATGGAGCCGGGGAAATGCCTGCAAGTCTGGTCGGAATAATGATCGACATCACCACCCGGAAAAAAGCGACAGAAGACCTTGAGCGAATGTTCAACCTCTCAGGATACATGGTCTGTATCGCCGACATGTCTGGTTATTTTACGAAGGTCAGCCCGGCGTTTGAAGCTTCTCTCGGTTACGATTCGGGGGAACTGTTATCAAGGCCGGTACTTGAATTTGTCCACCCTGACGAAAAAAAAAATACTGAGTCTATAATACGGAGGAAACTTTTTCGGGGTGTCGAGGTTATCCATTACGAAAATCGTTACCTTTGCAAGGACGGTTCGTACAAGTGGCTCTCCTGGACTTCCAGACCCGTTGTTGAGGAGGGGGTCTCCATGACAATTGCAGTCGATATCTCCGATTGGAAAAAGGCCGAAGAAGAGAAAGCCCGGCTTGAGGAGAGGATAGCCCATACCCGGAAGATGGAGAGCCTCATAGCCATGGCAGGTGGCGTGGCGCACGATTTCAATAACCTCCTGATGTGTATTCTGGGCAACACCGAACACCTTCTTTCCACCCTTCCGCAGAACTCTCCCCTTAGGGAATGTCTTTTGGAAATCGAGTCCGCCACCAGCAAGGCGACCCGGTTAAGCCACCAGATGCTCGCCTATTCCGGAAAGGGAAAATTCATCAAAACAACATTCAATTTGAATGATGAAATAATAAAACTCGAGAAACAGTTGCGTGGGGCCATACCCGACAATATAAGGATCTGGACCGATCTTTCAGACCTTCTGCCTACGGTCGAGGGGGATATCGATCAACTGAACCAAGCTATCAGAAACCTTGTAATCAACGCTACCGAAGCTATCGGAGCCAACAACGGATTAATCAATATCTGTACCGAACCCTTTCAGTACGACGGAATTCACTTATTGGATCTCTATATGGAGACCCAACTACCTGAAGGACTCTATGTGAGCGTCGAAGTGACCGATAGCGGAGTTGGCATGGACGAGGATACCCTGGAAAAAGTGTTCGATCCATTCTACACCACTAAATTCACAGGTCGTGGACTCGGCATGTCTTCCGTTCTCGGCATAGTGTTGAGTCATCACGGCGCCATAAGTGTCACAAGTAAGCTGGGTCAGGGCGCGTCCTTCAAAATACTTCTCCCCGCTTCTAAATACAGTTCCACCACTTAAGATACTCGAAATCTAAATCAGGAACTTCCTTACTCTCGGTATCACCTCTTCATCTCTCACAGGTTTCCCCACGAAATCATCCACCCCCATGCGCACCACTTTTTCGCGTGTTTCAATTCTGTTATCGGAGGTGAGAACTATCACAGGTATATTGGATGTGGAACTATTGCTCTTGAGCTCTTTTAATACCTGAAACCCGTCCGATGTTGGCATGAAAATATCGAGCAATACCAGATCAGGTTTAAAATCCCTGACTTTCTCCATCGCCTCGATCCCGTCAGCGGCCTCGATAAAACTTACGTTGAGGTTTTGCATATATCTTTGAAGGATATATCGCACTATCTTGTCGTCATCTACAATGAGCGCCAAGGGCCGTACAAACGGGAGTGTGACATAAAATACGGAGCCTTCACCTATTTTCGATTCGACAGTTATTTCGCCTTCGTGAGCTAACATGATCTCCTGACAGAAAGGCAACCCCAAGCCGGTCCCGACCTCGTTGTTCGTTCCGGCTGTGGTGGTTCTGATATCGGAGCGGAACAGGTTAGCAATTGTGTCACCGGAAATACCAACACCCGTATCTTCTATGGCGATAGTGGTATATTGATCCTCAGGAACGTAAAAACGAATGCGGTCTCCCCTGTTACAGAATTTCACGGCGTTACCGAGAAGATTCTGCATAACCTCCCGGAACAACGTTTTGTCCGCGTATAGCCGGGTTCCTTCCGGGATATCGTTAATAATTTCGATCCCTTTCCCCTGCGCCAGAAAAGAGTAGTTTGCGATGGTCGATGCGACTGACATACTTCCGTCGAAGAACTGCGGTTGCATATGAAAATCACCCGACTGGAATCGGCTGAAATGGAGTATTTCGTTTATTGCGTTTACAGCGCCGACAGCGTTCGATTTCATTTCCTGGATCATGCCACGTATCTGCCTGGATGAAAGATCCGTCTCCTGATTCTCCATCAGCTCCAGGAACCCTATGATTGAGGTAAAAGGAGCCTTCAGGTCGTGGGCGATCAGGGAGACATACTTCTCTTTCTCTTTTTTGACAGCCACCGCTTTCTCTTTTTCGTTTCTAAGGCTCTCCTCCGCCAGTTTCCGCTCTGTTATATTTATCAGAATCCCACGCAGTTTTACCGGTTTTCCATCCTTGGTGACCACCTGCACGATATCCCTGCACCAGATGATCCCGCCGTCCGCCTTTATCATTCTGTATTCAAATTCATGATCTTCGCAATTTCCTGTGGCGTTAACAAAAAAATTTACTGCTGTATCCCTGTCGTCCGGATGGATGTGTTCAGCCAAAAATCCCTTTTTCTTCCACTCTTCAGGCGGGTAACCTGTCATCTCTTCAGCTTTTCCACTTACAAAAGTAAACTGATCAGAAGAAGTATCGTACTCCCAGCCTATCAGGTTCGCCCCCTCGACAAGCGTGCGGTACCGTTCTTCACTGTTTACAAGCGCCTCTTCAGCCTTTTTTTTCTCCCTGATATCCCGAAACGAACCTTGTATGTATGGTCTTCCCCCTATCTCGAAGACACCGCTCCTTATATCTACCGGGATTGTACGGCCATCTTTGTGGAGTACAACCAGATCCTCGGCGATATCCTTCCCGGTTTCAATCTGGCTTTTGAATACCTGGCCGTAATGCTCGGCAAGTTCCGCCGGATGAAGACCGGTCTGGCGCATTCCGATAATTTCGTTTTTCGGTCTGCCTATAAGCTCCTCAGCCTTCTCGTTGCAGTCAGTTATTACACCTGTAGTTGCGTCGGCAAGAAAGATTGCGTCCCCGGCCGATTTCACAAGTAACCTGTATTTGTTTTCACTCTCCAGCAGAGCCTTTTCCGATTCTTTCCGTTCGGTAATATCCTGAATCGTTCCCATCATTCGGGCGGGTTCTCCCTGTCCGTCATACAAGACCTTGCCGATAGCGTGGCACATCCGTTCTTTCCCGTCGGCGCGTATAATTGCGTATTCGATATCGAGCGGTTTTTTTTTCTTTATGGAGTCGTTCACCTCTTCGTTGTGATATTCCCTGTAATCGGGATGAATCAGGTTTATCAACAGATCGTATGAAGGGGTTACTGATTGCGGCTTTAGCCCCATGATCCTGTAGACCTCGTCGTTCCAGACAAGGTCGCCTGTTACCGGACTCCAATCCCAGGCGCCCACCTCACCTGCGGCGGTGGCAAATTTGCATCTTTCAGACGAGGATCGCAGTTCGTCTTCGGCCTGTTTTCGCGCGGTGATATCTGAAGCTACGAATAGATACCCGGTTTTTTCCTCCAATGCCGTAGCGACAGTTGCAACCCATGATACGGTTCCATCAGGGAGACTGAACCTGAAGTCGGATTTGAAATGTGTAACGCCCTCCTTCAAGGCCCGGTTCCACTCATCCAGAACCCTCTTGCGGTCATCAATGTGGATTGTTTCTATCCAGTCGATTCCCTTCGCCTCTTCCAATGCAAGTCCCGACATTTTTGTCCAACCATCATTGACGTGAGCGCATTTTCCGTCGATATCAGTTCGGAACACACAAAGACCGGGAATCCCGGTAATGGCGCTTAAAAGGGAGCTTGAAACGCTATCCAGAGGGTTCATGAAATCGCCTGACTATCGTAATGCGTAGACCGGAATGAAACCTGACCAGAACCCTGCGCCTACTCTGGAGGTTGCCCACTTTTAAAGTCTGGTTTTTTAATGCGCCTGGCTATTTTGGTTTTCTTCAGGTTTGAAGCAACGATGCCCAGTCCGAGGAAGACGAAAAAATAAGCGGCGTTTGCGGAGATGTGGAAATTAAAATCGATCACTCCATGAATCAGGAGGGCGGTGCAACCTGACATGGAAGCAAAGAGAATACCCCGCGCCAGGAGGTTCGTTCTGGTCATGAAACCGATGGCCACCTTTCCCATCAGCAGGCCCACCGCTGAAAAAAGAAGGAATAAACCGATCAACCCCTGGTCGGTCAGGATTTCGATATAATCGTTATGAGCGTGGTCGTAGAGTTTGTAGAGCCGCCCATCCTCATACATCGGAAAGATCGCCTTGAATGTGCCGGCGCCGGATCCTGTTATCGGAAAGTCGGAAATAATACCCATGGCGTTTTCCCAGGCGATTATTCTTGAGCCTATGTGGTAATGAGCGTCCGCCATTCTTTCGGCCAGATTACCCATGCCCATCCACCCCGCCGCAAGCAGGGCGATACCGAGCAGAAACGGCGCAAAACGAGCTTCCCGGGTTCCCAAACCACAAAAAACGAGGGAAAAGACCAACGTTATCGCCAGAGAAATGAATAATATCGCCACGCCGGAACGGGAGCCTGAAAGAAAAAGCGCCGCCAGCATTATTACGATATAAACAATCATTCTTCCCTGATTGTCGAGTAGTGATGTCAAAAACCTGAGGCCTTTGGTAAAGACGCTCTCTTTTTGCTGAGCGCCAACCCGTTGGGCGATAAACAAACCTATGGCAAGAGGAATCATCATCTCCAGAAAACCGGCGAAATGGTTCCTGCTGACAAAAGTGCCGGTTACATACCCCCTGTATGCGCTCTTCTCCATCAGCCAGATACGCTCACTCCCGGTAAACTTCATGATAAGGCCATAAATCGAGATCGATAGCGCCACAAGAACCAGAAGAGTCGCAAGCTGTTTAAGCCTGCCGTGACTATTTACGAGAGCAAGGGTAAGAAAGAAAATCGCCACATATGCGGAAAATTTAAGGAACTCGGCAAGAGTAGCCCCCTGCTCCACACTCATGGAGAGAAATGAGAGATTCTGCTCTCCAAAAGCATAGGCGTATAATTCGAAAGTGGCGGGGCTGAGGCTTTTCACAAGGCCCACCGGGAGAGAAATCCCCTGAAGAAGAGTATACAACAGCCATATAACAAGCAGGATGAGGGGCGCTTTAGCCGCCGTGACCGCTTTGGGTACTTTAATCAAGCCCTTGCTGTAACTTACTAGCCAGAAGAGGAGTATGCCAAAAGCAATGACCTCCATAATTCCCCAGGCCCAGGGCCGGTTACTTCCCAGAGGCAACGGCAACCAGGCTATAAGTATCACATAGGCGTAAAAGAGGTCCGTTCCCTGTTCTTTCACGACAGCTTTTATTGCAGGTTTCGCCATGCTCTTTTATTTCCCTCCCGTATCAAGAGGAGAGGCGCCGCTCTTTCTTGCTTTCCGATTGGCAAGTTCAGTTTGCATCAGGTCACGATGTTCTTGTTCCGCCAGGTGGACCTGAAGAGCCTCTTCCTTGCCAAGCCCGACCGCTATGCCGATCACCTGCTTCCAGAGACCGGGAGGTCCGCTCAAGGTTCTTTTCATGACGGTAACCAGATCCGATTTTTGCTTTTCGGAAAGATGGTCCCACATGGAAAAACCGATCCAGAGCGCCTTCATTTGCGTCAGGTGATCCCACGGTCCGAAAGCGACAGCTTTATCCATGGCGTCGAACGTCTCTTTAACTCTCAGGTTGTAGAAATTCGTCATACCGATGGAACCCCACGCAACGCTCCAGGAGGGGCGTTTCAGGATCGCCGCACGATATTCGTTTATCGCTTTATCCCGTTCTTCTTTTGACCTGTGATCCCATGTCGGGTATGAGAGAGCCTTCCATTCGTTGACCTTGCCGAGGTACATTCTGTATTCAGGGTTGTAAGGGTTGAGGCTTGCGGCAAATTGAGTGTCGTTTACGGCGTCTTCCCATTTTCCGCTCTTTTCCATCAACGCATTCACCTCCCACAGGTGTAACTCGTTGCGAAGGTTCAACGAAAGGTAATCAGCGTAACCCCATACCCCCGCCCATACAGCCAAACTGAAGACAAGTAGAGCCAAACCAGCGGGTAGCGGCGCAAGCCCCATGACCTCATTCACCCTCCCTGCGCTCAACTTTGCTCTGTTCATCAGCTTTCCCCGATTTTGAGGTTATTCATTTCCCAAGTCTAAATATTGTCTATCTCAATATCTTTCGCTTCGTGGGCGTACTGGTTGTAATAGTAGGAATAACTGCCGTACCCATCCTCGTCGTGCGGGTCAACCTGTGAAAGCACAATTCCGAGCGGGGTGACATTTGATGACAACAATCTTTTCAGGGCGTCTTTTGAGACATCGTGCGAGGTATGGTCCGCTCTAACCACCATGATAACCTCGTCCGCCATGTGGGCGACGGTTATAGAATCGCTGTATGGAAGAACGGGGCAGGTATCTACAATGATGTATTTGAACCTCTTCTTTAGTTTCTCCAGTGTGTTGTGGAAACGTTGTGAAGAGAGAAACTCCAGTGGATTTGGAGGAAGCATTCCACTCGTGAGCACATAAAGATTCTGCGCATCTTTTTTGAACAGCAGTACGCTCTCCTTCAAGTTCTTCTGCCCGTAAACCAGCCCAACAAGCCCGGTCTCGCCCTTGTTGGCGACATTGAATATTTCGGCGATGCCAGGTTTGCGCAGATCCGCGTCGATCAGCAGGGTCCGCCCCAATCTGCTCAGGGAAGAAGCGAGATTTACGCTTAACGTGGTTTTCCCCTCTCCCGGAACTGCGGAGGTGACCAGTATCGTCTGGGGAGGATTGTCGATGTTGGCGAAAAGCACCCCTGTTCTGATGTTATTTACAGCTTCGGCAAAAAGAGACTTCGGATTGTGGTGCGAGTAGTGCTCCGGTCGAACATCGGGCGTATTCTCGTCAATGATTATCGGAAGAGAGCCGATAGTCGGAATCTTCAGAATTCTCTCCACGTCCTCACCGTTCTTGAAAGTTTTGTCGAGATGTTCCCTCACAAAAGAGAGCAATACCCCAAAGAAGACCCCGCCGATCAGAAACATCGCTATCATAAGAACCTTGCGCGGTTTGTAGGGCTGGCTGGGAGGCTCGGCGGCGTCGATGATGCGAACGTTGGTACCCCCCTCGTCCTCCCCTGTTACCTCAGTCTCCTTGAACCGGGTCATAAACATGTTATAAAGCTCTCGGTTGGCCGTCACCTCCCTTTCGAGGCTGGCTAGCTTGAACTCGTCCCCTTTTAATCCGCGAATATCCTTTTTCATCTTCTCGGATAGCCGGATAAGTTCCTTCTCATTATTGGCGGCCACTTCATATTCTCTGCGAATACCGTCAACCACCTTCTCTATTTCGACGTTCAGTCTGGTTTGCGCCTCTTTCAGGTCTGATTTCCCTGCAATCATTTTCGGGTGTTTGTGGCCGTATCTCTCCGATAACTCCGCCACATGTCTCGAGAGTCTCGACTCCTCCTCCTTTAGGCGCTGGATAAGCGGGTCGGCCAGAACCGACTTGATCGAGTCGTAAGGTTTTTTCAATTTTTTAGCGGTCTTGACCTGATTATACCTCGACTCCGCTTCCACTCTGGCCCTCTCCGCCTGGACAAGATTGGCTGTAATGCTTGAGAATCGGTTTCGTACGATATCTTGCTGGCTTGTGGAATCGACCACTCCAGTCTTATTCTGAAACGCCCGTAACGCCGCCTCGGAATCTGCAAGCTGTTTGCGCAATTCCTCAAGTCGGACCGTCAACCAGGAGGCCGCCTGCTTTACAGTCGAGAGTCTCGCCTCTAATCCTTCGTCTATATACGCCTTGGAGACGGCATTGGCCACGCTTGCCGCCAGATTCCTGTTGTTCGATTCAAACGCTATGGTGACGATCTGGCTCTTATCCTCACCTTTAATCGTAAGTTTTTTCTGGAACTTCTCTACCATTTTTTCGAGGGTGTTTTTCTCTTTTCCACCCGATTCAAGCATGGGCGCCAATTGTTCCGGTATCAGGGAGTCGAGCTTGATTCCGAAAGGCAGAGTTGCGTCTTCGCTCTTTTTCTCCGAAAATTCCTCGTGATTTTCCAGGCCCAACGCCATGATGACAGCCACGGCCACTGTTTTACTACGAAGAATCTCGAACTGGGTTTCGTAAAAATAACTTATGTTCGTAGCGCTCTGGAGCGGGTCGAGGGATACTATCTTCTTCTGCTCAGGCTCAATGAGCATTTTCACTTCCGCGCGATAAACGGGAGGCAGTGAAAACGCGGTGAGAGCGCCGACAATCATTGCGACAAAAGCGAAACCGAGAACCTCCCACTTGTGACGTTTTATCAGCTTCCAGTATTCGGCCAGATGAAATTCATCCTCTGATTCATCACCGGAAAGGCCCGTGGTGTCGCCCGATATTGGCGCCAGGTTATGTTTGTTCAGTTCCACTCTTTCTCCAGCCTTATGTTAAAAGAGGCTTTCTCCAACACTGATAATATCACCCGGTTTGACCTTGATGTTCAGTCCCACCGATTCGACCGGATTGTCCGGATCATCCTCGCGAACCAAGGTGATTTTCCTTTTTGAAGCGCGTTCAGTAAAACCGCCGGCCAATGCAATTCCCTTTTCAATCGTAAGACCGTCCACATAACTGTACCCGCCGGGTGTCTCAACCTCGCCGTGAACATAAAAAAGCCGATACTGGAGGATGGAGACCGAAACTCTCGGTTTTTTCAGATACCCCTCCTTCAGGGCGGCTGTGATTTTCTTTTCCAGCATCTTGGACGTAAGCCCCAGGACATTAATCTCGCCAAGCAGGGGAAATGATATTGTGCCTGTGGCGCTTACACGAACCTCCTTGAGGCTCATGTCCTCCTCCCCGAAGACAGTAACGCCTAAAAGGTCACCCGGCCCGATGTTGTATCTGGATTCTTTTTGTTCGGCGGAAAAAGCCGGGGCTATATGTAATAAAAATAAAGCCAGCAGGAAACAAAATGATATCAGGCCCGTCCGATTCCAATGCAACAGCATTTTCAACTTTACCGTCTTTACTCCTTGGCTTTTCTGTCGGCGATGGCTTTTTCCATCGAATCCATTGTAATGGATAAAGAGAAAATATTGGCTTTATAATCGATACCGGGGAAAGTGGAGTTTCTGCTTGTATATAAATATCTTCCTGTAAGATGCAACCAGGGCCGAATCTTGAATATTAATTTCGCCGAAAGATCGAGGAGATTATCGTTCCTTTCGGTATCGCTGATGGTTTTGTAATCGTCGTTAAGGTACGCAAGGTCACCTATAAATTCTAATTTTTCAGAGAACTCATGGTCCCAGTCCAATGTGAGCTGGGAGCTTACATAATAGCTGGCGATAGTATGTGGGGACTCCTTGGTCATACGCGCAAGTTCGAGGGTAAGTTCACTATAGGTCCTGATCTTCCAGGCTACCTCCGATTTCATACTCCAACCGGCATAATCGGGTAATTCGGGGTCCTCGATATCCTTGACCAGGTATCCGATCTTGAATTCACCCGAAGTTTTATCTGTAACGTCCCATTTGATACCGAGTAGAATGCTAAGCTCTATACTTGTAAGGTCGAGGGGAGCGCTCTTGTCGAAATAATCAAAAGTTTTGTACCCCCCCTCCAGCAGGAATCTGGTCTTCTTTTTTCTGTTATGGAAATAAGTGGCGGTCAGGATCTGGCGGTCTCTGCTTCTTGGCTCCTGAGCGTTATTTGTATACCGGCGGCGATACATCTCATAGTTAACCAGCACCTGGTTTTTACTATCGATCTTTCCGTACATTATTTCGGCGAGCAAACGGTCTCCCCACCATGAGTCCGGTTCTTGTGATGTGCTCAGACGTGTACCGGAGGAGCCTCTTAACTCGTGGGCGGAGGCGTAGTCACCGGAAAGTTTGATCTGGAGTTTTTTGGTCGGTTTCAGTTTGACTACAAGATCCAGATAGTGGTCGTCGAAATCCTCGTCTTTAAAATCCTTGTACCGGAACCAGTCACCAAAATAACTGGCTTCTATTGTGTGCCTTTTCCGGAAGATCTGCTTGATGGTAAGGGAAGGTTTGAACTGAAGCAGTTCATCTGAGACCTGATCTTCATCAACCCTGTATATGTTGTCATCGAATTCGTACGAACCGCCGATGGCGGGATAGATACCTGGCCCGAGCTTCTCTTTTTCGTCGTCAGTGTAAGCGTCGGCGTTTGAAGATAGAACAAGAAAAAAAGCCACTACCAGAAGTGGCTTTACGAAACCTGAACACCAGCCCCCCAAATGCATAAGAACGCCCCATTCTAATTTGTCATGAAGCAAACCCCCACACATTCCATGACGTTAAAAAAAACCGGCCCAACCCCTTTTATCAGCGCGCCAGGGTCAGGCCGGTATCTTGCTTTATCAGGAGGGGCTTGCGTTATCCTTACCTATAGTAATACAACCATCAGCTCCAGAACAACCAGAGCCACCACCAGTAGTCAGATCTGTCGGGTCGCCATGGCTACCACCAGGCCAGTAGCCGACACCAAAAGGTGTGACTCCACCCTGTCCAATACCTACGCTAGGCATTGCGGCCGGAGCGAAAGGCGAAGGAGGCGCCAAACCGGCGGCGGTAGCGGCGGCCACCATCGTAGGATCGGCTCCCGCGATAATAGCGGACTGTATAATCAGATCTTCATCTTTCGGTGACAGGCTCAGCGCGGCGCTTACGATAATGCCCGCCTGCTCCATATCGCCCGAAACTGCGGCCATTACCGCAATACCAGGATCGATTCCAGCTCTGATAGCGGCCAGAACGACGCCACCGGAAACATCTGGCAGAAGTTTCACCGCTGTAGTAACAATCATCTCGGCGCGGTCCGGCATGGCTCTGAGAAGAGCCGTTATGGTGGTCAGACCGTTACCATTCATAATCGCCGCATTGATGATATCGACCGCTTTTTCCGGCGCAACACCAATGGCGGCCATTACCGCGTCTTTCATCAGGTTTGGTTTAGCCGTCATTACAGCGGCGACCACAACTCCTGGCTCAGCGCCCGCCAATATGGCTGACCTGACGACACCATCGGTCTGTTTCGGTTTTATAGTTACAGCCAAGGCTACCACCGCCTCTGCTTTCTCCAGATTACCCTTGATGGCGACTCCGACCAGGGAGCCGACTTCTTTGCCCGGGCTTTTGATAAACGCCGCAATGGCGTCATCAAAGGAACTCACTTGCGAAGGGTAAATGGAGAGGGAACCCGAATCTTTCAGAGCGCCGTCAAGGGCGCCTACCATACCTGCCGAGGCGATGCCGGCGGGTAACGCGACAATCATCGACGCTATCAGCAATTTCTTAAACATTTTTCTATCTCCCCTTCAATCCGCTCTTTTAGCTTGATTCTAATTTAGACCACGTATCAATTAAAGCATAAATCAAGATGTCAATCCCGGACAATTGTCCGGTTCTCCGGAAAATTACAGCATTTTAACAAAATAATTCAAATAATGCGGGTTCAGCCATATTTTCGCCTCAACCACTTCATACCTTATACGCAGTCTATACCATTTCCAAAAACGATTCAATATATTTTTCAATAAGTAAGGTCTTCGTTACAGATGACCTGATCGTCCCAGATCTCACCATTCCTGCAATACTGGCAACATTCCAGACACCAGT
>JAJDBK010000031.1 GCA_029261405.1 Nitrospinaceae bacterium
AACTCGCCCATACCGGCCACAAACCAACGGCAAAGCCGAACGGTTCATCAAAACTGCCTTAGCCGAATGGGCGTATGCAAAAAGCTACCAGAACGCAAAAGAGAGAAGTGCTAACCTTCCTGTGTGGCTTCATCGCTACAACTGGCATCGACCACATGGTAGCCTTGAAGACAAAACACCCATCAGCATCATCGGATTAAGTGGGAATAACCTGTTGAGACTTCACACCTAGGTGCGTGGCGCACACCCACTTCCGCTACCGCCGGGAAAAGCATGGCTGTTTCAATGCGCTCCGGTAGCGCTCACTTCGTTCACTGCCTCAGGCGCCATTAGGTTGATAAAGAATCTCATCCCTATGACTCCAGTAGCAGAGAGATGCTGTGCGGTGAGGCCGAAACGCAACCATCATCAGCGTGGGAAATAGTCCATTCCGTCTATTTTTTTTGATACAATCCTCCATTGCATTAAATAATTGTCTTGTTGGGAGTTAGCAATGTCAGAGAGTGTCGTGGATATATCCAGGATTCTCCTTGTGGAAGACGACACAAGTTACGCGCTCCTTGTGCGAGAGATGTTAAAACGTAAAGGTCTTTTTGCAAGCCAGGTTACCCATGTCGTGAGTCTTGCCAAAGCTGTCGAAACATTAAAGAAGGAAAGTTTCGACCTGATACTTCTCGACCTGACACTCCCCGACTCCTCCGGCATAGACACCCTTCGGAATGTAATACCACTGGCGGCCTCCTCACCAATAGTGGTTATTACTGCCATGGACGACGACGAATTCGCCATGCAAGCCATGGAGGAGGGCGCCCAGGACTACCTGGTGAAAGGCGAAATCGACCTGAAAACCATCGTTAGAACCGTGAGCTACGCCATGGAGAGGAAAAAGGCGGGAGACGCCTTGAGCGAAACACAAAAAAAATACAGCTCCCTTTTCAATCTGGCCAACGACGTTATTCTGATTATCGACCCGGAATCAGAAAAGATACTCGACGCCAACATCACCGCCACCGAACAGTTCGGTTACAACAGGAACGAACTGCTCACATTCACTCTATCGAACCTGAGACATCCAGAGTCAAAACTAGACACCGGTAGCTTTTTAAAGCGGATCGCAGGTGGAGAAAGCGTGGTTGCGGAGGGGGGATACAGGAAAAAGGATGGTTCGCTCCTGCCGGTGGAGGTGAGCGCGAGATTGGTAAGCTACGATCAAAAGAAAGTCGCCCTTGCCTACCTGCGCGACATCACCGACCGAAAACTGGCCGAAAAAGAACTGAAACAGAGCGTAAAAAGCCTTCGTGACATCACTTCCACCATAGGCGAGGGTGTTTGCGTTGTGGACCATAAGATGAAAGTCACCTTCGTAAATCCAGAGGCTTCAAGGTTGCTCGGTTGGACAGCTGACGAACTTATCGGAAAAAACGCCCACGCAAAATTCCATTACGTCAACCCGGATGGAACACCTCACAAGCTCGAAGAGTGCATTGTCCAGAAGAGCATCAGGGTCGGCAGAGACTTCCACCTTGGCGAGGAGATCTTCGTTTCCAAAACGGGTAAATTTCTCCCCGTATCCCTCACATGCACCTGCATCAAGGCGGATAACGAAGTTACGGGGGCCGTGTTGGCCTTTCACGACATCTCCGACAGAATCAAAACCAACAAGGATCTGAAACTCGCCGCCAGTTTTTTTAACCACGCCGTTGAAGGCATCATGATTACCGGGCCGGATACCGTCATTGAATCGGTGAATAAAGCCTTTACGGATATAACAGGTTATAAGACAGAAGACGTTATAGGGCAAAAACCAGGCATACTCCGATCCGACCGGCACAACAAAATCTTCTACGAAAAGATGTGGGAAGTCCTGAGTAAGGATGGCATGTGGCGCGGTGAGATATGGAACAGGCGCAAGGACGGAGAAGCATACCTGCAAAGCATGACTATCTCCGCAATCAAGGAACCCTCCGGGGAGGTAACTCACTACACCGCCATATTTTACGACATAACCGAGTTGAAACGTAGTGAGGAGGAGATACGATACCGGGCGAACCACGATGCGCTGACCGGGCTTCCGAACAGATCCCTTTTCAAGGACAGGTTGAAAGACGCCGTCGCAAGATCGAAGAGGGAGAACAGAAAACTTGCGGTACTGTTCATCGATCTTGACAACTTCAAGATAGTTAACGAATCTCTGGGGCACACCACGGGTGACATGTTCCTGCAGGGAGTGGCGATACGACTTGTCAGCCAGCTACGGGAAGGCGATACAGTATCCCGTTACAGCGGAGACGAGTTTACCGTTCTTCTCGACAACCTGCACGAGGATGAAGACGCCGCCAGAGCTGGTCAGAAGATAATCCAGGCCCTCTCCGAAGCCTACCTGCACAAGGGGCAGGAAATCGTCGTAACGGGAAGTGTTGGCGCGTCTCTCTACCCGACTGACGGGGCGGACCCCGATTCACTCATCAAAAACGCCGAAATGGCCATGCATCATTCGAAGGAGCGCTCAAAAAGCGGTTGTCAGCTCTTCAACGAAAGCATGAACATGAAAGTTGTGGAGCGGCTGAATCTTGAGAGTATGTTACGAAAAGCGGTGGAGGCCGAAGAGTTCGTTGTCTTCTACCAGCCAAAGGTAAATATGACCACAGGTCGGGTCTGCGGAATGGAGGCTCTTGTAAGGTGGCCGAGACCTGACGGTGAAATCATCTCCCCCTTCAGGTTTATCCCCCTGGCTGAAGAGACCGGCCTTATTATCCCTATTGGTGAACAGGTTCTGCGGGCCGCTTGCGCCAGTATAAAACAGTGGCGGGATAACGGATATCCTGAACTCACAGTCTCAGTAAACCTCGCGGCCAGCCAGCTCGATCTGCCCGACCTTACAGGTATCGTCAGCGCCTCCCTTGCCAAATGTGGACTCGGTCCGGAAGGGCTCTGTCTGGAGGTGACCGAAACTGCCATGATGAAGAACATGGAGACCACTATCTCTAATATCAATAAGCTGAAGGAACTGGGTATTAAAATATCGATGGACGATTTCGGGTCAGGCTATTCGTCCATGAGCCACCTGAAAAAATTCCCCATCGACGAACTGAAGATCGATCAGGCGTTCGTGCGGACCATTCCTCACGAAAAGGACGATTCGGCCATAGCTGTGGCCATAGTATCAATGGCCAAGGCGCTCAGACTCCATACCGTGGTGGAAGGTGTGGAAACAATGGAGCAACTCAAGTTCTTCCGCGATCTTGAGTGTGACGAACTTCAGGGATATCTTTTCAGCAGGCCGGTCCCCGGCGCAGAGATACCCGCCCTGCTCAACAAAACCCTGGACGATATTAAACTATAAAGCCTCGCCACCTCGCTCCCCGGTTCTGATTCTTACCGCTTCCTCCACCGGTATCACGAATATCTTTCCATCGCCGATCTTTCCCGTTCCAGCGGCGGCTTCTATCTTTTCAATAGCGGATTCGACCTGATCATCCTCCACCACCACTTCAATCTTGATTTTAGGGAGAAAATCGACGTTATACTCGGCCCCGCGATAGGTTTCAGTATGACCTTTCTGTCGGCCAAATCCTTTTATCTCAGTTACGCTCATTCCCTGGGCGCCAATGCCTCCCAGGGCTTCTTTGACTTCTTCTAGTTTGAACGGTTTTATTATCGCTTCTATCTTTTTCATGCTTCAAGTTACCTCACACTCTCTTCAGGATAGGCTTCGATATTATGAATTGTAATGTCGGAGCCATTATATTCCTCTTCTTCAGTAAGTCTCACACCGAATGCGCTATCGATTAATTTATAGATAATGTAGCCTGCGAAAAAGGCGAAACCCACTCCGAACAACGTCCCCAGAAGCTGGGCGAAGAAACTCACGTCTCCGATTCCACCTAAAACCTTGCTTCCGAATATTCCACAGGCGATACCACCCCACGCGCCACAAAGGCCGTGAAGAGGCCACACACCCAGCACATCGTCGATTTTAAGCTTTTCCTGCTCCCAGATAAAACCCTTAACGAAGATATACCCGGCCACTCCACCGACCATCAGCGATCCGAGCGGATGGTACTGGTCTGATCCGGCGCAGACAGCCACAAGTCCGGCCAACGCGCCGTTATGAACGAAACCGGGATCGTTTTTCGACACCACCAATGAGACGACTATGCCCCCTGCCATAGCCATGAGGGAATTTACCGCCACAAGACCGGAGATCGCTGTTATATTCTGTGCGCTCATGACGTTAAAACCGAACCAGCCTATGCAGAGCATCCAGCTTCCCAACGCCAGCATCGGAATATTGCTTACAGGTATGGGGCGCGATTTGCCGTTGACCCACCTGCCAGTTCTCGGCCCGAGCTGTAATACAGCCGCTAAAGCAAGCCAGCCTCCCAACGTATGTACTACCACCGATCCTGCGTAGTCGTGAAAAGGGGCGCCACATAATCGGGCCAGCCATGATCCCTCCTGCCCGAGAAATGTGAGTCTTCCCCATACCATTCCTTCAAAAAGCGGGTAGACAAAACCGACGAATATGGCGGCGGCGAGAACCTGGGGCCAGAACCTCGCCCGTTCGGCTATGCCACCTGAGATTATGGCGGGCACTGCGGCGGCGAAGGTCATCAGGAAGAAAAACTTTACCAGATCGTATCCAAGATTGCCCCCCAGCAAGGCTTCAGCGGACACCAGAAAAGTCGCCCCGTAAGCGATTGGAAATCCGACCAGAAAATAAACGATGGCCGAAACGCCAAAATCGGAAAGAATCTTCACCAGAGCGTTCACCTGGTTTTTTCTCCTGACGGTCCCGACCTCAAGAAAGGCGAAACCGCCGTGCATGGCGAAAACCATAATGGCGCCAAGCAGAACGAACAACACGTTTGAACCCGATTGCAGTGTGGTCAAGTCGTCCATTTCTGTTTCCCTACGAATTATTGCTATTTAAAGGGTTTTACGCAAGGTCGGCGCCAATGAATTCACTGCAAGACATACACCTGTAACTATCTGATAATTTTGAGTGTCATCTATTATCTAAAACCTGGACATGTTCAGGACCGCTGAAGAAACAGGCAATCGAATTCAAGGATAGCCCGCTTTTTAGGCTTATAAAAGGTAGAATCAAACAAGGCCCACAAGAACGGGAGCCTGCTACAGAAACTTCCGATTATTTTGTTATTTCACCCTTTTTCTGGTATTATCTCTCTTTTCTTGAATTACACATTTTTGCAGGTTACCCAGAATGTTTTCCTCTATCGTCACTATCCTCCATGTCCTGGCGGCTCTGGCGCTTATAATAGTTGTCCTGTTCCAGCACGGCAAGGGCGCGTCAATGGGCGCTTCCTTCGGCGGATCCTCCCAGACCCTTTTTGGCCCACGTGGGGCTTACACCGCCTTGGCGAAAGTCACCACCGGCGCCGCTGTAATGTTCATGCTGACTTCGATTACCCTCTCCATTGCCACAGACAGGGTTGACGGTTCATCTGTCATGGGTCAGACCGGGGAAAATATAGAAGTTGCCACAGAATTACCCGAAAGCGCCCCGGGAGAGGTCGAAGGCGGACCAACCAGCGGGCCAATGGACACGACCGCGCCTGTGGCGCCTGCGGAAGAGACCACCGGCGGACCTGTAGAAGAGAAAGACGCTGGCTCTCAATAGATTTTCATCTCAGTGATGCTTTTGTTCTCCCGGTCTGAATTTCGGTTTACCCGGTTTCTGGGCCTGCTTGTCGCCTTTACGCTTGTCGCCTGCTCCCCAGGTGGAGACACAGGAAAGGACGCACCGACCGGAAAAGTAAAAACCCCTTCGGAAAAAGCGGCGACCAAAACGAAAGCTCTCCCTGAAGACCTGGGCGATATGCTGGTAAGCGCCTCCATAGGGGACGCATCGAATCTGATCCCTTTCCTCTCCGGCGATTCGGCCTCTTCCGAAATTTCCGGAATGGTTTTCGCCTCCCTTCTCCGTTTCGACAAGGACTTTAACCTTAAACCGTATATGGCGGAAAAGTGGAAGATTTCGGAGGATCAGCTTACGATCACGTTTCACCTGAACAAAGAGATCGTATGGCACGACGGGGAGCCGTTTACATCGGCTGACCTTATGTATCAGTACGAGATGATGATTCACCCCGATGTTCCTTCCGCATACAAAGAGACTTTTACACTGATAAAAAAAGCCTCAGCGCCCGGTCCTTACACATTCACTGTGACGTTCGAAGAGCCTTTCTCGCCTGCCCTGATGCGGCTATCGGGTATGACAGGGCTTCCGCGCCATCTACTCAAGGATACGGCGCCGGTCGATCTGATAAGGTCTGATCTGGCCAGAAAACCGGTGGGCCACGGTCCGTACCGATTTGTGGAGTGGAAGAGCCAGACACAGATAACCCTCGAATCGAACGAAACATATTTCCTCGGTCGCCCACCAATTTTTCGGAACGTCACTCGAGTCATCCCCGACTTGGCGACACAGTTTCTGGAACTCAAATCCGGCTCCATCGATACCATGGGACTCGAACCCATGCAATATCTTAAACAGACCGACGGGAAAGTTTTCAGGGATAATTTCGTGAAATATAAATACCTCGGAAACGGCTATACCTATCTCGGTTTTAACTTCAGGAACGATCTTTTCAAGGATGTCAGGGTCAGGCGAGCCATAACCCTGGCCATCGACAAGTCCGAAATTATCGAAGGTGTGCTTCTGGGGCTTGGGCAACCGGCGACAGGGCCGATTAAACCGGGAACGTGGGCATTCAACCCGGATGTGAAAAAATTCTCGTTCGACCCCGAAAAAGCAAAAGAGTTATTAAAAGAGGCCGGTTACACCGACAGCAACGGGGACGGTATTCTGGACAAGGACGGAAAGAATTTCGAGTTCACAATAATAACCAATCAGGGAAACGCCCTGCGCAAGAAGACAGGCGAAATAATTCAGCAACGCCTCTCCAAAATCGGAATATCGGTGAACCTGAGGGTTCTGGAGTGGTCTTCTTTTATAAACAATTTTATCAATAAACGAAAATTCGACGCCTGTATTCTCGGATGGAGCCTCTCACCCGACCCGGACCAGTACCCGATCTGGCATTCATCGAAAACCGGCGAGCATGAATTTAATTTCATCAGCTACAACAACCCGGAAGTAGATTCGATCCTCGACAAAGCGCGTAAAACCTTCGATATCAAGGAACGTAAAAAACTCTATTTCAGGTTCCAGGAAATCCTCGCTGAAGATCAACCCTACTCGTTTTTATATGTAGGCGAATCGCTCCCCATAGTCTCAAAAAGAATCCAGGGCATCATCCCCGGCCCAGCCGGAATCTCATACAACTACGACAGTTGGTGGGTAAACAAGGAAGATCACAAATACGCGGTGGTGCGTGGCGCACAGCCAGTGCGTGGCGCACTGCCGTGACCGCTTCGCTAGAAACCGATAGCCTGATTACGTTCGCGTCGGGGGGTGGCTTGCGCCACCTGCCTCCGGTTATGGCGCATTGCCATAACCGCTTCTCGAGGAAACCGGATAGCCATTACTTTCGTTCCGGTAGCGGTCGCTGAGCGACTGGCAGGGAGTTTACGCCCCCAGAGAGAGGGCGCCCATCTACCTTATGCCCGGTTGGGCTCCACTCACGTCACCCGTAGGGGTTTGTTTTGTATCTTCTTTTTGCCGGGTTGAATAACTCTTCAAAACCGAGTTCCAGTAAACGTAGCGCCGGGAAAAAGAAGAATGAAAAAGAGAGGTTCAGCGCCATCTGGGCGGGAGCGGTTTTCCATATGGAACCGTAGGCGTAGTCGTTGTGAAGGGTTTTTATGAGGACGGCGTAAATAGTCATGTCCAGCACAGTACCGCCGAAAGTCATTACGGTTCTGCTGACGGTGGAGTCGTTGATATATTTCTCCTGGGTTTTCCCGACGATGTAGCCGATCATCCCTTTTGAAAGCATAAATGCGCCAAGAGCGCCATAAGACAAAGAGTCCTGTAAAAAACCGACCAGCGCTCCGAACTGCAATCCTCCCAGAGGGCCGAACCTGATACCGACATAAACCGCCAGCAGAAGGGCGAAATCGGGCCACGCCACGAAACCGGGAAGAATATGATAAGCGACACTCTGGACCAGTAGCGCCAGAAACATAATCAAGGTGTAGAAAAGCCCTTTCATTGCTCTGCGCCTGCAGTATTGTTATTTATTTTGAGGATAATGACCTCTTCGGCCCGTCGTATGTCAGCGGCGGGTTTTACGGTGGCTGTGAGGAACAGTTGGTCCGGCGCTTCAAAGATGTTTTCGAGTCTACCCACGACCAGACCTTTCGGGAAAATGCCACCCAGCCCGGAAGAGATAACCACGTCCCCGTTCGAGACTTTTGAATCGACGGCGAGGTAACTTGCTTTCAGGTTCGGAGAGTTGGCGCCTTCCAGAACCAAGGGATCTCTGGTTTTCTGCACGATACAATCGATAGCGGACCGTACATCGTTAATCAGCAATACTTTTGATACACTCGGCGAGACCCTGACAATTCGCCCCACCATCCCCAGATGGGTGATAACCGGCATCTCCTCCGCCAGTCCATGGTCGCTCCCTTTGTTAACCGTAATTATCTTTACCCGGTTGGTCGTATCACGGCTGATTACCCTGACCACCTCGAAAGGGTAACCGCCCGGATTGGGAAACGTCAGAAGGTTATCGATCCGCTTGTAGAGGCCCAGATTTTCCAGCAGTCTGTTATTCTCGAAATAGAGTCCGTTCAGCTCTTTTTGCAGCCTGATGTTCTCATCCTTTACGTCTACAAGAAAAAGATATCGGTCCGCTAAACCTGTGATCTGGTAAAAGAGCCATCCACTGGCGTCCTGGAAAGGGGCGAAGACGGTCATTACCGCTTGTTCGGCGACATTAACCTCCGATTTTTGCCGCAGATTGCCCAGCAACAGTGACAGGCACAATACCAGTAACGCCAAAAGGGTAAGGGCGTCCCGGTATCTATGGAAAAAGGAGATCATCTAACTAAAAAAGAGAACGTTAAATGGAGACCCTTCGCAGTAGTTCAATGTCCTCAAGCACCTTTCCGGTACCCAGAACAACCGCCGAAAGAGGATCCTCGGCCAGAATAATCGGAAGGCCGGTCTCTTCCCTCAGCAATATGTCGAGTCCCTGCAACAATGATCCACCTCCGGCAAGCACGATACCCTTGTCAACTATATCGGCGGCAAGCTCCGGTGGTGTCCTCTCCAGAGCGATCTTTACTGTCTCCACCACTGTTTGTACAGTTTCGGCTAACGCCCCCCGAATCTCCTCGTCGTTGATCGTCAAGGTTTTGGGGATTCCTTGCATCAGGTCGCGCCCTTTGATCTCCATGGTTTGCGGCTTTTCGAGCTTGTAGGCCGATCCGATGGTCATCTTGATCTCTTCTGCTGTCCGTTCACCGATAAGCAGATTGTATTTTCTCTTGATGTAGTTCACCATCGCCTCGTCCATCTCATCCCCGGCCACCCGGACTGAACGCGAATAGACTATTCCGGACAGTGATATGACCGCAACTTCGGTGGTACCTCCACCAATATCGAGAATCATGTTGCCCGACGCTTCCGATATCGGCATGTCCACACCTACGGCGGCGGCCATCGGCTCCTCGATAAGGTAGACCTCACGAACTCCGGCGGAGATAGCCGCATCGCGGACCGCTCTTTTTTCCACCTGGGTGATACCCGACGGAACCGCAATCACGACCCTGGGTCTGACCATGGAGCGGCGGTTATGTACTTTCTGTATAAAATATCTGATCATCGCCTCGCAAACTTCGAAGTTCGCGATAACACCGTCTTTTAATGGACGTGTGGCGACTATGGTGCCGGGGGTTCTGCCGAGCATCTTTTTGGCGTCGGAACCGACCGCCAGAACCTGTTTTGTTTCCGAATGAATCGCCACCACGGAAGGTTCCCGAAGGACTATCCCCTTCCCTTTCTGGATGACAAGAGTATTGGCTGTCCCCAGGTCTATGGCGAGGTCGGATGAAAAAAGCCCCCACAACGAGTCGAAAAACATAGGGTTTCCTTAATAATCCGGGTTAACTGGCATTCGCCACTAAATAAACTGTTACGCTAACATCTAGTCTTTGCAATAACAACGAAAAAGACCGCCAAACCGGGGTCCGATCCTTCACTTTTTCAACCGCTCGCCGACTTTTCGCATCCAGTCAAGTTCATCCGGTGTCATCGGTCCTTTTCTCACCGCCTCAATGGCGTGTCTCATCTGCTCTTCGTTGGCAGGGCCGGTCAGGCATACGTCTACCCCCGCCTGAGATAATGCGAATCGGTAACAGTCTCCGGCGGTCGGTATCCCAAGATTCCCAAGCTGTGACTTGTCGGCGGTAATGAGCTGGCGCCACGATGTTACGGTAAACGCAACCACCCCCGGGCGATCATCCCCCCCTTTCTCCGGTAGCCTTGAAAAGACCTCGGTCTCGGCTCCCCTGTGGATTGCGTTGTAACGGACATGGAAAAAATCGCAGAACTCCTCTCTGGCGAAAGCGGGGAAATTCGGTCTGTGATGGCCTGTGATGCCGATATGCCGAATAACCCCCTCCTCTTTCAGTTGTAACGCCGGTTTCAATTGGCTTGGCCAGAGCGGTTTGCCTTTCATCAGGTAGAATTGCAACCCGTCGATATAATCGGTCCCCAAGGCTCGTCGCGCTCTATCCGCGCTATGCCGCAGGAGGGGCATGTAAGGGAGAAAACTCGTTATCGTAATAAACACTTTCTCCCGGTTGTTCCTGCAAACGTTGCGCAAACCACGACCCATATCCCCGGTTCGCCGCCACGCCCAGTAAAAGTAGTTAACGCCCGATTCGTATGCCTCTTCGATAGCTTTTTCCCCAATGCCGAATCCCGCGCCCACGCCAAGAGGGCCAACTTCAAACCCGGTTTTCCCGAAAATTCGAGGTTTAAAAAGAGAGGTGGTTTCCATGTCTATCTTCTCCTCCTCTTTTTTTCCTTTCGTCCAAATTTTGGTTTGGCGGTTTTGCGTCGGCTCAAACCGGTATCGCTTCCTTCGAGGACAAAATCGATCCTTCGCAGTTTCACCGATACCGAAACAACCGTAATGCGGACCGGATCGCCGACACGAAACCTCTTCCCCCTCTTCTCGCCATACAGGGCCTGATCCGATTCTTCATACCTGTAATAATCGTCTGTGACTGAAGTAAGACGCACCATGCCTTCCACCGGAGGATCAAGCAGTTCGACAAAAAAACCGAAGGAGGAGACACCGGAGATAATGCCGTCATAGCTCTCTCCGATATATTCGGACATATATTGGGCTTGCATTACTTTCACCATCTCACGTTCAGCCTCCATGGCGTTCCGCTCCGAAATGGAGTTATTGGCGCCAATCTTGTCGAGGGCGTCATTCCAGTAGCCAGCGCGTCTCTCTTTTTTGAGCAGGTCTTTTAGCAAACGATGTATCACGAGATCCGGGTATCGCCTGATCGGGCTGGTGAAATGCACGTAGTGGTCGAAAGCGAGGCCGAAATGACCGGTATTATCCTTTGAATACTTCGCCTTGGCCATTGATCGAAGGATAACGGTGGTAGCCAGTCTCTGTTCCGGCGCCCCAGCAAGTTTTTCCATTATCGCCTGAAGATCGGAGCTCCTGATTTTTATCTCTTTGGGAATAGTTACTCCGAACGTCGCAAGCAGTTTCCTTACGCTCTCGATCTTCACCGGGTCCGGGTCGTCGTGAACCCTGAAGAGGGCCGGATAATCTCTTTTTATCAGGTAGTCGGCCACGGCCCGGTTGGCGGTAAGCATGAACTCCTCAATTATCTGGTGGGCCACGTTTCTTGGCGTGGGCGCTATCATCTCCGGGAAACCATCCTCGCCGAGGGTTATGCAAGGCTCCGGCAGATCGAAATCAAGAGAGCCGCCCGACAACCTTCTCTCCCGCAGAATCATGGCAAGCTCCCGCATATTGAAAAACATCGGAACCAGGCTGGCGAGACTCGGAGGTTTTGTCCCTTCCTCCAGTATGTTTGCCACTTCAGTGTAGGTCATTCTCTCTGACGAGCGGATTATCGACTCGGCTACTTCGCACTTTTGAACCGACCCGTTAGAATCGAGAGTCATTATCGCCGAGAGAGTGAGCCGGTCCACCTTCGGTTTCAGCGAACAGATATCGTTCGACAGTTCAAAAGGGAGCATCGGCAGAACCGTTCCGGGAAAATAGACCGACGTTCCCCGCGCAAAAGCGCTTTTGTCGAGCGAGGAGCCTTCCTTTACATAGTGCGAAACGTCCGCTATATGTACCCCCAGACTCCATCCGCCTCCACCAAGTTTTTTCACCTCAACAGCGTCGTCGAAGTCCTGGGCTGTCTCCCCGTCGATGGTGACCACAGTATGCTGGCGAAGGTCAAGTCTCCTGCCTACCTCTTTTTTTGTGGGAGGTTTGGCCACCCTTACAGCTTCTGTAACACTCTTTTCCGGAAAGATTGATTTGAGATCGTACTTGGCCACGATCAACTCCCTCTCCACCTTCGGATCGTCCGGGTCGCCGAGAATTTTTATTATCTCCCCCGTGACTGGGCATTTGCGGGAGGGGTAATCGACGATCCTCGCCACCACCGCCTGTCCCTCGATCGCCGACATATCAAACCCTTGCGGTATCAGGATATCGCGGGAGATTCTGGGGTCGAAAGGTATCAGGTAACCACCGAGCCGAATCGGCTGGTATGTTCCGGCGACAGTCTCATGGGCGCGATCAAGGGGGCGGATAACACTCCCCTGCCGTTTCCCGTCGTCGCGTGTCGATTCGATTCGCACAACCGCCCGGTCGCCGTGCATCACAATATCGAAGTTGCGAGGACCGAGGTAGACATCCTCTTCGTTTTCGTCGTCCGGGATAAGGAACCCGAATCGTCCAGGGTTCCCCTGCACAACCCCTTTGACAAGGTTCATCTTTTCCGGCAATCCGTATCGGGCGCCTCGAATTCGGACTATAGCGCCGGACAGAGTGAACTCCCTGATTTTTTTACGGATACGGCTTTTCTCTTCTTTGGCGAGGTTAAGGCGTGAGACTATCTCCCGCATGGTCAGAGGGGAAGTCAGCAGTTCTTTGAGTTGTGAAAGAAGTTTTTCGTCATGTTGTGGCATTTTTCGATATGTAAATGGGTTTTCAGGCCATTCTATCTCGAAATGTTTGGTAATACAGCGTTTATTTTCTTAATTGGCTTGTTAAGAGGACATTTATCCGATAAACTAGACGCTACCACCAAAGAGTGGAATTAAACGTTACACATTTTTCTCCAGGACGCAGATTGCCCCATACGGAGAGGGATTCTATTAGAGTATGTGGTTTCATACCAACGAATTGAGTTATGACGAGAAGAGGGTAAGGTCCTTATACGATTATCTCTCTCAGGAACTCGAAAAAAATCTACTCCACCACGGACTGGTTGAATCCTACTCCCGTTTTGTAGAAACAAATACAGCCTACCCCTTCGTTGAGATGAGAGAGTTAAAACCGCGCGCCAAGGTTGTGGAGTCGGAGAACTCCCTTCTTGAGGGGTTCATCGTCATTTTCGCCGAGGGGGCCATCCCCCAACAGATGAAAAAATATATCCGCTATTTCGACTACAATAAAATCAACAAAGAGAATATGGGGGAGCTGAAGCTAGGTGGCGTAAATTTTTCCGACCAGTTCCAGACCCAACAGCGCTATTTCGAGACCAAAAACTTTTATTCCCTTTTAAAATCGCTATTGCAGGTGGACTACGCCCTGCTGGTTACACCAGACACATCGCTAAAAAACAAGAACCGGTTCGCCCTGAGCCATTATCATGTCAGGATAGACTGGCTTCTCGACAGCGCAGCCGAGTCGCTGGGCAAAGAGCTTCGTTATGTGTCAAAAGACCTCTACGAAAAAGGGGAACGACACGCGCTTAACATGGTGGAGAAACTTTTCGAATACTATTCGTTTCACCACACCGTATCCGGCAGGAGAACGGCGGCCTTGCTTGTGGCGCAGTTGTTGCGAAAAACCTCGTTCCACAACCGGATCTACGTCTGTTCCTCCGAATCAAGAACGGTTACGCGGCTTTTTGAAAAAGGGGTCTGCAAATATACTCTCGTAAAATTATCCCCGGAGTCGATAAAAATTATCGAAGAACATGCGAACGGCTCTCCCGATTTCAGGAAAAACTTTCTTATCCACGATACGGATGAATACGGCGTCGCAATTCTGAAGGTAGTTTATACCCACAACGAACATAGCAAACCTCCCACTGACGGAAAACTCAGAGAGTTAAAACCGGACGTCAACTGGTTACGCATCAGAAACCAGCTCCTTGTTCCGAAGATAGAGGAGAGCTCCGTACGTCCTATCAGGTACCAGATCGTTTACGATCAGGCCGATCCTCTCTCATGATCACCGATGGCGGTTGGTAAAAAAGGAAATTCGTCGTGCGGAGCCTGTCCTGCGCTTTGTTGTAGCGGTCTTGAAGAGAGGGTTAAACGGCCAAGAACAAAGTACGAGATAGATAACCTCCTGTGGCAATTGCGGTTCGAGAATATAAACTACTTCATCCGAAACCGGTTCTGGTATCAGCTGATTCTCGGAAAGTGCGTATATCTGGACGCCAACAACCTCTGTGCAGTCTACGAGAGGCGACCCGATATATGTCGCGACCATAATCCTCCCGATTGTGAATATCACGGATCTATCTACGACATATTGTTCGAACAGCCGGCGGACCTCGAAATATTTCTGGCAAAAGAGAAGAGACTTAAAGCCCGCAAAAAAAAATGATCTTCCGTTCCCACCCTTACGATTCAATAACCACGAAAGAGGCAATAAAGGTTCAGTTGGAACTGCGGAGAAAAACAGTTTTTCCCCCCTTGGGCAAAGAGACAAGAATCGTTACCGGCGTTGATGTCAGCATAAAGGGTGGAGTGGCGAAGGCGGCGCTTGTATCGTTAACCTGCCCACAGCTTCTTATTGTCGATACCGCAACGGCCTGTAGAAGGGTATCGTTTCCTTACGTTCCTGGTCTGCTGGCTTTCCGGGAGATTCCCGCCATACTCGACGCGGTCGAACGAATGAAAGTAACAACCGACCTGCTTATGGTCGATGGTCAGGGACTCGCCCACCCCCGCAGGTTCGGTCTTGCGTGCCATCTTGGAGTCATTCTGGGATTGCCGACCATCGGTTGCGCCAAGTCACGGCTGATCGGCGAATATCGGGAACCGGGAGAGGAGAAAGGATCCCGCACGCCTCTTACCGACAAGGGGGAAACCATTGGAACGGTTTTCAGGTCACGAACTTCTGTCAAACCCCTGTTCATCTCTTCGGGTCACATGATCGACCTGGAATCCGCAGTGAACCAGGTATTGGGTTGCCTTACCCGGTACAGGCTTCCTGAGCCGACAAGGGAGGCCCACAAAGCGTCAAAGCTTAAAATGGATTGATAGCTACATCGGCCCCATACTATACTTTCCCGGATGCAGTTAAATTTTCCACTCTTCTTGCCGTAGTCCCTGGAGGTTAAATGAAAGTCGTAACTAAAACCGGTTCACCCGAATCGTTCGCTACCGAAGGTTTTGTCGCAGGCGTTTTTGCGGATGAAGAACCAGATAGCTCCGTTCTGAAAATGGACAAGGAGATGGGTGGGCATCTGCTAGCCGCCATCGAAAATGAAAAATTCAGAGGTGAGCCAGGTCAGTTATTGTTGATAAACACGTTGGGCGTAGTTCCGGCTGGTCGAGTAGCGCTCGTCGGGTTGGGGGAGAAAGATAAGGCGGACGAAGAGTCGTTCCGCAGAGCTATGGCTGTGGGCGCTCTTAGCATGAGAAAAGCCGGGGCGACCCGCATAACCACCAGCCTGCCCACGGCCTTTGGAGATAAGGATAGTTACGAGCTACTGGCCCAAGCGGTAACGGAGGGCGCCATCCTGGCTACATACCGTTTCGAGCGCCTGAAGTCGGAGAAGTCGAAAACCGGAATCAATACCCTGACTCTGCTGGCGCCTGACAACAAATCGAGAAAAGAGCTAACGAAAGGCGTTTTACGAGGGACAGCCGTCTCCGAGGCGACCACCTTCGCAAGGGATCTGATCAACCTTCCCGGCAACTATGCAACGCCAACTATCCTTGGGGCGGAAGCAAAAAAAATCGCAAAACAGTACGGGGCCAAATGTACTGTGTTCGGGCCTGCGGAGATCGCCAAAAAGAAGATGGGCGGCCTGATGGCTGTAGCCCAGGGGTCAAAAGAACCTGCCCGGTTCATCATTCTCGAGTGGATGAAAGGCCCCAAAAACCAACAGCCGGTGGTGTTGGTCGGGAAAGGTCTTACCTTCGACACTGGCGGTATCTCGATAAAACCATCGGCTAACATGGAGGAGATGAAATCGGACATGTCAGGTGGCGCCGCCGTTATGGGTGTCATGAAAGCGGTCGCCGAACTGAAGATGAAAATCAATCTGGTATGCCTGGTTCCATCCACGGAAAACATGCCCGGAAGCGCGGCTGTCAAACCAGGCGATGTCGCCATCGGGCTTTCGGGTGTCAGCATGGAGATCATCAATACAGACGCTGAAGGCAGGCTGATCCTCTCCGACGCTCTGGCCTACGCAGGCAACTACAAACCGGACTGTGTAGTCGATGTGGCCACCTTAACCGGAGCGTGCATGATAGCCCTCGGTCGGCACGCCTCCGGTCTCTTTTCCAACGACGATGTTCTTGCGGACCAGCTTTCCGAGTCGGGTTTGGAGACCGGAGAGCTGTTATGGCCCCTGCCGCTCCTGCCGGAACATGACGAGGATATCGCAAGCTTGGTCGCCGATATCAAAAACGTCGGACCCCGATGGGGTGGCGCCAGCACAGCGGCGGCTTTCCTCCAGAAACATGTAAAGGGGAAATGGGCGCATCTCGATATAGCGGGAACCGCCTTTTCAGACAAAAACAAACACTACACAAGGCGCGGCGGCGTTGGTGTTGGTGTCAGAAGTCTCGTAAGGTTTCTCGAAAAACGTATGGGCGTATAGCTTGCCGGGGCGGGCGAGAGTTTCCCTGGACAGACTCCTATGCTCTGGTCCGCCTCTCTTTCTGGTATCGGTCGATAGTTGCCAGAAGCAGGGACTTCTTTATCGGTTTGGAGATGTGAGCGTCACACCCGGCGGCTTTGCTCCTTTTTTCGTGCTCCTGTAACGCATGGGCGGTCAACGCCACTATGGGGGTTCGCTCCACCTTCCCCCGCTCTTCCCACTGGCGGATTTTTTCCGTGGCCGTCAGACCATCCATCTCCGGCATTTCGATATCCATCAGGACGATGTCGAACTGTTCATCACCCGTAACCTTATCGAGCGCTTCTTTACCATTTTCTACAATCACCACCTCGTGACCCGTTTTCCGCAGAAACGCCAACACAACGTTCTGGTTGCTCTTGTTGTCTTCGGCCACAAGGATTTTCATGGGCGCTGTCTTGCCCGTTACAGTCTGAATTTTCTTTATTGCGGGCCTGTAGACGATCTTTTTGCCAGCAAGGGACGACTGGATCAGGTGAAGCAGTTCCGAACGTCTTACAGGTTTGCTCGTATAGGCGTATATACCGAGGTTTGCAAGGTCGGCCTGACGCCTAGCCTGTCCTCCAGACGACGAAATTACGATAACAGGGGGGCGAGACCCCTCCATACCTTGTATCTTTTTGGCCACCTCAATACCGTCCATCTCCGGCATATGGACATCGAGCAGTATCACGTCGTAACTCTCCCCTTGCGCTACGCACCGTTCCAGCTCTTTGACGCAGGCTACGCCGTCCTCAACTTCGTTCGAATGACAGCCCCACCCTTCGACGGTTTTACGGAAGATCAGGCGGTTGGTTGCGTTATCGTCAACGATAAGAACCCTGACTCCCGTAAGATCCACACCCGCGCCCTCCTCTTCCTTAACGCACGTCTCATCTCGAAGGAAAGTTGCGGTAAATGAGAAGAGGCTACCAACACCCTCTTCACTCTCAACGCTAAAGCCACCGCCCATAATCTCCACAAGTTTCCTTGAAATCGACAGCCCCAAACCGGTGCCGCCATATTTTCTGGTAGTGGAAGTGTCCGCCTGGGTAAAACTCTCGAAAATAGTCTCAAGCTTATGTTCCGATATTCCGATGCCGGTATCCTTGACGGAGAAACGGATGGTCGCCTTATCTTCCTTAATCTCGACCGGCTCCATGGAGATCAACACTTCACCATGTTCGGTAAACTTGATGGCGTTGCTTGCCAGGTTGGTAATAACCTGCGAGAGGCGCATTTGGTCACCTATAAGCATTTCGGGAGTTTTGGGGTCGATAAATACGGCCAGTTCCAGTCCTCTTTCTTCGGCGCCGTAACCCATCATCTCCCCCACATCCTCTAACACCTCATGACAGTTGAAGGCTGTTTTTTCAAGTTCCATCCATCCGGCTTCGATCTTCGAGAGGTCGAGAATGTCATTGATAATGCTGAGCAGACTTTCACTGGCGTGCCTGTAGGTTCTGATATATTTCCCCTGCTCCTCTGTCAGTTCGGTCTCCTCCAGAAGATCGGCCATGCCGATGATAGCGTTCATTGGAGTCCTTATCTCGTGGCTCATGGCGGCGAGGAACTCCGATTTGTACGCGCTCGCCTCTGACAACTCTGTCGCCTTCTTCTCCAGCTCTTTCCTGAACTCTTCTGATTCTCCAAGAAGTCTTCTGACCTCCTGGGTGAACCTTATACTGCTGATAACAACTCCCGCCTGGGCGGACAACTGCTCCACTAACGATTTTTCTATATAGGTAAACTTTCTAAAGGAGGCAACCTCAAAAACCCCCAACAGTTTATCTTCAAAAAGAATCGGGCATAACAACAGATTCAGCGGTTCACTCGACCCTGTGCCGCTGTTTACGGTGACATGATCTCCGGGCACAGAGTCGATCAGAATGGGAACCCGCTGTAACGCGCATTCACCCACCAGACCTTCACCTACCCTGAAACTTTGTTCGCTACCCGATTCAAAGCTCAGCCCGTATTCACCCAGGAGTTCCAGTCTGGTTTCTCCGTTCTCCTCATTGGCGATATATATAACTCCACAAGGAGCGCCGAGGATCGGCGTAAGATCACTAACAAGCTGGTCTGCGGCATCCTTCAGGGAGGTTGCGCTACGCGCTTTGCCAGATATATCGGCAAGGTTTGACTTCAGCCAGTTCTGTTCCCCCAGCTTCTTCTGCGAAGATTTGAGGCTCGTGGTCATATTCATGAAAGTAAGGGCCAGCGCCCCGATCTCGTCTTTTGTCTTTATGTCCAGTTCCCGGGAAAGGTCTCCCTCTTCGATGGCTTTTGTTACTTCAATGAACTTAAATAATCGTTCGCTGATCGACCTGGCAATCAGGGCGCCTGTTAGCAGAATAACGAGAATGGCAATTAACGTCCCTGACAAAACAGTGAGAATAGACTCGTTGGCGGAATTGTCAGACTCAATGCGCCGCGTCACCATCAGCCCTTCTTCCACCCGGATGAATTTCTCAATGGCTCTTGTCAGTTCATCCATGATTTTCTTGCCGGTCTTAGCTTCGATAAAACTGTTGATATCCTTCAGGGTAACGGGGTAGGTGTTGATCTCCCGTCTGATGGCAAGCTCCGGTTCGGCGGACTCTTTGCGCCATTTGTCACACAGCTTCTCTATCAGCGCTACGGTTTCCCTTACATCGTTGTAATCGCTACCAACGCCCGCTGAATCGATAATAGAATAGAGTCGGCTGAAATGTTCTTTTAGTTCGCTTTGTCCGGAATGGTATGTATCCAGGAACTCTTCCTTGCCAGTAATCAGAAACCCTCTCTTGCCCGACTCCTGATCCGCCATATCCTTGGCGATGGAGAGCACAAGCAAACTGCCGTTGAGATCTTTCGCCCATGCAAAGGTATTATCGAGGAAGTTGAGTTCACGGCGAATCCTGTCCAGAATTTTCTTCCCTTTCGCCTTGCCGACAAGATCCTGTAGATCTTCCAGGTCGGCGCCCCGTTTTGAGACCTCCTCCCGCATTGCAATCGCTTTTTCACCCGCTTCCCTGTTCCACCTAGACATGAGCGTATCGATAACAACAAGTCTCTTCACCTGCTCGGGGTTGTCCGCTACCTGGTTTTTCGTCTCCGCCAGTTTGGTTGTGAAGGTTACGAGGCTTTTATAGTACGGTTCGAGAAACTCCTTTTTGCCTGTTATCAGATATCCCCGCTCTCCGGTCTCCAGGCTCAGCGCCTCTTCCATCAGCTCATGTCCACTGGCGATCACCCTCTCCGTATGAGTGACCAATTTGTTTGTCTCCACCAGTCTTGACATAGAGGAGTAGACCAGGAACGCGAAGATCAGGAGCAACAAGATAGCCACCCCGTTTCCCACGAGAAGCTTGTTTTTGAGTTTCAGATCGTTATACCAGAGGAACATCGACTACCCTGAAATATTTTGATAAAAAAGTTAATCTCACCGGTTATTTACAGGTCCACGCCTATGCGAGAGACGAAAACCTGCGAATAAATGTTGGTGGACACATTATAACCCATAGGTGAATCGAGTCTAAGGCGGACTCCCCGGAATCAATGGGGTTGGAGGTAATTACTCAGCAACTGTGTAATGAACGGTTAGATGATCGCTTTCGGTTCCATCAGCCATTGTAAACCAAAGAGTTATCCATCGTTGGCCCGGTTTCCCGGTAACTTCTTCATCCGCAATCACCGCATACCATTCAGGGGGGGCGCAGGCGTTACCATTTACCGGGAGTTTTTTGTGTACGCCTCTGTCGGTTTCCCAAAATAACCATTTTATATTTCTGCAATCGCTGACCGATTCGATATATACGTAGAGGGAAGCGGTACTGCCAACTGGAGTTGAGTCGGGCGTGAAATAACCTTCGGTAATATTTATCCAATCTCCACTCTTTTCATTAGTAGTGGAACTTGAATCTTTAACGGAGCCAGCGCCTGCACAAGATGTCAGAGTCAGCAGGACCAGTGCGAGCGCTAATTTATTCATGGTTTACCTTATTGGTTACGATGGTTCATTATCTCACAAGCGGAAGAGGCGTGCCAGTTAAGGTGGGCTCTAACCCGGATAATTCATGAGGCTTCGTTGTGAATTATCCGGGTTAAGGGACAAAAAGATCACAAACCAGGCCAGGCGCGACAGAAAGAGAGAACCTGCGATGGTGGGTCCACACGACATACTGATCTGGTGGTGCCGGGAGCGGGAATCGAACCCGCACAGCACTAAGTACCGGGGGATTTTAAGTCCCCTGCGTCTACCAGTTCCGCCATCCCGGCCAAATCAGGAAGACAGATTATAGCAAACAGTTAAATCGGGACGTTATCTATTTTGCATTCCGCCCTGCGTTACATTAAAATCGATGGATAAACCTGTAACAAAAGGATCGTGAGTATGGCGCTGATAACGGCATCCAGCATAAACTACGACCTCCGCACTCAGGACAGGGTGTTAGGTTATTACGTCTACGACCCGTCTGATCGGGATATCGGAGATATCCGGGAACTGCTGGTGGACGAAAAGAGCCGCAAGCCCCGTTACGCCCTCATCGAAATCGGAGGGATCATGGCGATCAAGGGGAAAAAAATTCCTATCCCGTGGTCCGCTCTCGAAAAAGGCGGGATGAGCAGGATGGATATAAAACTGATGGAAGAGGAGATCATCGCCGCCCCGACCCCGTTCGATCCGTTGAACCCCACCCGTGTGGAGGAGGAGAGCCTGCACTACCATTTCCATGTGGACCCCTACTGGTTCGACTCAGAAGGGGAAGATCAGACCCAGCCGGGAACATTAAAACCGAAGGACGGGATAGACATCCCCGATAAACTTGAATTGGAGAACAATGACAAGCAGTAAAGATACTTCAACAAAACTCCTCTTTATTGTGGCGGGTTTTGGAGTTCTACTCACCATCGTAACGGAACTTTCTCATCACCTGCCATGGCTCATGGAGCTTTGCGGCGGCGCCAGCAGTGGATGTTCTGATGTGGCCTCCACCTCGTTTTCAAAAATCCTCGGTGTATCGGTCGCCTACTGGGGGCTACTTTCGTATGTCGCCTTTATTATGGCGCTCATTTACGCTCCGGCTCTGGTGTTTCCTATCGCCGCAGGTCTCATGGGCGCGGAGTTATATTTTCTCTGGATCATGGCCACCATACTCAACATCTACTGTACGTTCTGTATCATTCAGTTTGTTACGGTTCTGATCCTCTTCCTCCTCACCTTGATATGGGCGAGGAAGAGGGACGATTTTTTGCTTCCCGGAAAGCTCTGGTCCGCGCCCCTTGTCATCGTACTGTCCTTTGCTGTTCTGGCGGTTCCGGTAAAGCTCAAGGCGAAATCGGCGCCTCTCGACAGCGCCGCTCTGGTGACTTATCAGGGTAACGTTTCCGCGAAGATGAAGGTTGAGATATTCTCCGACTACGAATGCGGGCATTGCAAAAAGTTCGAGCCTCAGGTCGATAAAATAATAAAAAACAATCCCGATGTCCTGATCGTGTTTCGCGATTTCATAATAAGTTCCCACAAACTCTCCCCTGTGGCCTCCTCCTACGCCAACGCCGTGGCGTTCAATCAGGGGCCGGAGGCGTTCGTTAAAACGAGAACGGAACTTTTCGAACACCAGGAGACGTTGCGCAAATATCTGCAGGAACATCTGCCCGGCGTAACCTTCACCGAGGAGCTTAAGGCAAAAATCAACGCCAAGATCGCCGGGGACCTGGAAAGGGCCACCACCCTCGGAGTCTCCTCCACTCCTACCATGGCAATATATCGGGGTGACGAGTTGGTTCAGGTCGTTAAGGGATTCGCCCCTTACGAGCGTTTCTCTCGTTTTCTGGAAAACTAAGAAGAGTCATGGATGATCTTCCCCTCTTCAGTTCAGCCACCGCCCCCCCGGTGTTGATCGACGATGTGCCCGCTACAGTTTACGAAAAGCCGGAGTTAAACGATCCCCAGCGTCTGGCGGTGGAAAACTGCGACGGCCCGTTGCTGATTCTTGCGGGCGCCGGATCGGGCAAAACCCGTGTAATTACCTACCGGATCGCCCATCTGGTTCAAAACGGTGTCAGCCCTTTCAGGATAATGGCGCTGACTTTCACCAACAAGGCGGCCGCCGAGATGAAAGAGCGGGCAAGCGAAATTCTCCGTGGTCAGCGGGTCAACTCGTGGATATCGACTTTCCACTCCGCGTGTCTGCGCATACTACGCAAAGACGCCGACCGGCTCAACTATCCGAAGGATTTTACTGTATACGACGCCAACGACCAGTCCCGGTTGATAAAAGCGTGCCTCGCCGAGCTTGGTCTCACCGACAAGGAACACCCGGCGAGACAGTTGGGTTCCATGATATCAAGATACAAAAGCGCGGGGAAAGGCCCGGTAGAAGCGGAGAACGAATACAGGGCGCACAGAGACGAGGTATTCGCCAGAGTCTTCCAGCTATACGAAACAAATCTCCAGAAATCAAGGTGCATGGACTTTGACGACCTGCTGGCAAAGACCGTGACCCTGTTACGCGATCATAAGCCGGTGCGCGATTATTATACGGATCGTTTCACCCACCTCATGGTAGACGAGTTTCAGGATACCAACGGAGTCCAGTACGACCTTGTAAAACTTCTCACCGGGCCAGATAAAAACATCTGCGTGGTGGGGGATGACGACCAGTCGATCTACAGGTGGCGTGGCGCGGAGGTGGGCAACTTCTCCCGGTTCGAGAGGGACTACCACCCCAAAATCATCAAGCTTGAGCAAAACTACAGAAGCGCCGGAAACATCCTGAAAGCCGCTAATGCGGTAGTGTCGAAAAATCTGGACCGGAAAGAAAAAAAACTCTGGACCGGGGCGGATGACGGAGAGCTTATAAAGGTCTATACAGCCGAGGATGAGGTGGACGAAGCCCATTTTGTGGCGAATACCATAAAATCGGCGTTGAACGAAGGGAGCCGCTCGTTAAACGAATTTGCGATTTTCTACAGGACAAATTCCCAGTCGAGAACATTTGAGGACGCGCTACGCCGGAACGGAACCGCCTACAAGATTTTCGGTGGCTTAAAATTCTACGACCGCAAAGAGATTAAGGATATCCTCGCATGGTTCAAGGCGATCCTGAATCCGTTCGATCTGGTTTCGTTCAAAAGAATAATAAACACACCGCCACGAGGCGTCGGAACGGTCACCGTCGAAAAACTTGAAGAACTGGCGGTAGAGAACGGTCTGCCCCTGATCCACGCCATTGAGGATGAGAAGATCGTGGACCAACTCAGCCTGGGCGCCAGTAAAAAAGTTCACGCATTGGCCGAAATAATCGGGAAGTTAAGAGCGATTACGGAGTCAAGCCCCGCTGTAGACGCCATCGGATCGGCCTTGACTGAGACAGGGTATCTTACCTGGCTCGAAGAGGAGGAGAAGAGCGAGGCCAGAACAAGGATGGAGAACTTGCAGGAGCTTGAAAACGCGGCGGAAGAGTTCGCGCAAACCAATGGCGACACCACTATGTCGGCCTTCCTTGACCACGCCTCCCTCCTCTCGGACGCCGATAACGTGGACGAACAGGCGGGATCCGTAAAACTTATGACCGTGCATGTCTCCAAGGGCCTTGAGTTTCCCATGGTTTTTGTCACAGGCCTTGAGGATAAAATCTTCCCCCACGCAAGAAGTCTGGGCGACCCGGCCCAGATGGGGGAGGAGCGCAGGCTGATGTATGTCGCCATGACCCGCGCCAGGGAAGTACTGCACCTTACCCATGCGCGTAGCAGGAGAATTTTCGGCGTAGGCCAACGTAATAAACCGTCTGAGTTTCTGGCGGACATCCCTCCTGCGGTCTGCAAACTCGACTCCTCCCACCCGGTTTACAGACCGACCGGGTACGAAGGCCCCAGGAAGGCCCCGATATACAAACCGGCTGTTCCGCAAAACCGAATACCGAGTGGAGCCGCCGCGCCTGTTAAAACTGAAGGCGGGTTTGCCATCGGAATGAAGGTCGTACATAAAACTTTTCAGGTGGGCGTAATCAGGAAAATCGACGGTGTGGGGGAGAAATGCAGACTGACAATCTATTTCCCCCGATTCGGCGAGAAGAAACTGATAAAAAAATTCGCCGGACTTTTGCAGGCGTGAACCTCTGTCGCATGGTGGATAGTTGAAAACCGTCAAGGCGATATTCGAGGATATAAAAATAGAGCACACGCTGTTCGCCCTCCCTTTCGCCGTAATGAGCGCTTTTATAGCGGCCAACGGCTGGCCCGGATGGAGACTTCTTGCGCTGGTGGCCATCGCAATGTTTTTCGTGAGATCAGCGGCAATGGCGTTTAATCGTTTTGTGGACGAACCTTTTGATCGAGGGAATCCGAGGACCAATAAGCGGGCGCTACCCGATGGCAGGGCGCAGAAGGTTCACTACCTGGCTTTTATCACTGCGTGCGGAGTCGGTTTCATTATCACATGCGGTT
This sequence comes from Nitrospinaceae bacterium, assembly GCA_029261405.1. Lineage (GTDB taxonomy): Bacteria > Nitrospinota_A > UBA7883 > UBA7883 > JAJDBK01 > JAJDBK01. Next base: position 25,459 of record JAJDBK010000031.1, read on the forward strand.
ACATAAATATCCTGGCTTTGCAACTCTCGCCAGTGGCCCTGTTCATAGTCTTCTTCTATTCGTATACAAAACGCTTCACCCATCTTTCCCATTTTTTTCTGGGGCTGGCTCTCGCCCTGGCGCCGGTAGGGGCGTGGGTGGCGGTGCGGGAGGAGATATCGGTGGTATCCCTTCTTCTGGGGGTTGCGGTTATTTTCTGGCTGGCTGGGCTTGACACCATCTATTCGTGTCAGGATTACGCATTCGACAAGGAGAGTGGGCTACAGTCGATTCCCCAACGATACGGTGTGAAAAAGGCTCTCAAACTGGCATCTTATTTTCATGTGGTGATGGTGGCGCTGCTTGTGGCGGCGGGATTTACCGGCGGACTGTCGTACCTCTACGGAGCGGGTGTGGTTTTTACCGCTGGCCTGTTATGGTATGAACATTCGCTGGTCCGCCCGGACGACCTTAGCAGGTTAAACATGGCGTTTTTCAATGTCAATGGACTGATAAGCGTTGGTCTGGCTCTTTTCACAGCCCTTGACACCAGCATTCTGTAGCCGGGATCAGTCATGGAAAAATCAAAAACTTCTGACGGTCACAGACAACGGCTCAGGGATAAATTCTTGAACCACGGGTTAAACAAGTTCACAGATGAGGAGATTGTCGAGTTATTACTTACCCTCGGCACACCACGGCGCGATTGCAAACAGGTGGCCAGACGGGCGATCAAGCGGTTTGGCTCCCTTTCCAGAGTATTAAACGCCACGGGGGACGAGTTACAACAGGTTGAGGGTATCGGGCCGTCAAACGCATTCGGTGTCGGGCTGGTTCACGCCATAGCCAGAAAATTTCTGCGGGACCGTCTGATCAAAGAGAACTATATCGATTCTTTTCCTGAGGTTCTCGACTATTTCACCCACATCCTGCGAGACAAAAAAACAGAGTCGTTTCACGTTCTTCTGCTCAACGCTCAAAACGCTATCCTTCACGAGGAGTTAGTCTCGTTGGGTTCGCCCGACAGTGTGGCTTTCACACCACGTCAGGTCATTGAGATGGCTCTTAACCATTCGGCTACCACCATAGTTCTGGCGCACAACCATCCGGGAGGGGACGCTCGACCATCACCGCACGATACCAGCTTCACCAGAGAGATGGTCTTCACAGCGAGATTGCTCGATTTATGGGTCAGGGAACATCTTATTATCGCAAAAAAAGGGCGCTACTCTTTCCGGCAAGAGGGCTTGATCGACCGGTTTGAAACGGAGTTCGCCAACTTCCACAAGAGCCTGGCGCAACCGTAAAATTTTGATATTCCCCCCTTTGCGGCGATAATAGTTGTCTCTATCGAAGTAACATCTGTATGGATCATCATGTTCGACCTGATTAACAACAAGAAGCTACGCGCCCTGGCCGAAAAAGTCATGGCCGAAGAACGTCTTTCATTCAGTGACGGCATGGCTCTGGAGGAGTCAAACGACCTTCTGGGGCTTGGAATGCTGGCCAACACTGTTCGGGAGCGGAAAAACGGCAACAAGGCGTATTACATAAACAATCGCCACATCAACCACACCAACGTCTGCGTCAACACATGCAAGTTCTGCGCTTTCTCCAAAAAAGCGGGGGACGAGGGCGCTTACACCATGCCACTTGAACAGGTGATGGCCGAAGCGCATAAATATGACGGGGACGGTTTTTCGGAATTTCATATCGTAGGCGGGCTTCACCCCGACCTTCCTTACTCTTACTACGTAGATATGATAAGCATGTTGCATAACGACTTCCCCCAGACTCATCTTCAGGCTTTCACCGCCGTGGAGATAGTTTTTCTGGCTGAGCTTGCGGGCAAGTCTGTCTCCGACACTCTGCTCGATCTGAAAAACGCCGGTCTTGGATCGTTACCGGGGGGTGGCGCTGAGATCTTCGATAAAAATGTACGCAAAAAGATCTGTCCCGAAAAGATCGACGCCACCACATGGCTCGATACTCATAAAGCGGCTCACAGGCTTGGACTGAAATCGAACGCCACCATGCTCTACGGTCATATCGAAAACGCGGAGCAGAGGATAGACCATCTGGTGCGGCTAAGAGAGGCTCAGGACGAAACCGGTGGGTTCATGACATTCATCCCACTGGCCTTCCATCCGGCTAACACAAAGTATGGCAATATAAAAGGGACCACCGGACAGATGGATCTGAAAATGATCGCCATAAGCCGTCTCATGCTCGATAATTTTCCGCACATCAAGGCTTTCTGGATAATGATCGGCGAAAAAACGGCTCAGGTCTCACTGGGGTTCGGAGCCGATGACATGGACGGCTCTGTTGTGGAAGAGAAGATCACCCACTCAGCCGGGGCCGACACCGCTCAACTCCTTTCTGTCAGCAGGATAGAGAGGTTGATAATAGAGGCGGGCCGTCAGCCGGTGGAGCGGGATACGGTCTACAACCTGGTCGGCGCATGACCATCTATTCAAAGCCGGTCGTCGGGTTTCACGATTTTTTAAACAGCAGACCGATCCTGACCCCTTTCCGCCACGGGCTGGTTGCGACCCCTTTTAAGCTCGTAACCGACACTCCGGGAAACCTAGCGGAAAGATTCCGTGACGGCGAGCTTGATATGGCCCTGATTCCATCGGTGGAGTACGCTCGCATCCCGTCAGCTGTGATAGTGCCGGGAATATCAATAGCATCGCTTGGCAAGGTGGAGACGGTACTCCTTTTTTCGGAGAAGACCATGGATGAGATCGACTCGGTCTGTGTCGATCCGAGATCACGAACCTCTGTCGCCATGCTCAAAATCCTGTTTCATGAGCTGTACAACGGGAGAGAACCGACCCTTGTATTAGGAAACGATGACCCGGAATCTCTTCTCGACAACGCCGACGCAGGGCTTGTTATCGGAGATCACTCCTTTGCCGTCGATCGGGAGAAATATATCGTCTACGACCTTGGTGAGCTTTGGTACACCTACTCTGGAAGACCTTTCGTACACGCCCTCTTCTGCGCGAAGCGTGGAGATCGCTGGGACCTGGCGGTATCGGCGGTAAGGGAAGCGCTTGCTGTGGGGCTTTGCCACCGCGACATCATATCGAAAGAGGAGAAAAATCCTCTGATAAGTTCCGAAGAACTCTACCACTACCTGACGAGCAGGATACTTTACGATCTTCACGACGAAGAGCTTGACGGCCTGTCCCACTTTTTGGGGAAGGCGAAAGAACTCGGACTTGTCACACAGGACACACTACGTTTTTATGGCGAATAGAAAATGAAACATCTAACTTTTCTCTTACTGATAATGGTAATGTCGTTCCAGCCAGACGCGTTTGCGGAGTACGACCATTCCAACGACGGAATGGATAGCTCCGTCGTAAAGGTTTTCACCACCTATCGCAATCCGTCTTTCTATCAGCCGTGGCAGTTCAAACCGAGGAAAAGCTCATACGGCAGTGGTGTTGTGATGGAGAACCACCAGATCCTGACCAACGGTCATCTGGTAAACAACGCCGTATTTGTTCAGGTACGCAAAGCCGGAGACCCGAAGAAATATATCGCTTACGTCGTTTCCGCAGGGCACCAGAGCGATCTGGCTATTTTAAAGGTGAAGGACGAATCTTTTTTTGAAGGCACTGTGCCGGCCCGACTTGGCGATCTTCCGAATCCGAGGGAGAGCGTCTCGGTCTACGGTTATCCCCGGGGCGGTTCGGAGATTTCGATCACCAAAGGCATTGTATCGCGCATAGAACTTATCAAATACACCCACAGCGGGCTTAGCGTTCTTGGAGCGCAGATCGACGCCGCCATCAATCCGGGCAACTCAGGCGGCCCTGTGGTGATGGGTGGCAAGGTTGTGGGAATCGCCATGCAGTCGATGCGGGGGGGTGAAAACATCGGTTACGTCATCCCGGCGCCTGTGATCAAACACTTCCTGAAGGATATCTCCGATGGTCAATACGATGGTTTGCCTTACGATGGCGTTCTGGCTCAACTTGCGGAGAACGACACCATGCGTCGTTTCTATAAAATGCCGGAGGGAACAACCGGGGTAGTCACCGTAAAGAGTGTCTACGGCTCCTCCGCATTCGGAATCATCCAGAAAGGGGATGTGCTAACCGCCATTGACGGCGTGAAAATCGCCAACGACAATTCGGTTCAACTCAAAGACAACCTGCGGGTCTCGGCGGACTATATAGTCCAGAGAAAGCAGGTGGGTGAAGAGGTGACCTTCTCCATTCTCAGGGAGGGGGAAAACCTCGACGTAAAGATAAAACTAAAACCGCTCGTCACCCTTACCCCGAAACTGTTCGACGCAAGACCGAGTTACATTATCTACGGCGGCATCGTCTTCACACCTCTCACCCGTAACTTCCTGATGGAGTGGGGTGGAGAGTGGCGTAGAAAAGCGCCACAGAAACTGCTCAATTTTTTCAGATTCGGACAACCGGAAGAGGGTTTGAAACAGGTGGTGGTTTTGCGAAGTGTCCTGGCTCACGATGTGAACGCGGGTTACCACAACATGTTCAACCTGGTGATAACCGAGGTTAACGGCCAGGAGATAAGCGATATGGCTGATCTCAAGAAAGCCTTGGCGGCTGGTGATGGCCCGTTCGTTGTTATACGAATCGACTCCGGCGAGACCATTGTGCTTGACCGGGGGGAAGTAGAGGAATCGGAGGAGGAGCTACTGCGCCTCTACGGTGTCTCTTCACCTGTCTCGGGGGATCTTGGGTAGCGAGAATAGTTTCAGAAACTCCTCCGAGAAACGTCGGCTGTTATATTTCAGAACAGGTGGAAGGTTTGCGTCGGAAAAACCTTTGATGTGGCGGTCGAAGAGGGCGGCTGATTTCCTGTCACCTTCATCCACGAACCAGAACCGCATGATGGCGCCATACTCCAAAAGTCCCGGCCAGCTGTTCAGATCCATACCGGGGGGGCCGTCCCTGTAGTAGGTAGGGATCATGCCAAAAAGCCTGCGCCGGTCTCCCAGGGATATTCTTGCGGTGTAGAGCGGATCTGATGGCGGGAGCTGTTCAATCGTGTAATCATCAATCCGTTTCGCGCCTGTGGATGGACCGTAGATATGGTCGTACCCTGAAAAGATAGACAAACCACCGCCGGTTATGACAAAGGAGAAGCCGGACGGATTTGCGACAGTTCTGACACACACCCGCTCCTTACCCGATGGCAGGGGGTACGGTTCGTTGCTTCTCAAGGCGAAACTTATCTCCGGCCCCGATCCGTTGATCGCCGGAACAGATCGCCCTAAAAGATAGGTCCGATAGTGGTTGTGCTGACCTAAAACGAGAGCCACAGGAGCTAATCCTTTCCCGTCGAGGGTTGTCAAAGCCACGATTATGGATCCGTGTATGTCGAGTTCGCGCCACGCGACCGGATCACCGGCAATGGACGCCAACCATTGCTTGTACCATGGCAGTCCTGCGGGCAAACCACTTACGGGGAACGCAAAGTTGTATTTTAAAAAGATGAACGGAACCATCACCTCCTCACCCTTGATAAGGATCGGTGTCAGCTCCTGGTACACACGCCCGTAGGCCACCGGGGAGCCTTTAAGATCGGGGGGGCCGGCGTAGTCGAGATAAACGCCATTCAAACCATCGAACCTTACAAGGTCGTTCCGTTTCGGATGTTCGATCAGTATGGCGCCATCTTTCCTTTCGTCCCTCAAAACAGACAGTGGAAGGTAGTCACCGTAAAAATCGACGGGCGCCGTTCCGCCGGGAGCTATATGTATGATGGGGCGATATTTTTCAAGTAGCGCCATGTCGTGATCGGCGGGTTCACTATCGGCTGTCGCAGAAACACAAATCGTCAATATCAGAAACAGCGCGACCCTGGCTATGGACCGACCATTTTCAGGTGGGTGGCAGGAGATCATATATCGTTTCGACAAGAGACTCGCTGACCTCGTTGAGCGTTTTGACAGAATATCGTTTTTTAAACTCCTTAAGGCCGATGACAGCTTTTGCCATGGTTCTGTGCCCTCCACCACCACCAATATCCTCACAAAGAGATTTTGCCAGCTTTCCGGCGTCAAACTCCGTTCCAGTATATCTTATGGAAAGCACGATATTGGATCGGTAGACACCCCCAACGGCGGACCAACTGTTCTCCCCGAACTGAAGGGAGAAATCGGCCAATCGGGGTATGATATCCTCCTTTTTCAGGTTTCCGAGCCAGATATAGGTCATATCCTTCACGTTTTTACGGTTCTTGATCGCTTTCACAAAATATCCAAGCTCGTCTGAATTGAGTCTCGGGCGCGACATGGAGGCGAGTGAATTTATGCTCGCTATCGGCCACAGGTTGGTAAAAGCGTTAAAGTCGTGTTCCGACGCGCCTCTGGCAAGATACATGGTGTCGGTGACGATTCCGTACAACAGGGCGGTTGCCAGCCCTTTCGAAATCACAATCTCGGAAGCTGTCAGATATTCATATAACATGGTCGCAGTAGCGCCAATGTAGGGGGCGACATCGATCAGGCCCGCCTTGTACCCTCCCGGATTGGGGTGATGATCGATGACTGCGTCAACCTTGTCAAAGACTCCCGGCTCGAAATAGGAGGGCTGAACATCGACCATGACCACCTTGTCGAAGTTTTTGACATCGGCGGGGCTTATGGTTTTCACTTCGGTATTGAGCAATTTTATCATCGACCTGTTTTCGTTTCGGGTAACTTCCCCGAAAGTACAGATAGGCGCCGTTAATCTGTTGCGCCCCAGCAGAGCCTGGACTCCGAGGCCGCTTGCTATTGCGTCTGGATCGGGGTCGTTCTGGGTCATGATAAGTATCTTGTTGGAATGACCGGCAAGAGATTCTTTTAACCTCATGGCCCTTTGTCTGGTCTCAAGGAGCCGCCACTCCCCCTTTACGGTGGCGGTGGCCTTCTCCACAAGATCGACTATTACAACGTTCGGCTGTTCCATCCTTGGAAAATCGGTTACGGTTTCCGTTATCAGGAGGATCGATGGCGGGTTTCTCTTTGCCGAAATCGCCTCTATCAGGATGGAGAAAGGCGCCGGATCGGCGGTGGAGATGAAAACCCGGTCCGCATGGGTTATGTTAAACCCTGCGAGGGCTGTGAACCTGATATCGTCCCAGACAAGGAGCCGACCTTTGACCATCGACTTACCCACACGAATATCGGGGCCAAAGGCTATGACCGTGACTTCGTCCTTAGGCTGGGCCTGCGCCTCGATAACCTTGAGATGATCGATTCTGTCTACAAACGCAAAATAACGCATTCAGAATTACACACTGTTTCACCAGCTAACATTGTACGATGTTGTAGTGGGGCCATGAAAGAAAATGAGCGCGCAGATTGAAGTTTTTCATAGTCCCGGCTACAATTTTCCTTAAATCAGAAAGGAGCTAACGCTCATGCGAATGGGGATTCTTACAGGCGGAGGCGATTGTCCGGGCCTTAACGCCGTAATTCGGGCTGTTGTAAAAACGGCGGTCCACGAATACAACGACGAAGTAATCGGGATAAGAGACGGATTTTCCGGGCTTATAGAGAACCGTGTCCACGACCTTGACCTTGACCGGGCCTCCGGAATCTTAAGCAGGGGAGGCACAATCCTCGGCTCCTCCAACCGGGACAACCCTTTTGAATACGGTGATAAGTCAACCGGAGCCGTCAGGCATATCGACGTTTCCGATACTGTGGTGGAGAATTTTCACAAGAACAACCTCGACTGCCTGATAGTCATCGGAGGGGATGGCACTCTTGATATAGCCCATCGTTTGTCGGCCAAGGGGGTCAACCTGGTCGGCATCCCAAAAACCATCGATAACGACCTGAATTCCACTGAGGTGACTTTTGGCTACGACACGGCGGTAGGAACCGTTATGGACGCGCTGGATAAAATCCAGACCACTGCGGAATCACATCACCGTGTTATGGTGGTGGAGGTTATGGGACGGGACGCGGGATGGATAGCCACCGCCTCCGGAATCGCAGGTGGCGCCCATATCATCCTGATTCCTGAAATACCGTTTCACCCTGAGGTAATTGCGAGGAAAATATATGAACGCAAAGAGCGGGGCAAACACTTCACCGTCATCGTAGTCGCCGAAGGCGCCACACCGCTGGGCGGAGACCGGGTTATAAAAAGAACCGTGGAAGAAGCGTCAGAATCGGTTCGCTTGGGGGGAATCGGCGAGTGGGTCGCAAACCAGGTGGAGGAGCTAACCAGAGTCGAGACCCGATGCACCGTTCTAGGCCATATCCAGCGAGGAGGCTCCCCCTCCGCTTTTGATCGCATCCTTGCCACCAGATACGGGGCGGCGGCGGTGGTGCTGGCCCACGAAGGCAAATTCGACCATATGGTCTCCCTGCAAACACCGAACATTGTGGCGGCCCCCCTCACTGATGCGTTACACCAGATGAAGCGGGTAAACGTCAATGGCAGTCACGTTATAACCGGGAAAAATATCGGCATAAGTTTTGGTGATAAATGAGAGTCGGCGCCTCTGAATGAAAATCGTAAGGGGGCTTAGAAACCTTGACATCAAACCGGTGAATCCTGCGGTGGCTCTCGGCAATTTTGATGGAGTCCACGCAGGACACCAGTTCATTCTGGAAAAGGTGATCAAAAGGGCCAGGGCGATCGGGGGAACATCGGTGGTCTACACTTTTGAACCGCATCCGCTCAAGATCGTGGCGCCCCACAAAGACATCTCACTGCTCACCGTTTTCAAGAAAAAGATGGAGCTTATCGCATCTTTCGGGGTCGATATGACGATCTGCGCCGATTTTAATCGTAACTTCGCCCGGATGCATCCGAGAGATTTCGCAAAGAAACTGAGCGATGGCCTTCAGATGGATACGGTCTTCGTGGGTCTCGACTATTCGTTCGGGCAGGGCGCCACAGGAACTATCGAATATCTTGCCAAGATGGGGGATGAACTCGGTTTTAACGTCGATCCTGTGGATACGGTCCTTGTGGCCGGGGAGCGGGTTTCATCAAGCTCGATCCGGGAGCTTTTGCAACGAGGCGAGGTGACTGAAGCGGCGAAGAGGCTTAACCGACACTACTCCATAGCCGGGAAGGTCGTCACAGGGTACCAGCGAGGAAGGGCCATAGGTTATCCCACAGCAAACCTCGACACACCGTATGAGGTTATACCAGCCGTGGGGGTATACGCTGTCTTCGTGAAGGTGGCGGACGAAAAACCGGCGACAGCTGTGGTGAACATAGGGTACAACCCGACTTTCGACCGAAACGATCTTGTCGTCGAGGCGCATCTGCTCGACCGGAACGACGACATCTACGGAGCGGAAGTGGAAATATACTTCGTTCAGCGGATAAGGGACGAGATCAGGTTCGGCTCTGTGGAGGAACTGAAGGAGCGTATCGGCCAGGATGTGGTCGCGGCGAAGAGCATCCTTTCAAAAGAATCGGGCGCACTCCTATTCTCATAATCCAAACTAATCACCACCGGTTTCAAGGGTGAAAAAACGTGAACCTGGCGCGACACTTTTGAGCCTGTCCATATACTCCCCGCTCTTTTCCGGTTCGTTCCGTTTTTTGTGGAAGTAGGCCAGGTTGTAAAGAGCGTCCGGGTACTCTTTTTTCAGTTCCAGCGATTTCTCAAGATCGGCAAGCGCCTTTCCTGACAGATCGACACCGAGTCCGTTCCCCATCTCGAGATAAGCCACGGCCCGGTTGTTGTACGCCTCGTGGCTTTTCGGGTCGAGTGAAATCGCCCTGCCAAACTCACCCACAGCCGAAGAACTCTCCCCCTTGAGGAAATAGACACAACCGAGATTATTGCGGGCGGCGGAGTATGTGTGGTCACGCCGGGCCGCTTCGGAGAAATAACCTTCAGCGGTCTGGGCGTATCGGAGAAACCGTATTTTGTGATCTTCCGGGTTGAGTCTGCTGGTCAATTTATTGAATGGGGATTTTCCTACGGTTTTTCTCGCCCTCGTCGATGGGTCTATGATAATCGAAAGGGCGATATGTGGTGATTCGGGTGAAAAAGTAAAATACTCATCCAGCGCCATCATGTAATAGACCAGACCAAGGTTGTTAAACGCCTCCCTGCTCTGGTAGACGGAGAGAAAACTCTCAAAATAGTATTTGGCTACCGAATATCCAGCTTTTTTAAATGCGCGGACACCTTTGTCGAAAATCTCGATCTTTTCCATAACCCGTTCCAGGGCAAGCCGGATGGCCGCTGATCTCTCTTTTATTCCGGGGTGGGTGGAGGAGTATTCCACCCCTTCGAGCAGAGCCGGACTGGTCGCCTTGGCCCACTGCGTGAAAAAATCGATATCGTTATCCACGATCTTCCGTACAGGGTAGCCCGCCTGGGAGGCGTAGATGACACCATACTGGTCCGCTCGCATCTCTTTTGTAATGACGCTGTCGGTCTGTCGGGCGATCTTTACCACTTCGTCGAGGGTTCGTTTCGCCTCCGGGTCGGTCACAGTCTCCGGTCTGACACCCTGATAGAAAAAGAAGTGCCAGAAATCACCATTGATCTGGTGGGAGAGTTCATGGCCGATAACAAACGCCAATCGGGCTTTCGCCTCATCGACGGTGGAGGCTGACAGGCAGATGTCGATAGCGCCACGGGTGAGCAGGATGGTTCCGTCAGCAAGAGACCTGGCCCACGGAAAACCCTCCTCGTCGAGAGTTACAAGTTGTGGGGTCGGCCCCGGCTTTTTGTCAGCCGCCGACAATACCTCATCGAAAACCTCGTGGGCGATTATGGAACGTTTATCGTCGTGTGAAAGTTCGGAAAACTCCATGCGCCAATATTCACCCCCCGACTGGGGGCCTCTTGGCAGAACCTGAGCGATAACATTGGTCGGATAAACGAGGATCAGAGCGATAACAGCGGTGAAAATAGCCGAACGCATGATTATTACTACTTGACGATTGTAAACTGACCGGTGGCGAAAAAGACCGATTCCGGCCCGCCTTTCGTCTCTCCTGAATGCGGTCTCACTCCGCTTACCTTGTAACGGTACACGGCCCCTTTGCGAAGATGCTTCGCCTCCACCAGGGTTTCGTTACCTTTTACCTTAAAACCCACGATATCCCGCATTCCATCCGGGGCCATCTCAAACAACAGGAATGAATATTCACTCCCGGAAAAGTTTTCGACCTCGTTCCAGCGAAACCGCAGGTCACCGTTTGCGCCACTCTCCTCAACCAGCAGACCCGCAATCTCCTCCCCCACTCTCTTCCCGGCCCCGGAAAAACCGAACGATGGACCCGATTGCGCAGGTCGTTCAAAAAAGGTGAAATTGTTATCCGAGTCGAGGCTTATCAGGTTTTCTCCATTCGGCTTGGGGCCGAAGAGAAGGAACAGAAAAACCACAGACGCAAAAGCGTATGCGGGAAGAGGCGATGCGAACCAGTCCTTTATATTCCCTATAAAGGGCCACTCAACGCCTCTGTTGTTTATTACTCTCTGTTTCGGCAGAACAGCCCTCTTGAACCGCTCAGGAGTAGGCTCCATTTTCAGGGCGCCTTCAAACATTTTCATGGTCGAATCGGCCATGAACGCCGCCCTCTCGAAACATACGTCACACTCGCCGACATGGGTTGACCAGACGGAATGTTCTTCGGAGGGGAGTCTGTGTCCCAAAAAATCCCCCATAAGCTCGGTCGGCAGGCATTCAGCGCCGGGAGTGGCGTAAAAATCGACCGGCTGTTTCACCGATCTGAGGCTATTTTTTAATTTCTGCAGGGAGATAAACCTGTCCCGACACGACACACACGCCTCCATATGGGATGCGATTTCGAGTCGTTCATCTTTTTTGATGGCGGGATCGGCGTAAGCGATAAGTTTCGCCGATGACAGATGGTTCTTATTATCTTTCATAACAGTATTGGCACAGAGATTTGTTTATAAAACGCCCGTTTCATCCAGGATCGCCTTTAATCCTGTGGGTGTTATGGCCTCCATTCCTTCCTCTGCAAGATATGAACGGACTATCTTTGAGAGTTTTTGAATATTTTTTTCAATTGCGTAGAAAACATCCTGGGTCTCTGTCTCAACAATCGGTTTTTTCGGGGATATGTCGATACCTATGTTCTTGTAAAAGCTGAGAATTTCCCTCGCTTTCATCTCTTTATTAAACCAGAGACCGAGCAATCGACGATCTTCCTTCTCCATCTCGCATATTGATCGCTCCAGAATCTGGTAAAACCGGTCGAGCGCCACCTGGTCTGAAATTTCCATCTGCTCACCGGCAAGCTGGAAATAGCCGGAATCGCCGTCATCATCCCCCACCGGATGATCTATAGGGTAAAAGACGGGGTCCTGCACAAGGTCGAGCGATCCACTCTTCGCCAGAGCGGTCTGTACGGAATGGATCAGTTCCCTCGCCTCGCTTATCGGTATTTCAAGGTTGATGGCGATATAAACCTCGTCTCTTTTCATCCGCAAAAGCACAAAGACCGACTGCTCTTTCTCTCCCAGCTCTTTGATGGCGTTGGGGAGCCTGTTTATCGCCGAGGCGCTGAGGGATCTCTTCATCTGTTAAAACGCCCGACCATATTTCCATCGCAACCAGTCGATATGAATCTCTTTGGAATTGAGGATGGTCCAGACGAAAGTGGATAGAAGACACTGGTTCTTACCCGAATACTTTCTGATCCGGTTCTTTAGTTGCCCGAAGACCCATATGTATGTATCGAGTCCTTCATCACACTCCGGCAGGTCAGAATGGACCCGTTTCCCCTCTCGCTGGAGTTTCAGGCTCAGAAGTCCGCAAAAACTGGTCCCGGCGGAGCAGTCGCAGTGGGCGGTACACCACTCTTTTGATTTGTAGAGAACCCAGTCGGTAAACCGCTCCACGAATAGCTCCCATGCGTCTCCATCATCGGCGTAAATATCCGCGACGAGTTGCAGGTCTTTTTCAATTTTCTCTGTTTTGTCCTCGGTTTCAGCCATGCGCGATTATAGCAGACTGGTTAAGGCAGTTTGCATCTCCATGTGTTATAGTAATCCCGATTTTTAACATGTTTTCCCTCGGTTCGCTTTTAGAATGACAAGATCTTTTCTGGTTCTGGTCACACTGGCTTTGCTGGTCCAGTCGTGTGGTTATACCCTTGCAGGTAGAGGAAGCGCCCTGCCGGATGACATCCATACAGTGGCGATTCCCATGTTCGGGAACAGGACCGGAGAGCCGGATATCGACACTACGATTACAAACTCCGTCCGCAACAGGTTTATCCAGGATGGACGTCTCAAGGTAACTGGCGCCGGGTCGTCGGACTCGGAGCTGACGGGTGTAATAAGCTCGTATGGACTGCGCCCATTAGCCTACGATACCAATAACAACGTAACAGAATATATGGTCACCCTGACTGCGGATGTTACCTTCCGCTCAGTCCGGGCGGATCGTTCGCTTTTCAAACAAAAAGTCGTTACCAATGAGCGATATTCGGTCGATTCTTCCATTACCGCCACAGAGTCTCAAAGGCTTGCCGCCATCAGGTACGCCTCGGACAGGTTGGCCGAATCGATAGTATCCCTGGTCATTGAAGCGTTTTAGCCCGGATAAGCCATCAGAACAGTAGAAGGCAATCTGACCGGAATTAAACCTTCCCAGGCGCGGGCGTTGGAGAGACTCTACCGCCGCAAAATCCCGGCAGGTGAAGTTATAAGCCAAAGCCTGCTCTCGACTCTATGTGAGTTATCCCACGATCTCGGCAGACAAGTGGGGCTTCTTATCGACCGGCGGGGCAAGGTCGAATATGTGATTGCGGGCGACCGTAAGGAAATCGTGATCCCGGCGCTAAAACGGGTGAGAGAAGGATCGGGCAGACTTCGTGGTGTGCGGCTTGTTCACACTCATCTTGACAACGAACCGCTCTCCCGGGACGACTTGAACGATCTTGTCATGTTGCGGCTCGATATGATGACGGCGGTCGGGATGGGTCTGGACGGGTCGGCCATGAACTTCTACACCGCCACAGTAAACCCTGATCCCGGCCAGAATGAACCGTGGACGTTACACGACCCGGTCCCCATATCGTCAATGAACCTCCACATTGTCGATACGGTTACAGCCCTTGAGAAAGAGTTTTCCCGGCGTGACGCAAGAAAAATCGAAACAGGTGAGCTATCCGCCCTGCTGGTCCATATTTCCACGCTATCAAAAGAGGAGACCGGCGCAAGGATATCGGAACTAAAAGAACTTGCCAGAACGGAAGGGGTTATTGCGACGGATGTTGTCTCCTTCCGGGGTGACGGTGGTGTCAAAAGCCTTGTGGGGGAGGAGCGACTGAAACAACTGGTGATAAAGGCCATGTCGATCGGCGCCGACATGATCCTGTTCGATCAGGAGTTAAGTCCGTCCCAGTCGAAATATATCGGTTCAGTGACCGACAAACCACTTATGGACCGAACCCAGCTTATCCTGCGCATATTCGGTCGGCGCGCTCATACAGCCGATGGTAAACTGAGGGTCGAAATGGCCCGGTTAAAATATCTTCTGCCACGGATCGGCGCAAAGGACGACGCGTTATCCCGCATCCGGGGTGGTATAGGAATGCGCGGACCGGGCGAAACAGCCATGGAAGTCTCCCGAAGAAGGATAAAAGAGAGAGTCAAGGTCATCCTCGGCAAGCTTAAAAAACTTGAGAGCGGCAGAACCCAGAGAAGAAACCTGAGAAAACGGACCGGCGTTGCGCAGGTAGCTATAATCGGATACACCAACGCGGGGAAATCGACCCTGCTAAACGCCATAACCAAAAGCTCGGCCAAAGTGGAGGACAAACTGTTCGCCACCCTCGATCCGACCTCAAGAAGGGTCAGGTTCCCGAGGGATGTCGATCTGGTGATCTCCGATACGGTCGGATTTATCCGCGCCCTGCCTGAACACCTGCTCGACGCATTCCGATCAACTTTGGAAGAGCTTAACGACGCCGATCTGCTTATACACCTTGTGGATATCTCCTCGACAGGTTTCAGGATGGAGATCGAAACCGTGGAATCAATTTTAGGACAGTTGGGGCTTTCCACTATTCCAAGGCTGATAGTTCTCAATAAAGTCGATAAAGCGGACCCCGAAACGGCGGAAAATGAATCGAACAGATACGGCGCTCCCCTTATAAGCGCCTCCGAAAGAATCGGACTGGAATCGCTGGTAATAAAGATCATCGAAGTCGGCTCCTTTGAATCGGCGCCTTATGCTGATAGCCAGGACAATCCGATCAGGCCAGAGGACTTGTAACTTATTGGCATAGAAGGTATTATGGTGACAGTCCGTGGAGGTATCAGTATTTTATGGTGGAAACGTAAACTTGGATAACAAACCGATCTTCAAACAGCTTGGAGTCAAGCTCGCCCTCCTCTTTTTGTTGTTGTCCGTTCTACCCGCCGGCATTGTTGTTCTCGTCCTGGGAAATAGCCTGAAAGAGGATTTCAGGCAGTCGGTTCTCGATTCACTTATGAACGCAAACAACATCAGAAGCGAGCGGGTCTTAAGCCTACTAGAAATCCTCAAAGGAACGTTGAGCGAGTTTTCGTCGCATCTGGAGAAGGATTTTAACGGGGCCGTTCTTGATCGGAACGGTTTTGTCGATGGCGCTCCAACGCAAGAATTTTACAAAAGCCAGTTTTACGAACACACTCTGGACAATATGAACATCATCATAGGGCAGAGCGAGCGATACCTGGTATTCAGTGTGATTCTGGCTAACGGTCAGGAGCTTTTTCGACTCGACAGAACCCCTACCGGAATCGTAACGCAACCTTATGAAAAGTTACAGAACAAAGCCCACCGCAACTATTTTATCCGGGGACTCGAAGCTGACAGGAACGTGGTTTACGTTCATAACATCACCCCTCAGATGGAGAATGGCAAATATATAGAACCAAATATCCCTACTGTAAGGGTGATCAGTAAGATCTTCCTTGAAAGTGGGAAACTTTTCGGACTGGTTATTCTCAATGTCAACGCCGACTTCGTACTCGGTTCCCTGAAAAAAGAGAGACGCAAGGGTTTTCTTGTCATCAACGAAAAAGGGGATTATCTGCATCACTGGAACAGTGAGATACCCTTCAACAAGGAACATAATCTCCTGCGCGAAGAGCCGGAACTGAAGATCAACCTGCTAAAGCAGGACGCCAGATTCCATTACGACAAGGAGCTTAAGGAGTTTCGCATATGGAAAAAAGTGTTCTACGACCAAAACAGGCGTGACCGTTACTGGGTCTTCATGGAACGCCGGTATGAATCGGGCATAATATCGGAATGGCTCGGCACCGCCCAGGTGGGAATCGCATGGGTACTGGTGGTCCTGGCTATCGGTCTTACGATTTTTATAGTGTTGACACGCCGGTTGCTCAGTCCATTGAACGACCTGACCGCAAGTATCATGAAGATCGGAAAGGGCGACCTCGCCGTCCGTGTCAAGGTTGAGACGGAGAGCGAAATCGGCGAGGTGGCCCAGGCGTTTAACACCATGGCGGACCTGATAGAAAAGAGTGATGTCGAATTGCGTGAATCGATAAAAGAGACCAAACGCTTCGCTACCGAAGCGAAGATGTCCGCTGAGGAGTTGCGTAACACACTGATGGTATCCGAAAACCTGCGCGAAGACGCCGAGGCGGCAAAAGAGCTTGCCGAGATGATGGCGAAAGAGGCTACTGTAGCCAACAGGGCCAAGTCTATTTTCCTCTCCTCCATGAGCCACGAACTGAGAACTCCCTTAAACTCGATCCTGGGGTTCTCGCAACTTATTTCTACCGACACCACCAACCCCCTTTCGGAAACCCAACAAAAAAGCATGTCCCGGGTTTTGCATTCGGGTGAACACCTGCTCAAACTGATCGACGACGTTCTTGATCTCTCAAAGATCGAAACCGGCAAAATTACGATATCCATTGAGGACGTTCATGTCGCCTCCGTGGTAAGGGACTCCATCTCGGCGGTGATGGCCCGGGCCGACAAGAACAGGATTACCATAGATAGCTCCGGTGTCGATCCAGATGTCTTTATCAGGGCGGATATCACACGGTTCAGACAGGTGATGATAAACCTGATGTCCAACGCCACCAAATACAACCGAGTCGGCGGTTCGGTTTTTATCACCACGCAGATCCTCGACCAGGGCATGTTGCGAATTAGCGTCAAGGATACCGGCCAGGGGATAGCTGCGGAAAATATGGAGTCGCTCTTCAAGCCGTTCAACCGACTCGGTATGGAAGGATCCAATATCGAAGGAACAGGTATCGGTCTTACGATAACCAAAAGAATTATCGAAAACATGAACGGACGGATAAATGTAGATTCAGAGCCGGGGAAAGGTACGGAATTCTCTATCGACTTCCATATCGGGGACAACCCTGTGCTGTTGTTGGATGATGATCCGGAATTTCCGGAAGCGGGTGTCGGCAAAAAAATTACCGGCATGAAGACCATATTATATGTAGAGGATAATCCTTCCAATCTGGCGCTGGTGGAGAATATCCTCGAACGCAGGGACAACATCACCCTGCTTACATCCGTAACAGGCAGGAACGGTGTGGAACTTGCCGTCAACAGCCTGCCCGACATTATTCTCATGGATATAGACCTACCGGACATCGACGGCTACGAAGCGCTTGAGATGTTAAGGTCATATGAAAAAACCTCCAACATTCCGGTGGTGGCCATCAGCGCCAACGCCATGCCGTCAGACATCAAGAAAGGTGAGCGGGCCGGTTTTGCCCACTACCTTACAAAACCGATAAATATAAACAGGTTCCTCGATATTATCGATGCCAGTCTGTCAGGTAATGGTCAGTAGTGGCAAACGGCGCATGACGATTATTAATGTGGGAGTTCTATTTTCATCAGCCGGGAGCGTGTCTGTAATCCAGGCTCCTTTAGTGAGCGGATACACGTGGAGGACGAATTGAGGGATATCGACAGGAGATACCACGAACTGTTCGACAACGCTACCGACCTTATCATTACCATCGACCTTGATGGAACTATTCTGTCAGCGAATCCGGCCATCACTCGAATGTCGGGATACACGAGTGAAGAGGTCATCGGCAAGAACGTTTCAATAATGCTCTCGGATGAAAATCTACAGTTGGTGAAATCGATGATCGCCGCGAAGTTGAATGGAACGGAAAGGACATTCTACGAGGCGGAGATGATTGCGAGAGAAGGCAGGATTATCCCCATCGAAATAAGCAGTGTTCTGCTCTACAAGGATGGTGAACCTTACGGAACCCAGGCCATCGTCCGGGATATCTCCACTCGAAAGCTTCACGAAAAGATTGTCCGTGAACATAGTGAAATGTTGCAACAGACCCTCGACGCCGCCAGTAGCGGCTCCTGGGACTGGAACCTCAAGTCCGGGGCGGTGACCTTCTCCGACAAGTGGATCCAGGGTCTCGGTTATACCAGAAAAGAGGTAAAACCACATATAAGTTTCAGGGAATCGATCACACACCCGGATGATATGCCGCGCGCCATGAGTTCTCTCTCCGACCATTTTGAAGAGAGAACGGAATATTACGATTGCGAAAACAGACTTCGCACAAAAGATGGGAAGTATCGCTGGAGCCATGTTCGGGGCAGAGTGATCGAGAGGGATGAAGAGGGGAACCCTGTAAGAATGGTCGGAGCCGACACCGACATTACCGACCAGATGGAGATGATCAAGGAGTTGCGGGAATCGAACCAACGCTTCGAGAACCTCTTCGACAACGCCAACGACGGAATTTTTATAATCGACTGCGATACCAAGCTGATTCTGGACGCCAACGAAATGGCCTGCAAAAGTCTCGGCTATACGAAAAGTGAGCTCAAGGGAAAGCCGGTTCTGGACATCTACTTCGCCGAAGACTCCGGGCAAAATATCGGATTCATGGATATGGTGGTTAATAATGGAAGCGGCGTGTTCGAATCGGAACATCGTAAAAAGGACGGATCCAGGCTTCCTGTGGAGATTAGTTGTCGTGTCATCCAGATTGGCGAGCGAAAAGTGTTCCAGAGCTTTGCCAGGATCATCACCGAACGGAAGGAATCGGAACAAAGATTACGAGACAGCGAAAAACAGTACCGTAACCTGGTGGAGACTTCCCAGGATCTGATATGGGAGGTCGACTCAGAGGGATGTTTCACCTACCTCAACCCGGCTTGGGAAAAGAGCCACGGGTATAAGATCGAAGAGATGATAGGTCGACCTTTCTCCGACTTCGTGACAGAAGAACAGCTAAAAAAAGACCTCGAAGTGTTTGACGATATCCTCGAAGGTAAGGACAGCTTCGGGTACGAAACGACCCATGTCTCTAAATCTGGAGAACCTATCAATCTGGTTTTTAACGCTATCATTCATAGAGACTCGGCGGGAAACGCAACGGGAACCCTCGGCACGGCCCATGACATCACCAGGAAAAAAAAGCTGGAGACAGAAGCTGAGAAACGTAACGCCTACATCCGTCTGCTCTACGACATCGCGTTAAAATCGAATGAAGCCAAGACTCCGGAAGAGATAATGAAGTTTTGTGTGGACAAGGTATGCGAATTTATCAAATGGCCTGTGGGACACGTCTATTGCATTCCAGAAAAACTGGCGAAAACTTTGACCTCATCCACAATCTGGCATCTGGAAGACAAGGAGAGGTTCAAGGAATTTCACGACATTACCATGAAGACAAGCTTTGAAAAATATATCGGACTACCCGGACGGGTTCTTGTAGCCAAAAAAGCCGTATGGATACGCGATGTAAATAAAGACGATAATTTCCCCAGGGCGAAGCTTGCCGACAATATTGGTGTAGAGAGCGGGTTTGCATTCCCGGTACTGGTCGGTGAAACCGTGGAGGCGGTGCTGGAGTTTTTCTCTCCCGAAACTCAGGAGCCTGACGAAGAGTTGCTCGATGTTATGCAGCAGGTCGGCATTCAGATAGGCAGGGTTATTGAGAGGGACCGGGCCGAGAAAGCGCGTCTTGAGTACCAGGATTCTCTCGAGTTGAGAGTAGTAGAAGGGGCGGCGGAAGTCCAGAAACTGTTCAACGCTATCGAGCAGTACGATGAGATGGTGGTTATCGCCAACAGAAACGGGGTAATCGAATACGCCAACCCCGCCACAGAGAAGATTACAGGTTATACCCGAAAGGAGTTGACCGGCAAAACACCAGCCATATTAAACGCGGGGGTCCACGGCGATGAGTTCTTCAAAAACATGTGGGATACGGTGTTGAGGGGAAATATATGGCAGGGTAACATCACCAACAAGAAGAAATCGGGCGAATTATACGAAGAGGAGATGACCATATCCCCTGTGAAGGGGGATGAGGGAAAAATCACGCACTTTGTGGCCATCAAGAGAGATATCACACAGAGAAGACAAAACGAGGTGGCGTTGAATCTGGCGAAAGAAGAGGCTGAACGGGCCAACACCGCCAAGTCGGTTTTTCTCTCCAGCATGAGCCACGAACTTCGGACACCTTTAAATTCGATCCTCGGATTCTCTCAACTGCTCGCAACCGACACCAGAAACCCGCTTACCGACCTCCAGCAGGGGAGCCTCAAACGAATTCTCGGTTCGGGCAAACACTTACTCGACCTCATCGACGAGGTTCTTGATCTCTCGAAAATCGAAGCCGGGAAACTGGCGGTGATGACGGAAAACGTAGAGGCGTTACCCATTGTCCGGGATGTCATAGCCGGGCTTGAGCCGATCGCCGAAAGGCGCGGAATCAAAATCAGCAATAACGCCAACGAGAGAGGCGTTTATATAAAGGTTGATATGATGCGCTTCAGGCAGGTCATTCTCAACCTGCTGTCAAATGCGGTAAAGTACAACGTGGACAACGGCGATGTCACTGTCCGCCTGGAAAAACTCGCTACCAACGAACTGCGAATATCTGTGACGGATAGCGGAACAGGAATTCCTGATGAGAAGATGGATTTCCTGTTTGAACCGTTCGCCAGACTTGGAGCGGAAACATCGAGTATCGAAGGAACCGGTATAGGTCTTACGATAACGAAAAAGCTGGTGGAAGCCATGAGTGGGAAAATCGGCGTCGAATCGGAAGCCGGAAAAGGCTCCATGTTCTATGTCGATTTCCCGTTAGGGGAAAAACCCGAAATAAAAACCGGTACAACTGGTCCGGTAGCAGGGTATCACCACCAGCCAGGCTCCGGCAAAATCAGAACCGTGCTATATATTGAGGACAACCTCTCAAACCTTTCACTGATGGAGAGCATTCTCGAGAGGAGGCCGAACATAACCATGATTTCCGCCCTGAACGCCAGAGTCGGCATTGAACTGGCCCTCGATAAAAAACCCGACCTGATTCTGCTCGACATCAATTTGCCAGATATGGACGGATACCAGGTATTGCAGGAATTACGCTCTCACAGCGAGACTGAGAACACGCAAATAATCGCCTTGAGCGCCAACGCCATGCCGGATGAAGACACCAGGGGTGAGTCGGTCGGGTTTTCCCACTACATAACCAAACCTGTCAACATAGGCGGGTTTCTAAAAATAATTGATAACACCCTGACGTAAAAATATAGGCGTACGGAGGCTGGATGGTTTTAGAAGCGGATATTCTGAACGCAAGAATTATGGTTGTGGACGATATACAGTCGAATATCGACCTGATTGAAAGCACTTTGAGTTCAGTTGGCTATACATCCCTGCTTAGCCTGACCGACCCGCGCAAGGTAAGCATTCTTTTCGAGGGATACAATCCAGACCTTGTGTTGCTCGATTTAAACATGCC
This sequence comes from Nitrospinaceae bacterium, assembly GCA_029261405.1. Taxonomy (GTDB): domain Bacteria; phylum Nitrospinota_A; class UBA7883; order UBA7883; family JAJDBK01; genus JAJDBK01. The sequence continues at coordinate 47,170 of JAJDBK010000031.1, forward strand.
ATACATGGATGGTTTTGAGGTTATCGAAAACATCAAGAGAATAGACGGAGACACCCCACCTATAATTGTAATTACGGCGCAACAGGATAAGGAAACCCGACTGAGAGCCTTGTCATCCGGAGCGCGGGATTTCCTCACAAAACCGTTCGACAGATCCGAGATATTAAGCAGAATACGAAATATGCTTGAAGTGCGGCTGTTGCACAACGAAATAAAAAACCAGAATATTATTCTGGAACGAAAAGTACAGGAGCGGACCCAGGAGCTACACGAAACCAGGCTCGAAATAATACGTCGGCTCGGTCAGGCGTCTGAATACAGGGACAACGAAACCGGCCTTCACATCGTGAGAATGAGCAAGGTTAGTCTGGCTTTGGGCAATGCGGCCGGAATGTCGGACGAAAACGCCAACATGTTGTTGCAGGCGAGCCCCATGCACGATGTCGGCAAAATAGGTATCCCGGACAGCATTTTATTAAAACCTGGCAAACTCGACGCCGCAGAATGGGAAAAGATGAAAACCCATGCGGAGATAGGCGCAAACCTTCTCGACGGTCATTCCTCCCCCCTGTTGTCAAGCGCCAGGGAGATAGCCTGGACTCACCACGAAAAATGGGACGGGTCAGGATACCCCAGGGGGCTTGTGGGGGAAGAAATTCCCATCTTTGGCAGGATCTGCGCTATAGCTGACGTTTTCGACGCTTTGACATCGGTTCGTCCCTACAAAAAAGCGTGGACGGTGGAAGAGTCTGTGGCAGAGATAAAAAGGCTCAGTGGAACCCATTTCGATCCACACCTGACCGACATCTTTCTCGGCTTGACTGATGAGATCGCCCGGATCGGAGAGCAGTACAAAGATCCATCCTGAGGAAGTTATCCAGGCTATACCTATACATCATCCCGGGATATCACGGTATCGCGTTTAAAATTCTTATCATCGGTTTGTGCGTAATCCATGTTGAAATGCAGACCGCGCGACTCTTTTCTTCTGAGGGCGCACTCTACTATCAACTTGGAGTTCAAAGCAAGGTTACGTAACTCCAACAGATCGGTGGTTACCGTGGCCTGCCAGTAGTTTTCGTTTATTTCGCGTATCAGATTGCCGATTCGGCTCTTGGCGCGAAGAAGGCGTTTATCGGTTCTGGCCACTCCGACATAGTTCCACATCAACCGTCGCAGTTCGTCCCACATATGGTTTATCACCACAAGTTCGTCCTCCTCGACGGCGGAACCCGGATCCCACGGTGGGACCGGTCCTGGCTGTGGCGCTCCATGTTTTACAAGTTCCACAGCGGATGTGGCGGCTCTGTCGGCGAAAACCACAGCCTCCAGCAGTGAGTTGCTCGCAAGTCTGTTGGCGCCGTGTACTCCTGTGTGGGCGGTTTCCCCAGCGCAATAAAGCCCCGCTATAGCTGTCTCCCCGTCGATGGAAGTCTGTACGCCACCACATGTGTAGTGTGCCGCCGGGGCCACCGGAAGCATCCGTCGTGTCGGATCGTAGCCGAACTTTTTACAAGTCTCGTATATATGAGGGAACCGCTCCGGGAACCATTCTGGTGAAATCATGGTTGTGTCGAGATAGACGAAATCGTCCCCCCGCTTTTTCATCTCCCGATCTATGGCCTTCGACACAACGTCCCTGGGCGCAAGAGACGCCATTTCATGATATTTTTCCATGAATGTCTCCCCGTTCTGAAGCTTCAACACCGCCCCTTCCCCGCGTACCGCCTCCGAGATAAGAAACGATTTAGCTATTGGGTGGTAAAGGCATGTCGGATGGAATTGAATGAATTCCATGTTGGCGATCTTCGCGCCTACCCGGTATGCCATAGCGACACCGTCCCCGGAGGCGATATCGGGGTTTGACGTGTAGAGGAAAACCTTCCCTACGCCGCCTGTCGCCAGCAGAACAGCCTTGGCCGTAAACGTAACAATCTCCCCGGTCTGACCTTTCAGAACATACGCGCCAACGATTCTGTCAGCCGTGGATGCGGCTAACACCTTTTCCGGGGCGAGCTTCGCCATTGTGACAAGATCCACGGCCATGTGGCTTTCGAAAACAGTTATCGATTTATGGGTCTTCACCGACTCTATCAGAGCCTTTTCGATCTCTGCGCCGGTCGAATCCTTCGCGTGGGCTATTCTCCGTCTGGAATGTCCACCTTCCCGGCCAAGGTCGAGGCCACCGCCTCGCTCACCAGCGGAGAAACGGACCCCGAAACTTATCAACTGGTTTACCATCGCAAGTCCGTTATCAACGAGGATACGCACCGCCGATTCGTTGCATAGGCCGGCGCCGGCTTTTATGGTGTCTGCAAAGTGAAGATCGGGAGAATCGTCCTCACCAAGGACTGCGGCGATACCACCCTGGGCGTAGTTGGTGTTCGATTCGGCGAGATTCTTTTTGGTTACTATCGCCACAGAGCCGTATGGCGCAACCTTGAGGGCGAAGGTCAATCCTGCGATCCCGGAACCGATAACGAGAAAATCAAACTTTGGGGTTTTCACGAGTCCACCGGTTCAGGATCCGGAATATTCATAACTAACCGCCCGGATGGAAATGAACAAACCAGCGCTGTATCATGGAGCGCCGGGTTAACCGTTCGCATTGTCATGGTGGCGAACTTGCGAGTCAGGTATGGCTGGGCAGGGCTAAAGTTCCGTTCGGAACTCGAAATCGTAGGAGGCTATGGAAAATTTGTCGCCGTTGCTTAAAGTATGTTTTTCCACGGTTTCTCCATCCATCCTGAGTTTGGCCAACCCACCCTGGTACGAGATCTCGTATTGATCGCCGTTTCTTGTGATGGATGCGGCGATTCTGCCGATGGTGAAACCTTTTATCTGAATATCGGAGTTGTTCGACGTGCCGATAAGGGCGGTGTCCTTTTCGAGCTTCATGACTTTAGGAGCGCCGGAACCCTGGCTCATGAAAAGTTTAGCCGACTCTTTGGCTTCACTACGGGTCGAAGCGCCGGGAGGTTGTTCCAGAAGGGATTTTATCTTGCTCGAATCCATAACGATGGTCCTGCCGCCGATATCGTCGAAACCGTCGAGAGTTTCGTCCGGATTTTTCTGCTCGGGATCATCGAACTTGAAGCTGTATTTTCCAACGGTAATCACATCACCCGAACTAAGCGTCATCGAATCGACTTTCTTGTCGTTGACAAAGGTTCCGTTGGTGGAGTTCAGGTCGTGAACTATAAACCGGGAGCCGTCCTTTTCGATCTTCACATGTCGGGCGGAGATGCCAGGATTCTTGATGATTATATCGCCCGTCTCACGACCGATAATAACCGTCTTTTTAAGCTGAACTTCCTGTAGAAGTTTGTCTTGCGAAAAAATGCTTAGGTTTGCCATTATATAATAATCAAATTATCCCTCTGTAGTATATATCACGCCTGATAATGTAACGCAATGAAGTTATCACCAGTCGGCGTTGAGCAATCCGGCAAGCGCCTTCGTCAGGTCGGCGACATTTCTTTCCGCTGACGATACAACATCCTCGTGAGTGAGCCTGTTACCGTTGTCGTGGGATGCGTCATTGACGATCATGGCCATGGCGGCAACCCTGACACCAGCGTGCCTGGCCGCCAACGCCTCGGGCGCCACAGACATGCATACAGCGTCGGCGCCGAATTGACGCAACATTCTGCGTTCAGCCGGTGTTTCGTAAACCGGCCCTCGAACGGACGCAAGAACGCCCTTCTGATAATTGACCCTGGCCCGCCTGCAGACCCGCTCTGACGTTTCGACTGCGGTTTTATCATAGATATTGGCGCCATCGACAAAGACGGAAGGAACCGCCCGGGGATCATGGCCGAAGAAAGGGTTGTCGCCGGCCAGGTTGATATGGTCCGTAACGAACATAACATCGCCCGTACGGTAATCGGGGTTAAGGCCGCCTGCGGAGGTGGTGAGGATGACCCTCTCGACGCCAAGCGCCATGAAAGTCTGTATAGGATAAACCACATCCTCCATCGAACCGGTCTCGTAATAGTGCAACCGCCCCTCGCAAAAAAGGGTCATCGCACCGTCAACCTCGCCAGCCCGAATAAGGCCCGGATGACCAGGTACGGAGAGAACCGAAAATCCCGGCACGTCGGCGAACTCTACCGGATTGTTGTCCCGGGCAAGCTCGGCCGCCCCTGCGTGACCCGATCCGAGGATCACCGCCGTTTTCGGAACCTTCCCCAACTGCCGTTCAAGGTAGGCTACGGAACGGGCTGTTTTTCTCTGTAGCGATTCAATGTTTAAATCCCTTGCGTTTCTCTTATCGGGCGCCTGATCCAAAGTGTAGTGAACCGCCGTGGCGGGACCGGGGCCCTCCTCGCTTGTAGTTCTTCTCCGGGGGATGGTAGCGCGTTTTGGTTTCCCCTGATCGGTGATCTTTACCCGAATCAGGGTTCCGTCCGGGTGAGACCTTAATTCATACTCCTCTTTTGGAGCGGCAACAGGTTTGATCGTTTTTTTTACCGTTGTTTTTTTCGCGGTTACGGTAGTGGTCTTTTTCCTGGCGACAGGTTTTTTTCTGGGAACGGTGGTTTTAGCTTTTGCCCTGGTCGGTTTTTTCGTTATTACGGGCTCGGTTTTTTCCTCAGTCTTCTCCTCCACGACCGGCTCAGTGGTGGAATCCCCACTTTTCCTTCGTAATCTGGGAGCTCTGGTCTGGCTTCGGCCTTCGGATCGTTTGGCTCTCCGGGCCGCCGCTCTATCGGAAACATCGTCTTTCTCTTGATCCTCTTCTTCAGGGATTTGGTTCATTTTCCTCCTTCTTTTCCTCTTCTTTATCCTGGGTTGTCTCGACAGGGACTTCCGCCATCGGCGCGTTCTCCACCTGTTTGACTGTTTCGGCGACACCAGCCTCAGGTTTCTCCGCATCGGCTCTCTTGACCTCGACTGTTACTGGCTTTTCTATCGGCGCGGCCCCCGCCGGAATGACAAAGTTCCTCAATATATTACTTGCAGGTTGTTCAAGCTTATATGGTTCATTGTTAAGCGACAGTGTGACACCCGCCACATTGCCTATAGAGAGAATGAAATAATTAAACGCCTGCCACGATACGGTATTGCCCTCCCTGAGAATAATTTCGCGTGGCTCCCCGGAGTCGAGGACAATCTTTATCCAGGAGTCGGCTATGGCTGTGACCGCAAGTGATAATGGGGGAGTGATCTTTGTGGTCACCCCCGGTTCGCCGGTAACCGTCTCTTCAGAACTCGATTCGACACCCTCTCCCGTAGTTTCATCGGTGCCTATCTGAGTGGCGGTCTCTTCCGCTGGCGCCGGTTCGACCGGAGATTCAGGCCCTTCCCCTCCAGACACCGACTCATCACTGGTAACCGCTTCGGATTCAACCCCTCTCTTATCGCCGGAGAACGGAGCAGTCCCGGAGTTGGTAACGCCTCCACCCCTCGCAATATTAAAGGAGTGGCCATAGCCCGAAAGGCCGGTGTCGCCAAAATAGTAATAAACCGCCACTACAGTCACTATAATCGCAATCCCGGCCAGGAACAGCCCCACTTTCGATATCGGGGAGTGTTCTTTATATAAAGGCATTGATATCAGGGCCGGAGCGTTGCTTTTGGTTATTATGTTCAGGCCGGAGTAGGAGGCCACAATCTCGTTTCCGTCCAGCCCTATCAGGCTGGCGTACGACCTCAACATACCCTTGATGAATACCGGCCCGGGCAGTTTTTCAAACTCCCCCGCTTCGACCGCATTGATAAATTTTGGACTAATCCTGGTTTTCTCAGCTACAGCCTCTACGCTCAAACCTTTATTAACCCGAGCGCTGTGTAGAAGTTTACCTAGTTCCGCCGCCATGTTTTTACTATATTTTTCTATAATCCAGTCATTCTACCGTGAAAAACTCATTTCACCAATTCCATATCACCAGCTTGAGGTTTATTTAACCCAAACCACAAATATCCAGCATCAATCAGAAGCGGGGGCGTTATGACCGTGCGCCACGCCCGCGCCACCTGTTGTACAATGCGCTGATGAATATTTTCGATATTAAATCCAATAAGGCTTGCCACCGTGTCGCTTGCGGTTCCTTGACAGGTTACGGTCTGGCGGCGCTATCGGGGTTGTGCCTCGCCCTCTCATTTCCGGGGTTCGGAATGTGGCCCCTTGTCTGGGTGGCGTTTGTACCATTCTGGTTCGCCATCAAGGGCCGAACCCCTCTTGCCTCCGCAGGTATCGGTATCATCGCGGGAATTTTCTATTTCGGTCCGCCCCTGTCGTGGGTCAGGAATACGATGATAGATTTTGGTCACATGCCGATCTGGTCCTCCGTGGCAACCAATTTTCTTATGGTGATCGTTCTCTCCCTCTACATGGGACTGTTCGCATATCTTGTCGGCAGGATATCGCTTGCAAAGGGGGAGGAGACAGCGTTGGCCCTCTCACCCTTTATCTGGATTGCAGTGGAATATGCGAGAGGTCACCTTCCTCATTTCGGATTTCCGTGGTTGCGTCTGGCCGATTCTCAGTTCGAAATCGCTCCGATAATTCAGGTGGCTGATCTTACCGGCGCGGACGGTGTCACGTTTGTTATCCTCTTCGTAAACGCCGCTATCTACAAGATGGTAGCCAGTCTGCTTAGGCCCACCGAAGGAGACAAGGCGACCTTAAGATGGCCTGTAATGGCCGTAACCCTTCTGCTGTTAACCGTCGGTTACGGTTTCAACAGAATAGACCAATTTTCCGCCTCCGATCAGGGGGAGGTTAAAGTGTGTCTGTTGCAGGGAAACATTGACCAATCCAGAAAGTGGGACCCGTCTTATCTGGACGAGCAGTTAGGGATATATCTTTCCATGAGCGCCACGGCTGTGGATGATGGCGCGGACCTTCTCATCTGGCCTGAAACCGCGGCGCCCTTCTATTTCGGAAACGACATACCGTTCGACAACAAAATATATAGTCTCTCGCAATCGCTCAATGTACCGATCCTGTTCGGCTCTCCGGCCATCAAACGGTCGAATAGCCGTGATGAACCCGCCATAACCCACAACCGGGCGTGGATTGTAAAACCGGACGGCTCTTCGGGGAAATACGACAAGGTGCATCTTGTTCCGTTCGGTGAATATGTTCCGTTCCAGAAACTGCTCTCGTTTGTGGAGAAATTCACGGCGCCCATTGGCGACCTGCGCCCCGGAACGGAGCTAAACCCTCTCAATGCTGGCAATTACAGCCTGGGTGTTCAGATCTGCTTCGAGATAGTCTTTCCAGGCTATTCGAGAGAGCTTGTAAAAAACGGCGCCGGCGCCCTGGTTAACATAACCAACGACTCATGGTTCGGTGATTCGCCCGCATCAAAGCAGAGTCTCTCCATGGCGGTCTTCCGGGCTGTGGAGAACAGGACACCCCTCCTTAGAGCCGCCCAGTCCGGGGTTTCGGCGATAGTGACCCCTGCCGGAAAAATCACCGGCAAGACCGGGCTTTTCAGGTCGGCCAGGCTGATCGGCGGATTCACGCCCAGAACCGGCCCTCTGACCTTCTATACTTTAACCGGCGATCTTCTGGCCATGCTCTGTTCGTTTATTACCCTCGGCGCCGTCATAGTATGCATAAGAAAAGATCGGAGCAGTAATCTCACCTTATAAGGTGAGATCCGGGCTTGTGATAAAATCTCCCTATTTTAGCTGGTAGCATGTACGAAGATTATCGACCTCCCACCCTGGCGGACAAGGACCCTGACAGGGTGAAAGAAGCCGTCCGGGTCACTGTGGTAGGGGCCGTGGCTAATGTGGCCCTGTCTATAGGAAAATTCGTAGCCGGTATTCTGGGTAATTCGACCGCTCTTGTGGCGGACGCCGTCCACTCCTTGTCCGACCTGATTACCGATGCGGTAACCGTTGTCTCAGTTCGCATATCGGCCACCAGCGCCGACGACGAACACCCATACGGACACGGAAGGGCCGAGGCGATCGGCGCAGGAGTTACCGGAGCGGCCCTAGCCCTGGCTGGAGCTTTCATGATCTTCGAAATCGCGGGAACAATCTTTGAGGCGCAGACCGTCGGCCCGACCTGGCTTGCCATCGCGGGCGCCATCCTTTCGATAGTGATAAAGGAATGGCTCTACCAATACACGTTTCGTATCGGGAAAGCCCAGAACAACCGCTCCCTGCAAGCGAACGCCTGGCATCACAGGTCTGACGCCATCTCCTCCGTGGCCGCCCTTCTGGGAATAATTGGCGCCATGGCCGGTTTTCCCTCTCTCGACAAGGTGGCCGCCATCTTCGTTGGCCTGATGATTATCAAAGCCGGATGGGATATATCGTCCGAAGCTGTACACGAACTGATGGATACGGCCGCCCCGAAAGAGACTCTCGATAACATAAGGGCTATTATCGCCGACACCCCCGGAGTACGCAGGTATCATGAACTGCGCACCAGAACGGTGGGAGGTGACGTGTTCGTTGACGCCCATATACTTGTTCAACCCAACATATCTGTCTCCGAAGCCCATAACATAGCCGAAATGGTCCGGTCCAACCTTAAGGAAAAAGCGTTGATAACAGACGCGCTGGTACATATCGACGCCGAAGACGACATCTTCTACAAGACACTTGAGGTAGACCGCGACGCTATAGAAGAGCTTGTAAAGAAAGAAGCGGAAAAGATCGAAGGGATCAACTCCGCCGACGAACTGGTTCTTCATATGCTCAACGGCGCTCTTTGCCTCGAGTTCTGCGTGGAGATGGACGACAATATTTCTGTACAACACGCAAAATTGCAGGCGAATATTCTGCAGGACCGGATTATGGAGTTATCGGAGGCAAAAACGGTGGTTATCAGGGGTCTTTTCACCAAAGGTATCATGGAGACCGGATTCGCCGACCGACCCGGCCCGAATTAATCATGACAATATCGAAAAAAATAGCGTGCATGATGGAGCGTTCCTCCTGGATACGGAAAATGTTCGAGGAGGGTGGTCGTCTGAAAGCCGAATTCGGAGCCGAAAACATTTTCGATTTCACTCTCGGCAATCCAGTATCAGAGCCACCGGAGGAAGTTTTGAGCGAGCTTCTCCGCCTTGTGACAGAAGAGACCACCGGGTCTCACCGCTATATGCCGAACTCCGGGTTCATGAATGTCCGGGAAGCGGTGGCGCAGAGGCTTGACAATAAAAATGGCCTTGGGTTTACGGGTAACAATATCGTTATGACCTGCGGGGCGGGGGGCGCCCTCAACGTCATTATCAAGTCGCTTGTCGATCCGGGGGAAGAAGTGGTGATAGTGGCGCCATATTTCGCCGAATACCTCTTCTACGTCGATAACCATCAGGCGTCTGTCAGGATCGCCGAATCGGACGACATGTTTCAGCTCGATATGGATGAGATCGACAAGGCTGTGGGGCCGAAGACCTCAATGGTCCTGCTCAACTCCCCGAACAACCCTGCAGGCGCCATCTACCCGATGAGAGCGCTCAAGGAACTCGGCGCGCTACTCGACGCGAAATCAGAAGCGTTTGCTCGCCCAATCTATCTGGTAATGGATGAGCCGTATAAAAAGCTGGTCTATGACGGTTATACTGTCCCCGATGTCTTCGACTGTTATTCAAGAACTGTCGTGGCCACATCCCACTCCAAAGACCTCAACCTGCCGGGAGAGCGTATCGGATATATTGCCGTAAGCCCGTTAAACGAAGAGCCTGCGAGAATGATCGACGCCATGACCCTTTCCAACAGAATTCTCGGTTTTGTAAACGCCCCGGCCCTCTTTCAGCGTCTGGCCGGATCGATGGGCGGCGCCACCCCCGATATGAGTCTCTACACGCGGAACAGGGCGATTCTGACCGAAGGTTTGCAAAATACAGGTTACGAACTTACAGAGCCGGGAGGAGGGTTCTACCTCTTTCCGAAATCACCCGGAAAGGATGAATTCCCTTTCGTTTCAGCTCTCAAGGAGCGAAAGATACTGACGGTGCCCGGAAGCGGATTCGGAAGACCGGGGCATTTCAGGATATCGTTTTGTGTCGATCCCGACACATGCCGGGGGGCTCTTGCAGGTTTCGATGCGACCTTCCGCTCTTTTCAATAAAGGAAAATAATCTCTTGAAAAAACGAATAGCCGTATACCCCGGAACCTTTGACCCTGTAACAAACGGCCATATCGACCTTGTCCGACGAGGCGCAAAACTGTTCGACGGTGTCGTGGTGGCGGTGGCCGACAACCTTCGCAAAAAACCGCTGTTCAGCGTTACGACCAGAGTCGATCTGATAAAAGAAGCCACCTCCGACCTTGAGTGCGTGACCGTAAAACCTTTCTTCAACCTGCTTGTGGACTTTGCACGGGAAGAGGGGGCCGCTGTAATAGTGAAAGGCTTGCGGGCGGTCTCCGACTTCGACTACGAGTTACAACTTAGCCTCACCAACAGAAGGCTGGCCCCCGATATAGAGTCGGTCTTCATGATGCCATCCGAAGAGTATTCTTTTATCTCCTCCACGATGATTAAAGAGATCTCATCCATGGGAGGCGATGTCAGCTCCATGGTCCCCGATGTCGTGGCGAAGGAGCTTTCCATTAGAAATAAAAAAACTAGAGGAGACCGTTGACGGCGAAGTCTGTAAAATGGTCTCATATTTATGCGTTTAACTTATCCGGTATTAGGAAAACATGAAACTCTCTGATCGCCTTTCCAAAGTAAAATCTTCCCCCACTCTGGCTATTACCGCCAAGGCTAAAGCCATGAAAGCCGAAGGTATCGACGTAATAAGTTTCGGCGCCGGGGAGCCTGACTTTGACACACCCGATTTCGTGAAGGAGGCGGCCATAAAAGCGCTCCATGACGGCGCGACCAAATATACAGATGTCTCAGGAATGCCGGAACTGCGCGATGCGCTGACCAGCTATTTTCTTGAGACCGAAGGGCTTGAATACAAAAGATCGGAGACCATCTTCTCCGTCGGCGGAAAACACTCGCTCTACAATGCGTTCATGGCGCTTCTCTCACCCGGTGACGAGGTGATAATCCCCTCCCCCTACTGGGTCTCTTACCCGGAGATGGTTACGCTGGCGGAGGGTGTTCCTGTCATCCTGGAAACGAAAGAAGAAGACGGTTTCCTCTTCACAGCCGGGGAGCTTGCCGCCAAGGTTACGAAAAAGACCAAAGCCATCGTCATAAACACCCCTTCCAATCCGTCCGGGGCGGTCTATAGCGAAGAGACGCTTAAGGCGATCTGCGAAGTGGCGGTTAAAAACGAAATATTCGTAATCTGGGACGAGATATATAAAGATGTCTACTACGGTGAAGGCAGACTCCGATCTCTCCCCTTCTACGATCCTGCGGTAAAGCCGTATACGCTGATCATATCCGGGTTCTCCAAAAATTTCTCCATGACCGGATGGCGGCTCGGCTACACATTGGCCGATGAGAGAATAATCAAGGGAATGAGTGTGATTCAGGGGCAATCCACATCCAATCCGACATCATTCGCGCAGTACGGCGCCCTTGCCGCCCTCCAGAAAGGCCCGCTACACCTGACCGAATGGCTAAAACAGTTCAAGGCCCGACGAGACGCTCTGCTCGCAGGTTTCGAGAATATGCAAGGTGTTACCTCCCTGAAACCGGAAGGCGCGTTTTACGTATTCCCGAACATTTCAGGCCTCTTTGGTAAAAAGTGGCGAGGCGAGGCGCTAAAAGACAGCTACGACGTTACGAAATTCCTGCTGGAGGAAGCAAGAGTGGCCGTTACGCCGGGTGACCCGTTCGGTTCGCCGGGTAATATCAGGATGTCCTACGCGCTCTCCATGGAAGAGTTACTAAACGGGATTGATCGCATGAATAACGCGGTTGCGTCACTCGACTAATATAAAGGATAGGAGCCGATTATGGTGAAAGAGGGAACTAAAGCGCCAGATTTTTCCCTGCCGGACCAGGACGAGGTAGAAAGGTCGCTGAAAGATTTCGACGGATCGAGAGTCGTTATCTTTTTCTACCCCAAAGCCTCAACCGGAGGATGAACGACCGAAGCGACCGAGTTTCGGGACGCATCAGAAGACTTTAAGAGTAAGAACGTCAGGATCATAGGGATCAGCAGGGATAGACCGGCCGCCCAGAAGAAGTGGGCCGAGAAGTACGAACTCCCTTTTCCACTCCTCTCCGACCCGGAAGGGATCGTGCAAAAAAAATATGACGCATGGGGGGAGAAGAAGTTGTACGGAAAGGTCTCCATTGGCCCTATCCGAACCACTGTGGTCATCGGGGAGAAGGGCAAGATCGAAAAGATCTACCCGAAGGTCAAGGTGAAAGGACACGTGGCGGTCGTTTTGGCCGATCTGTAAGAGAGCGCCAGAAGCGGGGATTCAGGTCAGGTCGTAAAAACCAGAGGTAAGACCGACATGGCCTGACCCCGATTTTTTCGCCTGAATCCCTTCAGAGTCGATTATTTGTAGCGGTAGGTTATCCGACCACGAGTCAGGTCATAAGGGGAGAGCTCCATCCGGACTTTGTCGCCGGCAAGGATCCTGATGAAAAATTTTCGCATTTTTCCCGAGACGTGAGCAAGAACGGTATATCCGTTTTCCAGATCGACCTTGAACATGGCGTTGGGCAACGCTTCCAACACCGTTCCCTCCACTTCGACCGCTTTGTCGGAGTGTTTCTCCTCCATCTTGTCTATCTGGTCCTGTCGTTTTGTTTTGCCTTTTTTCTTCCGACCTGTGCCGACAGGTTTACGTTGTTTCTTTTTTGCCATGCCTTAGAATATCGTTATTATTTTGAGTTTACCACCCCTGTTCAATGGACAGGTTATCTCTCCAATTTACAATCATTTCCCGATGAATACAAGGTTTTACCTGCCACCCGGACGGAAGAGAGCTTCCAGCGTATTCCTGGCGAACGGGCCACCGACAACCATTGTTTTTTATCTCCATGCGTTTCAGGCAGTTATCGTGTCCGATATATGGACAGGTTAATGTCCGGCTCTATTTATTGCGAATGAAAAAAGTTTTCCAGCCTTGACCGGCGCCACAGCAAAATCTTGATTAAATTAAAGATTCATATATAATAGCCGTTTTTACAAACACACACGGAAACTGTTTCAAGCACTTATATAGAGGGATAAACATGGGCCGCATCAACTATCTATTCACTTCAGAGTCAGTCTCCGAAGGACACCCGGACAAGGTTTCAGATCAGGTATCGGACGCTGTTCTCGACGTGGTTATCGGTCAGGACAGTATGGCGCGTGTTGCGTGCGAAACCTTCTGCACTACCGGACTTGTCGTGGTTGGCGGAGAGTACACCTGCGCCCCCGATGTCAAGCTCGATGTGGACGCCACTGTCCGCCGGGTCATCAAAGAGATCGGATATGACGATCCCTCCACAGGTTTTGACTACCGATCCTGTGGTGTCATCAACGTCATGCACGGTCAGTCGGCCGATATTGCCATGGGCGTTGTGCGGGAGGCCGCTGAAGATCAGGGGGCTGGCGATCAAGGAATTATGTTCGGATACGCAACGAACGAAACCGCCGAACTTATGCCACTGCCGGTGATGCTCTCGCACAAACTGCTTATGAAGCTGGCCGAAGAGAGAAAAAGTGGCGCAATGCCATTCCTTCGCCCCGACAGCAAGGCCCAGGTCACAGTTGAATATATAAACAGAAAACCACACCGGGTCGAAACGATCGTGCTCTCCACTCAGCACAGCGAAGATATCAGCGAAGAAGATCTGAAAAGGGAAGTGATCGAGAAGGTCATCAAACCGGTCATGCCTGGAAATCTTTTCGACGAGAAAAAGGTCAATTACCATATCAACCCGACCGGCAGGTTCGTTATCGGCGGACCTCACGGCGACACAGGGCTTACCGGACGCAAGATCATCGTAGACACCTACGGCGGTGTTGGCTCCCACGGTGGCGGCGCTTTCTCAGGCAAGGACCCGAGCAAGGTTGATCGCTCCGCTTCATACATGGCCCGTTACATAGCCAAAAACCTGGTGGCCGCAGGCATCATGGACAAATGCGAGGTGCAACTCGCCTACGCTATTGGTGTCGCCGAGCCGGTTTCGGTTCTGGTAGACTCCTTTGGAACCAGAAAAGTGGATCAGGAGAAGATTCACAAAGCGGTGCGTGACGTTTTCGACCTGCGCCCTTACGGTATCTTGAAAACTCTCGACCTCAGGAAACCGATCTTCCAGAAAACCGCCGCCTACGGGCACTTCGGCAGGGAAGAACCGGGATTCACCTGGGAGGTTAAAGACAAAGCGGACGAATTGAGAAGCTCTGTCGGATTATAAACAAGACTATACGCCCCTGGCGCTTCTGAACCATGGAGCGGTGGGGGCTTTTTTTATTCGTGGACAGCGCAATATATATGGGGGTAAAACAACCCAAGGCGCTATATATATGGCCTTGAAGGGGTTTCCGTCAAAGAAGAAGCGTGTTGAAGAAGAAACGCTCGTACAGTTTGGCTGTTTTCAGCGCCTTCCCCTTCTTGACGAGAGATGTGAGGGAGCAGTAGACATGCACTGGATTCAGATAATGTCGAATCCTGTCTTTTACTGAAATTTTCATTTTTCTTTTCTCCACTCTCGTATCTCTATATCGTCCATGCCGGCCCGTTTGATAAGGGCTGTTTGGTTAATTATATGAGCATATTGTGTGCCGTTTTGGACTAGATTCAGTACCCATTGATTTTATTATGGTTAGAAAAACGAATATGTAAAAAAAATGACGCTGGACGCAAAAATGTCTACGTTATTTGAAAAAGCGCCAAAAATTGCGCTATATCAGGACAGAAACAAACCTGTATGTATACATTTTTTCCAAATATCGTTACGCCGATTAGTTTACAATATCTGTTTCATTCAAACTGGCTCGTTATTGCCGGTGAATTTCATAAATATTGCGGTCAAAACGATGAAACAAGAATATGCCAAAGATCACCTCGCCAATGGCGTAAGGGTCATTACCGCCCCGATGCCCTCCACCCGTTCCATAACTGTGATGGTCATGGTGTCGGCTGGAAGCCGTTACGAGAGCAGAAATATAAACGGACTCTCCCATTTTATGGAGCATATGTTTTTCAAAGGCGCAAAGCGCTACCCCGACGCCATGGCTGTCGCCTCGGCCATAGATTCTGTCGGCGGTGTGTTTAACGCCTTCACGTCGGAAGAGAAAGTGGCCTACTTCGTAAAACTCTCCTCCGGGAAAAAGGAGATCGCCTACGACCTCCTGTCGGACATGTTGCTTAACTCAAAGTTCGACAAGGATGAGATCGACCGGGAACGGGGCGTTATCATCGAAGAGATACGGATGTACAACGACGACCCGATGAGCAGGGTCCAGATCGATTTCAAAGAGCGTTTCTACGGCGACTGTCCGCTCGGTTGGGACGTAGCGGGCCCGGAAGAGAACATTACCACCGTAACCAGGGATGATTTCATAAACTTCCGTGATCGCCATTACCAGACCGATTCTTGTGTAATCTCTGTAGCCGGAGATATAACCCACGAAGAAAATATGGCGATCTGCGAACGGTTCTTCACCTTCGAGGGTGGGGGCGATCCCGCTCCGAAAGCCGCTCCTTACACTCCTTCCTCCGGGTCGAGGAGTTATCTTTCTCCAAAAGAGACCGAGCAGGCTCATTTTGTCCTCGGTTTTCCGATTCCCGGAGATGAACACGAAGACCAGCCAACGTTAAAGACCATGAACAATATTCTGGGTGGAACCATGTCATCCCGGCTTTTTCATCAGGTACGAGAGAGGCGGGGTCTGGCTTATTACATAAGATCCTCCCGATGCGCCTTCACCGACACAGGCGCCCTGAAAATATCAGCGGGTGTGAACGTCAACAAACTAGGTGACGCAATAAAATGTGTCATGGACGAGGCGCGTAAAGCGGTGGAGAGCGGCTTCACCGAAGAGGAGCTTATCCGTGGACAAGAGAATATAAAAGGGCGAACAGACCTCTCCCTTGAAGACTCAATGTCGGTAGCCGGGCTTTACGCTTCACAGGAGACCCTGCACTCGAAGATCAAGACAGCGGAAGAGCTGTCGGACGAAATAAGCGCTGTCACCCTGGACGACCTGCAAAGAGTGGCCAGCAAGTATATCAATCCAGACAACGTTAAACTTACTGTACTGGGGCCATACAAAGAGATCACACCGTTCGACGAGGCTCTCAACTAAAATGGAGGGTGTCCAAAAACTGCTAACGGTCTGCACAGGCAATCTGTGCCGCTCCCCTATGGCTGAGTACGTTCTTCAGGTGGAGCTTTTGGCCAGAGGGCTTGACCATATTCTGGTCGAATCAGCCGGGATAGTCGCCTATGACGGGAACCCCGCCGCCGCCATGGCCATACAGGAGATGGACCGCCACGGCATAGATATGCGAGCGCACCGGAGCAGGCCATTGACTAAAGAGATGATCGAGGAGGCGAAAATGGTCCTCGTAATGGATCGCCACCATCTCTACACCGTGCGGGAGATGTCGATAGAGAACGCAAAAAAAGCTATTCTTATGGGGAGCCTGACCTCTGACAAGGAGTTCCCGATTATCAAGGATCCGTATGGAGGGCCGAGAGCGGGATTCGCAAAGGTCTACAGCCAGGTCCATGAAGCCTCCGTCAATCTGGTCGATATTCTGGTCAGGGAAACGGAGCAGTGGAAAAGAAGAACCGGACGCTAGGGGCATGTTACTATTTCGCAGACGTTGTCGCTGTCTGGTCCCTTGTCGGCCCTGCATGATATGTCGGTACCTCCGTTTTCGCCTGCGCAGGTCCAGATCCAGCCATTGGCTTCCAGGGTGACCGTACTGGCGGCGCCTGTTGTGCAAAGCTCTTTTTCCGGAATTGTGCTGTACGATCCACCGTTCGCTTTGCCGCATTCGCCGTTCACTATGTAGATGCAACCGCCATCGTCAGTGTCGGCGGTTTTATCGTAGTTGACCGCTAACGGATCGGTGCAACCCGCTATAGGATATGCGCAACCGCCATCGTCCACGGTGGCGGTCTCGTCGTAGTTGACCGCTAACGGATCGGTGCAACCTTCTATGGTGTATGTGCAACCGCCATCGTCCACGGTGGCGGTCTCGTCGTAGTTGGTGGCCGTCGGGTCGGTGCAACCACTTAAGGGGCCATCGGTCGAACCTCCGGCGCCGGGTGTTATGGCGCCCGGTTCACTTACGTTGTCGCTCTCCCCGTATTCGTTGACGGCGCTTACATAAACGGCGTATGTAGTTGAATTATCAAGCCCGGTTATAGTGTAGGGTGGTTCGGTTATCCCTGTAAACTTCAGGTCATAAGCAAGGCTTGCCACTGAAGATATGGTTGCGACGTATATGTTGTAGGAAGTGGCGCTATCGACGAGATCCCAGTTGACGATAACCTCGCCATCGGTATCAGAACTGACTGTGACATTTTCCGGTGTGGCGGGCGCGGAGCCGGTTGTGGGCGAACCTCCACCAGTATCACCGGAACTGGACGACCCGCCTCCACCACCACAGGAGGTCAGCAACATGGAACATGAGATTATCGGCAGGGTCAAAGCGAAAATCAGTGATCGGATCATTGTAGTGTTCTCACTAATGTTGGTGTAGTTCGGAAACTCTCCTCGAGTTTCATAATTTACCCGATTAATTATACAGGAACGAAAAGGTATCGATGTTGCTAATCGACTGTCGCGGGTCGGAACTTATGCCACCGGCGGATACCATCCACGCCTGTAACGTAAATGATCCGGTCTCATCGAACTGATTCAGGCCGAGCCCGAACAGGTCATCTGATCTTGACCGGCTCACGACAAACCCGGATAAATATGGTGTCGCATCGTTGGAAAGCAGGGCGTCCCCGCCACTTCCATCCTGTAAATAATAGATGGCTCCGCCCGGAGTGGTAACGATTACATAGAGATCGGCGTTTATACCCCCAGACCCGTTTATACTTGTTTTACAACTTACCGATTCCCCCTCCATGCAAGACTCCCTGTCGCAGTAGAGCGATAAGCCCGCCTGCGTCGCGCCTGCGCGTCGATCCATTCTTTAATCGAGGCGATTTCCCCGTCTCTCAACGGGAATATACGGTCCGGTGGCATGATTTTCCCGAAACCGCCAACATATGTATGGGTACCTTTGATTTTATGGTAGAGGTAGCTTGAGTGTGAATCGAAAGGTGTAATTCTCATCATTGACGGGCTTTCAGAGCTTGGTGCATTTACGATATCCCTGGTGTCGATTCCTTGTGTGAAACCGATGGAGGAGATCACACTATTATTGCTACCTCCAGCGCTGTTGATAATTACAGTTGAAGAGTCTTCGCCACCACTAGTCTCGGAGACGGTACAGCGAAGGGCTGATTCGGTGGATCCACCTCCGGTAAAACGGCACGCCTGGATTATCAGAAAAAGAGCAAGGGCGGCCAGATGTATTACCAGCTTCCGGATACACATACCGTTATCTTCGTGATAGGCGCCCCGCCCTTAATCGAAGTTAAACCTTATGCGGAGAGTTTGTCAAATTCCGGGTAGAGGTCATGCTCTTCGTGCCGGATCCTGACCTGCATGGCCCCGTACAGTTTCCCGAAATCGGAAACAAGCTCGAAATCGCCTGTCACTGCCTGGTATTTTGTAAAAAAATCTTCGGCGACCTTCGCTATTTCTACCATATCCTTAGCGTAAAGTTCGAGGACCGAATCTACTCGCCTGTTGGTTTTGGCCTCTTCCCGCAAGGGAGGATAGAGATCTTTCTCCTCTGCGGCGAGGTGGGCAAGTAACAGGTCCTTGGCCGAAGAGATCGACTTGGGGAAACTGTCCGGGTCGTCGGTAATGGATTGTTCAACCTGTTCAAACGCCTCAAGGATTCGGGCGTGATCTTCTCTGAACCTGCTGATGATTTCGGACACTTTTATTTATGCTCCCATGACGTTTTGTTACACACACCTGTTTTGGCCCGGATTGTTCATGAAATATCATTTATGGTTCCCCGGACACACGCCTGCGGACCATCTCTGCAGGATTTCGTGAATAATCAAGATCAGGGTGGATGAATTATATCAGAACGGCGGAATGTTGTCTTCAGTCCATGAATGGGACTCCATTATTTGACAATTGATATTGAAACTGGTATACGGGTAGTTTGCTTGAATTGCCCTGACAGGCTTTATGACGAGGTTTTTGCCGAAAAGTCGTCCGGCTGTCGGGTCTGACAATCATCCGGTTTACCGGCTGAAGGTACTGTTTATAAAGCGCTTTGGTGTGAGCGCGGACTGTCCGAATGAGTGATAATATATTTGATAGTTACGTAATAAACGTAACCCTGATTACCGAAGAGGGAGTCGAGGGCG
Source organism: Nitrospinaceae bacterium (assembly GCA_029261405.1). Classification (GTDB taxonomy): domain Bacteria; phylum Nitrospinota_A; class UBA7883; order UBA7883; family JAJDBK01; genus JAJDBK01. Next base: position 66,459 of record JAJDBK010000031.1, read on the forward strand.
ACTGGATTTTTCCATCGGAGGTTTTTGCGGCCTCCGGGAATAACCCGATCCCGGTTGATGGCCCGGTCCGTTTTTCCGGCAAGGTCTACAGAGCCGGCGATTCGATATTCCTCGATGGGTCTGTTACTGGCGGAATAAGGCTGGCCTGCTCGCGGTGTCTTGCGGATATGACCCTGCATGTGGAGGGGGACGTCACCGCTGTGTATATGCCCAAAGATGCGTTTACGGAGACCGGAGACGATGTGGAGCTTTCAGCCGAAGATATGGATCTTCAGTTCTTTGAAGGGGATGAATTAAGCCTCTTCGAACCGGTCCGGGATTGTGTCGCGCTCCTGATCCCGATCCAGCCGTTGTGCAAGGAGGAGTGTAAAGGTCTTTGTTCCATATGCGGGAAGGACCTTAATAAGAGTGAATGCGCCTGTGAACCGCCATCTGGCGATCACAGGTTTGCCATACTGTCGAAACTTAAATGACGTAGGTGGAGGAAATATAAAAGATGCCAGTTCCAAAGAAGAAAAGCTCCCGTTCCCATCGAGGTGGAAGAAGGTCTCACGACGCTTTGTCGATGCCAGCCCTTTCGACCTGTTCGAATTGCGGGGCGGTCAAGTCACCCCATCGTGTATGCGGTGAGTGCGGCTACTACAAGGATGTCCAGGTAATAGAGGTCGAGGAAGCGTAGACGAAGTGTCCGCTCACCCGGTCGAACAGACCGAAGATAAGGTCGAACCTCCAGCCGTCGAAGAACAACCGGGCGAACGGGATGAACCGATCCCTGGCAAAGGCAGGGCTGTACGGGTAGCCATAGATGTAATGGGGGGGGATAACGCCCCCGGCGCAATAATCGACGGGGCTATCCTTGCCCTGAAGAATATTGAACAGCTTGAGCTTATCCTTGTGGGGGACGAATCGGTTATAGCCGGGGAGCTTGAAAAACGCTCCTTCATGAGCGCGTCCCTGAAAGTACGGCACGCCGAAGAAGCGGTGGAGATGGACGAGGCGCCATCCGTGGCGTTGCGAAAGAAAAGACGCTCATCAATCCATGTCGGGATAAAACTGCTCAAGGCCAAAGAGGCGGATGCGTTTGTCTCCGCAGGCAACACCGGCGCAGTCATGGCTGTGGCGGCTGTTACCCTCCGGACCATGGAAGGGATAGACAGGGCGGCTATAGCCGTTACCCTGCCGAGCGTTAACGGTCACTCGGTCATGCTCGACGCGGGGGCTAACGTGGTATGCAAAGCTGTCAACCTCTATCAGTTCGGTGTCATGGGTTCGGTATACGCTCAGGATCTTCTGGGCATCGATACGCCCAGGGTGGGCCTGTTGTCCATTGGCGAGGAGGATACCAAAGGAACCGATATGACCCGTGAGGCTCTGGAACTGTTAGGGCAAAGCCCGGCTGTCAATTTTGTCGGAAACGTCGAAGCGAAACTGCTCTACAAGGACACCGCCGACGTCGTGGTCTGCGACGGGTTCACAGGCAACATAGCCCTTAAAGTCTCCGAATCGGTGGCTGGCATGATTACCCATTTTCTTAAAGAGGTCTTTGCCAGCGGGTGGCGAGGCAAAATCGGGTATCTTTTTGTGCGACCCCTCCTGTCGGTTATGAAAAAGAAGATCGACCATACGGAGGTGGGGGGCGCTCCGCTTCTCGGAATAGATGGCGCAGTCTTCATAGCCCACGGAAGCAGTGACTCCAAAGCGGTGGCTAACTCGATAAAAGGGGCGCATAAGTTCGTAGCAAGAGATGTCAACGGACACATAAGGGAAGGGCTTGCTAAAAGTCCGGGCGCCCTTGCCGTCGGAAAAATGGACTCGGAAGGATTCCTCAATCAGATCAAGAAAAAGATCTGGGGATCGGGTGAGGAAGAGGAGACGGAAGAAAAATGAGTTCTCCGATCAGGTCGAAAATTACAGGAATGGGGCTTAACGTCCCGAAAAAGGTTCTGACCAACCACGATCTGGAAAAGATGGTGGAGACATCCGACGAGTGGATCACCACACGCACAGGTATAAAAGAGCGCCGGATCGCCGATGATGGGGTGTCATCGTCAGACCTGGCCCTGCCCGCCGCTCTGGAGGCGCTTGAGGACGCAGGGGTCAGACCTTCCGAACTGGATCTGATAATCTGCGCAACCTCGACACCGGACAGGATGTTTCCCACCACCGCCTGTATCCTGCAAAGAGAGCTCAAGGCGGCCCAGTGTGGAGCTTTCGATCTGCTGGCCGCCTGTAGCGGGTTCGTCTACGGCCTCACCACCGCCGACAGCTTCATCCGGGCGGGCTCCGCAAAAAATATACTCGTAGTCGGTTCGGAGGTGTTAAACCATCTTATCGACTGGACAAACAGGGACACGTGTGTCCTCTTTGGTGACGGGGCCGGGGCCGCTGTTTTAAGCGCCGTGGAGGGGGAGAGTGGAATTATCGATTCGAGAATTCACGCAAACGGCGAATATTCCGATTTCCTGATGGTTGGAACCGGATCGGCCAACCCGATAAAACAAGACACCTTTGAAAACAAGGACCACTACGTCAAGATGAAAGGGAACCAGACTTTCAAGGTGGCGGTCAACACCATGTCCGATGTGACCCGTGAGATTCTCGAAAAACATGGCATCACACCGGACGACATCGACTTGATTGTTCCTCACCAGGCGAATATCAGAATTTTAAACGCGGTGGGGAAAAACCTCGGTGTTTCGGAAGATAAAGTTTTTATAAACGTGCGGAAATATGGGAATACTTCGGCGGCCACTATTCCGATAGCCCTCTACGAGGCCCGGGCCGAAGGCCGTATAAAAGATGGCGATCTGGTCCTGCTGGTGGCTTTCGGGGGTGGTTTTACCTGGGGCGCCACGCTGATACGCTGGTAATCTGGCCCGCAATGGCTTAATCTAGCCATATGAAAACTTTTACATCCAGACCACAAATCGAACGAATAAAAAACGCCGTTCATCACGATCCCCATTCCATCCTCGGAATTCACCAGATTAAGACCGGTGTTGTCATAAGGGTATTCGATCCAGAGGCGGCGGAAATAGCTGTGATCGACATACATGATCCTGAACGCCGATACCAGATGGAAAAAATCGACGAGGAGGGTTTTTTCGAGGCTCTGATTCCTGGCCGAAAAGTGTTCGCATACGATCTGCATAACGTCAGCTACAAGGGAGCGCGCTCCATGCGGAGAGACCCTTACAGTTTCATGCCGTTACTGGGCGACCTGGACCTGCATCTTTTCAACGAAGGGACGCATTACGAAATTCATAAACGACTCGGCGCTCATATCGTCGAGGTGGATGGTGTTACGGGAGTCCGGTTCTCTGTCTGGGCGCCAAACGCCATGCGGGTCTCCGTGGTTGGGGCTTTTAACGAATGGGACGGGCGACGTAACCCGATGCGCTCCCTCGGCAAGGCTGGAGTATGGGAGCTGTTCATTCCCGGCCTTACCACAGGAGAAGTCTACAAATACGAGATCAAGGCGCAAAACGGGGATGTCTTCGACAAGGCTGACCCGTTCGCATACGCTTCAGAGCTGAGACCGAGAACCGCAAGCGAAGTGTGGGACCACTCCTCATATAGCTGGGATGACGCCGAATGGATGGAGGAGAGGAGGCATGGCGAACTGCTCGACCGTCCCTTTGCGATATACGAAGTTCATCTTGGCTCCTGGTCACGGAAGAACGACGGCGCCGATTGGCTCACCTACCGGGAAGTGGCTCCAATGCTGGTGGAGTATTGCAAACGTCAGGGATATACACATGTCCAACTGATGCCGGTCTCGGAGTTTCCTTACGATGGATCGTGGGGTTATCAGGTGACAGGCTATTTCAGCCCGACATCCCGATTCGGAACCCCGGACGATTTTAAATATTTCGTGGATTTCTTCCATAACAACGGAATAGGCGTGCTCATGGACTGGGTGCCGGCCCACTTCCCGAAAGACTCGTTCGGCCTGCGCAGGTTCGACGGTACCGCCCTCTACGAACATGAAGACTGGCGTAAAGGGGAACATAAAGACTGGGGAACACTCATCTTCAACTACGGCAGACCGGAGGTGGCGAACTTCCTGATCTCCTCAGCCCTCTTCTGGCTCGAATATTACCACCTCGATGGACTGCGGGTTGACGCCGTAGCCTCCATGCTCTACCTCGACTACTCGAAAGAGGATGGGGAATGGGTCGCCAACGAGTTCGGCGGTAACGAAAATCTGGAAGCCATCGAGCTACTCAAAAGAATGAACACCCTGCTCCATGAAAAATTTCCGGGAGCGGTCACCATAGCCGAAGAATCGACAGCGTGGCCGGGAGTCTCTCGCCCGACATACTTAGGCGGCCTCGGATTCACCATGAAATGGAACATGGGATGGATGCACGATACACTCGAATATTTCTCGAAAGACCCGGTTCACAGAAAGTTTCATCATAACAACCTCACGTTCGCCCTGCTATACGCTTTCCACGAGAACTTCGTACTGCCCATATCCCACGACGAAGTCGTCCATGGGAAAAATTCGCTCTTAAGCAAAATGCCGGGCGATACCTGGCAGAAATTTGCGAACCTAAGACTGCTTTTTACTTACATGTATGGACACCCCGGTAAAAAACTGCTGTTCCAGGGTTGTGATACCGGACAATGGACAGAGTGGGACTACGACAAATCAGCCGACTGGGACCTGCTGAAATACGCGCCCCACGCACGATTACAAAAGTTCATGGCCGATCTCGGATCCCTCTACCTGAACGAAAAAGCGATGTGGGAAAACGACCTTACCCACGAAGGATTCGAGTGGATCGACTGCAACGACTCAGACGACTCCATAATATCCTTTATTAGAAAAGCCAAGGATCAGTCCGATTACCTGGTATTCGTAAGCAACTTCACACCGATAGTACGCCAAAACTACAGGTTGGGAATACCAGAGTCACGCCTCTACACGGAACTGCTGAATTCCGACTCAGAAATATACTACGGCTCCAACGCAGGCAATAACGGCGCCGTGCAAGCGGAAAACATCCCACACCACGGGAAACCCAACTCAATAAACATAACCCTGCCACCCCTCGCCACCCTGATATTCAAACCCCAAGGATAAGCGGGGGAGGAAGACTATCTTCTTTCTCTTTGGGAAAGAGAAAGAAGCAAAGAGAAACTCATCTGGTTGTGAATTCGGCCCTCATGGGCCGAATTCACAACCAGACAGGTTTTCTTTTGCTACTTTTCTTTTTTCTCTAAAAGAAAAGTAGATATTCTCTTCTCCTTATTTGTGGTGTTCAATCTGGATGAGGGGTAGTATGGACATCTGAATTTATCTGATATTGGGGGAGGTAGGTCATGAATAAAGGGCTTGATATTCGGGCTCATCTTGAGAGCGGTTGGGCTTTGTTCTCTCGTAACATTCAGGACATGATCGTAGCGGGTCTTGTCTTTCTTGTAATATATGCGGCGGCGTCATTCACCTGGTTCGGGGTTTTGCTTATCGCAGGCCCTATGACGGGCGGTCTGTTTCTGTTCATTCTTGACGCGCGCGGCGGCGCGGACCTGAACGTTATGCGTCTTGTGGACGGGTTCAAATTGTTTGTTCCACTGGTTCTGGTGGGCATTGCTGTCTCGATCTTCCAGTTTGTCGGGTTTCTGTTCTTTATCATTCCGAGCGTTATAGTTAGCGGGTGGTACCTGTTTTCCTATTTGCTTGTCGTTGAGAAGAATCTGGAGTTCTGGCCCGCCATGGAGGCTTCCCGGAAATACGGGTTCGAGCATCAGCTTGATGTGTTTCTTCTCGCTCTGGCTATTATGGTTGTTAACCTGGCGGGCCTTATACCTTTCGGTCTGGGTTTGCTTGTTACCCTCCCTTATTCCGCTTGCGTGATTACCGAGGCATACGTAACGGCGTTCGGGTTGCAGGATGTTGATCGTCTGGAACCGCCAACCTCTTCGCCACCGCCCCCACCTCCTCCTGTCATGCCTTCGTAACAGATTTTCGGTCAACCAAACGTCATGAGACAGGAGTTTGACATAGGTCACTACCTGACGGAGGGATATAATACTTTCCGTGAAAACATGGCCGGATTTGTGGTGGCCACGATTCTTTTCAGTCTGTTGCATGCGGCGGCGGGGCTTGTGCCATTCATCGGGCCGATTGTCTCGTTCCTTGTAGCGGGGCCGTTGATGGGAGGGCTTTATATCCTTTCCCGCGACGCTTTCAGAGGTGAGCCTGTCGAGGCAAAACGGTTGTTTGACGCTTTCGAGAAATTCACCCCCCTTTTTCTGGTCTATGTGGTGTCGATGATGTTCGCGCTGGCGCCCTTGGGTCTGTTTGCCGCATGGGCCGGTGTTGCCGCATTCGCTCTTTCTCCCGGGGAGACGCCCACGGGGGCGCCGGTCTTCGGGCTTCTCTTCGGTTTTATAATAATAACTATCCTCATAGCGCTCTTCATATCGGCCTGTTATCTGTTTGTGTATGCGCATGTGGTCGATCAGGATTCCGGGTTCTGGACAGCCATGGAGGCCAGCAGGAAAATTACCTTCAAATACCCGGTAAAAGTTCTTCTGTTTCTCCTGATTATTGCGGTTGTCAATGCGCTCGGCGTATTGGCGTTTTTTGTAGGGTTTCTATTTACGTTTCCTTACACTATTTGCGCCATTACTGCATGCTACAACGCACATTTCGAGTCAGCGACATCATCGCCCCGATTGATCACACCGTCCCCTCCGCCTCCGGTACCGGATGAGAAGGGCGATTTGGAGGATAAGGAGCGGTTATGGCCATCAGACGAGTCGGAGCCTGAGACACAAGTTTCCGGCGCCTTGATCCTTGTACTGGTTGAGGGTCTGAAACCTGCGGCGGATAAACTTGAAAAGATCGCCCGGCTGTCGAAAAGCAAAGCTTTTTTGGAAGAGACTCCACCTGCGATAACGGGATACGCTGTTCGTAACTGGCCGAAGAACGATCAGGAATTTGCAAAAATGGCGAAGGTGGCTGTGAAGAACCATCTCAAGTCGATGCCTCAACCGTATGACGCCATCGACACATCCGGCGTCAGTATATGGAAAGGGAGGGACAAAAGCTCCAGTAGAGGGATGGCGGTTATCACCCTTAACCCGGATAATTCGTAAAGGTTACACTACGGATCGCTCTTTCGGCTGTTTACCTGCAAATTCCGCTTTTTGATCTTCAAACCCTTCCCGATCCATCATGGCGTAGGCGTACTGTTTGCCGAACTCCACACCCGGCTGATCGAATGCGTTGATCTTGTACAAACCTCCTGAGAAGGCGGTTGCGACCTGTAGCAGATACAATATCTGACCTACTGTTTCGGGGCTGATTTCTGGCAGTTTGATGGTCATATTCGGGCGATTGTTCACGGTCAGGGCATATTCGGTCCCCTCCTTTTCTACCGCCATAAGTTCATTCAGTGTACGGCCTCCGAGATACGACACAGCGGGACTGTCGGCAAACCCTTTCGGAATATCTGTTTTGGTGGCGAAGTTGGCTACATCGAGGAAGACCACTACCTTGTCAAACGGCCCTTCCACATACAGCTGGACCTGGGAGTGTTGGTCTGTCGCTCCCAAGGCTTTTACCGGAGTCTGGCCGACGAATATTTGCGCGCCGTCATCGCCGGTACGTTTCCCCAGCGACTCCGCCCACATCTGCCGGAACCAGTCGGCGATCAGGTAAAGTCCGGACGAGTAGGGCATCATCACGGTTATCTTCTTCCCTTTTTTCGTATCGAGAAGGTAATGGATAGCCGAGAAGAGGTAAGCCGGGTTTTTCATCAGGTCGGGTTCATTCGTCCGTTCGGCCATGGTAGCCGCGCCATTTAGCAGTTTGCGAATATCGATACCGGCGCAGGCGGCTGGCAGGAGCGATACCGGAGTAAAAACCGTGAAACGACCTCCGACACCTGGTGGAACCTCGAAAGTTTTTATCTTTTCTTTCTTCGAGATTTCACGGAGGACTCCCGATTCGGGGTCGGTAGTGAAAATAATATGGCGTTTCCATGTCTTGCCGATCTTCTTTTTCAGAAGATTGGCGACGATCATGAATTGGCTCATGGTCTCTGCGGTAGCGCCAGATTTTGAAATGACGTTAAAAACCGTCTCTTTGATCTTGATGGTGGAAAGTAGTTCGGCAAAATGGTCCGGGTCGATATTGTCAGCGACGTAAAGACGCATCCCCTCCCTTTTTGTGACCGTAAGGCTGTTGTGCTGTGAGCGCCGCAAGGCGGAGAAGAGGGCCATGGTACCGAGGGCGGAGCCGCCAATACCAAGAACCACCATAGTCGAGAACTTTTTGCGAAGCGACCGGGAGGCTTTTACAATTGCTGTTGTAGATTCTTTATCGTAAGGCAGATCGTAAAAAGGCAACGCGCCAGATTTGCGTTTCGCTTGCAGTCCTTTGTGGATATCTCTGGCCGCAGGGGAGAGTTCGGTTATCTGTTCGAGGGTGAGTCCATGTTTTTTGCCGACCTGTCCGGCCAGTACGTTGGTGTAATCAAGCTTGATATCGGTCATTGGTTTAGCCCCCGTAACGTTTCTCACCATTAATAAACACACATCTGACTGCGCGATCCTTCTCCATTATAGACTCGAACGGGTTGTCAGGTTTTAGTTTCTCGCCGATATCTATCGCCACTGCGTCGAAAGGCGCTCCGTTTCGCAATGTGCCGGTCTCTTTCGGCAGGTTCAGGGCCACCGCGCCTGTCTCGGTAGCCATCTTGAACAACTCGCTACTGGCAAGCTCTGGTATCGCCGATTTTAGCTCCCGCATTTCAGCGGCCATGTCGAGGTCGGTGTTCGACGCAAGGGAGTCGCTCCCCAGAGCCACCGGAACGCCATGTTTGATGTATGAAAGAACCGGAGGAACAGCCCTGTCAAACCACCTGTTACTTCCGGGGCAGTGAGCGATTTTCGCGCCTGATAGCTTTAGTTTCTCAGTGTCGCCCAGATTCGGGTGGTTCATATGGACTGCGAGCAGACCTCCGGGGGCCATAGATAACGCGCCTGACCGGTCAACGCTCTCAAGGGGTGTCTCTTTCCGGCTAAGCCCGTTTCGGTATACGGAAAAATCGACTAGAGTATCCCGCAACGGACCCCTCTCCCATCGCGCAAACTCCTCCTCTTCTTTCGTTTCGCAAAGATGGGTGGTCATCGGCATATCTTTTGATATCGCGAGGTGGACTACAGCCTCCATCAGCTCGTGCGATGTGGAGTAGACTGCGTGGGGAGAAACGCCGTTCGTAACGAGATCCGTAGGCTGGCAAGCGTCGATTCTCTTTTCAAGCGCCACGATTTTTTCTTTCGGATCGGTATCGGCTCCCAGAATCTCGTGGAATATTACCGCACGCATCCCGGCGTCCACCAGAGCCTTGTATGCAGATGTGCTGGTAGTGACATCGCCCACGCATGTTGTCCCGGTTTCGAGGAGTCTGCGGACCCCGTTTCCGATACCCGCTTCCATTGCTTCTGGCGTGACAGAAAATTTTCTTTTTCGTAGCTCCCGAATCCAGTCTGTGAAAGGTATGCCGGGTGTTATGGCGCCTGCGAGGAAAGAGAGGTCGAGATGGCAGTGGACGTTTATGAAACCTGGATGAAGGATATGGGTGTCGAACCGTTGAAGTTTTACCCTGGACAGGTCGAAGTTTTTTTCCAAACCTGTGCAGGCGACTTTGCCATCCCGGATGTGAACGGCCCCGTTTTTTATAACAGTGTCTGAATCGATGACCAGCAGTTTGGCTGTAACAAAACGATCCCGCAAGGTCTATCTCTTCTTCTCCGCCAACCCGGCGCAACCGATACATAACGGCGCCGCGGGGTCGAGAGCAAGCCTTCCTTTCCCCACCGGCTCGTCACACTTGAGACAATAACCGTAATCCACCGATTTTATCCGGTCGAGAGCGGCGTCGATCTTTCGGACCTCCACTTCCCTCCTGCGGGCGGTCTCCTGCGACATCGCCTGAACCTGCATGGCGTCCATTCGGGAGAGTCTGCCGAGCCTGCTCTGGTCAAGCTCCACCGGGGCGGAATTTTCCTTCTCGGCTACGATCATCCGCTCAAGCTCCGATTTTCTCGTTATCAGGATTTCACTGATCCGCCCAAAGTCATCAGAGTCGATCTCATCCATCATGGATCTATCCAGGTTCGCCAGTCGTCGGTAATATCACCCCGTTTTTTGTATCGCAACATAGCGTCCTTACAGATACAGGTCCGTTCATGTTCGGAGATAGCCTTTAACGCGCCGATGGCGATCCCAGGGAGGAGGGCGACGGCGTTTTCCACCATCTCTTTCTCTTTCGGAGTCTGCATCCCTTCAAATAACGTCCCCTCTTCGTATTCCCGTTCCGCAAGCCCTTCCGCCCGGTTGGTCAGGTAACAGATGGGGGCGTAACAGATCTCAAGCTCTCTGGCCAGAAAAGCCTCCGGGGCCAATGTCATGCCGACAAGGTCCGCTCCATACGAATAGTAGAGCTTTATTTCAGCCGGGGTTTCAAGGCGTGGACCTTCTGTACAAAGGTATGTGCCTGTATCGTAACGGGGCGCCCCTTCAGTATCGATCCCATACAACAGAGCGTGACGAAGGTCGGGGCAGAAAGGCTCTGACATCCTGATAAAACCGAGACCACCCTTTTTAAAAAATGTGGAGGGTCGATTTTTTGTCATGTCGATTATGTCGGTGGGAGTGCAGAAAGAACCGACATCCATGTTGGGGTTTATCACTCCCGGACCGGACCAGGAGACAATCCGCTCTACGCCAAGCTCTTTTAACGCCCATATATTTGCGCGATAGTTGACAAAAGGCGCCGCAGTTCTATATCCGTCGTCTCCGTGACGGGAGAGGAAGTAGAACGATATACCCCCCTTCCTGAACCTGTATACGTTTGCAACCTCCCCGAAAGGCGTTTTTATCACTTTTACCTTGTACGGTTTTCCGAAGGCTTTTTCGGTAAGAAGGTCGTATGCCTGGCTCCCTCCGATAATTGCTAATGCGCCCAAGCTCTCACCAGTCCTTTCCGGAAGGCGATTGGCCCGGCATGACGTTCGCCTTCATTTTTTCTCTCAAATCACGCTCTTCGCTCTCGATGGCGTTGAAGATTTTCTCAGCTTCTTCCTTGCTTATATCTCCCGGTTTCTCTTTTTTCTTCTCTTCTTCGCCACTTCTCTTTTTATCAGCTTTCTCTTCTTCTTTTTTGGAGTCTTCCTTATCCTTTTTCTCCTGATCGTCTTTTGAATCTTTCTGATCGGAGTCCTCTTTTTGCTCTTCGTTCTTCTCTTTATTATCCTGTTTTTGATCTTCTTCTTTTTTCTTCTGCTCCAGCTCTTTTAACTTTTCGTAAGCAAGCTCCAGATTGTGCCGCGCCTTGTCATCTTCAGGATGGAGTCGCACGAGGCTCTTATATTGTTTGACCGCGCCGTTAAGGCTTTTTTCCGCATTTTCCATATCTTTTGCCTGCAGGGCCTGATCCCCTCCGCTCAAGAGGGCCGATCCCCGGTTGAAAGCGGCTTTATGCTGAAGTTCAGGATCGTCTGTCTGCAAAGAGCGGGTAAACGCTTTTTCAGCGTCGGCGTATTTTTCGAGTTTATAAAGTGTCGCGCCGAGGTTGAAATCGACCCTTTTTGATTCAGGATCGTCGTTCTGGGCGTTCCGGTACGCTTTAAGCGCCTCTTCGTATTTCCCCTCCGCAAAAAGGTCGTTTCCTTCCTTGTTGGCGAAATATGCGGTATCGCCGAATCCGCATATAAGCAAGGACATCAGAAAGAGGGCTGTGAGCCTTGCAGTGTCACTTCTCATCAATCAACTTCATCAATAAACCTTCGCGCAGGCCGTAATCGGATACGCGTATATATTCAGCATTCAACAGTTTCATGGCCGACTCGATTATTATAATGCCCGGAACTATCAAGTCTTCACGACCTTTCGACAAAGCCGGAATCTTCGATCTCTCTTCGATGGTCATGGCGAAGATTTTATTCCGCAGGTCGATAATTTTATCAGATGTGAGAAGGTAATTGTTTATCCTCTGCGCATCGTATTCTGAAAGGTTTAGAGCTATCGCCGCAAGGGACGTTACCGTTCCGGCTGTACCGACAAGTTCGTCTCCTTTCACTGCGTTGATTTTAGTCAAAGCGGCCTTAACGGTTTTTTCAATCTCCCCCGTCAACGATTCGATCTCATCGTTATCTGCCGGGTGTTTTGAAATGTATTTCTCTGTCAACCGCACCACACCAAGGTCAGTACTTTGCGATTCGGCGAGATTGCCCTCCGACAGAATAAATTCGGTACTCCCCCCTCCGATATCAAAAAGAATGTAGCGGGATTTCACATTGCCCATCACAAGCCCGGCCCCCAACAAGGAAAGCCTCGCCTCCTCCTCCCACGCAATTACGACAAGATCGGCGCCGGTTTTTTCCTTTATGGCCGAGGCGAGTTCGGAGGTGTTTGACGCATCCCTTACAGCGCTGGTTCCGAAGACATGAAGAGTGAAAGGGTTAAAGTGATCCGCCTCAATTTGCATTTTCCGCACAGCGTCTGACGTATCCTTTATGGCCCTGTCGGTCAGTTTTCCTGTTTTTGATAACGATTCGCCCAGCCTGGTTATAATCTGACCGGAGTATAATTCTAAAAATCCGGTGTTAACCACCTCCGCCACCAGCAGACGGACCGTGTTGGTACCCAGATCGACAACTCCTATTCTAGCCATGCTATATTCCGCAAATCGGTTTTACTGATATCATAGCAGTAGCGATGAAAATAAAGGAGTTCTCCATGGCCGATCTTATGAAGATCGTTTCTTTTGCGGACGATTACCTCGGCGCCGATTCTTTCAAGGATTGTACACCGAATGGTCTTCAGGTTTCTGGCGTCTGCGAAGTGTCAAAAATCGTTACTGGTGTCTCAGCTTGCATGGAGCTTTTTGAGGCCGCTAAAGAAGAGTCAGCCCAGGCGGTTTTAGCGCATCACGGCATGTTCTTCGACTCCGATCCGAGGATTGTTACAGGGAGTGTCAAGGAACGATTGAAGTTTCTGCTCCATAACGACATCTCCCTTATCGCATATCACCTGCCGCTCGACGCCCATACGGACATTGGCAACAACGCCTCTATCGTATCGACCCTCGGCCTTGTCGATAAAGAGCCTTTCGGAACATACGGAAACAAAACCATCGGGTTTCTTGCGAAAACAGCTGAACCGCTCCCTGTTTCGGAACTGGTCAAGGCCGTTCAGACTAAAATAAACCTTATGACCCGTCATTACTGCTTCGGACCGCACGAGGTGAACCGGATCGCCATCCTCTCAGGCGGCGCTCCGGGATTGTTGCGGGAGGCGATATCCGCCGGGGCTGATGTTTTTCTGACCGGCGAAGATACCGAATGGATATATCACCTCGCCAAAGAGGAGGGAATTCATTATCTGGCTTGCGGACATCACGCCACTGAGCGGTTCGGCGCAAAAGCTCTCGGAGAGGTTATATCGGGAAAATTCGGGATAGAAGCGAAATTTGTGGATATACCCAATCCGATTTAAAGGGTCTTCGGGTTGGCTATCGTTCCGCCGATCCTGATTAGAGTCTCCCCATCGTCCCCTTTGGGAAAGAAAGCCAGCAGTCCGCCGACCCTGTTTTCGAGTTCACCGTCGAGCCTGATTTTTACTGTAAGGTTCAAGTGGGAGAAACGGAGGTTTGCCGGTGAGAGAATCAGACTTCCGGTTACCGTAACGTCCAGCTCCGGCCCGGTCAGGTTCAACCGGTCCACCACCACCCTGCCGTGGTTATAAATGATGGAGCTTTCACCACCGCTGATAACTATCGGGTCTTTACCCGCCATAAGAAGGGGGGATAAGGTCAGCGAACCTTCACCCAGGGTTGTGGTCAGTCTGCCGTCCCCTTTCGTTACCGGGTCTTCGATATAAGCAAAACCCCCTTCGCCTGCGAGGTTTCCAGACAGCCGCGCCCAGGGAAATTTTTTCCACACGGGAAGAAGAGCTATATCGAGTTTGTCGAAAGAAAAATCTATCAACAGGTCATCCTTGCGCCAACCGTTAAAAACTGTATTTACCCGGGCGGCGCCTCCCAGGGTTTTCGCGTTGGTCGTAAACCCCGCGTCACCACCCAGAAATGTTGAGAAGTCCGGGGTGAGCGTAACTTGTGACAGGTCGATTATCTCCGCCCCCGGTTTGGAGATTTCTATACCGGCAAACCTCACGCCCGGCGGTATCGTAAGCTCGGACCCCGATATCTCAACTTGTATCCGCGAATCGGTTTTCATCAACGCATTTGAAACCGCAGCGCCTATAACCTCACCCGGAAACCTGACATAAGAAAGCGTAAGGAGCAGAAGAAAAAAGAGAGCTGTGTAAATAAAAACTCGCATATATATCGCCGTTATTTGAGAGGCTCGATAAAAGCCACCGCTACGGTAACTTTGAGTAGGGATGGATCGTCAAACTCCGTCTTCACCGAAAGCTGTTTTACCCTCGACCCTCTCCCCGACTCTTTTAACTCCGAGAGAAACCGGACCAGACCGTCGAGCGATATCTTTTCTATCTTTATCTGTATAACAGACTCCCTGTATTTATCGGTGGTAACAGGTGGCGAGGGGGACATCGACGTTACGTTCTCCCGCGCGCCCGTCTCGTTGGCCACGGTTTCTATTCTGGAAAGGATAGATGTTTCTGATCTGTTTTTTGCGATTCTTTTTTCAAACTGATCGAACTCTTTTTTTAACTCCACCACCCTGTCGGCGATGGCGGTAACTTCGATAAGCTCCTCTTGTTTCTTGTCGATTTTTCGCAGGAGAATTCGTCTTTTTTCGACCGCCGGTTCATAGACCATCAGCCAGAAGATTGTGGCCAGTGTAAAGATCACGCAGATCGATACGGATAATTTCTCACGGCTTGTCATCGAATTGAATCCGTTCATCGTTCGGTCACAAGCTCCATATCAAAATCTATACTACCCGGTGTAACGGAGGCTTTGGCTCCTGTAACGGTCACAGTTTCGGTCCACGGCAATTTATCGAACTCCGATTTAAGTCTCTCCACATTCTCAAAAGAGCCGGTTCTCCCTTTCATGGTAATGTTCATCGCCTCGTAGGAGAAGGAGTCGATATCGAGCCTGATTCCGGGCGGGACAGATGATGTTATGTCGAAAAGACGGTCGAGCAGAGGATCGTTCTCCGACAGGGCGAAACCGAGTTGTTCCTTTTGCAAAAGCAGGTCGGCGTAACCGTTTTTCAATTGCTGGGTCTCCGATACGATTCTTTTCACTTCCGGCAAAGCGCGCGTGAACTCCGAGCGTACGTTCGTTTTCAGGCCGTCATACTTTTGTTGCAACAAAGCCCCCTCAAGCAGGTAAGAGGCTCCGGCGGCCAGTGGAACCAGGGCGAGAAGAATTGCTGTGGTCAGCGCCATGCTCTTTCCGCCCGCGATTTTTCTCCTCTTTTCGTACTCTCCGGTCAGGAAGTTCATAGAGAGGTTTTTTGGCTTGTTCGCCATTATTGTTCCGGCGGCAAGGGCGGCTGAAAAGAGCCACGATTCGGCCTTTCTGGAGAATGCGGGATCATCATCCAATAAAACGTTATCGAGTGAACCGTTTGAAGGTTTTGATATCGGAGCTTTCAGATATCCTTCCAGCGCATTCGCAAGCTGTGTGTCGTGGCTGATACCGCCTGATAGTAAAACTCCACCGAGGGACCGAACGCCGTGGCTCAACAAAAGCCGGAGCGACTCACTCGCGATATTTTTCGCGTAGCCCTCTTTCTCCTCCGTCGCTGACTCCGATCCCGTATCTACACTGTGGCAGTCGTAGATACGCCCATCTTTTACGAACGATATGGAGGTGGACCGCAGACCGATGTCGATACTCGCCACGATCCCCTCCGTCTGATTGTTATCCTCCATCGCCGCCATGGCTGTGGCGCAATGGTGAGGAATCAGAACGTCCGGTTCGCCCCCCGCCTCCCGCAAGGTTGCAAGGAACGAGTCTATATTGCTTTTGAGCGAAAGGGAGGCCAAAACTTTCGACCCCGATTCAGTCTTTTCCACCACAATGTAATCCGCGACGATCTCATCCGCGTCAAAGGGTGTCTGCGACTCTATCTCGAACAGCAACGCCTCACCGATCCGTTTGTTGTCGTCGAAAGGGAAGTTAAGGAGCCTGTAACTCAAGTAACTCGCGGGGAGGAGAACCGCCATCCGGTCCTCTTCCGGGTCATACGAGTTTAGCTCCAGAATATCCCGGATAGCAGAGACCGTCTCCTCTTTTGTCTCCCCTGTGGCTCTGCGAACCATCTTTACAGGTTCGATACCGCGAAACCGTTTCTCCATCACCACGGCTTTCACCGAGTGAGATCCGATCTCAATTCCGAATAGACTCATTTTGTAATCATAACGCCTTGTAGAAGAGGACTTCGGTTCCGGTGGCGCTTCTTTTATATACCGCCCGGATCAGTTTGGTTGTTTCGTCGAAGGTGGCTGTTGACTCCACCGAATAGTAGTCACTGCTGGCGTCTATCATCAGAGCCAGGTCGGAGTAGATCTCGCTCACACCCGGAACCTGTTTTATATCCTCCCGTTTTGTGAACGGTTTCACCACCCGGATACGGATCATGGTATCGACCATCTCTTCGGTCATATCCTCATGCAGTGAGAGCAGAACCTCAGGCGGCGCCGTATTGGCGTTTATGTAACCGGCGGACCAGACAGTAATGTAAGGAGTCAGCTTATCCAACACCACCGGCGTGAAATCCTTAAGCATGGCAAGCTCTCCCACCGAGTCGAGTTTTCCGTTCTTCGCCCGGTACCCGTTTTTTAACGAGAGATAATAACCGTCTTCGGCGCCATCTACACTTATCTCGTTGTTCGGGTCGATCCAGTCAACCACCACTCCGGCCAGCCCCTCGTCAAGCTCCAGCCGATTGAGCAGTTTTGTAAAGGCGTTTATCCATCGCTCCTGCGGGTAACCGGCGTCGGAGGTGAGCTGGTTTAAATCGAGTTTACCCGACTCGTCCCGTATCGACACAAAGGTGTATTCACCATCTATCGGGATCGGTATAGCGGTCTGCGCCCACTCTTCAGTTAACGAATCGTATGTAAGGCTGTTCTTCTTGTCCGCCACAAGAATCAGTCTGGCGGCTGTCTGACCACTTCTGGCGGCGAAGTAGGCTTTCGTTTCGTTCCGGTACGACCCGGCCAGCGCGGAGTCGATCCACGAATCGTAGAACCGGTCAAACACAATGACAGTGAGAAGGGTGACCACGGTGATGGTAAGGGCCAGAGCCATACCATCCCGGTTTTTTACAGGACGTATAATCATGTCCGCCCCCCAACCTGAACAAGAGCGCTACCGTTCACCCGTTCGCCATTCATGTTTTCCAGGGCAAACGTCACCTCCACAGCATGGGGAAGCGCGGAGTGGGATTTTGAGTCAAAACTGTCGAGGAACTTTCTGTTGTAATAATACCGGACGTTCCAGAAGATCAGTTGGTCTGTAACATCGAAGACCTCCTCCATCTTACCACCATCCTCCAGCGATGCGATATCGGGGTTTTCGCTCCGGTAGAGGGTATAAAGCGCCTCCGGGTCTTTCGGTTTTTTCACGAACCACCTTATCAACGCCTGTTCGGAGCCTGTGTTGAGCAGAATTACCCTCCTGCCGAATCCGGTAAATCGCATCTCGTCGGTCTGTCGCTCCGCCGACTGGCTGTCGCTTCCTGTAAAGACCCCAAGTTTGTTGTTCGGAAGCAGGGAGGCGGATTGCAGGTCTTCAGTCAACTTCTTTACGATGAACCGGACGACATGTGTTGTATCCGCCCGCTCTCTCACACCCACGCCGGACGCCAAGGTCGCGGAGAAGGTTCCGAAAATCAGTGTCCCGATAATGGCCAGAATTGACGAGGCCACAAGAACCTCCACCAGGGTGAATCCATGTCGTCGGTTTATGAGATTCATTTTTCGAAATACCCCTTTAACGTAAAGAGGCTCTCTTCATTTTTATCATCCGCCTCAAAGACCGATACGCTTACCTCCACAAGTCCTGTGAAGGGGGTCGCTTTTATCTCCGAGCGCCAGTTAAATTCCGGGATATCCTTACGTTTCTCCCGTTCCGACAGACCTGGCTTGAGCGCAGGTCTCAACGCGATCCGCTCAATCTCCATCCGGGCCAGGGAAACTGCGGCGCTTAAACGGTTAGCTTCGCCACTTAAAGCAAGCGCCCTGTTGTTGGCGGTCAGCAACGCCACCAGCGCAATCGACATGATCGACATGGCTACCATGATTTCGAGCAGGGTAAACCCGCATCTTCTGGTCATGGACACGTCAGGCCGCCTTGTCCGCCACATCGACGTAACCTTTCCTGATAATCACCCTGCCGGTAAGAGGCTTTACGATAAGGGACATGCTGTTTTTCGCATCGTCGGTTATATGGATTACCGAACGTTCGGCGAATCCACCCGGGAAAAAATGGATATAGGCTTTCCCTTCGGTGACTCTCCCCTGATAAGCGGTGGTAATTTCGGTTATATCGACTCCGTTGGCAAGCTCGCTTCTCTTTGCAAAAGGAAGCTCGGTCTCCTCGAACGAGTTTTGCTTGTTCAGCAAGGAGACGTAATAGCTGTTTGCCTTAAGGTCGAAAGTTAGCCGGTAGGTCAACTGTGTGGCCGCCGACCTGTCATATATATGGGAGATGACACCTGATATTCTTCTGGCTGTAGATTTTAATCGTCGGGAAGTGACATCGGGCAGAGTCGGGATAAGGAACGACGACAGAACGACAATGATTACCATAACGACGAGCGTTTCGACAAGTGTGAACCCGCGCCTGTTTTGCACTAGTTAATTTCCCAACTGTTTATATCGGCGTATTTCCCATCGCCCCCCTCTTCGCCATCGGCGCCTAAGGAGTAGAGGTCGTAATCTCCATGCGCCCCCGGACTCAAATAGAGATATTCGCCGCCCCACGGATCGTCCGGTATCTTCGGCAGGTAACCTTCGTCACGCCATTTTCGTGGAATCTGGCCTGTTGCGGGTTTTAAAATCAGAGCGGTCAAACCCTGCTCTGTAGAAGGGTAGAGGCCGTTATCGATCTTGTAGAGGTTTAGCCCTGTCTCTATCGCCTTGATATCGAGAGTACATTTTACATGTCGCGCCTCGTCGGGTCGTCCCATGATCTTCGGCATTATCATCGTTGCCAGGATGCCGAGGATAACCACTACAACCATTATCTCGATAAGGGTGAAACCCTCGCGGGTAATTACGTTACGTCTCATGTCAGCCTGTCATCTGGGAGATCTCGAATATCGGGAGTAAAATAGCCAGCACAATGAATCCGACCACCGACCCCATGACAAGGATCAGTATCGGCTCCACAAGCGAAGTCAGGGCGGTTACGGCGGTCTCCACCTCAAACTCGTAAGCGTCGGCCACCTTCTCAAGCATGGTGGGCAGGGAACCCGATTTCTCCCCCGCCATTATCATCTGGGTTACCAACGGCGGGAACAGTCCTGAGTTTTTTAACGGACCCGCGATGGTCTCCCCTTCGGTGATGTTGATAATAGCCTTTCCTATAGCGTTTGAAAGGGTGGCGTTATCGACAACTTCGGCGGTTACCTTGAGCGACTCGATAAGGGCCACACCACCGGTCAGCAAAACGCTCAACGCGCGTGCGAACCGGGAAACTGCGGCGTACCGTATCAGGTTTCCGAAGAGCGGAATCTTCAGGGATAACCGGTCGATTTTTTCTTTCCCTGATTGTGTGCGTCGGTACTTGTCTATAAAGAGGATCAAGCCTGCCAGGGAAACGATAAGCAAGGCCCACCAGTTGATGAGAAAATCTGATACCGCCAGCAGTATCACCGTGGGCATTGGCAGAGCCTGCCCCATATCCTCGAACATAACCTTGACTTTCGGAGTCACGGAGGTCAGCAGGTAGAGAAGAGCCCCGGCGCCCACGACGGTCATAACAGCCGGATAGACCATGGCGGCGGTGACTTTTGATTTTAGCTTCAGCCTGTTTTCGTGAAACACCGCCAACCGTGATAAAGTTTCATCGAGAGCGCCTGTGGCCTCCCCTGCCCTTACAAGGTTCACATATAACGGATCGAAGAGGCGGTGATGCTCCCGCATCGAATCGGCGAGGGAAGCGCCTTGCAAAACCTTCTCCCGGATATCGGTGACCACCTTGCCCAACCGCCTGCCTTCAGACTGTTCTATGAGTGCGTCGAGCGACTCCACAAGGGTGAGACCCCCGGCCTGAAGAGTGGCCAATTGGCGGGTGAAGGTGGCGATCTCCTTGTCACTCACTCTCTGGAAAAGAGATTTTAACGGGTTTAAAAGAATCTCCCGTTTGGCGGAATCAGAAGAGATGTTTGTTACCATCACTCCTTGCTGGCGAAGTTTTATCCGGGCGCCTTTCGGGCTGTCGGCGTCGATCACACCACTTTTCAAGGCGCCTTTACTGTCGTACCCGGCAAACTCGAATACAGGCATGTCAGCTAATGTCCGAAGTTACCCGGATAACCTCTTCGAGGGAGGTCGTCCCGTTGAAAACAATCTTCGCGCCATATTGGCGCATTGTGGTGAATCCTCGCTTGGCGGCGGTTCTCCTGATCTCGGAGGTATCGCAGTTCTTTACAATCATCGACCGGATATCGTCGTCCACAGGCAGAAGTTCATATATGCCGGTTCGGCCCTTATACCCGGAACCCTTGCACGATTTGCAGGTTGTGTCGGCGGCTGGACGGTAGAAGGTTGCGGTTTCCGGGATTTTCTCCTCCCCAAGTTTTGAGAGGTTTTCTGACTCCGGCCTGTATTCGATTTTGCACTGGGGACACAATACCCTCACCAGACGTTGCGCCAGAGCGGCGAGGAGCGATGAGGCGATCAGAAACGGCTCCACACCCATGTCGAAAAGGCGTGTGACAGCCCCGGCTGAATCGTTGGTATGGATGGTGGAAAAGACCAGATGCCCCGTAAGCGACGCCTGAACTGCGATCTGGGCGGTCTCAGTGTCGCGGATCTCCCCGACCATGATAACGTCGGGGTCCTGTCGTAAAATCGACCTTAACCCATCGGCGAAGGTAAGTCCGATTTTCGTGTTCACCTGCATCTGGCCGATACCCGGCAACTGATACTCCACAGGGTCTTCTACCGTAATGATGTTTCTGCCGGGAGAGTTTATGGCGGAGAGGGCTGTGTATAAAGTGGTGGTCTTGCCGGAGCCTGTGGGGCCGGAGACGAGGATTACGCCGTGCGGTACTGCGATCAGTTTCTCTACCTCGCTACGGAGGTGATCGTCCATACCGATCTGGCTGAATCCGAGAGCCATGGCGCTCTTGTCGAGCAGACGCATGACGACCCGCTCACCGTGGGCGGTCGGGATGACGCTGATTCTGATATCGATCTCTTTGCCTGCGATAACGATCTTCAGTCTGCCATCTTGTGGTAACCGTTTTTCGGCGATATTCAAACCGGCCATGATCTTTATCCGCGAAACCAGTAGCGGCTGAAGTTTTTTTGGCGGATTGATGACGTTTCGCAAAACACCGTCTACCCTGAACCGGACCGCCAATGAGCGTTCGTAAGGTTCTATATGGATATCGGACGCTTTCTCCTTGGCCGACTGCATCAGAATCGAGTTGACCAGACGTATCACCGGAGCTTCCGCCGATGTTTCCAGAAGATCTTCGGGCAGACCGTGGACAAGCGCGTTAAGGTCGGAGTTCTCCTCCGTGATGTCGTCAACGACTTCACTTGCGGTATGGGAGGAGAGGTCGTATGCGGTATTGATCGCTTCGACCAGAAGATCGACAGGGGCCACGCAGACTTTGATCGGCGTTGCGTAGATCAACCGCAGGTCGCCAAGTGGCTGGACTGCTGTCGGCCTCGAAGTTACGACCAGAACGGCGTTCCCCTCACGGCGCAACGGAAGTATAAAGTTGTCCCGGGCGAACTGGAACGGTGTTTTGGCGAGGATGTCGTAATCTATCCGCTCTTCGTCAAGATCGGTCAGGTATGGCAGGCAAAGCTCCCCTGCAAGCTCCTCCAGCTCTTCTGGCGTCTGGTGAAGTTTTGCGCCGTGGCTCATAACTCAGCGTCACTCTTCATCACTAGCCCGGATAATTCATGAGTGTTTGTAATGAAGCGTTGTAGGCGCTTGCCACTGGGTTGCTTTCGGTCATGTTGGCTCGGAGGGGTACTGTACAGTACGTCGAGAACCAAAATGACCGAAAGTGACGCAGTGGCAAGTGGATACGGCGATGTAATAGAATACTCATGAATTATCCGGGTTAGCCGATTTATCGCTTCCGGGAATGACTTTGAGGCTCTCCGCGAATTCTGGTGTCGCCTTCAGAACTTCCCGCTTCTCGTCGATTATCCGATCCATGTCGGCCTGGCTCCTGATAATGTGGGGTGTCAGGAATACTAACAAGTTGGTCTTCTGCTTCTCTTTGCCCCGCGTTTTGAAGAGCCATCCCAGACCCGGAATGTCGCCGAAGAAGGGGACTTTCGACTCAGTCTCGGTGGTGTCTTCCCGCATCAAGCCGCCGAGCGCAACGTTCTGACCATCTTTCACCACAACCGTTGTCTCTATCGATCTGACGCTTGTGATCAGATCCTCCGCCTTGTCGATCTGCGTGGCCACCAGCGAGGATATCTCCTGGTAAACCTCAAGTTTCAACTCGTCCGACTCCGATATTTGCGGTTTTATCTTAAGGGTAAGGCCGACATCTTTTCGTTCGATGCTGGTGATGGTGTTGCCGCCGGAGCTTTGCGACTCCGATGTCTTGAGCGGAACATTGTTGGCGACGACGATTTTCGCCTCTTCATTGTCGGTGGTCATTATGTTGGGGGTGGAGATGATATTTATGCCGCTCTCCGCCTGAAGAGCGTGTAACAGTGCGCCAAGGTTCAAAAACGTCTTGTCCCCGAATGAGATCAGCCCATCCACTACGCCGATGGAAAGTCCCTCCGGGGCGGCTAACGGATTTTCAGCCACGTCGCTTATGGTGCCGAAATCGACACCGCCAATGCCTTGCACGCCACTATTTGTAAAATCTGAAGTCGTCCGCCACTCCACGCCGAACTCTTTACTTTTGCTGGTGGTGACTTCGAGAATAAGCGCCTCGACGAAGACCTGTCGTCGCCTTATGTCGAGCTTCTCAATGACATTCTTTATGGTATCGTAATCCTCTATCGACGCTGTTATCACAAGGGAGTTGGTCGCTTTATCGGGAGTTATGGTGACGTTATCCTTCAGTTTTGGCGCGGCTGATGGGACCTTCCTCCCTTTTTCCGGTTTGGTTTTCTTGGTGATGTTGTTCAAAACCTTGGAAAGCTCTTCGGCGTCGGCGTTTTTCAGGTAATAGACGTTGATTCCACCCCGTCCCGGCGGTGACGGTATGTCAAGCTGGGCGACCAGAGCAAGAATCTGATCCGTGGCGGACTTGGTGGCTATCACTATCAGAGCGTTGATTCTGTCATCCGATATGATTTTCGCTGAAGCGTTTAACGACATCACGTTTGAGGCGCCGGATGATGAGACATTCGTTTTCCCCTTGGCCTGGTTGCCCCTTGTGATGATACTTCCTGTCTTGTTTTCCTCAAAAAGTTTTCCGAGCCGCTCTGATAGTTCCTTTGATCCGGCGTGTTCCAGATGGATTACGGTCAGGGTCTCTTCGTGAGCGGGTGTGTCGAGTTGATCGATTATGCCAAGTATCTTCGTTATGTTCGACTGGTAATCGGTGATTATCAGTGTGTTGGTTTCGTTGTAGGAGGTGATGTAGCTCGTGGACGGAACCATCGGCCTGAACGTGTTGACCATATCCTGAGCCTTGACGTGGGAAAGCTGAACCACCCTCGTTACAAGCTTGTCCCCGCCCGATTTTGTCCCCGACTTGAATGATGACCGCTGGCGGGCTTCGTTGGCCGGAATAACCTTGATGACAGAGCCTGACTCCAGCAGGGAATAGCCGTAAACCTCCATGGTCGATTCAAAGACCCGCATCGCCTCCTCCGCAGTTACCAACGCAGGGGATATGATGGTTACGCTCCCTTTGACTTTATCGTCTACCACGAAATTCTTACCAGTAAGTAGAGCGATCGACCTTATTACGACCCTGATATCGGTATCCTTGAAGTCGATGTTCACAAGATGCGGTTTATTGGCGCTGGTCTCATTCTCCTGCCCAAACGCCGGAGTCGCCACCAGAAGAGAGACCAAAAACGTGGCAGTGACCAGACTAAAGCCGGTCATATACAAGACACCTTTGTTCAAAGGAGACACTTTTACAATCCTTTCCATATCACGCATTATTGCACCGAGAACCGCATACTTGCTTTCTGGCTGTTACGCTCGATATCGATATCGAAACTCGATTCGTGACGCAAAGCCTGGAAAAGCTCCAGCCCTTTCTCCGCCGAATCGAGTTTGACACCGTTTATTCTTTTCACGACATCCTTGTTCTGGAACCCGATTTTGGAGAATAGTGAGTCTTTCTTGATGGCAAAGAGCCGGAACCCGTCCGCTGATCCATCTTTCTGAATGTTTGGTACGGCCCGGACTTCCGTTATCAGTTTGCTCATGTTCGCAAGCTGGGAGTCGATATATCGTCGGGATACAGCGTATTCACCCTCCCCCAATTGAGAGACGTCCGGCCCGGACCCCGGAGTTGGCGCGGCTCCTTTGCCTTTGGCGCCAGGAGGGCCGCCCGGTCCCTGTTTTGCCGTCCACTCGGAAAAATCGACCCTCATCACCTCCATGCGCCCCGACCTGCTGATGTAAACACGGTTTCTCGATATCCTGACGATAAGCGCGTCGAGGAAACGGTCGTTCTCCTTGTAGACCCCCTGTTCCTTCGCCTCTTCAAGTTCGATGGCGGCGAGTTTTACATTCCCGTCAGGCTCCAGCAACGTTCCGAGAAGTTTCGCTTTTATGGAACTTACCGGGGCGTCTGCGAGATTATCATCGGTGGCGGACACATCTTCGATCAGAGGGGTGGTGGTTAAGTCAGTGGTTACGGCTGAGGAATTGAATATATTGCGGTTAACTATTCTGGAAAAATCTTTGACGGATGTTTCGCTTGCGGTTGCCAAAACCGTATCGACTTTTTTTACAGGTGAAGGCTTTATCGACGTCAAAGTTTCTTTGGCCTGAATTCCAACGATTCCGGCCGCAATCCAGGCGATCCATGTCAGTAACAGCAGGTTTACGACTGTCCAGACCCTTTTTGGAATCCTGAATTTTGTTCTCAACGTAGTTCGACCTTTTAATAGAGTTTCTTGATTACGGACAAGCGCAAACCGATTTGAAAAAAAATATCGAGCAGGGACGAAATGGGAACCAGGGATTGTTATCATATTGGCCTGTGGACGGCCCATTACGATGAGATACTTGAGATATGGCTAAAATAAAAAGTTTGCGGACATTAAAAAAAAGTGGCCCACGCGCTTGATTGCGAACTGAAGATAATGCTTGTGCCGAAGAAAGGCTGATGCTGGGTGGAGCGATGACAGGGTTAAAATAGAGCATCCGGGTATAATCTTGCGTGAGGAGTATCTGGACCCGCTCGGTATCACGCAGACACGATTGGCGAGTGACATCGGCATAAGCTACCTTCGCGTAAACGAGCTTGTAAATGGGAAGCGAGCTGTCACTCCCGACACCGCCTTGCGTCTATCAAAATATCTCGAAACTTCGACCGAGTACTGGATGAACTGGCAGTCGGCCCAAGATTTACAAAAAGCCGAAAAAGAACACCGCTTGGAGTCTAAAAAGGTCCGTTCCTTTACACGCTAGGATTTTACTGTCTTGGCAGTGGATGAAGAACTCCGGTAGAAGTCAGGTCTTTTTTAGACTGGATAAAAGCATGAATGAATTTAAATGCTGTTGTACTGATCAAATTTCCGTTACACGCTCTAATGTATTGGAAACATTCGACGAGCTACGAAAGAATTGTGACGTGTTGCAGATGCTGGTTCCTGATGATATTTACCCGAATTGGAGAAAAACAGAAAAATGTTTAATTGACCACCCTCAAGCTGAAAGTCACAGGTCTCGTCTCACGTTTTCTTTTGAAGATGGTAGTTTGGGGAAAATCACAACGCCGGTTCATCGTTATCTATCTCGTTTGAATAGGCATTATAAAAAAGATTTACAGGAAAAATGGTTATTCAAATCATCACCTGTCGAACGTCACCTGAAGTTCAGGAGTTATATGGGGAAGATGGTGGAGCTGATCGTTGCGGAACACCTGTCGTTGCTGTAGTCGCACCCCTGAAATATGCGGATTAATAATCTTTTGTATGTTTACGAAAAAAGTGTGCAATTTCAGGTTTACCAGCGCTTCCATCAGCGGCACGGAGAACTATCTTTTCAAAAGCTGGATTCGAAGCGGTTAGAGTGATGCCGTTAAACTTTAGGAATACATACGCGGACATTGCGGCTGTCCGTTTGTTGCCATCTATAAACGGGTGGTTATTCACAATATGGAACAAATAGGCAGATGCCATATCGTAAATGTCGGCGTGAAAATATTCATCGCCAAAGCCCGATTCCGGGACTGCGAGAGCCGATTTCAGAAGTCCCATATCCCGAATGCCAGGAATTCCGCCATACCTCTTGATCTGGTCAGCATGGATTGCTAATACTTCAACTAACTCAAGAAAGACGGGAGGCATCCATCACTCCGCCAACCTTTTTAGAGCCTTGGCGTATTTTTGATTGCCTTCCTCAAGGGCGGCGAGAAAACGTTCATTCCGTTCCGGGTCTTTCACCGGCGATATCAGAAGGTTTTTGCCATCGGTAGAAATATCTAGCGGCGTGTCAGAATCTATATTCAACAGTTCAAGGACCGGACGATCAATTACAAGAGCCAGACTATTTCCATGTTTTGTAAGTTTTTTAAGCATCGTCAATCCTGCGTACACTCATCGTACATACAATGTATCACCTTGTCAGGCGTTTTTCAAGGTGATACGGAATATTCTGGGTTTGCTTTACAAAAAAGCGGATTAGATCAGGAAAGAGAATCGCGGAAACTTGAGATGTCTATCTTGATGGCCGATTCCACCTCTTTTAGTGTCTCGCTGGCGACCGCTCTGGCTTTTCTGGTTCCTTCCCACAAGGCTTCCAGTGTCTCTTTCGGTCTGGCGCTCCAGTATTCACGGCGTTCCAGAACAGGGTCGATACGGCGGAAAACAGACTCCGCCAGCTCTTTTTTACATGCGACACATCCGCGACCGGCGGTTTTGCACTCTTCTGCGGTAACCTTGTTCGACTCCTCGTCGGAAAAAACCTCGTGGAAAGCGTAGGCCACACACTTTTCCGGGTCGCCCGGATCGGTTTTTCTGATTCGGGCCGGATCGGTGACGATATTTTTTATTTTGGCTTTCATCTCATCCCTGGTATCGGAGAGATAGATGGCGTTCCCGTAAGATTTGCTCATCTTCCTGCCGTCTGCGCCGGGAAGTTTCGGCACGCTTCCGAGTTTTCCTTCCGGTTCGGTAAAGATGTTTGTTTTATATATATCGTGGAACCTGCGGACAATTTCGCGGGTCAGTTCCAGATGCGGAAGCTGGTCGATACCCACCGGAACATAATCGGCCTTGTACAAAACTATGTCAGCGGCCTGAAGAACCGGGTAGCCCAAAAATCCGTATGTATGAAGGTCCCTGTTTACGACCTGCTCCATCTTCTCCTTGTAGCTTGGCACCCTTTCGAGCCACGGAAGTGGGGTTATCATCGAAAAATAGACGTGCAAAACCGCGTGTTCGGGTATTAGTGACTGAATAAACAGAGTGCTTTTTTCAGGGTCAAGTCCGGCGGACAACCAGTTGACTCCGAGGTCAAGAAGGTTATCTTTCAGTTCGTCGGTCTGGCTGTAGTTTGACGCGAGAGCGTGCCAGTCGGCGGCGAAAAAATAACAGTCATACTCATCCTGCATGGAGACCCAGTTTTCAAGGGCGCCCAACAGGTTGCCGAGATGGAGTTTCCCCGTGGTCTGCATCCCGGACAATATTCGTTTTTTTGACATTTGAACTAGAGGAGAATGTCTAACAGGGCGGTTATAAATGGCCTAACCGCCTTGTCCATGACACCGAACGGATTGATAAAGAGGAGAAAAACTATAATCATGAATCCGAATCTCTCGACCTGGGCGAAAGTGGTGGAGTGCGGTTCCGGCAATAATCCTGTAACGATTCGGCCTCCGTCGAGCGGCGGGATCGGAATCAGGTTTATCACCGCCAGAATAACATTCAGGATCACCGAGAAGTAGAGCATGAACATGATCGGAACCATGAAAATGTTGTCTCCACTCGATACAGAACCTTGAATGTTGGCGTTAAACTGTATGGCCGCCTCCGGGTCCATGTTCTGGACTATTTTAAGGGCGAAAGCCGATATGGTTGCCAGAATTACGTTTACCAGAGGTCCGGCCACAGCCACCAGAGCCATGTCAAGTTTCGGATTCTTTAGTTTTGAAAAATTTACCGGCACCGGCTTGGCGAACGCAAAGAGAAAACCTGTGGTGAAATAGAAGAGGATCGGAAGAAGAACCGTACCGAACCAGTCGATATGGGCTATCGGGTTGAGGGTGAGTCGTCCCGCCTCTTTTGCGGTGTCGTCCCCTTTCAGGTATGCGACGTATCCATGAGCTATCTCGTGCAACACCACGGCGAAGATCACCGGTAGAGCCATGATGGAGATGGTCTGGATTATTGTTCCTATACTTGCGTTCATCGGCGATACTGTAACATAGGTGGCCCGGACAATTCATGAAATATGCGGGTAAAAATGACGTATGGAATGCAAAGACCGAATAATTCATTATAAAATGCAGTATTGACCCGGAATTGACACTATTGAGACGAACGCGATTATAACAATGGTCAGAAAAGATTGAAAAAGTTGACCGGATTTATCCGGGAACTGGGCAAGCTGGGCGCAGGGACCATCATCGAAAGCCGCGACAGGAAGGCCGCAGTATCGGTAATCTCCTCCGCGTGCGAACAGAACATAAGGGTTTTCGCTCAGATGGAAGGTTCCTCCTTTCAGCACGATTCCACCTTTATCATGATAGATCATCGCAAAAACCTCTTTTTTGTCGATCCTTTCCTGGCCATGGGTAGCGGACTTACCCTGGTCGAAGGCAAGAGCGGACTCTATTTTCATTTCGAGCTGAAAGGCGCCAGGCATGGTTTCGACTCCATTTACCGGGGGAAGGATAATCTCGACCGTTTCGAAGTGTTGAAATTCGATATTCCAGACAAGATAAACGCCATTCACAGAAGAAAAGACTATCGGGTAAAACCGAAAATCACGGCTCCTGTAACGGTAGCGCTACTGACGGAGAAAAAAATAAGCAAGGTTGGCAGAGCCAGCGATATCAGTGCGGGAGGTCTTTCGTTTAACTCCGTAAAATCGCTCGATAGTGGCCTTGTCATCCCGGCGTTGATGAAAGTTCCGTTGGAAGACCTGGAGTTTGATGTCAGTCTGTCGATAGTTGGCTCAGACACTCTTGGATTAGAGAATTCACCAAGACGTGACTTCAGCTACAGAATACGAGCCCAATTCACGGAACTGGGCATAGGCGACACCCAGCGGATCAGGGAATATGTCGCTTTCCGACAACGCGAAATCAACAAACTTCTGGGGTAAAATCGATGAAAGAAGAGAGAAAAAGCGCCAACGGCCTGCTAATCGCTCTGGCTCTCTTTTTTTTCCTCGTACTATTCGCCATGTACAGTTTTGGCAAGGACGCATTGAAGATGAAACCGGAGTTTCTGGAACTTAACGCTCTTATGACCGAGAGGACACATTCCTGCGCCGAACCTGTGAATCCTCAAAAATGCCGGAATGCCATAAACGCTCTTACGGAGTACGAAGAGAAACTTAAAAACAGGACTGTGGTCAAAAATAGACCCTGAGTCCGACATACTCCTGTCATCGTACACAACGGACATGGTTGTAGATGGTGATAACATCCCCCTGTGGACCGTGTCCAAACGGGTAGGCCGACGGGTCACCGATTTTCGGATCGCTACGCTGGGCGCCAGCGCCATGCACATCCATAAGGATATAGTTGCCAGAGTCGGGTGGCTCCTCCATGTAGCCTTGCGCCTCGCCAAAAGCTATATATACGGCGTATTCTCCCGGATTAAGGCCGTCGAGGTGTGTAGCGCTGGTCCAGAAACCTGGAAAGTTCGTTGCGCCGTTTCCATCTATGATCGATGTGACACCGAAAACCGGATCAATGGCCGGGGAGCCTGTAGTGTCGGGCGAACGGGTGTAATCGACAATCGACTGTAGCTCCTTGGCGTTCGGTAGCCGCCAGTCGGTCAGGCCGCCACTACCCAGACTTTCGCAATAGGCTAACGCCTCCTGCCAGGTTCGTCCCACACCGTCATCAACCTGAGTGAAGGTAAGCCCTGTGCCGTGATCGGTTATTGTGCCATCGCCGTTATCTGCAAAGCTGTTTACTCCGTATGAGGTTTGGCCCCTTACATAACGGACGAACAAGTAGCCTCTATTGCCAAAGTCTGACTGATCTCTTCCATACCCCTTGATCCTGCCGTCGGCGAAGTTGACTCCGAATACAGTCGCGTCACCGTTCATGGTTGTGCTGACATATTCTGTGGAAGACCAGTATTGGGCGTCGATATATCTTTCTCCGGCGGAGGTGTCACCGTAGCTGAAATCGAAATAGGTCGTGTTTATATAGGGGGAAGCGTTGCTAACGTCAGTTCCGGTTACGCCGTTGAAATTTATAAGTGAATACAATTCCTTGATGGTTGGAACCCGCCAGTCCGTATATCCACCGATTGCAAGGGAGGCCGCTCCCCTTGAAAGCTCGCTCCACAACACTTTCGCTCCGGGCGATTTCCGCCACATCAGGCCAGTGGATAGATCGGAAACGGAACCGTCGCCGTTATCAATATAACTTGCCGGATTGATCGTGTACTGCGCGTCCTGCCCATAAAACGCCTCCCCCTCCGAGGGGCACAATATGGCGTTACCGGAGTCGTCATAACAGGCCGTCTGACCTGTATCGACGATTGTTACAGTCATCGACGATTCACCTCCGCCTGTGGACCCGGAGGAGATATCCGACGCCCCGCCATCGCTATCCGATGAACTTCCCGAACAACCTGATGTAATCACCATAACCAGCAAAAGTGGAAGAACGGTTTTTTCAGTAAGTCGTCTCATTTTTCACAAACCTCAAGTTTTTTTGGGGATCGGGACCGTTATGTGATTACAATTTTACCTAAAGGGTATTTCGGAACGTGGTGAACACCGTCATCGTCTCGCCAGTATTTAATATCGCCTTCATTGTCAGTCTCTTCTATTGCAATCCGCTCTTTCGCCTCTCCTATGGCCACTACAAAAAGGATGTGGAGTTTCGGGTCTATATCAAGTTTCTCCGCAAGTTCCGTTCTGTCGATTGACGCGATAATACAGCTTGCCAGCCCTTTTTCCGTTGCCCCCAGTCGGACACTTTGCATCGCTATTCCGGCGTCGCATCCACAGTTTGATCCGATATCAGTGTCGCAAAGGATGACGATATACGCCGCGGGTCTTTCCCCTTCGGATGGGCCTGACCAGTTTCCAAGGTAACCGGCCCACTTGAGAGACGGGAAGATTTTTTCGTTGGTGTCGATGTCGCATGAGAGGAAGTATTTGAGGGGTTGCAGGTTCGCGCCGGATGCGGAGAGTCGGGCTAGATCGACAAGCTCCAGCAAGGTTCGCTGACATACCGGCGTTCCTTCAACGAACCGTCTTACGCTTCGGGTGGTTTTTACCAGGTTTTCAATCACGGAAGCCCCATAACCCTCATCTCCGGCGGGTACTGCAAAGAGAACTCGATGCGGATAACAGACTCTTTGCCCGGCTCCATAAATATGTTCCAGGTAACGATATTTTTCTCATCGCGTTTGTCAGGTTTCGGTGTAAGCGCGATATCCCTTACAACGATCTCCTTGCGGCTGGAGAGAGGCAGGTGATCCTGAACTTTTACCGTAACGGCTCTTTTCTTCAGGCTTTTAAGTTTTATCTGATAGATATATTTTGCGAACCCTGTTTTTGACAGAATGCCCTCCTGTCCGCTATTCTTCTTTACCAGCTCCCGTTCGATGGCAAACCCCTCGTCAACGCCCAGGTCGAGCTTCACCTCCTCACCAGGTGGGGCGGCCTTGATATCACCTTTTCCTGCGAAACTGTCTCCGATAAAGATGTTCGTCGGTCCCGCAAGTAACGGGTAGCTACTGCCGTTGGTGAAGGATGTTCGCATATAAACATAAGGTGAGATCTTCGGAACGGTAAGATATGAAGTTCTGGCGTCGAAGATAAGTTCCGCCACAGTCACAGCGGTCCGCTCACCTCCTGAGGGAATGGTGTCGCGCCGTTTTACTTTGAAAGTGACCGATGTCCCTGCGCTTGCAACTTTCGAGGTCGCAACCTTGGCTTTTCCCGGTTTTTGCGCCACTGCCTCCTCCAATGGCATTGGCGCCGCCGCCATGGGGGCGGACATTTCATCTTCCCTCATAACCCTGCTTTTGCCTCTACGCAGTTGTGGCCTCTCCCTGACTATCCATTCAGAGATTTCAGGAGCGCTGGCGCCCAACCTAGGCGAGGCTGTGGAGAGCGACAGTTTGACATCTTTCCACTCCTCTCCGGTATTCTGGGTAATAAACGCCTTGTACGAGACTGCCGTCCTGTCGATGTCCGGTCTGGCCCGGATCAGATATTCAGGACTCCAGGAAGCTCCCGGAACGATATATTCCAACGTAAACCCGACTTTCCCAACCGATTCGGCGACAAAATCGACAGAGACAGTTTTGAGACTTTTATAACTAACCCCTCTGGCCTGATGAAGTTCCCGCGCAAGTTTATCGAGTCGTTTCGCAAGCTCCTCCTTTTCGATCCCGGCAAGCAGAATCGCTTCCCCCGCTTCTATTTTCCCTTCGTAGATAAAACTCAACAGGCGGCCTAACTCCTCCACCGTAGGTTTGCTCGACGGGGTGGAAGTCGTAAGGTCGGCCCCCGCCTCTTCAGACCGGGATTTTGCGAGTCGATCAATGAATTTTTCCCGGGATTTGCTCGCTTCGATCCTGTTATCGACGCTCTTTATTTCCCTTTGTAACGACAAAATCTCTTTTTCGAGCTTTACAACCCGTTCGTTGGTTGCATCCTCGAGTTCGTCCCTTCTGATCTGGACGTTGAGGATTGTAACACCGGTCTCCCCCGAAGCCTGGACCCGGATTGAGCTGTCATCGACTGAGGAGGGAATATTGGTTATATCGAGCTGGTTCTCCCCTTCACCAGTGTTTATGGTGAGCTTTCTCAATACTGAAGCCCGGTCAGAATAGACCGTCACCGAATCGATCTTCCCCGCCCCCGATTCAATGGAGGCGTAGGAAGGGGAGAAGAAAACAACAGATAAAGAGAGAACTAAAAAAAATGTTGGAGTTTTCACGCTTATCTCCGCTGAATTACCGCAGGGTTAGTCTACCTGTTTAGCCCGCCAATGACCCCCAGCGAATCGTAACCCGACTCCTGAAGTCGTTTGTTCTCTTTTTCCGCTTCCGGTATCGACCCGAATCGACCTATCCGGACGAGATACAGCTCTGTCGGGGCGTGGGCGCTCTTCACTTTGGCGGGAAAACCGTCCGCGACAATTTTTTCGGTCAGTTTCTCCGCACCCCGCCTGTCCTGGAACGTTCCCATGTCGAGCGTTATCCTGGCTCCATTGTTGATATAGGCCACTTTGTTGGAATAACCGACATCGAAAAGAAGCTTGGAGAGCATCGACGCATCCTTGATGGCGCCAAAATTTCCGACTTCCACCTTATAAAGGGAGCGTTTTACCTTTCCCATGTAGATCCAGGCGTCGAATCCTCTTCGGAGAAGGTCGTCCCGCCTCTTTAAAGCCCTGGCGGAATCGGTGGTCGCCATAGCCTGCACCGAATAGCGCCGGTTTGTAGTTTTTTTTGTATCTTCGGTTTCCGGTCTTTTTGTGTCGGCTACCGGAGCTTCCACACGATTTTCCGCGATGGCCGCGGACGGGCTCTCATCGGGAGGATTGACAAGGGCCGTTTGCACCGGTGTCTCCTCCTTTTCCACAGGCTCCACCTTTTTTACCGGAGCTTGAACGGTATCAGGCTTTTCTGTTTGGGAGGAGGTATCCTCCTTATCCCTGGTCAAGGCGCCAGGAGCTTTAAAATCCTCGCCGATCAGGTTTTGTTCCTGCAACTGCGCCAGTTCAGCGTCGACATCCTCAGGGGTCTGTTTTTTACTGAATGCGTCTCCGGTCACCTCTTCGGTTACAACCTGCTCTGGAGTCGTTACAGTGGCGGGCGACCTTTCCATGTTCCCGGATATGAACCCGGCCACAAGAACCCCGGCAAAAAGACCTCCCAGGATCAGGTAACGTTTTTTCTTCCCGGCGTTCTGTTCCTCTTCGATCTCTTTTTCAAAGGTAGCCAGCAACTCTTTATTGTTATTTCCTTTGCGATCACCTGCCGCAGACTTGCTCTTCTTCATTCATCCCCTCGTTAATCCGGCTAATCCAAAAATGTGTCCGCTTATGCAACGCCTGTTATTATATTGAACATGACAAAAGAAAGATACGTTATCGGTGTCGATTTGGGTGGAACCAATATAAAAGCGGCGCTGGTCGCCTCTGCCGGGAATATTGTAACTCGAAATGAGGTACGAACGAATGCTGATAAGGGTTACGCCTCGGTTGTCGATACGCTTGCCCGACTGGTGAACTCCGTCATGTCCGACGATGGGCCATCGCCTCTGGTCATAGGGATAGGGTCCGCAGGCGCCATAGACCACAGGAACGGAATAATAACCTCCTCTCCCAACCTGCCGGGATGGACCGATGTTCCATTGGCTGGCGACCTTGAAAAAGCCGTGGGGATACCGGTTGTAGTGGAGAATGACGGCGCTGCGGCGGCCTTGGGGGAAGGGTGGAAAGGCGCCGCCTCTGAATGGAGCGATTTTGTCGCCATAACGTTGGGGACCGGTGTAGGAGGGGGCATTATTCTCGGTGGTAATATCTGGCGGGGTAGCACGGGAAGCGCCGGAGAGGTGGGGCATATCGTCGTGAAAACCGGCGGGAGACATTGCGGTTGTGGCTCCAGAGGCTGTGTCGAGCGGTACGCTTCGGCCACAGGTGTAAAGATAAGCGTGCAGGAGCGACTTGAGTCGGCGCCATACTGGTTGCAGACGAAAATAAAAGAGAATGGCGGCAGAATCAGCGGAAGATTCATTACCGAAGGCGCAAGAACAGGGGACTCGTTTTGTGTCAAGGTCTACGAATTGGCCGGAACCCACCTGGGGCTGGCTCTTGCCAATATTGCGCTACTGCTTGATGTCACAAAGTTCGTTATAGGCGGTGGCGTGAGCAATGCGCTGCCGGTCATGGAACCGAAAGCCAGAGAGTCGGCGCTAGGGGCCGCCTTTACACTGACAGACGAAAAGCTTGTCATCGTAAAGGCCGGGCTTGGCGAAAACGCCGGGCTGTTGGGAGCGGCGAAACTGGCCCTTTCCAGCAAGACTGACTGATGTTCGGAATCATTCTCAGGGTTGCGTTACGCGAGATAAAATCCGCCTGGACAAGGTCTCTTCTTACCATGCTCGGTGTTGTTATCGGTGTGGCCGCCGTTGTCTCCATGGTGTCGATGGGGGAGGGCGCCAAACGGGATATCATAAGTAACATCAACAAACTTGGGGCGAACCTGCTCATAGTAAGGCCCGGTCTTTTGCAGCAAAGACATGTGCGCAACGTCTCCGCGCAAACCCTTACTGTCGATGACGCGGAACTTATCCGCAAGGAGATACCGCACGTCGTCGCCGTCTCCCCGGTCTCCCTCAGAACAGCCCAGGTGAAATACCTGAACAAGAATGCAAGCACCACCTTGAGCGGAGTTTCTCCCGGTTACCTTGAGGTCCGCTCCTTCTCTGTCGATAGAGGCCGGTTTTTTTCGGGAAGAGAGATGGCCTCGGCAAGGAGAGTCGCCGCCATCGGCTATGACGTTGCTAAAGAGCTGTTCGGCTCACGAAGGGCGGTTGGCGAATATATCAGGATAAAAGGGGTCAATTTCCTCGTGATGGCTGTCATGGCGAAGAAAGGGGACATGGGATGGTTCAACGCTGACGATCAGGTTTTAATTCCCCTGACCACATACCAGAAACGGCTATTCGGTATCTCTTACGTTCGCGATATCTCCATCAAGGTCGATAGCAAAGAGCGTA
Source organism: Nitrospinaceae bacterium (assembly GCA_029261405.1). Lineage (GTDB taxonomy): Bacteria > Nitrospinota_A > UBA7883 > UBA7883 > JAJDBK01 > JAJDBK01. Next base: position 102,713 of record JAJDBK010000031.1, read on the forward strand.
TGGACGAAGTCAAGGCCGGGATAGAAAAACTCCTGCGCAAATCACATCGCCTGCCACCCGATAAAGAGAACGATTTTCATGTGCGCAGTCAGACCGATATCATCGAATCGATGGAACAGATAACACGGACATTCACATTTCTGCTCGGCGGTGTCGCGGCGATCTCACTGCTGGTCGGTGGCATAGGCATTATGAATATCATGCTGGTGACCGTTACCGAGCGGACACGAGAGATAGGGTTGCGCAAAGCGTTGGGAGCGAAAAAACGGGACATACTCTGGCAGTTCGTTGTGGAGGCGTTAGTCCTCTCCGGGCTTGGCGGCATAATCGGCCTGCTTATGGGGTATGGCGGAGCCTACGGGATTGAAGCGCTTACCGAATGGAGCGCCCATGTGTCGGCCAACTCCGCTGTATTGGCCTACTCGGTTGCGCTTGGAACCGGTCTTTTCTTCGGTTGGTATCCGGCGCTTAAGGCCGCCAGGCTAAACCCGGCTGAAGCCTTGCGGCGGTTGTAACTATTCACTCCACCCCTTCTGCCTGACAGAAGAGTTTATCAAGGCAAGCTCCGGGGCCGAATCGAGAAGGGCTACGGCGTTCGGCAGATCGAATTTTTTCCCCGCCTTTGATAATCTTCCGTAAAGCTCACGCATCAAACACAGATCATCTTCCGTATCGACCGTCAGACGGTACCCCCTATCGACAAACCTGTCCGGGACCTGCAGGGCAAACCGCCTGAACTCTTTCGGACCCGCATAAAAAAATGGGGTGACATGCTCCCGGAAGTTGGCGCCTTTGGCCTCCTTGCCAGCTAACAACAGGGCGGCGCCCGAAACCACCTCCGCAGTGGCGCCCAATGGAGCGACCCCCACAGCGCCTGTGTAGTCCGACTCAGAATCGACATGCGCCCTTATCATCTCGTCTAAAAACTGGCTGTCAAGTAGTGGATTATCACCTGTGATACGGGCTACGGTCAAAGCGGGGTAGTGTGCAAGCGTCTGCGCGAACCGACCAAGAACGTCATCTTCAGAGCCACGAATACAGATCACACCCGCCTTTTCAGCGATAACCACAACGTCATCATCGTTCGACTGGCAGGATGTAGCCACCACCACACGGTCGATCAGTCGCGCCTGCTGTGTCCTGTGGATAACCCATTCAAGCATGGTTCTATAAGGACCGATGCGCTCAAGCGTCTTACGATGAAGCCGCGTAGACCCGGCTCTCGCCTGAATAATCGCCTGAACCCCGACACTATCGTTTTTACTCATCACTAATTATACAGTTACAAGCGGCGCGACAGTTATGTGTATGTCTCCGCCAATCCTTAATCGCCCCTCACAGACCAGGAGTCCGTCGGACTTAGGGGTTCGTTAGCGGAGCGAACGTAAACAACCGTCCGGTTCCTAGCGAAACTGGCTGTGGCCCAGCCACTGGCCCTGCCACCGTTCGGCTTTTTTTGTGGGGCTGGCTGTGATAGTTTTAGGCTATGATTAGAATCGACAACGTTACCAAAATCTACGGCAAAACCGTGGCGGTCAACGACCTCTCTCTTGATGTGCGCGCGGGAGAGGTTTTCGGGTTTTTAGGCCCCAACGGCGCGGGTAAAACCACGACATTAAAAATGCTCGCCGGCCTGCTGACTCCCACTAAAGGCAAGCTCTCCATCTCCGGGTTCGATCTGGCGAAAGATTCGATGAAAGCCAAGATGGTCACCGGGTTCGTTCCCGACAAGCCGTTTATCTACGAGAAACTGACGGGATCGGAATTTCTGGAGTTCATCGCGGAAATCTACCGTGTCGCAGGGGATAAAGAGAGTTTGCGAATCCAGAGTGAGCTTATAGAGATGTTTTCCCTGACCGAATGGCTTAACGAACTGGTGGAGTCGTACTCCCATGGAATGCGTCAGAAACTTATCATTACGGCGGCGTTGATCCACCGACCCAAAGCTCTTGTTATTGACGAACCGATGGTCGGTCTGGACGCCAGAGGGATGAGGCAGGTGAAGGAGCTTTTCCGCAGACTTGCCGACACAGGTTCGACCGTGCTTTTATCGACCCACACGATGTCGATAGCCGAAGAGACCTGCGACCGGATAGGTGTTTTGAGAAAAGGTCGTCTTATCGCCACGGGTACCATGGCCGACCTGAGGAAGCTGGCCGGAGATGGGGAAACGGATCTGGAATCGATATTCCTGAAACTCACCGAAGCCAAACAGGATGATTAAACCGGTTTAATCTCTATCCTGCTGATGGCTGACTGGGCGGCGCCTTCCATTATCTCTACCTTCAGCCACCGGATGTTTTTTTTCTCCTTACTGATCCACTCTGCAAGCCGGACGGCCACATAAGCGGAGAGATTCTCCACCGTCGTAGCCTTTAACGGCAACAGGACACAGTCGGACCGTGGAAACAGGAACCGTTTAGTCTTGAACCTGACCTCAACCTCCTCATCGGTGATGTCAAGTTCCTGGCGTTCGTCTTCTTTGGCGATGAGTATCCTGTGATCGAGGGTTTGACATACCTGCTTTATCACCGGGTTCACGCTGTGAAAATCGATAATGGTGCTATCAGCGCCCTTCGAGCCGCCAAGTTCGACCGTGACGGCATAATTATGACCGTGCAGACGTTCGCACTGGTTCATATCGATAAGGAAATGGGCGGAAGCGAACTGGTGTTCGCCACGACTGATACGGATTTTAGTTTCAGTTGTCATTCTAGTCAAAAGATCAGGCCGACCCACAACCGATTACAAAGATATCGGTTGATCCGGTCAGTTGGCTGACTTGGCTCGTTTAAACTTGAACAGCTGTCGGCGGTAATACTTGTCATCCGGCGCCAGAGATATGGCCTTCTCGATAAGTGTGATCGCGTCGTCAAAATTGTTGAGACGGTAATGCACCTCGGACAACGTGTCGATATACTCTGGAATATCGCCGAAGACAGCCAGCGACTTTTCGGAATACATCTTGGCTTCCTGCAGTTTTTCGCCCTGTTTGGTAAGAACCCAGGCGATTCTGTTCAGCGCAGGGGCGTAATCGTCGGTTTTCTCCAGGATAATCTGGCACTCTTCCGCCGCTTTTTCGTTCATGTCCCTTTTACTGTAGACGGTTGCAAGACCGAGTCTGGCCCTGTTGTCTTCCGGCCGACTCGAAAGCACTTCATTAAAAACCACCTCCGCCTTGCTGAGCGCTCCCCTGTCGAGCATTGCGTAACCCTCGTTGGTCTTCGCGTCATCGGTGTCGGGATTCAGGCTGGTGTACTCCTTGTACCAGACGCTTGCGTCCTTCTCCCGTCCTGTAGCGTTCAAGGTGTTAGCGTAGAGAAGTAGCAAATCGGAAGAATCGGGGAGAGCTGTGACCGATTCTTTCAGCGAGGTCAGCGCCTCTGTGTATTTTTTCTCACCGAGGTAGAGGTTTGCAAGGTTCAGTCGTAACTCCGGGTTTCCGGGAGACTGCTTTATCTCCCCGGCAAGTTGAGCGGCTTTCTCCTCCGAAGTCAGAACCGCATTATTATCCGGTTTCGATTCTGTTTCCGATGGGGTTCTATTCTCATTCAGTTCGCCTTCAACCTGCTTGGGACTGGTGGTCTGGGGCGCAGGAGCTGTTTTCCCCTGATTTACCGATTTTGGAAGTTCGATGAGGCCGTTATCAATGACATACCAGCCCCCGCCAACCAGGATTGCGATCAGGATGAGTTTTGACAAAACCCCACCGCCACTCTTCTTCCGCTCGCCAAAGATATCCTCCTGCATCGACATCTCCCTTGAGATATCGCCGGGCGGGAGCGTTGGCGCATCGAGGAGACCAGCGCTCTGGTCGGTAGCTTGCTTCTCGTCCAGAGGTAGCGGGGGCATGGAGCAACCACCTTCGAAGTACGATTTCTCCTCGGCCATAAGGATAGGTGTCCTGATATTTCCTTTAAGCTGGCTGAAGGCGTGAAGGGATATCTTCTTCTCCGCTTCGACATTGCCGACTACGACACCGAAATTAAAGAGGTTGCCGGTGTTGATCGTAGCTGCCACCTTGCCCGGTTTGCCTACGATGAACGTATCTTTCGAGTGGATTTCACCTTCGAATTGTCCGTCGAACCGGAGAAGACCTTTGAACCGGAGGGCGCCTTTAAGGACAGTACCCTCGCCGAAATATGAGTTTAGCTTTCCAACGTCCATTATTATTCAAACATATATGGGTTAAGGGGTCCCTTGATGACGCACATTTATATGCGCCCCAAGTTATCTTTTCAATATACCACAATACAATGCAATACATTTACGGTTTATAATGAAATCATGAGAGGCAGATTGCGGTACATTTTGACTATATACAGTAATGTTTGAAAAAGGTTTGAAGGAGGCGCCCGGCCCCTCCTCGCAGGATGGTGTCAGAACCGTCGCCATCGCGGGACCGGCCAACGCGGGTAAAAGCACGATTTACAACTGGTTGTCCAAATCGTATTCCACCGTCGCAAACTACTCCCAGACCACCATCGACTCGATACACAAGGAGTCGGTTATAGACGGGAACAAGTTCGATTTCTGGGACACTCCGGGGCTTGCAGGGTTGACGGACGGCTCCGATGACGAGAACCGGGCCAGAAAAACCCTGATATTTGAGCGACCGGATATGATTCTTTTTGTCGGGGACGCTACACGAATGAAACGTACCCTGACACTGCTCGCCCAGACCCTGGAGCTTGGCATTCCTACGGTAATGGTATTGAACAAGATCGACGCCATTGCGGGGAAAGGAATCCAGATAGATGTCGAAACCCTGGCCGGTGAGATCGGTATTCCTGTTCTTGCAACAACAGCTACCGAAAAAAGGGGTTTTGAAAAGATTGTAAAAGCGATCTTTCGAGAGATAACTCCCGTTAGCCATCTGCAATACCCCAAGGTTGTAGAAGATGCTGTCGAAGATATTCGGAGTTGTTTTACGAAAAACAAACCTTCCAGAGCGGTGGCTCTGCTGTTGCTGATGCGGGATAAGGAGGCGCTAAAACTTCTTCATAAAATAGACAGCGAGTCCGCCCTCGACGCTATGGAGGTCTCGGAGAGTTTTTTCAGAAAATCACCTATGGTAAACGTTGGTCAGGCTCTCTTTTCCGCCCAGGAGAGATGGGCCGACCGACTTGTGGAGCAAGTAACCGTCGTTTCGGTCCTGACAGCTTACAGTTTCGCCCAAAATGCGGCTTGGGCTTCCCGTCACCCGGTATTCGGGTGGCCGATCATGCTTGCAATCATGTGGGTCACTTTTCACGGTGTCGGAACCGTGGCCACAGTCATAGGTGGTTATTTCGACGCATGGATCGGAATACCACTTACCGGTTTTATCGGGGGGCTGGTATCGAATCCAGCGCTATTCGAGTTTCTCGCCGGTGATTTCGGGATCCTGACCATGGGGGTGATGAACGCCATCGCCACAGTGGTTCCTATTCTCATCATCTTTTTCCTCATAGTAAACTTTTTGGAAGATGTAGGTTACCTGCCAAATCTGAGTGTCCTGCTTAACCGGGTATTCTCGATCTTCGGGCTTACCGGAAAGGCGGTCCTGTCGATGTCACTCGGTTTCGGGTGCAACACCATGGCTACCTTGACAAGCAGGATGCTGGAGACAAAAAAGGAGCGAATCATAGCCTCCGGCCTCGTGGCGCTCGGTGTTCCTTGCGCTGTTCAGTTGGGGGTGATGATTGCTATCCTCTCGACAGCGCCCTTCTCCGCTCTTCTGCTGGTGGTCGGCTCGGTATTGGCCACTCAGATTGTCTGTGGGATGGCGCTTAACAGGATGCTCAAAGGTGACAAATCCTCTGATTTCATCATAGAGCTACCTCCGTTCACCTGGCCGAACTGGCGAAACATCGTCAGAAAAACCAATTTTCGCGTCAGGCATTTTCTGAAAGAGGCCCTTCCACTCTTCGTTCTGGGGGCGGCCTTGATGTTCGCTCTCGACAAGACCGGCCTGCTCACCCTGATAAAAAAGGGGGCCCATCCGGTTGTAACCGGGTTTTTATCCCTTCCTGACAAGGTGACGGAGGTTTTTATTCTGGTGCTTTCGAGAAGAGAGTTAGGAGCCGTATATTTCAAGAATATGGTAGACGCTTTTGAGGTAGACTATTATCAGACTGTGGTAGGGCTAACGGTGATAACGCTCTTCATACCGTGCGTCTCGAACACGATGGTGATGATAAAAGAGTTGGGGTTGCGCTGGGCGACGGCTATCAACGTAGCTATCATTGTTATAGCCGTCATGGTGGGTGGTCTCCTGAACTGGCTGATAAGGATTTTCTGATTCAATGAATCACTACAAGGACTACCGGCGGGACGAACTGCTCGAAATATTGTGGCATCTTGACGAAGACCATGAACTGACCCTCACATCGCTTAAGCAACACGATCCGGACGGAATCTTTACACAAGACCTTGCAACCTTCTCCGACAACGGCATTCTGGAAGTGGACGGAGAAAACATCACCTTGACACCGACCGGCAAGGAGATCGCCACCGGAATTATAAGACGGCACAGACTCGCTGAGCGGTTATTGACCGACGTCCTTGGAAAAACCCCGGAAGAGACCGAAAACGCCGCCTGTGAATTCGAGCATATTCTGGCGCCGGAACTCGTGGAGTCGATCTGCACCCTTCTCGGCCACCCGAAGTTGTGCCCCCACGGCGCCCCGATTCCGAAAGGGCACTGTTGTGTAGAGTCAGACAAACTTGTGCAAAGCATTGTCATCAGGCTTTCCGATATGGAAGTGGGAAAAACGTCAAAAGTCGTCCTGATAAACACCGACGACAAGATACGGATGAACAAACTGTTGTCGCTGGGAATCGTTCCCGGCGTTCCCATTACACTAATGCAGAAACGACCGGCGATAGTGGTGGAGGTGAACCAGACCCAGATAGCTCTCGAAAAATCAGTGGGGGACGGTATCAACGTCTGGCGAATGGAGCGGTAAACTACAAAAGGAGGGGAATGCGTTGAAACAGATAATCATGGCGGTCGGTATAGTGGTGGGAACGGTATTTTTCATCATGAACTTCCACATCGTGCTTTACGACGGTGGCGGAACGGTTCTGAAAAAAGAAGAAGCGACCTTCGACGGAACTTTCGTTAACCTTGGCGATGTAAACCCCGCAACATACATGGCCCTCCCCGCTCCGGTCCGCAAATTCATGAACCAGCGTGGCCTCGACAAAGCGAAAAAAATAATCACCGACAGTCTCGACAAAATCAAATAGTGGCAGGGCCAGTGGCGCGGCCACGGCGAATAACGCTGGGATTCTTTAGCTACTTACATTCGCGTCGGGTAGTCGCTTCGCTCCTTGCCCCCGGGTTTGTCAGGGGCAATCGAAAATATGCCCCAGCAAAACCCTGCTGCTTTAGCTCGTAAGATACTCCAGCGCTTCGGAGACGGTTCTTACGCTTTCGATACTTATTGATGAGGGTGTTTTAGGTGAGGTGGATGTCTTCGGGATAATCGCGCGGGTGAATCCTAGTTTGGCGGCCTCGTTTATCCGCGCCTCCACCTGCCCCACAGGTCGGACCTCACCGCCTAACCCAACTTCCCCCATGATGATGGTTTTACAGTCTATCGGTTTGTCTGTAAAACTCGATACCACCGCACAGACTACCGCAAGGTCGGTGGCGGTCTCGTCAATCCTGACCCCTCCGGCGACGTTTACAAAGACATCTTCGCCGATCAGGTGATAGCCGCCCCGTTTTTCAATAATCGCCATGAGAATCGCCACCCGGTTCGGATCAAATCCAACGCTGGTCCTTCTGGGCGATGGGTAGTGGGTTGTCGCCACCAACGCCTGAATCTCGACCAACAACGGTCTGGTGCCGTTGACGCAAGCTGTAACCACAGATCCGGGCACATCCCCCGGTCTGTCGGCCAGAAAAAGCTCGGACGGGTTCGTGACCTCCTCAAGCCCGCTCTCTTTCATCTCGAAAACGCCGATTTCGTTGGTTGAGCCGAACCGGTTCTTCACACTGCGCAAGATCCTGTACGGGTTACCCTTCTCCCCTTCAAAATAGAGGACCGTATCGACCATATGTTCAAGAAGTCTCGGCCCTGCGATGGCGCCCTCTTTGGTGACGTGACCTATAAGGAAGACCGGAATCCCGGTCCGTTTCGCCACGGCCAGCAACCGCCCGGAGGCCTCCCGCACCTGTCCCACAGTACCCGGCGCCGAGGGGAGTTCATCGGTATAGATTGTCTGGATCGAATCGACCACCACAAGGACCGGTTTGATCTTCTTTATCTGATCCTCGATAAGGCCGACATCGGTCTCCGATAGTATAAGAAGTGAGTCGTTCATGGCGTTGAGACGCTGGCCTCGCATCCGTATCTGTCCCGGCGACTCTTCCCCCGATACATAAAGGACCGGGCCGACATTCGATACGGCGCCCGCCACCTGCAACATTATGGTCGATTTACCTATCCCCGGATCGCCACCTACCAGAATCAGGGAGCCGGGAACAACCCCACCTCCCAGGGCGCGGTCGAGTTCACCTATGCCGGTAAGGATTCTTGTTATCGATTCGGTTGTCGCCGAAGTGATCGGTATAGGCCCACCATCGTCAGTCGATTCAACCCACCGTCTCTTGCTGGTTCCTGTGGGCGCCCGCTCCTCGGCGAAAGTGTCCCACGAGTTGCACGATGGACACCTGCCGAGCCACTTGGCGCTTGCGTGTCCGCACGACTGGCAGATATACGATATTTTGGACTTTGCCATAAAGATCGCCCGGTTGTGGGCTTTATCTAACTACCCTGTTTTTCTTTTACAGGTTCAGGCTCCGCCGGTTTCGGTTTACCGGGGATAGTCTGTTTGTGGATCACACCTTCGGGAAGATTGTCCCCCGGATCAGCGTCGTCGCCCGGTTCTACTATCTGGTAGGAGTTCCAGTTCAGCCGGTACTTGTGACCCGCCACCTGCTCAGGTGTGAGTTCAGTTTCGTATTCAATCATGGCGCTCTCCCCCGGTTCCAGCCAGTCGGGGCGTTTTGTACCGGTGGTGAGGGGTATGTTTATGTCTATTTTCTCCCGGTCGGAGCTGTAAAGGATTACATCAAGATTTACTCCGTCCACCGGGTAGGGAAATTTATTTTTAACCTTCGCCGTTAGAACGGCAAGACCACCATCGGAGACACCAAATTTGATACCCTTGGAGATGTAGACACCTTTAGATTTCTTCTTCCGCTTCTTTTTCTTCTTTTTCTTCTTCTTTTTGTCGGTTTTTGTAGCGGGTTTTTTCGATTTCCCTTTCTCTTCCTCCTCTACGGCCTGCTCATCGTCGCCGTCATCTTTGACAATTTTATCGTGAGGCTGGTCGCTGAAATGGACGGAACCGTTTTCATCCACCCACTTGTAAACCTCGGCCTCCGCCATGCTGTAGGTAGACAGAAAGAAGGCCAACGCCAAAAAAGGCATTACCCTCCGCCCCGCTGAAAGGAAAATTGAAAATCGCATGGACGTATTATATCAGCTATTTGAAGGATTCAGGTCAGAATAGGTTAAAATCGGGTAATTACATATTTTCAAGGTTCCATGAAAGAAAAGAACGACAACGTTGTTCTGGCCGAAACCGCCGGGTTTTGCTGGGGCGTTAAAAGGGCCATCGATATTACGCTCGATATATCGGCGAACGAGGACGGCCCGATCTACACCCACGGTCCGCTGATCCATAACCCGCAAGTGATCAACATGCTGGAAGGCAAAGATGTCTACGCAGTGGGTGATACCAATGAACTCAAGGAGGGTTCGACGGTCATAATCCGAACACACGGCGTTACGCCCGATGTAAGGAAGGGGATAAAAGATACGGGGCTGGTTATATCGGACGCCACCTGTCCGCTCGTTGCGCGTGTACAGGGAATAATAAAAAAATACGCCCACAAAGGTTACACCACCATCATCGTGGGAGATAACGGTCACGCAGAGGTGGTAGGTCTTACCGGCTACACAGAAGGGCGTTTTCATGTGATTGACTCGGTAGGGGAGATCGCCAACCTTCCGCCCATGGAGAAGGTAAACATTGTCGCCCAGACCACATGCGACACCAACGGATACGCCCAGATAGTCGAGGCTCTCCGCCAAAGGTACAAGGGCGCCGTGGTTAACGACACAATCTGCGACGCCACACAACAACGCCAGGGGGAAGCAAGGGAGCTTGCCGGGAGAGTGGACGCCATGATTGTCGTAGGGGGAAACAATAGCGCCAACACCGCCCGGCTGGCAAAGATCGCAGAAGAGACGGGAACCCTCACTTTCCTGATCGAAACCGAGGAGGAACTCGACCTTCACGCCCTTTCCGACTGCAAAACCATTGGGGTGACCGCCGGGGCCTCCACACCTACCTGGATGATAAAGCGGGTTGTGGAGAGACTGGAAACTGTCAGGGATAAGCGGCGTGAGGGTTATCTCGCTTCGCTCATATCGCTTGCGCGGATAGCTGTTACAAGTAACCTGAGCCTTGCCGTCGGCGCCGGTTTCATGACCGTAGCCAACGCCACTATAGCCGGTTTTACCGTAAGCGCCGTATCGGCCTATATCGCCGGGGCGTATGTTTTTTCGATGTATGTCATCAACAACCTCAACGACGTTACCACCTTCAAACGAAACGAACCACAGAAGATCAGGTTCTACCTCAAACACCAGAGCGGCATGACACTAGCCTCGGTTGTGGCGGGGGTATCGGCCATGGTTCTGGCCTTTGCGCAAGGAACGGTACCGGGTCTTGTATTCATAACCTCGATGGCGTTGGGACTTGGATACACTATCAAATGGTTTCCGAAAACAAGGTACCTGCGAATACACAGACTGAAAGATATTCCCGCCTCAAAAGATTTCTTTGTCGGGTTCGCCTGGGCGGTGGTTACGGCGATCCTTCCCGCTATCTCCGCCGGAGCCGAAGTTACCTCCCCCTCGCTTGCGGTAGCGGTCTTTTTCACCTTTACCCTGGTCTATATACGGGCGGTCCTTTGTGATATCCGGGACATCCAGGGGGATCAACTCATAGGGCGCGAAACCATTCCTATCCTTATCGGCAAACCGGCTACCAAGATTTTCCTGGGTCTGCTCTGCGCCGCCGGGGCTATGGCTCTCGGTCTGGCTTATCTAATGGGCTGGGCGGGGCCGTTCGCTCTGCTCTGTCTTTTGTCGATCCTCTATACCGCCCTTTATCTTCTGCTCTATCATTGGCGCATAATCACCGGAGGCGCCCGGTTCGACCTGATGGTTGACGGCGTTTTTCACCTGACAGGTTTAATGGCTTTAATCTGGATTATCGCGGGGTAGTTAGATGGGCAAGTTACAGTTTTCTTTAGAGGATATGATGGCTTTGAGCTGGGACTGGAGAAAATCGGTTCTTCTGGTTCAGGCCCACTCGACCGGTATCTTCGACGCTCTGGATGATGAATTCAAACAGGTCGGTGATGTGGCCAACCTTCTGGGGTCGGATCCGAGAGCCACATACCTTCTGCTGGTCGGACTCGCCGGGCTGGGTGTAGTGGAGAAGGTCGGCGAAAAATTCAGGAACGGACCCACCGCAGTGAAATATCTGGTCAGCTCTTCACCTCATTATCGTGGTGACCTTTTGCGCCACGACCAGCGGGCCATGGAGAATTGGCGAAAAATACCCGACGTACTTATCTCCGGCAAACCGATTGCAAAACCGGAAGTTAACCAGGAGGAAAAAATCGCGTGGCAGGAAGTATTCGCCAAAGCGATGGAAGCGGTATCAGAACCGAAAGTTGACCATCTGTTCAACATACTCGAACCGAAAGATGGTCAGAAATTTTTGGATATAGGGTGCGGACCGGGGACGTACATGTTTGAATTCGCTGACAGACTGCCCGGTTTTTCCGCCGTATTGTTCGACAGACCGGAGACGAGTGGATTGCTCGAAAAGCGGATCAGGAGTCGTGGTATGGAAGATCGCATGACCTGTCTCGGTGGTGATCTTCTGGATCATGAATTTACAGGTTCGTTCGACGGTGTATTAATTTCGCAGATCCTGCACATATTCCCGTCCGACATATGCGCCGACCTCGCAAGACGAGCCAGTGAAGTTGTGAAAACGGGCGGGTTTCTCGCCATTCAGGAGATGGTTCTTGGACCGGACGAAAATCCGGGTCCTACAGGGCTTTTCGGGGTGCAGATGATGCTCGGCACAGCGGCGGGAACGGTCTACACACCCTCTGAGGTCGCAAGGTTTATGACAGACGCGCAACTGGTAATTGAAAAGATCGAATCTACCGACGAAAAGTCGAAGGTGTTTATCGGAAGAAAACGGGTTACCGCCTAGGAGTCTGTCGGACTTAGGATGATCCTGCTACAAAAGCCCGGTTTTGGCCAGATTTTCCGCCCTTTTTCGGCGAAGTGGTGCGACCACGGCGATTACACCTCAAAAGTGCAATAAATCTGACTCAAAACCTTATCGCTGTGGTCGCACCACTTCGCTAACGAACCCCCAAGTCCGACAGACTCCTAGCTTTACGTTTTAATGTTTTTTTGATCTCCCAGGCGAGATTTCTTTTGGCGCCGGTGCAATATCGGGAGATCCATTCGTGAAACGCCGTAATTTCACATCCCGTACCTACTACCCCACCCTCTGTGCAGTTGAAATATCTGGCCGGGTAACCCCGGTTGAAGTTTACGAAAGCCCACTCCATCCACTGTTTGGTAACGAACATGCTCTTCAGGGCTTTAACCGGACGACCGAAGATGTCTGTATCGTCAATAATGGTATCCTCTCTCCCGATGTTGATCTGCTCCATGCTCATTTCGCCGTAGATGGTCGATTTGGAATAGGCGTCAACTCCGGGGGGGTATGAGAGATCCTGCCCGATGAAGGCTATCGGGTCAGCGCCCATACGAAACGCCAGATCCAGACCCACGGTAAGGACCGATCCGCCCGGGATCAACATTCCCAGGTGTGGGTTGGCTTTGGAGATACGAACGAGGGAAGAAATGTCGGGAGCGAACTTGTTGTAGAAGACTACATCCCCTTTCCACGCCTCAAGAGTTGTCGGGCTGGCAACACTCGGCGCCACCAGTATCTTGCCACTCGTATTCACCCCCTGAAAGAATCGTTTTATCTCCGGTTGCGGATCGAGGGTAATGACCAGATCGGGATTGATGCCCGCCTCCACCAGACCAGTGTAGATGGTATCGACTGCGATTATGATGGCCTTACCCGCGATGGCCGACAGCCGGAACATGTTCTTGTCGAGGGAGGGGCCGGCGGCGACAATAACCGCTGGTGTATTTGTAAAGCTGTTAAAAAGGGAAGTTACACCTGCGGCCCTTCTGATCCTGTCGGTGTTGGCGTTGAAGTTTGCGCTCCAAAGATCGCTTAGCAACCCTATGGTCGCCCTCTTGACCTCGTTTACCCGCTGATAATCTATCAATAGCCTCTACCTGCAAAGGTCATGCGGTTATCACCCGGTTGCGCCCTTCGGTTTTCCCCTTGTAAAGCCCCTCGTCGGCCCGTTTGAGTAACGACTCACCTGTGTCTTGCGGCTTGATCTCGGTTACACCAATCGTGGCGGTCACGTTGATTGTTTTGCCTTTGATGCCGAACTCGTGACCTTCGATATTTTTCCGCAATACCTCCGCCACCATTTTTGCGCTCCTTACCTCTGTTTTGTAGAGGATAGCCACAAACTCCTCTCCGCCGTACCTGGCCGAAGTGTCGGACGAGCGGACCGACGCCACAAAAATTTTCGCCACCACCTGAAGGACTTTATCACCGACCTGATGCCCGTAAGTGTCATTGAACTGTTTAAAATGGTCGATGTCGAAGATAAGCAGGCAGACAGGCTCCTTATCCCGTTTGTAACCCGCCACCGCGTCTTTTAACCGTTCATCGAAATATCCCCTGTTGTGCATCTGCGTCAGGGCGTCTGTCCACTTCTCTTCCCTCGCCTGTTTCAACGCCCGTTCCAGCTTGATTATCCTGTTGGCCGCCGCCCTGACACGTTTATCCGATTTTGCCAGTTGCGCTCTGACGGCGTTATTGGCTTTCTGTATTATGTCCGTTTCGGAGAGAATAACCCGCTGTATCTTCTTGATCTCATCCAGCGTGGTGGCCTTGGCTATCTTCGCAGAGGACCCCTTGAGGCTGGCGCCGAACTTTTCACTCGATACCGACAGTTCGCGTATATATTCGGTCAGGGAGGAGATAACCTTCTTTAACTCACCCCTCTCCTTTTCCGCCGACTGTACTTCGTTGCTCGCCCCGATGAAAAAATTGTAGAGCTGTTTTTTCAGTTCTTTGGCTTTTGGCTCGTCAAGCGCGGTAAAGTTCTTTCTCATGTGGGCGAGGAGCGGTTTGTAGAAGGGCTGTTTTTCACCACCCATGACCAGCGCGCCTTTGGAAAGCCCCTCCAGAAGAATCAGGTATGGCGCCAACTCTTCGTCCGGCGCCTCCACAAGCTCCGCTGGCGTATTCGTTCGAAGAGCCGCAGGCTTCGGGAAACTTTCGTTTTTTTCTTTTTTGGAAAAAGAGAAGGATGAGAGAGCTACCAGGAGAGAAGAGAAAAAACCTGGCCCTTTGTTATCAGCGCCCCTGACAGAGAGCGCTATCTCCTTTCGCAAGGCGGTGTAATCTTTCAGTATCTGCTTTACCTGAAAGATATTCTCCGCCGCATTGACTCTTTCGAGCAAGGAACCGAGGTTTTTATCGACATCCGGACTGCTTTTAATCAGTGTACGAATATGCGTGATGGTGGCGATTACAACGTCACGGTACGAGTCGGCGAGATCCTGGGTATACCTGACCCTCTCCCGGTATTTTTGAATAACGTCAGCCATTGCATTCCATACTGTTAATTCAGGCTAAAGAACTTTTCCCTGCGTAATTTTATGTTTAAAAAAAGAAATGGGCAAAGGGAAAAGTAGCGTTTGTCATTATGCTTATTTCCTTTTCGGGTATACACTTATGAAAGTTGGGTCAAACAATCAGGGTGGAGTAAATGTTTTCGATTCAAAAACTCTCTCCTGTTTTGTCATCCCGTTCCCTGTTTTTGGCAGACCGGCTCGCGCCAATCCTGATTTCCGTCCCGCTTCCCGGCGGATGCGTTTCCCAGCAATTGGAACAAGCCATGGAGCGCGCCAGTGAAGCCCCGGAAGAGAGGAATGAACGGTGGCTGACAGAGTCGATCACCACACTCAAAGAGAACCCCGACACCAGAAAACGGATCGATGCGGCGACCCATCTTCGCCACAAAAAAGATTCAAGGGCGGTAATGGCTCTGGCGGACCGACTCTCCGATAAAGAACTTTCAGCGAACGCCGAACCCGCCCTCCGTCTCGCCCTTGACAATCCGTCACCCGGAGTGCGGACGCAAGTCGCAGGCGCCCTTGAAAGCATCGGAGTAGCCCCGAAAGAACTGGTTAACGCCCGGTTGTACGGTTTGAAAGGGAAAAAACTACACGATAGAGCCGTATCGCTTCGAGGGCTTGCCGGTCATGTTGATAACAAACTACTCCTGCCGGTAGCCATGAAAGTAGCGGAACACGACGCTGACAAACAGATAGCTTATAGCTGGCTGAGTGAAGAGTATGCCAGCCCGGATCAAGTGTTGAAATCTCTCGTCGATACAGGTGACCGGGAACTTATAAAACCATTTATGACAGCGGTAAAAAAGAAACATCCGGGTGATAAATATTTCCTGTGGGCTTTGGGCCGGTATTCCCCAAAGCCAAAAGGATGGACCGACATATTGCTCGGCCAGCTTGAATCGGGGCGAATGATAAAGAAAGTTACCCGGTAGTAAGGGAACCTCAGTTGGTGGCGGCGCCCTCCTTGATTCTTCGCAAAAACTCCACTATGGCGTCCGCCGCCCGGCCCGCCGCCCCTTTTTCGCCCAGTGACTCTCTCACTTTTTTTAGCTCCTCGCTCATTTTCGCCAGACGCTCCTTGTCGGAAATAATCTCCACTGTTTTGTCTGCTATCCGTCGTGAGGTGGCCGCAAACTGTATCAGTTCGGGAACTATCTCCTTATCCGCGATCAGATTCGGAAGACCGGCCCACTGCACATGCGAAAGGGATTTTGCCAGCAGATAGGTAAAAAAGTCGGCTTTGTAGACGATTACCATCGGTGTTCCCGCCAAGGCGGCTAAAAGGGTAGATGTGCCCGACTTGCAAATCAGGAAATCAGAAGCGCGCATAACCTGCCATGTGCGTCCCTTGATTATCTTCGCCTGGATATTTACTGTGGCTGTAAAACTTTCAAGAAACTTCGGATCGACCGAATCAGCGCACGCCACCACCACCCTGATTTTTCTTTGCGACCCGACCCGCCTTACGGCCTCAAACATAAGAGAGGCCATCCGCGCCACCTCCCCTTCACGCGAACCGGGCAACACCCCTATCAGCGTTTCACCCTCTTTAGCGCCAAACTCTTCCCGCAAAGCCTCGATATCTCCCGGCTCTTTGAGTTCGTCAAGAATCGGATGACCGACAAAACGGGCGTCTACACCACGGGTGGTATAAAACTCCTCCTCGAACGGTAGAGCCACAATCGCCATATCGACCCATTTGCGGACCGAATTGATCCGGCTACGCCGCCACGCCCATATCTGCGGACAGACATAATAGAAAACCGGAGTTCCTGATGTATCGGCTATTTTAGCGATGCGGAGGTTGAAATCGGGGAAATCTATCAGAATGACCGCGTCGTACTCCCCGTCTGATATCTTCTTTCCGATAACCAAGAGCGCCTCCCGGAGAAGACCGAGCGTTCCGAGGGCGGCGCCTAGACCGACAGAGGCGACCTGCTCGATATCGTAGAGAGTCTCGCCTCCCGCCTCCCGGAAACATTTTCCGCCTATCCCCTCAAACTTGACCCCTTCGATTCTCTCCGAAAGCTCTCTCATAATGGTTCCGGCGTAAACATCTCCCGACTCCTCTCCCGTTATGAGGAGAATCCTGTCGGCTACAGGCCGGGTAAGTTGTCTGTTAATCAGACCGTAAAGCGAATCTGCCATACTCTCAATATAGCCTCAAAAAATATAAACCACGACATTTTCGATGTGCCATCGGCCCTGTCGGAGAAAATTATGGGGACCTCGGTGATCTTAAGGCCGAGTTTATGGACCCGGTAGGTCATCTCTATCTGGAAAGAATAACCCTCCGAATGAACCTCATCCAGTGACATCTTTTCAAGGGTAGATTTCCTGAAACACTTAAACCCTCCGGTCAGGTCATGGTATGGCGCCCCAAGAATAGTGCGGGAGTAGAGGCTTCCGCCGATAGAGATAATGCGACGCAGGAGGCTCCAGTTTTCGACACCACCACCCTCCACATATCTTGACCCTAAAACGAGGTCGCAATCTTTGGCCGCTTCCAGAAATTTCGGCAAATAGACCGGGTTGTGGGAAAAATCGCCGTCCATCTCGAAGATATATTCGAAATCGCGTGAAAGCGCGTAACGAAATCCGGCTATATAAGCGGTGCCAAGCCCCAGTTTGCCCGCTCTGCGAAGAAGATCGAGTCTGCCGTCGGTCGCTTTGAGCTTTTCCACCAGATCACCGGTCCCGTCGGGGGAGCCGTCATCCACCACAAGGATATGGGCATCAGGAACGTGTTTTCGGATCTCGTCTATAAGACGTTCGATATTCCCGATCTCGTTATATGTGGGGATTATTATAAGGGCTTTTGATTCCATCACTTTTCTGGCGGTTTGTTAAGATAACATTCATGTTTGTGGATTGTAGTTTAACCCGGCCTTCCCGGCAAACAAAACCTGTTACTTGTGGGGGAAGCGTCATTTTCAAGACGGGTTGCGCGTTAAAAACGGGCTGGCATAGTAATTTCTATTGTTTGATTAAAAAGCGTTTAACTTCCTTTCTTAAGTTTTTTTTCTTAAACACCGAATCATAATCTAAAAGCGCACATAATTTGCACATATCACCTCCCGAAAAGCGACAATTAATTGACAGACGACGTTTAAGAACTGGAGCCAGAACAAAGTGAAACGCCGCGTAACAAGCGCACTGATGACAATAGCGATCATGATCTCGCTTGCCGGATGTGAGAGTATCGCCAACCTGGACGATTATTGGGGCAGGAGCAAGGCGGATGGGCTGAACGGGAAGATCCGTGACGTGGCCTACAAACTGACTGACAGCCTCCGCGCTTTCGAGAGGACGGAGAAGAATATCGCCATCGCAACGTTCGTTGATCTGGACGACCTGACAAACACATCCGCTTTCGGTCGTTACGTCTCCGAACAGCTTTTATCCGAACTTCATATCATCGGATTCAACGTCAGGGAGTTGCGTCAACGGGTCAACTATATCCTGGTCCCGAAAAAAGGGGAACTGGCCCTGACACGCAATTCGGCTGAAGCGTTAAGAAACTTCCAGGTCGATGTTATCGTTGTCGGATCGTATTCCATAGTGGGGCACGAAGTTGTGGTAAACACCCGGATGATAAGTGTCGATTCCTCCCGAGTGGTCTCCGTGGGCAGAATGATTGTGAAGCTGGCATACCGCCAGCACGTCCGGGATCTGCTGAAACGCCGCTCAAAGCAGGGCAGACCGCTGATCCAGGTATACGGAGTGGAAGAAGGGTGAAATCATGAAAACAGGAAAACTCGTCAAAACGCTCTCGTTGATACTGGCCATCGCCATCATCGCGTTGTTACCCGCCTGCTACGCATATCAGAAGGAGCCGGACTTTCAGAGCCGACTTTCGCCGAACTGGCGGGACGGGTATGGAGCGAACCAGTGGCCGCCTCGCGCCGCCATCTACTCACAACGATTCGTATGGAAGATGAGGTACCTGGCCAGGGGACTGGTTGGAGGTAAAGGATCAGGCCGCGCTGTCAGGAAAGGCCAAAAAATCCTGATGAGCACTCTCGTGCCTGTGGACAACCTCTATATGCCTACAAGCTTCGGAAGACTCTGCATGGAGCAGTTGATTACTGAACTTGAAGGACTCGGATACATCGTTGTCGAAGCGCGAAAAAGCAACGGATACGAGATAAAAGATAAGGAGGGGGAGTTCTTCCTTACCAGAGACCTGAAAAAAATCGGTGGCGAATACAACATCGACTCCGCCCTCATGGGTACATACGCCCTGGCCGGATCGAGCGTACTTGTGAATGTACGTCTTGTCGATCTTTCAGATTCGTCGGTGGCCGCCGCCGCCAGCGCTCATATGGATTTAACGGGAGACCTGTTCTTGCAGGAAATCTTCAGCAAGGATATGAAAAAAGAGGACAAATCGAACAGGTCATACGCATCCCGGAACATGGGTACGGTCAATGTGCGCCAGAAAGCCCTTGAGACCGAAGATCCGTATACCGACACCCTGGACCTGCTGATCCACCGAATGGCAGGTTCCGTGGACGAGTCGATGCCCGATGGCATTCCCAAACCGCCCACCGTGGCGGTGATGACCTTCGTTGATGTTGATAACCTCTACCGCTCCGTCACCTTCGGACGATACGTCTCCGACAAGATGATAGGGGAACTGCACCGGTTAGGCTACAACGTTAAGGAGATCAGGGTCTCCCCCGACATATTTACCGATATCAGAATCGGTGAACTCGGAATGACTCGTGAACTCAACCAGATTATAAACAACACCCACGCCGACGCCCTGCTGGTGGGTACCTACACCCGGGCGGAGGACAAGGTATTTGTGAATGGGCGACTGATTCTGGCCGGTGAAGGCAAGGTGGTCGGCGCCGGAGAGATGGTGGTCGATGCGGGACCGCAGAACAAGTTCATAACAGCCATGCTCGAAAACGAAATCACCACCATCATGCCGCAAGAGACCATAGAAGGATACTGATGATGAAACCTCTGGCCGTAGCGATAACAGTGTCGCTGGCTCTTCTCGTTGTTGGGGTAGCAGGATGCGTATCCACGGAGGGTAGTAGCGGTGTCCGTTTCAGGGTTGTAAGCAAACCGGGTGGCAAAGACGACCATTACGGCGCAAAATACCTGGCTCTGAATATAAAACAACAGTTACGGCACCCGGAGGTCATCAACCAGCCTATCGTCGTGACCACATTCGTTGACCTGAATAACCTGGCCGAATCGTCCGTATTCGGGCGGATCCTTGCCGAACGGGTCTTGAACGAGTTGCATAAGGCCGGGTTTACCGTTTCGGAGATAAGGAAAGGGCGGGACATCTTTATCCGCGAGGAGTTGGGGGAGCTGATCCTGACCCGTGACGCCAAGGAAGCCTTGAGCAGACTCAACGCCCGCGCTATTCTGGCCGGAACATATGTCGTAACGGTACACGGGGTGGCGGTCAACGCAAGGCTGATAGATATCAACAGCCCGCTCATCCTCTCCTCCTCGGCTTACGACCTGAAGATGACCGATGAACTGAAAAAACTTCTTACCGGCGAATCGCCTTTTTAGCGGAGAAATATAATGACTATCAGATTATTGCTGGTCGTAGCCCTTCTGTTTTTTGTTTCACAGGCGCAAGCGCAGGAGAATGGTCATACCGATAACAACAAAACCACTGGCTCCGGATCGAAAACAAAAACCAGCGTTGGAAAGAGTAGCGCAAATAAAACTGCGAAACCGGTGGTCAAGTTCAAGAAGAGTAATCCCGCTGTATCCGTTACACCTATAACAGGGGGTGGCGCCGAGTCCGCCTCTCCGGGTCGTATAAAACAAGAGCCCGCATTGCCAACGGCTATCACGACAACCCCGATGCCTCCACTTATACGAAAAGTTACTACCCTGATTGAGTCTTCGCCTACAAGTTGCGACATAGAAGTTGATGGAGTCTATGTCGGCACAACACCGGTCCAGCTTTCGTTACAGGAGGGTGTCCATTTTGTGAGGTTGCACAAGGAGGGGTTTATCGACTGGGAGCGGACCGTCAAGGCTTATAACGGCCTCGTCATAAGCCCCACACTGGTGAGCGAATCGACCTACAAGGAAGACAGAACAAGAGCGGTGACTATCAAATAACCTCTTTGCCAACAGGAAAGTAGATGCTGGTAGTTGTTCCTTCACCCGGCGATCCGCATCGGACCGATATGTCGCCGCAAGAATGATCCGCGTAGGCGCTCGTACTTAGCGTAGAGGACGCCATCAAAGTGATCCACCCATTGAGGCCCCAATTATATTTCGAGATGCCACCTTTGATGTAGCCAGATGCAAAAAAAACCCGGCCCACCGTGATAGTGGACCGGGTTTATATATATATAAAGCTGGCGGCGTCCTACTCTCCCACTCCGTCGCCAGAGCAGTACCATCGGCGC
>JAJDBK010000032.1 GCA_029261405.1 Nitrospinaceae bacterium
GCGCCGATGGTACTGCTCTGGCGACGGAGTGGGAGAGTAGGACGCCGCCAGCTTTATATATATATAAACCCGGTCCACTATCACGGTGGGCCGGGTTTTTTTTGCATCTGGCTACATCAAAGGTGGCATCTCGAAATATAACTCGCTTCTGGACATTCTTCCAATGCCCGTAATCAGGCGGTAAATCACGCCACGGAGATCCGGATCATATCAACCCTCCTGTTGGCTGATATGATTCTACACTACACTATTTCTCATCTCGTGACGACACTATCTAGGTTCGACAGACTCCAACCAGAACTAATAGAGCAGTTTTCCTATCCGGTTCATCCTTACACCATACCCATCCCCACTCCAAGACCAGTGCAGGATGAACGCATTGCCGTGGATCAGATTGCCATCAAGCGGCCCCCAGACCCTGGAGTCTTGACTGTTGTTCCGGTTATCCCCCATCATGAAATAGTATCCTTCCGGCACCTTGATCGGACCGAAACTGTACCCGGCGTCGAGGTGGAAAGGTGAGCTTTCGTAGATAGCGTAAGGCTCGTTGAGTTTTTTGCCGTTTATGAAAACATTGTTTCCTTTCATTGCGACAGTTTCGCGAGGTAGGCCGATAAGCCTTTTTACGAAATCCCGCGATTTGTCGAGGGGATATTTGAAAACTATGATATCTCCCCGGGCAGGCTCGGTGAAACGGTACGCCATCTTGTTGACCAGAAGGTGATCCCCAACCTGAAGGGTCTGCAACATCGATTCGGACGGTATCTTGAATGCCTGGGCGACGTATGTGCGGATAAACAGAGCGAGAACCAGCGCAACCGCCCCCGCCTTGACATACTCTTTCCAGATAGGCGGAGATACTGTTTTGGCGGAGTTGTCCGGTTTCTCTTGTGTCCCTTTACCCTGCTTTTTCTTGGAACTTGTAGCTTTCATAACTATTCCGGCCCGGTTTTCAGGATCGCCAGAAACGCCTCTTGCGGGATTTCAACCTGACCTACCGATTTCATCCGTTTTTTTCCTTTTTTCTGTTTTTCCAGAAGTTTTCGTTTTCTCGTGATATCACCGCCGTAACACTTTGCAAGAACGTTTTTTCGCAGAGCCTTGACGTTGGTTCTGGAGATGACTTTCCCTCCCACCGACGCCTGGATGGCGATATCGAACATCTGGCGCGGAATCAGATCTTTCATTCTGGAGGCGAGGTCGCGTCCCACATTGTAGGCCTTATCTTTATGAACGATGGCTGACAATGTATCTACCGGCTCTCCGTTCACCATGATATCGAGTTTGACCATATCAGCCATTCGGAATCCCTTGAGATCGTAATCCATCGAAGCGTACCCGCGTGTGATCGACTTTAGCCGGTCATAAAAATCGAGGGCTACTTCGTTTAGCGGGAGCATATATATAAGAGAGACTCTCTTTGGTGTAAGATATTCCATTTTTTTCTGCTCCCCCCTTCGATCCTTGCAAAGAGCCATGATCGCCCCGATATATTCGTCCGGGGATATTATGCTCGCCTCTATCATCGGTTCGGAAATACCATCCCTCTCGTTGCCGTCAGGAAGTTTGGCCGGGCTGTCGATTTCGATGGTCTCCCCATTTTTCATATGGATACGGTAAATTACCGTCGGAGCGGTGGAGATAAGGGCGAGTCCGAACTCCCTTTCGAGTCGTTCCCGGATTATGCCCATATGTAAAAGGCCGAGAAAACCGCACCTGAAACCGAACCCCAGGGCAATGGAGGTTTCTGGCTCGTAGGCGAACGAGCTGTCGTTGAGTCTCAGTTTTCCCAGCGCATCGCGTAGCTGTTCGTAATCTTCGCTGTCGGTCGGATAGAGCCCGGAGAAGACCATCGGTTTGACCTCCTCGAAGCCGGGCAGAGGCTCTGTGGCGCCCCCTTTGGCAAGAGTAATAGTATCCCCGACCTTGGCGTCATCAACCGACCTTATTGCGCCTGTCAGGAAACCGACCTCGCCGGCGGCAAGCTCCTCAACGTTCACACCCTTCGGCGTAAAGACACCCAGCTGTTCGATATCCCGGACAGCTCCGGTGGCCATGAATTTTATTCTCTCCTTTGGCTTGAGAACGCCCTCCACCATCCTGATGAGGCAGACCACCCCCTGATACTGGTCGAACCAGGAATCGAGCAGGAGCGCTTTTGGCGGCGTGTCCGTTATCCGGGCGGGCGCCGGTATACGATCCACCACAGCCTCCAGAATCTCTTCGATACCGATTCCCATCTTTGCCGATACCAGCGCCACCTCCTCATGCGGGATTCCGATGATATCCTCGATCTGTTCCGCCACACCATCCGGGTCGGCTGATGGCAGATCGATCTTGTTTATGACAGGTATGATGAAAAGATCGTGCTCCATCGCCAGATGCACGTTGGCAAGAGTCTGGGCCTCAATCCCCTGACTTGCGTCCACAACCAGCAGTACACCTTCGCACGCGGTTAACGACCGGGAGACCTCATACGAAAAATCGACGTGGCCCGGTGTGTCGATGAGGTTCAGGATATACTCCTTCCCGTTCCTGGCCTTGTATTTTAATCTGGCTGTCTGCGCCTTGATGGTGATGCCCCTCTCCCGTTCGATATCCATGGTGTCGAGGGCCTGGGCCTGCATCTCCCTGTCGTTTAACGCGCCTGTCTTTTCCAGCAGTCGATCAGCCAGGGTGCTTTTCCCATGGTCGATGTGTGCGATGATCGCGAAGTTTCTGATCCGCATATTTCCTACTTATGAATCCAATAAACCTTTTATTCTAGCATGTAGCTGTCATAGAACGTATTATTTTGACGCTCCCACTTTCTCAGGGCCGGTTGAGGCGGGTTTTCTCCGGGGAACCGCTATCCGTTACATCTTTTTGATTCGCAAAACCGGAACAGCAAATTTGCATGACTTTGCCAAAAGAAATACAGGCGGAAAAATATCTTTCTCTCAGTAACTATGTGATACTATTTGGGTTATCACTTTATGCGGGTGTAGCTCAGTGGTAGAGCGTCTGCTTCCCAAGCAGAATGTCGTGGGTTCGATCCCCATCACCCGCTCCATTAATTCAACAGGTTATAATAATCAACACTCAAAACGTTATCCGGGGGAACATTCCGCTCCAAATGGCTCGAACATCTACACTGCCGAATTATTTGACCCACCACTAGTTTAAGGGGCTGTCCCAGATAACTAGTTAATAATCTCTTTAACCCATTGTTTCAACTGCTTTAATTGAGTTTGCGGCTGAGGGGTGTTAAATCGCCACTCACACTCCTTTAAAAACAGCGGGAAATGCTCTACAGGAACACCATTAAATCTCCGCATATGACGCTTGGCCTGGTTCCAGAAATTCTCAATTCCGTTGATGTGGTTCTTTGCGTTGGCAAACAGCTTGGAATGGTTAATTCTCAGATGTTTGAACTCAGAGACATCAAGGGCATTGTAACCTCGCCAGCAATCGGAACATACAATACTGTCAGGGATAACTTTGCGCTCGATGATCGGCATCAAGGTGGCTGAGCGCGCATCAGGAATTATCTTGGTATAGACCTTTCCACTCCGCTTTAACAGGCCGAAGACCGGAACCTTGCCTGCCGAACCACGACCACGCTTCCCTTTACGCCTGCCGCCAAAGTAACTCTCATCCACTTCGATCTCACCCCCGACAACTTCATCGGATTCCTGTTCGAGCGGTGAAAATAATAAGCGGCTGTTTTGCGATTTACGCCAACCAGTTCTGCG
>JAJDBK010000033.1 GCA_029261405.1 Nitrospinaceae bacterium
CGCTAGGAGTGGCTGGGCCACACCCTGTTACGCTAACGCTAGGAGCCGAATGATTGTTTACGTTTGTTCGCCGGGGCCTGTGGCCCGGGCTTCGGTGGCGGTGATGGAGGAAACAGGGAAAGTTACCCCATTGTTTGGGTGGCAGTGGAACGCCATACGGTAAGGCTATTGCCGAAATTGCCAGATGTATTCGACGATATAGCAGAAGGTAGACAAAATATGCTGGTTAGAAAAGGAGCGGTGATCTTAAGCGATCTTCAGCGGATGAGCTACGCTATCACCGGCGACCTTTACCGACGCGCGTTCGAGATTGCCGGTTACGAGCTTACGGAACGACAGACCCCGATGACCGTGGATGAACGGGAACGAGAGAAAAAACTTTGCGAGGGTAGGGTGGTTATCCATAACACCATCGGCCCCGATTTCGCCCCCCTCGAAAACTCGTATAACATCGCCCACCCGTTTCATGAGTGGAGCCGGTATCCTGCCAAGTGGGTTACGAACCTGAACCTTTTTGACGAGGTGTGGGTAACATCGGAGCATATCGCGGAGTTGCTCAAAGATAGTGGCGTTACAAAACCGGTCCACTGGTTACCACCTGCGCTCGACCTGATCGCAACACCTCTCAAGGGTGGTTGTGAAATTTCAAACGGCCCGTTTCGGTTCCTCTCTATTGGTGAAGCTCATTTCCGTAAAGGGTTTCACCTGTTGATGGAAGGTTTTCAACTCGCCTTCCCGGAGCGGGGCAGGGCGACCCTCGATATTTTTACGGCCCCCGATTGCCGATGGGAATCGCCACGGCCCGGCATAACCATCCATAAAGAACGGATGACCCCCGAAAAGACCCGCACTCTTTATGCGCAATACGACGCATACGTCACCGCCAGTCTAGGGGAGGGTCTCGGCCTGCCGGTTGCTGAGTCTATCCTTGCCGGTCTGCCGATGATCGCCAACTATTGGGGCGGCCACACAAGCCTGTTGTGTGATGGCGGTTTCTGGCCGATACCGCACAAAGAGATAGATCAACCCTTCTGTAGCGACCCGTCTTACTACGCGCAAGGCCAGCAGTGCGCCTTCTCCGACCCGGGCGATATCGCCGCCACACTCAAGGATGTGGCATCCTCCACAGCGTACAAACGCTCGACCCGCTCCGACATCGCCCGCGCCCACCTGCTGGCAAACTACGGAACAGAAATAACCGCAAAGAGGATCAGGGATCGCCTTTTGTCGATTGGCTGAACCCGGCTCTTTCGATAGAAAAGGTCTACTGATTGGCAAAAAGGTTGTAGCTGACCATTGTCTTTAACTTGTCGGGATCGACAGGTTGGGAGAGTCTCATAACCGTTCCGGTGGAACCTGGTTCGCCCGCCTCATCCTCCAGATCGGGATCGATATAGATCATGGGGATTTGTCGAAGAGAGATCTCCTTCTCACGGAGCGCCATCAGCTCTCTGTAACTGTTCTGATTGCAGGTGACGAGAAGATGAAAGATATACTCGCTACTGAGGATGAAGGCGGAATCACTGTTTTCCACATCGGTGACCTCAATGTTGAAGGTATGCAGTATATCTACCACCTGATCTTCGCAGTCACAATCCGTTCGTCCCACCCACAAGGCGCGAGGTGTTTTGTGGGGAAGGGTCACATAAAAGACAGCCCCCTCGCCAAGGGTGGAGGTTACACGAAGTTCTCCTCCATGAGCTTTGACAATATCGAGGCAGAGAGGCAGGCCCAATCCCGTCCCCTTCTCTCCAAGCGTTCCGGTGTGGCTGGTTTTGATTTCAGCTTTGAACAGATCTGGAACAATGGCCTCGTCTATCCCCTGTCCGGTGTCGCGGACGGCCAGAGTTGAGGCTGTTTCGGAAGGCGAAAAGATGGTAATGGTGTCTCCCGAGGAGCAAAACTTTATCGCATTGCCAATAATATTGCGCATCACCTCAAAAAGCAGGTCGTAGTCGGCGTTTAGCAAAATACCATCGGGCACACTATTCAGGATGGTGACTTTTTTCATGTTGGCCGAAGAACTCTCCGCATTCATCACCTGATCCGCCAAAACCCGCGCGTCTAAAAATCGGGGTACGATAGCAACCACGCCCGACTGAATTCTGTTGAGGCTGAGCAATTCTTCGATCATCTGCAAAAGACTTTCACTGCTATCGACCACGCGATCAATAATCTTCACCTGATTTTCGTTTAACGGGTTGGTATTGTCATTGCGTAATATTTTCAGTAAGCCGAGGATAGCGTTAAAGGGAGAACGAAGATCGTGCGCCACCAGGGAGACAAACTTGTCTTTTAATTGTGTGGCCGATTCCGCCACCTCCTTGGCCCGTCTCAGATCCACCGCGATGGTTTTATGCACATTAATATGCTCAATCAGCGGCCTGTAGACGAAGATGAAAATAAGGGGAAATGTGATAACCGTGATCAAAGTCGCATCGGAAACCACTTCGACCCAGAGTGGAAGCTCCGGCATGAACTCGAAAGCCACCATGATTATTCCTTCCGTGGAAAAGATGGTGACCAGCAGGATCAGCAACACATTTAACGGCTTGGGAAAGGTGGGCGCTACTCCACCACGGGTATCTCCGCTATCGGATTCTCCTGTCTCCTTCTTGTTCATACCGATATCTCCCGGGTGAACATTTGTTTTATGTAACACTCCTAGTATAGGGCTGTTTCATCGGAAATATTCATCGTTTCTGGTCGAAAACGACCCGGTGACAAGCGCCTGCGAATTCGCCGTGGTTGCGCCACCTTCACGACGAATACTCCTGAATTATCGCGGTTAGCGGACCTTCCCGGCTGTTTCCGTTCTGATTTATCCTTGCAAATTGAAAGTGGCGCTTTTAATATGCAAGAATGATTAAGCGAAGCATATACCTGAAAGTCGAGAAAGCCCTCGCTCGTCAAGCCGCCGTCGCACTGATCGGACCGCGTCAGGTTGGAAAAACAACGCTGGCTCTCGATATTGCGGAGAGTCGGTCAGCGGTTTATCTCGATCTCGAAGCCCGTGAAGATCGGGAAAAACTCAGGAACCCGGATCTCTTCCTTTCAAGGAACGAGGATCGGCTTGTTATCCTCGATGAAATCCATCGTGTACCCGAACTGTTCCAGACATTACGCGGTCTGATCGATCAGGGGCGACGCAAAGGATTGCGAACGGGGCGTTTTCTGATTCTCGGCTCGGCATCCATTGATCTGCTGAATCAATCGGGCGAAACCCTCGCCGGACGGATTGAGTATATCGACATGGCGCCACTTAATATTCTGGAGACATACGCTGTAGATAAATCTGATCCCGCAACGCTTTGGGTTCGTGGCGGATTCCCGGACAGTTATCTGGCTTCAGAAGATGAAGAGAGTTACGCTTGGTGCCGTAATTTTATCCGGACTTATCTTGAAAGGGACGTGCCGCAATTTGGCCCTCGCATCCCGGCGGAAACACTTGAGCGATTATGGATAATGTTGGCCCACAGTCAGGGACAACTCCTGAACGCTTCACGACTGGCCGGGAGCTTGTCGGTTTCGGCCCCGACGGTGACGAGCTACATCGATCTTCTGGTCGATCTTTTGCTTGTTCGCCGTCTGCAACCGTTGCACACTAATACCAAAAAACGGCTGGTAAAATCACCCCGTGTTTTTCTACGCGATAGTGGCATTGCCCATGCCCTGCTCGGAATTTCTGATTATAACCAGCTCTCCGGCCATCCGGTATTCGGGGCCAGTTGGGAAGGTTTTGTGATTGAGAATCTGCTTGTCGTTGCGCCGGAGCGAACAATGGCCAATTTCTATCGCACATCCGCCGGAGCGGAAATTGATCTGGTTCTGAAACTGCCGGGGGGCGAGGTATGGGCTATCGAGATCAAGAGCGGGCTTGCGCCAAAACCGGGAAAGGGTTTTTATAATGCCCTTGAGCATGTAAAACCTGACCGCAGTTTTGTTGTTTACTCCGGAGCGGCCCGTTACCCCGTCACGGAGAAGACCGACGCTATCGGTTTACCCGAATTGGCGCAGGAATTAAGAGACAGGGCATAGGAGTTTATTTATAGGCGTGGTAGACCGCTCTGGCGTGGTTGATTCCGCCGTTTTCATGGGCGACCCGATGCGCTGTGCCGGTCATGGTCTCTCCCGGCTCTATAAACAGCCATTCCCCGGGTCCTGAGTTCGGGGCGAAATAGAGTGAGACCGGTTCGAGTTTTGCGAACCCAGCGTCAAACATCATGGCTTCCAGCGCCAGAGGGTTAAATCCCCAAAAGTTGGTCGGATCGTTGTTCAGTTCCCGGTCAGGATAATATACGCCCGCCGGTTTATCGAGATCGAGGGCGTCGATATAAGTCTCGATAATCATTATTCTACTGGTGACTTCGGCGACCTTGTCGAGGGCGAGTTGCGGATGGCGCAGGTGGTAGAGTACCCCCAGAAAAAGAGAGATATCAAACCGGCCAATCTTTTCCGGCGACATATCATATACGCTCATGTCACAGGTCGG
The DNA here is from genome assembly GCA_029261405.1 of Nitrospinaceae bacterium. Lineage (GTDB taxonomy): Bacteria > Nitrospinota_A > UBA7883 > UBA7883 > JAJDBK01 > JAJDBK01. The sequence continues at coordinate 4,493 of JAJDBK010000033.1, forward strand.
CGCTCTCATGCCCAGAGCATCGCGGGCAAGCTCAAAGTTTGGTAACGGCGAACAATCGGGTCCGGTCCACCGGTCGAGTGCGAGGGTTCTGGTGGCGTTGCGTCGAATCGTCTCAAAGGTAAAAAATCCGTTATACGCGCCAATATCAAGAACAGCGTTACCGCTAAAATCATCAGGTAGCCGATACCTCGGAAGGTGCCTACCGGTGTTATTGGGGGATGGCGTAACAATCCCGTTACCCAGATCGATACGGTGATACCAGTTAAGCGCGTTGATTCGTTCCTGAAGGTTGCACACAGACATTTCTTCCGTTCTCTTGATTTTGTTTACCCATTGTAGATGGGATTAATCACCGCTCCAACTGATCTGTCGCAAAAGCGGACGGGTGTTTTAAAAATCTGCGGACAGTAGTGGTCATTATTTCGGGCCGAAACTTTTTAAACACTTGTAATATCAATGATTACGTAAATGGCACAAGGGTTGCTCTCTATAGAGGCATGAACACAATAAACGATGTAACGGAGGGTAGCAGAATGATGAACGACACAATGAATATCGATAGAAAAATCGCAATGATGCAGGCCTTCGGATTCGTTAGCTTCCTCGGTATCGCCGTAAACGTCGCAATGGTCATGGAGACCCTGATCGCAAAATACATCTAGTGGCAGGGCCAGTGGCGCGGCCACAGCGAATAACGCTAACGCTAGGAGTGGCTGGGCCAGTGGCGCGGCCACAGCGAATAACGCTAACGCTAGGAGCCGAAAGTCTGATTACGTTTGTTCAGGCGGCCCCGCTGGGGCGGCCTTCGGGTGGCTGGGCCACAGCCTGTTTCGCTATCGCTGGGAATCGATGATCTGATTACGTTTGTTCAGGCGGCCCCGCTGGGGCGGCCTTCGGTGGTGAGTGGTCGCTTTGCTCCCTGCCGCCGATCTGTTTACAGGTGATTGTAATTTAGACAAGTTCCCTTCAAAAAGCCGTCTGCCGACACCCCCCCCCTCGGCGGGCGGTTTTTCCTTTTTACTCGTCCACATCCGGGCTGGTTCCACCATAGTCAGGCCGACCTTACCCCGACACGAGGGCATGAACAGGCTGGTAAAAGACCGGTTTTAATCATAAGTAATGAGGTCAGTTCAGCCCAAGGACAATTTTAAGAGCGGTCGAAATCTCTTCCCAATAATGGTTTTCCAACCGACCCTGTTTATTGGAAATACGGGACACATCGACGGCGCGTAGTTGTTTTAAGTTAATGTGCCTTTCTTTATCACTGCCGTTTGATTTGGTGGGGACCACATTGACAACAAAAGGCCAGTTTTTGTGGCCGGGTAATAACGGGGCGACAATAACAGTTTTTGAACCCTGGTTAACAATATCGGCCTGCACTATGACACATGGACGTTTTTTCCGAGTTTCAGCCCCTTTTACGGGGTCGAGATCAACCCATCGGATTTCGAGTTGGCTATACACAAAACGTTACCCGGAAAGACCATCATCCAATGTATTGTCCCACGCAGAAAGCTCCCGCTGGTAAACGGAATCTTCCGCTTCTTCCCTGTTTGCCTCCAGAATAGCCCGCTCCAGAGAGTGGCGTTTCTCTTTTATTAACAGACGGTTGATATAAGCGCTTTTATTTTCCCCGCACGCCCCGGTCAAAAATACGTGCGCCTCATCGTCAAGTGTAATAGTGGCCCTATGTTTCATATGTCTTACTCCATATAAGATATATATGTCTTATGATACAGTATGGCCAACAGCCTTGCAATTGAGACTCTCGATTCCTAGCGTTAGCGTTATTCGCTGTGGCCGCGCCACTGGCCCAGCCACCCCAGCGGGGCCGCCTGAACAAACGTAAACAGACTCTCGGCTTCTAGCGTTAGCGTTATTCGCTGTGGCCCAGCCACTCCTAGCGTTAGCGTTATTCGCTGTGGCCGCGCCACTGGCCCAGCCACCCCAGCCACCCCAAACCCACTTAATAATTGACGGCGAAGCTGGCGCTTTCTCTGTGTTTGAGCAGGCGTTTATCGTACATCTGGGTTGTTACTATTTTTGCGTGACCTACCGATCTTTGCACCGCTTCGATGGGGCAGTTGCGGTCGAGGGCCCGTGTTATGAAGGTTGCGCGGGCGGAGTGGGGTGTTACCCCTTTTGGTAACGCTACTATTTTTGCGTAGTGATGGAATATGTTGTTTAGCTGGCGCGGGTCGAGCGGTTTTTTGATCCATGGTCGGATGACCGAGAGGATGAGAGGGGCGGCTCTGTCGTTTTCGTGTCTTGTCTCGTCCAGATAATGGCGTAACGCTATGGTCAGTTCCTGATTAACCGCGAGCATGTTTCTTTTACCACCTTTAACGGTAAAATCGAGGACCTGATACCCGGCGTCTTCGTAGAAGTCCTTCACCTTTAAGGAAGACACCTCCGCTACGCGGCACCCTGTATAGAAGAGTACCGACAAGATAGCCTTGTCCCGGATACCTTTCAATCGACGTGTGTCGGGGGCGTCTAGCATCTTGCGTACCTGTTCGACTGTTATTACCGGAGTCTTTACCCGATCCATATCGACCTTCGGACGTTTCACACCGACGGTCGGGTTTCGTTTGGCGGCCTGTTTTTCGCACAGATGTTTAAAGAGTGAGGAGATGGCGGAGATTCTGGAATTGATGGTCTTCTCGCTGGCGTTGGCTTTTATGAGCGCGTCGCGCCACGCGATGACATGCGCCTGATCGACGATGCGTAACTGGTTCGGATTGGTAATACCGTGAAACGCCGTGAACTCGGTAACGGCGTTTTTGTAAGCCCGTTTCGTCCGGTCAGATATGAAATTCGCCAACCACACACTTTCGTGCGGCACACTTACCGTCGGCGCGCCCGGTCTGGTCCTGATGAGGCTTTTTGGTTTATTGTTCATCTGTTCCGCTCAATATTCGGGTTAACCAAAGAAACATGCGTATGGATCATCATCAATTTCGTCCAGCAATTCAGAGAGTTGTGGCGCCGACTCTTTTGGGTTGTAGGGATGAAACTTCAGATCCGCCCGGCGCCAGTAAAGTTTCCAGAGGTTTTTGCTCCTGACGTAAGTGATTTTCGCAAAGGGCATTTTATGAAAAATTTTCGGATCATTCCATTTGGGCCGGACTTCAAACAGGATTACGCTTTGCCCCTCAACCTTATACTCGGTTCGGATCTTATCTCGAAGGTGAGAGGGGGACCTTTTCTTGCACAGCCCGCTTACGTCACGTTTTATTCGTTGTAGCTCAATTTCTGAAAAAGCCATTGGCGACACAATTGGAAAAATAATGAATGTATGAATTGTAACAGAGTAGCATTACCCAAGCGACCCGCCCGCACATCACACACCCATGAGATTATCGAATACGAAACCTGACAAAACCTGAGATTTAAAACAATCGGCTTCAAAGCCAGGAACCTCGCTTTATTTCTGGCGCAACAAACTCCCGAATCTAAGAACTTAACAAAACTTAACTTTTTCCAGCCACGTTGTACGGTTTGCTGACTAGGAGTCTGTCGGACTTGGGGTGTTCAATTTGCCTGTAATGTCGGGAGTGGTCGATAAATTTCAGAATAATTTATGGCGGCGATGCGGTAGTCTCTGAGCGTGACTGAGGGAACGAGGATTTCGCCTCTGGCAGGTTGAAGACGCATAATGCGGGACTCTTCGTCAGTGAGGTTGACCTGATCTTTGTCACGAGGTCCCGGTTGCGGTGGTTCCGGTTCTTTCCCGCGCGGTTTCTCGCCTTCTTCGCGTTGGGCTTGCCGCCTGGCTCGCTTCTCCTCAAAGGCGCGTTGCTCAGCTCTATACCGCTCTTCGGCCCTTGCCTCAATCGTAGCCTTAGCCTTGGCCAATGCCGCCAGACGTACTTCCCGGCGAGCGATTTCTGCGGGAACATCCATGCCGTCCGGCGCACTGTTCTGGTCAGCAACCTCGGCCATATCCGTCAGCGCCTTCACTTCTTCCTTGGGTTTCGCCTCTATCTTCTGCGCATGGGCATACGAGAGCGCCTTGTGCTTGCCTGCGTTCGCCTTGATCTTCGTGCCATCCAGAGCTATCCGCCCAAGCTTAACGAGATTCATCTCACGCGCCAGCATCAATACCTGAACAAAAAGCCGTTCGAGTTCCGGAAGAAAACTTCCGATAATGTATTTTATCGGAACTAGGAGCCTGTCGGACTTGGGATGATCCTGCTATAAAGTGGCGCGACCACAGCGAAAAAGTCAGGTTTTGTCAGGTTCTACAAAATCCGGCCCAGCCTCTGGCGTATCCGTTCCCAGATCGGTATGACCGACCGGATGAACCTGCTCATCCCGTCAATTTTATCCCGCCACTTTTCATCAATGTCACCTGAGTGAATCAGGACGGGGTGCGTCAGAAAATCCCAATGTATATCTGTTGCGTGTTGTCTGTAAAAGTCCCCCAGCTTTTTACGATCAACAGCTCCTTTCCCCTCCATTCCGATTTTCTTTGATCCGTCGCTGATCTCCACGGTCATGAATTCATCCGAATCTTTGACGATATGGTAATCGTTTATATCGGGACAGGCGGCGGCAAGCCATGACGTGTCGAAGTTGCCCTCCTTGAGAGGCGTATATTTGCGTGGGTGGATCATCAGCGGGTGCATATGCAGGTTGTGGCTGACGTAAGCGGTATCGTCCAGTTTGCAGAGAAGATGGGCCGGACCGGTAGTAAAAGGGTTTGCGTCGATCTGTTGAGCCTTTACTATCGGGTGCATGTTGTCAAACGCCATTTGCGCCAGGACTCGTGCCGGTACCGGAGAGCTTCCCTCTCTCGTTCCGAAACGCCTGATGAATTCGGGGGCGAAACTTTCGCGGATAACCCTTATACCCTGTGTTACTACCACCCTCTTTCCCTCTTCGGCCTGTTCGATAACCCGTTGCATAGCTCCTTCCGAATAGATCTGGTCGGGCGGCAGGATAACGAGTCGCGCATCCGCCCGACTTGCAGAGGCCACAGCTACCCTGTGCATGCTGGTCATCAGGAGTAGAGCGTTATCCTTCTCACGCCATCCATCCATGAAGAGATGATCAAGAGCGATAACTTCGGTTGGTATGAGTTCGTTTATCTTCCTGAAGAGCGGATGTCGCCTTATCATCTCCGCATCGTCTGTTCTGGTGTAGACTTTATAGATGGCGTTGGTTCTTTCTGCGAAGGCGAAAAGATTTCCGTCGGTGCAATGGTTTGGAAGTATCACGTCGAGGAAGTTTCTGGTGAACGCCTCGCCCCAGAGGTAATTGACGATATGAAATTTCATCAAGGCTGATGAGGTGGGTAAAGTGTCGCAAGGAGGTAATTTCTTTTCGGTTATCGCTTCCGGAGTCAGTAGTAAAATATTTCCGATGAAGCTGGCATATGCTTGGGCGACCTTATCGGGTTGCTTTGACGGGTCGGTGTCAAGTTCCAGTAGCTGAATATCGTTTTCGTCGCTCAGCGATTTTAGAGCCTCTGTCGAAGACCCGAATGAAACCAGCGCCAGGCATTCTCCTTTGTCTGAAAATTTGGCGATGATACTCTTAAGCGCGTCAACTCCCTCATCACCGATCATTGCAGGAGAAACCTCCAGAATCGTCAAGGCGTATTGAGCAGGGTCTCTTTTACTCAGGGAGATATCGATCCGTTTCAGATCGTACCCTTCCACACCCCGGTTAATGATGGTTACAGTCGGCAAACTTTCCTGTAACCGCCAGGCAAAAGTCTCTTCGTCGGATAGACCGACACCGAAGGTATTATCGCCTCCCGAAAGAGTCACGACAGGTCGGTCCGCCGGTGTGGGTTCGTTCGCATCGATGGCCCGGTTTCCTTTCCTGTCGATTTTGAGCCTGTAGAAACGCTCCGTTCCCAAAGGTGAGGTGCGCCAGACAGAACAATCGACATGCGCCGATATCCAACCGGTCAGCGGATCGGGCGCAAGGGAAGGGAGGCAGAGGGACCGCCACTGTTCCAGGTCGGGATTTCCTGACCGGGTCAAACGGTGACAGGGTAGGTGAGGTGCGCCTGCGTCCCCCCAATACTCCAGGTTTCCCGGATCGGATGAGAGGGAGGCGTAGATTTCGGCGTCCCCCAGCAAACCTGTTTTTTCCCAGAGACGCAGGGCGGCGGAGACACGCTCATGCTCGAACTGATCGCCCACCACGAAGACCACCTTGCCGGGTCCGAGCTTTCGTAATGTCTGTAGCAGTCCGATATTTTTCCAGGTAACCATTCCCTTAAAGTGGGCGATGAGTCCAGAAAGCTCTTTCTCACGACCGGAACGGGCCACCACCAGAACTTCGTAACCGGCCTTTCCTAGTTGTATGGCGGCGTTGCGAACATGGTCGCTACGGCTGGTTCCGATAAGGATAATACGCTCTGTTTTCATCAGGTTCGACTATTGCTATGGCACAACTATTTTTCCTCGCCAGCTATCAAGACCGCCGCTTATCTTCCGATAAATCATACATGTACGCTTTAATATCGGTGTCAGATTGTATGATAGACTGCCAAACAGGTAATGAGAAGTTAAACAGACAACCATGACGAAAAGAACAACGGAAACCTCTCCTTCGTATCCCCTTTTTGACCGTTCCAGGCTTGAGATCGATCCTTTGTCTGCCCGTGTTCACGATCTGACCCGTGACGTGGTGATGGATCTTTCTCCCGCTGAGACTGTAAGTGAGCCGCTTTCTGATACGGCGAAACGGATTGTGAAAGCGCGGACGGAAGGGTCAGCGGTTGTCATGATGATCGGTGGTCATGTCATTCGGGCCGGTGTCCAGCGCTATCTTATTGATATGATGGAGCGTGGATTTATTTCCGCTCTATGTTGCAACGGCGCCTGCCTTATCCACGACTACGAGTTCGCCCTTATCGGCGCCACCACCGAGAGTGTCGCCACCTATATAAAGGATGGCCGGTTCGGCCTTTGGCGGGAGACGGGTCATATCAACGATATCGTCACCGCCACCGCCTCTGACGGTCGGGGATTGGGGGAGGGCATCGGCGCCGATATAGCCACAGGCGACTATCCGCACCACGATATCAGCCTCTTTGCGGCGGCTTACCGGCTTGGAGTTCCGGTCACCGTCCATGTGGGGATCGGTTACGACATCGTTTTTGAACATCCGAACTGCGACGGCGCCGCATGGGGCATGACCAGCTACACCGATTTCCTGAGTCTGGCCGCTATATTCGAAAACCTTGAGGGTGGTGTGGTGATGAATTTCGGTAGCGCCGTGATGGCCCCGGAGGTGTTTTTAAAGGCGCTAGCCATGGCGCGAAACGTAGCGAGACAGAAGGGGGAGGAGATAAATGACTTTACCACGCTTGTAGCGGACTTAAGGCCTCCCCCTTTCAGGGAAGGTAAAGAGCCGCCAAAAGGTAGCGCGGAATACTATTTCCGTCCGTTCAAGACGATGCTGGTCCGGACGGTGAGCGACGGGGGTAAAAGTTTCTACGCACAAGGGGATCACGCAGTCACCATTCCGCAACTCTGGACAGCCGTTACCGGGGAGAGCCGCTGATGGACAGGTTCAGGATCGACAGCCACAAGCTTAACTATCATCCGGGCCGGGTGTCGGCTTGGAAGCGGGGAGAAAATGTCTACCCGATCTATATGGAGATAAGCCCCATCGGCGCATGTAACCACCGCTGTACCTTCTGTGGTCTTGATTTCATGGAGTATAAGAACAGAAGCCTCGATACAAGGCTTCTTGTGGAGCGTCTCGCCGAACTGGGGGAGCTGGGTCTTAAAAGTGTCATGTACGCGGGGGAGGGGGAGCCGCTGTTACACAAGGATATGCCGACCATCGCGGAAAAGACGAAAGAGAGCGGAATCGACGTGGCTTTCACCACCAACGCCGTTCCGTTGACCGCCGAAAAGGCTGAACGGATCATCCCTGTGAGCCAATGGATCAAGGTGAGTCTCAACGCCGGGACAGCCGCCACCTACGCCACCATTCACAGAACAAAAGAGTCCGATTTTGAGCGGGTTTTTGCAAACCTCGCCACCGCCAGGATTATACGCGAAAAGACGAAGAGTGACTGTACCATGGGGGTTCAGATCATCCTGCTCGAAGAAAACCTTCACGAGGTGGTTACTCTGGCCGAAAGGGTCCGGGATATGGGGCTTGACTATCTGGTGGTGAAACCGTATTCGCAACATCCGCAGAGCGTTACAGAACGGAAATACGGGATAGACCACGGTTCTATGGAGAAACTGGCCGATAAGCTGAATCTCCTTGCCACCGATACTTTTCAGGCGATCTTCCGTACCCAGGCGATGGAAAAGGTGAACGAAGAGGTGAAACCGTACACCGAATGTCTGGCTCTTCCTTTCTGGTCTTATATAGATGCGGGTGGCGGCGTATGGGGTTGCTCTGTCTTTCTTGGTGATGACCGTTTTTATTACGGCTCCATCGTAGAAAACAGCTTCAGGGAGATATGGGAAGGGGAGAGGCGGCGTAAGTCGTTGGCCTTCGTTCGGGAGAAGCTCGACGCCTCCCAATGCCGCACCAACTGCCGTATGGACAAAGTGAACCTTTTTCTGCGCGATCTTTCAAATCCTCCCGACCATGTCAATTTCATCTGATTATCGTTAATGATTATCGGGGTAGATTTTGACAACACCATCGCCGGTTACGACGACCTTATGATTGGTTACGCCGTAAAGGCTGGTGTCGCGTCTCCGGGTGAGGATCTTACAAAACGAGAGATACGGGACCGTATCCGGGCTACGGAGAATGGTGAGACGGCGTGGCGCAGGTTGCAGGCGACGGTTTATGGCGACCGGATGGGTGAGGCTGTACTGATGGCGGGGGTGACAGATTTCTTCCGGGCCATGAGCGCCCGTTCCATACCCCTTTATATCATCAGCCACAAAACCGAAAGAGCGGCCGAAGGGGCCAGCGGGGTCAATCTGCGGGAAGTGGCCCTTTCGTGGATGAAGACGAAAGGTTTTTTCAGCGACGAGTCGTTGGGCCTCTCCCTCTCGTCCATATATTTCGAAGCGACCAGGGAGGAGAAGATAGCGCGGATACGCTCGCTCGGTTGCACCCATTTCATCGACGATCTCGTGGAAACGTTCGTGGATCCGTCGTTTCCGGAAGGAGTAATAAAAATCCTGTTTGCTCGGTCCGCCCCCGATCCGCTTCCCGTCGGCATCCGGCATCGCTCCAACTGGCGTGAGATTAAAGATGTTATTGAAAACGAAGGACTTGCAAAAACAATCGACAACCTAACAGGCGCCGCCCCGTCTGATATCGAGCTTGTGGCCGGTGGGCGCAACTCCAGAGTCTACAAGGTATACGCAAGCGACGGTCGGCTCTACGCCGCCAAGTGGTACCACGGTAAAACGATGGAGGGGCGCGACCGACTCTCTGTCGAAACCAAAAGTGTCAGATTCCTTCGACGGCATGGGGAAACGTCGGTTCCTGAGCTATTCGCCGTCAACAGTGAAAATAGCGTCGCCCTCTTCGATTTTATCGATGGAGAGCCTGTTTCAGCCCTTTCCGCCGCTGACATCGATCAGCTTACCGATTTTTTATTACGGCTTGAACGGCTCGCCCGCCTGCCTGAAAGTGAAAGTCTGCCGACCGCCTCCGCCGCCTGTCTGCGTCTTGCCGATATTAACGATCAGATCAGGGCGCGGCTTGACCGGTTTTCCCTGACCGCTCCCGATTCGCCGGAGTTTACAGCCCTTGATGATTTTCTGACAAACCGGTTCAAGCCGACTTTAGCCAGGTTTTCGACGCAGGTCGATGGTATTGATTATAAAAAACGGCTTGAACGGAAGGAAATGACATTAAGCCCGTCAGACACAGGGTTTCATAACGCCATGCGCCGTCCGGACGGCGGTCTGGTATTCTTCGATTTCGAATATTTCGGGTGGGACGATCCGGCAAAAATGATTCTTGATGTTCTGCTACATCCCGGTATGGATCTGACATTGGCCAATAAAAAGCGGTTTATCGATAGAATGGTTCCCGCTTTTTCAGAGAGCCTGAAATACCGGTTATCGATTCTTTACCCGCTTGTAGGACTGAAGTGGATTACGATACTGCTCAACGAGTTTGTGGCCGCCGACCGAAAGCGGCGCGAGTTCGCCTCCGACGAATCGTGGGAGAATGAAAGCCGGATCTTGCGCCGCCAGCTTGAAAAGGCGGAGAGAGCGCTTGAAAAACTTTATGACAACAACAATGAAACCGCTGGTCTGTTACGAATATGACAAATCGATCTACCGCCACGCTCGATGAACGATCCCTCGCCCTGCGCCGCTCCATCGTAAATACGCTGGTAGCCGGGGGGCGCGGTCACCTCGGCGCCGCCTTCTCGCTGGTGGAGATCCTGCGGGTACTTTACGATGACTGGCTAAACTACAGGGCGGACGATCCCGGCTGGCCCGACCGTGACCGCCTGATCTTAAGCAAGGGGCATGGATGTCTTGCGCTCTATGTTCTGCTGGCTGAAAAAGGATTTTTTCCCGTAGATGAATTAAAGACTTTTTGCGCCTTTAATTCCAGGCTGGGAGGCCATCCGGAGACCATTATTCCGGGTGTGGAGGCCTCCACCGGCAGTTTGGGGCATGGGCTTGCCATAGGAGTCGGCATGGCTATAGCCATCCGGGGCGCCTCTTCGAGGATCGCCGTCATTCTCGGAGACGGTGAGTGCGACGAAGGTTCGGTCTGGGAGGCGGCGATGCTGGCGGCGAAACACAGACTCGATAATCTGGTGGCTATCATCGACTACAACAAACATCAATCGTACGGCGCCACAGGTTCTGTTATGGAGCTTGAGCCTTTCACCGACAAGTGGCGCAGTTTCGGGTTCGCCGTAGAGGAGGTGGACGGGCACGACGTGGCCGGCGTAAAGGAGGCGATCGAGTCATTGCCTTATGGGAAGGGGAAACCGTCGGCCCTGATCTGTCATACGGTCAAGGGAAGGGGAATCCCCTTTACAGAGAACAATCTTTCGTGGCATCACAAGAGCGGCATGAAAGAGGAGGAGGTCGAAAGCCTGATGAGAGCGTTGGGGGACGGTTCATGAGAAAAACATGCCTTGAGCAGGTGCACGAACTTGCCCGGACCGATGAGCGGGTGATATTCATCGGTTCCGACCTTGGTGTCGGCACCCTGGACGCTATGGTCGAAGAGTTCCCGGACCGTTTTTATATGGAGGGGATCGCCGAGGCGGCTGTGATCGGCATGGCAAGCGGTATGGCGATGGAGGGGCTGATACCTTACGTCAACACCATAGCGACTTTCCTTACGCGGCGCTGTTTCGAGCAGGCGGTTGTGGATACGGCCCTGCACAACCTTCCGCTACGGCTCATCGGCAACGGTGGCGGCTATGTCTACGCTCCCCTCGGTCCAACCCATCAGGCGGTGGAGGATATGGCGATATTTCGCGCCATACCGAACATGGCGATAGTGGCTGTGGCGGACGCTGACGAAATGCGTCGGCTCATGCCGCTGACTCTTGACTGGCCCGGACCTCTTTATATCCGGCTCGGCAAGGGATACGATCCGATCGTGAGCGAGGAGAAGAACGGATTTACCATCGGCAAGGCTGTCACCATGCGGGAAGGGGATGACGCTTTGCTCGTCACCACCGGCGTAAGCCTTAAACCGGCGCTCGAATCGGCCTCTCTTCTGGAACAAAAGGGAATCGGCGTTACTGTCCTGCATTGCCATACGGTCAAGCCGCTTGATACAGATAGTGTTATCAAACACGCCAGAGGTAAAAAAGTTATCCTCACCATTGAGGAGGGGACGATTGTCGGCGGACTGGGCGGCTCTGTGGCCGAAACCCTGATGGAAGCTGGTGTCACACCCTCAAAACTGTTCCGGCGTGTCGGCATGGATGATCGATTCGCCCATAACTACGGGTCGCAGGCGCAGATAATGAGTTCCATAGGCATCGACGCGGAATCGCTTACGGCGCTGGTTGAAAAGGGGGTAAACGGATAGCATGGGCAAGGAACTTTCCATTGTAACACCGCTACACACTCGCACAAGCAGAGACTACGCCGGCAGAATGATGGATGAGAAGGTCGACTGCATGAAGGTGGCCCGGCGTTACGGCGCAGACTTCTGGGACGGTGACCGGCGCTACGGTTACGGCGGTTATAAATATGACGGGCGCTGGAGTGTGGTGGCCGAGGCGCTTATAAAAGAGTACGATCTTCCACAAAACGCCCGTATTCTTGATGTCGGTTGCGGCAAGGGGTTTTTGTTGCACGAGTTCGCAAAACTATTGCCAGAGGCTACCGTCGCAGGTTTTGATATTTCTGAATACGCCCTGACCAACGCGAAGGGGGAAGTGGCCGATAAACTCTTTATTCATAGCGCAGACAAACCGTACCCTTACGCTGATAACGAGTTTGATCTGGTTATCTCCCTCACCACACTGCACAACCTGCCGCTACCGGGACTGACATCGGCCCTGGGGGAGATGGGGCGAGTAGCGAAAAACGGCTATCTGGTGGTGGAGAGCTACCGGAACGAATCGGAGCTTTTCAACTTGCAGCGCTGGGCGCTCACCTGTGAGTCATTCTACAGCCCGGACGAGTGGCGGTGGCTTTTCGACCGGTTCGGTTACGGCGGCGATTATGAATTCATCTTTTTCGAATAATGGAGTTATAGATTAATGGGGAGCCTCTATTCACGCCTGAAAATCTTTCACTATCCTGACAAGGTAGCTTCCCTGCCACCCTCGTCGAAGGAGACACTGGCGCCGCTCCATATCAGGATCAAACCGACCAACGTCTGCGCCCACAACTGCTACTACTGCGCCTACAAGGCGGACGATCTGCAACTGGGGCGGGATATGAACAGCCGCGACTCCATCCCCCGCGACAAGATGATGGAGATCATCGACGATATCGAGGAGATGGGAGTCAAGGCTGTCACCTTCTCCGGTGGCGGCGACCCTTTCTACTACAAACATCTCGAAGAGACCGCCGCCCGTCTGGCGGAAGGCCCCGTAGCGTTCGCATCCCTTACCAATGGCGCAAGACTACAGGGAAAGGTGGCGGAAATTTTCGCCCACCACGGGTCGTGGCTCCGTATATCCATCGACGGATGGGACGCTAAAAGCTACTCCGAGTATCGGGGCGTGAACGATAAGGAGTTTGGTACGGTCATTAACAACATGGAGGCGTTCAAACGTCTTGGGGGTAAATGTTATCTGGGGGTAAGTTTTATTATAGACCGGAAGAACGCCGAACACGTTTACAGCTTTATCCGGCGGATGCGGGATACCGGGGTCGATAGCGTAAAGGTTAGCCCCTGTATCGTCAGCAACGAAGGGGCGGCCAATAACGATTATCACCGCCCGATCCATGACAGGGTGAAAGATGAGGTCGCGCGGGCTATCGAGGAGCTTGCAACAGACACATTCGAGATATACGACACCTACCACCTGCTCGAAGAGCGGTTCGACAAGGAGTATACATGGTGTCCATACCTGCAGGCATTACATGTAATCGGCGCGGACCTTAACATCTACTCCTGTCAGGATAAAGCCTACAACCTCGATTCCGGTCTGCTCGGAAGTATCGCCGACAGGCGTTTTCGTGATTTCTGGTTTGATGATCGTGAGAAGTTTTTTACTATTAATCCGGCCCGCGACTGCAACCATCATTGTGTCGCCAACGACAAGAACCGGCTGGTCATTGATTATCTGGAGTCAGACCCGGACCATCTCGGATTCGTATAGATGCCGCTCGACAAGAAATACGATTCGATGCTTGCCTATTATCAGGAGGCGAGTTTTAATCCGGTCCCCATTTCGGTGGAGGATGAGGGGGTATGGCGGGATCATCTGGCGAAGCGGGGCAATCTGTATACCGGGAGTCTCGGTATTCCGGTCGGTCTGCTGAAGGGCCGAAAGGTTCTCGAATTCGGCTGTAACTCCGGGGAGAACGCGCTTGCTCTGGCCCATCATGGTGCCGACCTCACGCTGGTGGAGCCGAACAAGCAGGTTCATCCGAGGTTACGCCAGCTCTTCGAGCGTTTCAATCTGTCTGATCAAATAATATCGCTCTCAAGCGAGTCGATCTCCGGTTTTACGAGCGATAAAAAGTTTGATCTGGTAATCGCCGAAGGCTTTTTGTTCTGCCTGCCGGACCGGAGGGAACTGATCGGGCGGCTTGCAGGTTTTCTTGATGAGGGCGGTTTTCTGGTTGTATCCTGGAATGATCGATACGGAATGCTGATTGAACAGATCAAACGGCTTTTTCTCTGGCGCGGTTGCGCTTTGTTGCGCGAAGACCCACAGAGCGAAACGTCACTTAAAACGGCCCAGCTTCTTTTCGGGGAGGATTTCGACCGCCTTAACGCATCGCGCTCGTTACCTGTCTGGTGGAAAGATATGCTGGTGCAACCTTTCATCGTGGACGAGTGGCACTGGAGTTATGACGAACTGCTCCGGCTGGTGGAGGAGGCCGGTTGTGAGCTTCATTCCACAAGCCCCCGCTGGCCTCTGGCGGATCATTACAGGTGGTACAAGAATGTCCGTTCTACCTCCGAACGGCACGAGGCGATTTTCCATGAGTGGAACAGGAGTTTTCTCTTTTTCCTTACGGGACGTTCTTTTCCTCACCTTGCGCAGACGCCCGCATCAGAAGAAGTGGTTAAGGGGACAGCAAAACTCATCGCCGCTCTCTCACTCTACGGCTCCACCGATGGCGTTGAATCTGACCTTGTGGCTGTAAAATGGTCCGGAGAGCTTGATAGCTGGCTCCGGTCGTTTGGCGATTCTTTTATAGACGCTTTCGCCGACGATTTGCAGGAGCTTTTAAACGCAGTAAAAACAGACTCCTTTGACCAGCTGGTTGAAAGTTACAGCAAAGCGAAAACCTTTCGCAAGCTCTGGGGAACTCCCTATCATTATCTTTCGTGCCGCAAACTCGCATGAGCGAAAGGAAAAATATTCTCGTTATCGGGGGTGACAGCCTCATCGGAACAGCGGTGGCCCGGTCGCTTGTACGGGAGAGGGAATCGATTATCACCACTACCCGCCGTAAGGGCCGGACCGATGCGATTTTTTTTGATCTGGCCGATCCACGGCTCGACAACAACCTTGTAGAGCGAACCAGAGGCGCTATCGTCTGCGCCGGAATCGGAAATATGGCGATCTGTGAAAAAAAAAGGGTAAATACGAGGCGGATCAATGTCGATGGGGTTTGCGCCGTCGCCAAACAGCTTCTGGACGCTTCTGTCCCGGTATCCTATATCTCCACAAGCCAGGTGTTTGACGGCTCTGATCCGGCGCCCCTGCCAGACGATCCGGTGTCGCCCGTTACAGAATATGGACGCCAGCGGGCGGCGGTGGAGTTTTTTTTTACAAAGTGGCGCAAGCTTGCCAGCGTCGTGCGCCTGACCAAGGTGATCGAGTCATGTGTTCCGCTCTTCACCCAATGGTTAGATGATTTGCAAGGTGGAAAGAAGATTCATCCCTATTCGGATTACCGCCTTTCACCCTTGCCGCTGACCGGTGTGGCCGACTACCTCTCATCGATCATCAGGGGGGAAGGCGCAGGTATCACGCATCTGTCTTGCGAAGCTACCATAGGTTACGTCGATACAGCCCGGATTCTCGCAAAAGCTGTCGGCGCGGATCTTCATCTGGTCGAACCCCGCACCAGCCCGGCTCTACCTGTCGGCGCCGTGCATCTGGGGGGCGCTATACGAACTTTCAATCCGAAATCAGTGGTAGAGGAAACCATTGGCAGGATGGTCTTAAATTCGGTGAAAGGATAGAATGAAGCAATGAATTATCGTTTTGTAACCGTCGTCTGGGGGGAGGAGTATACCGGCGTCTTTCTGGATGTCTGCCTGCCAAACCAACTGGCGCCAGGAGAGCTTGCAAGCTTCGCCGACCTTGAAATGTGTGAATACCAGGTCTATACCACCACAGCCGATAGCGCGCGTATAGCCGCTGACCCGCGGTTCGCCGCCATACAGGAGATAATGCCGACCCGTATCATTCACCTCAACAAGTCGCTTGAGGGGAACGAATACATGGACTCCATCGCCCTTATGAACCACGGTCACATCATGTCGATACGGAAAGCGGCCGGAACCGATACCGCCTTTGTCTTCCTCCCCCCGGACCAGGTCTATTCTGCGGGAACGTTTCGCCGGATCAGGGAGGTGGCCCAGTCGGGTAAACGGATCCTTCTTACCGCAGGCGTCCGGGTGGAGAAGGAGAGTTTTATTCCCGCCTTCGTAAGGACGTTCGCCGACGGATCCGGAAACTGCCCCGCCCCGTCCCGAAAGCTGGTGGGGCTTGCACTCGACCACCTGCATCCGGTCATCCTGTCCTATTTTGTAGATTCACGGGAATATAACGACGGCCCCTGTCACTTCTACTGGCGTGTGGACGATACCGGTTTCGTGGCCCGGGCGCTCAGTATGCATCCCCTGATGGTGCGACCACGAAGGGAGGACGCCATCCCGGTGAGGAGCGTTGATGGTGACTATCTGCGCAGGGTCTCCTCCGACATCCACGACTACCACATCGTTACCGACTCCGACGAACTGGTAGCCTTCGAGATGTCAAGCGGAGCCTGGAGCGCCGGAATAAACGGCCCCAACAGCTTCAACATATACCGTTGCGCCTTACACCTGAAGCATGGCGGCGACCATATGCACCGGAAGTTCCTCCGAAAAAAGGTGCGCATACACAGCAGTGGCTACAACGGTCCATGGGAGGAGGTGGAGGCGGAGTCGGACAGGGTAATCGAAACGGCCCGGTCGATCCTGGCGGTATCCTACAAGGCGCCGATGCATCGTTCCCTCTTCGATTATTATACGTCCCGCTGGCGCGCGTTCCTTGATCATGTGAAGGACGTTGTTATCTTCGGCACAGGCGCGGGAGGTGAAGTAACGCTGGAGCTTGCTGAGTGTTGTGGCTGGAATGTCTCCCGTTTTATCGATAACAATCCGGCAAAACAGGGGACCACCTTTCACGGCTACCCGGTGACCGGACCCGAGACTCTCGGCAGTCGTGACTACCAACTGGTAATAGTCGCGTCGCTACCCGGAAAGCGGGCTATCTTCCAACAACTAAAACAGGCGGGTCTGGTCCACCGGAAAGACTTCATCTATTATCTTGACACAGTAACGATAGGCAAACTGCAGATCACCCTCACCATATAAAGACTGTATCTGACCGAAGGCGTTAGCGGTATTGCAGGCTATAACCAGAAGCTTTGCGGCGACCAGATCTTCAAACCGGACATTACATATCGGCACAGAGTACCTGAATGGACTCAAGACACGAAAAAACAGAGGCGCTATCGTCACTGTCCAGACAAAAACGTATTACATCATCGAATGTTTCCAGATGAAGATACTTTTCCTTGTTTCGCAAATATTCCTCATCACTGAACCGGACATTGTCGCTGGTGTAGAAGTTGGCCATCGACAACAGAGTGTCTCGCGGATCCCGATAATTGAAAATAACATTAACTTCGTTACGAGAAGCCCATTCCATCACATCATACGGGCTGATGCCGCCTGTACCATGGCTTAATACATAACACTCATTCCCTGCCGACGCCGCCGCCAGGGAAAATTCCACTATTCCATCAGGTCGAGCGCCAGTTGCTTTCACGCCAAGCAAGGACAGAATCTTCATTACCAGGTGTGTTCCCGATTTTATAATCGATACAATAAGCGTTTTTCGAGGTTTTCTATCAGCGTACACCACATGCGGCGCATGGATATTGAGTTGGTCGAGAGTGTCACGAACAGAGAGCCATTCATTAACAACAAATACAAAAAGAGCGTCCGGTTTCGTTTCGAGCGCCGCCCGGGGCGAAAGGACTTCCGGATTATCAGCTCGAAGCGACTGATTCCTATCGCAGAGTATTATTTCCTGGTCAGGTATTGAACCTGAAAGCGCCCGGACACCGTCAGCAAAATCACGCCCGGTAAAATTATAACCCCATATGACAAACCGCCTTGCGCCATTACATTGTAACTTCGATTGGTCTGCAATGTCAGAGAATCTTTCACAGCCATAGTGCAATCATGACAGACGATCACACACCCGCTCTTCTCGAAGATGTTTCAGGAATTCGATCCGTTTGCGCTATTTTTTATTACGGAAGAAGCGGCGCATATCTTCTGGCCAGCCTGCTTGACGAACATCCGGAAAGCGGTCTACCTTGTCCCGTAACCTCGAACATGCGAGACAAGCTCTGTTATCTGAGGTTCCGTGAGCCTTATTTCGCCGTTAAGACTCGCAGGCGAACTCTCTGTTCTGGCAATATCAAGGATCGTATTATGAATAGATATACGAAAGGCGTTATTGTCATGCCCTCCACCGATTTCCATGAACATGATCGGGTCAGTCTCAAGATTATGATTTTCAGGCGGCGTGTTATCAAAATATGATCGTCCCGGCTCCATTAGAATCTTGTGGAGCTCAGATTCCACAAATGATCCATCGAAATGACGCTCTACATAAAGCGCGTGGATGAGGTCGATTATGCGTCCTGCCTCATTACGCCCCATCGCCGACTCATCACAAAACCCGTCATCATACAGTGTATCGAGCAATTGGCTCCGATAACAGATGTAATCATCGGCCAGTTTCACCGGACTTTCTATCATTTGATGAACGGGATGAATGTGGCGGCGGTCAACATGGGATCCGGTGATTCGTCGCAACATGAATATTTCGGGGATACGGGCCACATTGCCCCTGAAAACCACTATTGACGCGTGGTATAACTCCTGGAACATTATGTTCGGTATCTCAAGCCTTGCGAGCCGTGAATGACTCCACTTTAACGCATCCGCACGATAGACTGCGTAGAATATCGGCTGAAACCTTCTGGAGAGCTGTAACAACCGGGATAACGAATCATCGGCGATAAAGGATGGCACAAAATCCTGCACCGAGTGTAGAGAAATCCCGCTATCATCTTCGGTAAAACCGAGTATGTAACCCTGGGCGGCGACATAATCGGGATGAGACGCAAGGTACCTTACAGACGCTTCAACTCCGGGTATGTTCGGGATGTCGTCATCCGGGAATATCGAGGCGTACTCCGTGTCGACTCTTTGCAGGCCATCGCATAGAACCTCACGGAGATCGACATCATCAGAATATGATACATGCTCCATATTCAAAGCTGATTGCTCAACAAGCCGCCTGTTATGATCCCGGGATTGTTCGTCTCCATGATCCAGAAGCAGAATGCGAAACATGACATTTGACGACACCAGGCAATCGAGCAGTCGCCGGACAAGAAGCGGCCTGTTGAATGTCAGAATCACCATGGTATAGCTATTCTTCATGGATAATCCGGGGTGAATGTCATTACCGCCCGATTTCCGCTATGTCGGCGGCCAGAAAAACAACCGGCTCTTTTCCACGGTTCTCGTGCCAGTGACTTACGTTGACATCCTCGATGAGAAACGCTCCTGGATTGTGGTCAATAATCCGACCATCATCGCTATGTTCGGTAAGGGTACCCTCTAATATATACGCTATGGCCTGATGTGGCTCGTGGGTGTGCCAGCCGATTGTACCCCCCGGTTCGAGCCGGTAGATCCGCGTACGCAGGAAAAGTCCATTCATCCTCGGAATTTCCAATCCCAGATCAAGCTCACCGGTATCATTCCATTCGAGCCGCTCATGTTCGGTGGGCGTGGTTTTCCTGTCAGACATAACGAAACCCTGCAACCAGTTCCTTTGATAAACACATGATAAATCAGCTACCTTGTTGTTTATTTCCCTGTCGCCGTTTCCTGAACAGGCCAGATTTCTGGGGCCCATATTCGCCTATCGGGGGAGCCTTGGCCGCCAATTGATGCAACGGATGGTTATAATCGATTTTCTCGTTATTCTCCACCGCCAGCTTTGTATAGACAATCCGGGTTATCAGATAGTATGACGAGGAGGGGCTTCCCCTCTCCACACACTCCATTACTTTGGCTACATGCTCGTCGAACTCCCCGGTAAGCAGTGTAAGATGCTCCTGAACAGGGAGCGGAGGTAATCCGAAATCAACGCGATCCTGATTGATCCGCTCGTAACCATCGACATAAGATTCAATAAAGAAAAAATGGCCATCCTTTGCCAGCGTGTCATGCAGGCGATCAAACACACTCAGTTGCATTCCAAGAGACTCAAGATTCTGAATCGCGCGGATGCAGATCACCAGATCATAATTTGAACCTATATCATCCACAAACAGATCCCCGTGAATAAAGGAGAGGTTTGCAGGCAAGGGGGGCGCATTGGCCGCTTTAATCATCTCTTCGTTAATGTCGATACCAACAAACGATATAGCAGGGTAGTCGAAAGCCAGTTTCCGGGTTGTATATCCATTGGCGCAGGCAAAATCGAGAACACGTCCCGGCTGTAGACGGTTTAACATCTCTTTTACGGCCCTGATTTCAACGGGACGTATCCATACATCCGGGGTATTCGATTCAGGATCGGAGCCATGTTCGCGTACCCGCCTGGACCAGAAATCGATCATGCTCCCCTGCTTATCCATCATGAATAAAACTCCTGTATCCCTTTTATCACACGCTGTTGCGCCTTTTCATCCATGTCCGAGTGGAGGGGTAATGTTAATATTTCATGACCTGTTTTTTCAGTTACAGACATGTCACCTCGCCTGCAATCCTTGAGCAGGGAGAACCAGTGGCCTGGTTGCCAATGTACGCCTGTATCGACTCCCCGCTTGCTCAGATGGTCTCTTAACGCCTGACGTTTGCCATTAGCGACAATAATGTAGTAAATAAAGGGCGGCGTATCCTCAAAATCGGTCCGGGGGATTCTGATTCCTTCAATTGGATCGAACGCTTCGCTGTAAAGTCTGCCGGCGGTTTGTCTGGATGAGGTTATAAGTGGCATTTTGGCAAGTTGCGACAAACCTATCGCCGCGTGAAGATTCGCCATGTGATAACGGAATCCCTGCCTTTTTACATCGTAGGTCCAGGCGCGTTTGTTGTCGTACATCACGCTTGCGCGTTGTCCCATTCCGACCAGCCGCATTTCATGTAACGCCTCAACTTCATCTTGCGACCTGACCACCAGAGCGCCACCATCAATACAGCTGATGGTCTTCACAGGGTCAAAGCTGAACATGAGGATATCAGAAAAAGAGCCAACTTTTTTCCCGTTATATATCGAACCAAAAGAGTGCGCCGCGTCATGGATCACACGCAGGTTGTGACGTTTGGCAAAATCAGCCACTGTGTCATGGTCAACCATACAACACCCGTAATCCATTACGATAACCGCCCTGGTCCGTGGCCCCACAAGCTCCTCGGCCTTGTCAATATCAATGCAAAGTGTATCTTCGCGTATATCGCATAAAACCGGTCTTGCGCCGACCGCCAGAATCGCCTGAAAATCGGCGATATTGTTGAAAGATGGCGTTATGACTTCATCCCCCTCCTTGATGCCGATTAACATCATCGCAAGATGCAAGGCCGCGTGACCTGTACTGACGGCCACAACATGCCTCTCCCCGGCGTCAATAAAAGCGCCCAGCGCCTCCTCAAATTCGCCTACATAGCTACCCATGCCAAGCCAGCCAAGCTCCAGTGACTCGACGGCGGCCTGAATGTCATCCTGCTCGATCAACGGTTTAAATACCGGAACCAGGTCCACTTTACGCGCCCTTTCCCATGTTATGCGTGCGCTCATTCACGTCACGGTCGTTTATAATCATAAAATCGTAAGCTCCGGGACCGCCAGCGCGAATTTGCCGCCCCATGCGCGGGCGTAGTCTAGTTGTCCCATGATTTCCTCTCGTAAATTCCAGGGCAGTATCAGAATGTAGTCCGGCTTCTCTTCCTTAAGTCGCGACTCTTCAACAATCGGAATCCGGCTTCCCGGCGTGAATTTACCCTGCTTGGCCCGACTCCTGTCCACAACATACGGTATCATCTCCACCCCTGCCCCGGAGACATTCAGTAGCGTGTTACCTTTGGCGGCGGCCCCGTACGCCGCCACCCGCTTTCCATCCTGCTTCGCATTTTCCAGAAAATCGAGCAATCCTTCCCGGACCCGCGCAACCTTTCGCTGGAACCCGGCGTAATACGCTTTCCCGCCAACACCAAGTCTGGCCTCCTCTTCCAGAAGAAGATCCACGCTACTACTCCGGCGCAGAAGAGCGGAATCGGCCCGTTGAGCGAATACTCGCAAACTGCCGCCATGAGTCGGTAATCGCTCCACATCGAATATACGCAAACCGTTGCTCTCGAAAATGGAATCTACCGATGTCATGGAAAGATATGAATAGTGTTCGTGGTAAATGGTGTCGAACTGGCTCTCTTCCACCAGTCTCACCAGGTGAGGAAACTCGAATGTCGCGACACCGGAAGATTTTAACAAAGTCGCAAAACCGCTCACAAAATCGTTGATATCGGGAACATGGGCCACTACGTTGTTCGCCACCATCAGATCCGCGCTACGCCCTTGCGCCGCCAGCTGTATGGCGACGGCGTTTCCAAAAAACCGGCCCAATATTTCGATTCCCCTGGCGCGAGCTGTGTCCGCTGTACTCCTTGTCGGTTCGATCCCCATGAGCGGGATCGCGTGTGACCTGAATCTCTCCAGCAGACAACCATCATTGGCGGCGATTTCAATTACAAAAGAATCTTCGTTCAATGCAAAACGGCCTACCATCTTTTCGACATAATCAGCCACATGCTCTAGCCAGATGGCCGAATATGAACTGAAATAGGCGTATTCATCGTCGAACAACTTGTCAGCGCTCACGCAATCCTCAGTCTGTACAAGCCAGCATTTATGGCACACCATAACCTTGAGGGGAAAACGTTTTTCAGGCCGGGCAAGTTTCTCTTTTGTCAGATAGGCGTTCGAGGGGGGCGTCTTCCCAAGATCAACAAAAGGAATCAAAAGCTCCGCATGGCAGTGACGGCATTTCATGGTTTAAGCCTGGCGAAATCAGGGTCGATGGGGGGAAATGATCTATCACGGTCCGAAAGCGTGGTTATGTCAAGGGGCCAGGAAATGGAGAGACTATTATCCATGATGTTAACGCCCCCCTCCGCCTGGGGCGTAAAGGTGACCGAGTGCAAGTATAACAACTCACATTCGTCGGTAAGCGCCTGAAAACCGTGTGCAAAGCCTTCAGGAATATAAAAACTTCGGGCGTTATCCTCAGAGAGTGTTTCGGCGTGCCATTGAAGAAATGTTGGAGAGTCCGCTCGAAGATCAACCGCAACATCAAAAACCTCCCCTTTCAGACAGCTGACGAGCTTTACCTCACTATGGGGGGAGCGCTGAAAATGGAGGCCACGCACCGTACCCCTCCGTTCCGTCATGGAGTGATTGATCTGCGCTATCGGCAGTTCATAACCAGCGTCACGAAATTCGTTCGCGCAGTAAAATCGGCTGAAATATCCCCTGGTATCATCATTCCGCTTTCTTTGAGCGATAACCGCGCCTGGCAACTTGGTTTTAATGAAATCAAACCGGCTAGTCATCATGATGTCATTCAGATTTTTCGTAATCGTCTATCTGCAGGAGGGTGAACGCAAGCATGTCGTCACCGTTTAGCCACTTTTCACGCCACTCAATGGTTTTGTCAAGAGCGCGATCCAGGGACCAGCGTGGCCGCCATGCGAGCTTCTCTCTGGCCTTGCCGCTATCCAGTCCCAGATACCGGGATTCGTGCGGATGATCCCCCGTATCGGTTCTCCAGCCTGCGCCCCGACACCTTTCATCCATCCAGTCGGCGATCCAGCCGACTGTCATAGCCTCTTCGTCGGGAGGTCCGAAATTCCAGGCGCCGGTATACTCCTCTCCGGCCTCATAAAGCCTCTCGGCCAGTAAGAGATAGCCATGCAACGGCTCAAGGGCGTGTTGCCACGGTCTTATCGCTCCGGGCGAACGGAGGTAAGGAGACTCGCCCGATTCGATGGCGCGGAAAATATCGGGGATCAGCCGGTGACTCGCCCAGTCGCCTCCCCCGATCACGTTCCCGGCGCGAGCGGTAGCCACGGCGGCGCCCTTCTTTGAATAAAACGATTTCCGGTACGCCACTGTCACAAGCTCCGAACAAGCCTTGCTACAGGAATATGGGTCCACACCGCCCAACGGGTCATCCTCACTGCAGGGGCGGTCCGTCAGATCCTCGTAACATTTGTCCGTTGTAACGTTCACCATGGCGCGAACGGAGTTTGAATGGCGTACAGCCTCCAGGAGATTGACCGTTCCCAATATATTCACCGCCAAGGTCGAGGCCGGGTCAGCGTATCCCTGACGGACCAGAGGCTGTGCGGCCAGATGAAACACTATTTCCGCCGATGATTCCGAAAGAGCCTCGCTCATGCGCCCGTAATCCCTGATATCCGCGATTACGCTATTGGTCATTCCCTTTGCCACCTTCGCCACCGTATACATGTTCGGCGATGTGGGTGGTGAGAGTGAGTATCCGTATACTCTCGCACCTGACCGTTGTAGCCACAAAGAGAGCCAGCTCCCCTTAAAACCGGTATGACCTGTTATGAATACCCTCCTGTCGCGCCAGAAAGTGGTGTTCATCACCAGATTTTCCAGGGCGCCTGACCGGTGGACCAGAACCTTTCCAGGATGTTCTTCTCCCTTAACGTATCCATCGCCTGCCAGAACCCTGTATGTTTGTAGGCTTGCAACTCCCCCCCGGCGGCCAGACTCGCCAGAGGCTCTCCCTCCCAGATCGAATGATCCCCAGAGATATAATCAAGACACGACGGGGAGAGTACGAAAAAACCACCATTGATCCAGCCTCCGTCACCGGTCGGTTTCTCCACAAACCCGTTAACGGTGGTCTCTTCCATCTTTAACGCGCCATAACGACCGGGCGGCTGAACGGCGGTTACAGTCGCCTTTTTCCCGTGTCGACGGTGAAACGCCATAAGCTCTGAAACGTTTATATCGGCCAGACCGTCACCATAGGTCAGGCAAAACGCCTCTTCATCTTTCAGGTAGGGTTCAATTCGTTTGAGCCGTCCGCCGGTCATGGTCTCTTCTCCGGTATTGACCAGCGTAACCTTCCACGGCTCTGCATTTTGCTGATGCACACGCATGGAGTTATTCTCCATATCGAACGTCACATCCGACATGTGCAGGAAATAGTTGGAGAAATACTCCTTGATAAGATAACCCTTGTAACCGAGACAGATAATGAAATCGTTCAGGCCGTGGGACGAGTATATTTTCATGAGGTGCCAGAGAATCGGTTTGCCCCCGATCTCAATCATCGGCTTTGGCTTCAGGTGTGACTCCTCACTGAGTCTCGCGCCAATTCCACCAGCCAATATAACAACCCTCATTTTTTATATTGCACAGCTTCGAGTCTTTTCTCCATCTCTTTAAACTCATCCGTCTCCTTTATCAGGGTATGAAAGTGGATAAGATGGTCATCGAAGGGCAAGTAGGGTACACAGACCTTGCAGGCATCCAGGTAACGGGATCTCCGTAATTTCCTATAAGCCTCCCCGAACCACAGGTTTTCGAATCCTTCATTGTAAACGAACCCGACAACATAGCTACCTGCATAACAGCAGATAGTCATCTCCCCATCGATAGCTATATGGGTTTCGTTAAAAGGGCTACTGCAATTTTCCTTATCGAAGTTTTGAGGTTTTTCACTAAAGAATGTGCGCGCCAGGACCGTCACGCCAAGCTCTTTTCCGACCTTTTGGGCTCGTTTCACCGCTTCGTTATACTCCTCCTTGACGTTAAGAAGGCTCAACTCAATATGCTCCTTGAAAAAGACCTGGAGATGATGAAAGCTCACGGTGTATATTCCGATATCCGCCGCGAGTTTAACAAAATCCTCCATCTCTCCCAAGTTGTCACGATGGGTAACGAAGTGCAGTTGCAACTTGCCCGACTCTTCGGCTCCAAGCTCGTTGACAAATTCCCGAATTCTGGCCTCCGTTTTGTGAAAATCGTATTTCATCCACTCACGGTATGTAACAGGGTCGGCGGAGTTAAGAGAGATGACCATGGTTTTCAGACGGCCGCGCAGTCTTCTGGCCCATTTGGCGGAAAGCGCCGACCCGTTGGTTGTGACCTGTATCAGCTCCTGACGTGGGTTGAGTGAATATATATAGTCAAGAACCTCATCAAGCCTGGAGTAAATAAAGACCTCGGCGTAACCTGAGATATCGATGGTGGACGCATGGGTCAGGGGGTTTTTGAGAATTTTCAGGTTTTCAAAATCAAAATCCTTACCTTCGCCCCAATAATGATCCTTGGTGCAAAACGAGCAACGCAGGTTGCATTTTTGCGTCAGGCAGAGAAGCATTCGCTTCGGATAGAGGTAGCCTGGAAATATTTTCGCAAATACTCCAGGGCGCCTATGCATAAAAGGAAGCGCTTTTTCCATCAGGCTATTGACCATAAGGGTGGCCGTTTTCGCAGGTAAATAGTCAGAAGATCCTGCCCGGGTGATCTCGGTCCTGTCGTTGACCCCGATCACGTCGCCAGCGCCTGACAAGAGGCCCAGCGTCTCGATAAGAGCGTATCCGGTCCGGTCCGGCGTGTTGAAGGGAATAATAAACGCGTCAGCGTCAAACTTCCTCAGGCGCCAAATCAGCAGGGGAGTCAGGGAGGTGAGTTTAAAGGGTCCATTTCCGATCCTTATGATTTGAGCGTTGTTAAACCGCTCATGGATCTGATCTTCGGGCACCTCCTCTTGCGCCACAACCATGACTTGCGGATTGCTCCTGTCACGCAATATGGAGCGGTCAAGCGCCTTTGAAATGGCGTTTACCGCCAGGCCGTCCATTCTGGCCGAGCGAAAAACAACCACCCGTTTCAAGTCATCAATGTTGAGATCCGCTAACACCGGTGACCGACTCAAACGTTCTCCTTTTGTCCTGTCGAAAGGTTGACACCTCTTAATGAACCGGGGGGAGGCTCCATCAGAAAACGACGGTCAGACGGGCTCAGAAGATCACCCGAAAGAAGAAAATGTATGATCTGTCTCTCGAAGCTGTCGAAAATCGAGTTCCACTCGTTTCTTCCCGATACCGAACATCCATCGCAGATTATCTTGTGACGGGCCTGGCTATATTCATCGTTGCAGTATGCATCGGAAAATGCGCCACCGATATCTCCTGTAAATTCCCGCTGAAGTTCGCAACAGGGGGAGAGGCTCATATTGTGATTCAGCGCCGCTCCGCCA
Source organism: Nitrospinaceae bacterium (assembly GCA_029261405.1). GTDB lineage: Bacteria > Nitrospinota_A > UBA7883 > UBA7883 > JAJDBK01 > JAJDBK01. Next base: position 31,678 of record JAJDBK010000033.1, read on the forward strand.
TGCAACCAACCGCACCGGACCGACATGTCCGCCATCAAGGGTTTGTCGCCATATTCAGGCCGCCACAGACCTGTATCCTCGGGAAGGAGTTCAAGAGCGTCCCTCCCCTCGCCGACCCGTTGCACCTGCGGACGCACCAGTTGCAACTCTACACCTATATCAACGGCAATGCGCCGCGCCTCGTCTACCTCATGTTCGTTATAACTGAAAACTATGAAACGCCAGCGAATGTGACAGTTGGAATCGGGACTCTCCGCCAGACGCGCAAGTTTCATCAGGTTGGCGAAAGCCAGATCAAAATTGCCACGAACACGATACTCCCCATAAGTTTTCGGGGTCAGTCCGTCTATGGTAACGTCCACCAGGTCACAATATTGAACGATCCGCTCAAGGTCGCTATAAGCCAGACGGTGTGACATGTTTGAAGACAGGATAAGTTGTGCGCCGCTTTTTTTGTATGCGTACTCAAGCATTTCAAAAAAACGCTTGTTGATAAGTGACTCACCCCCCCGATAGAGAACCATCTGGTAAAGGTAAGGCCCCACATCATCAATAAAACGGGCAAATCCGGCCAAAGGCATATCGGTAAAAGCTGTTGCCTCGTCCGGGCGACACCCGGGGCAACGCAGGTTGCAATTGCGTGACAGCTCCACGTACATATACCAGGGGAAGGTTTTTGACACCTCTTCACTCGCCCCTCTGAAATTGCGCAGGTACGAAAGAAAATTGTCGGCGGCGCTCCGCGCATCGGGGCTGGAGCGCCAGCGAAGCAGGGGATCGTATCTTTTCCGGGCGCCGCTTTCCGCCATTACCTGTGTCAGCCGGTTGTCAGGACCAATTCCCTTTGCCACTGACGCGCCGGAAAGAAGAGCCAGCGTTTCAATATCACCGTATCCCTGACGGTCAGTATTATTGTAAAAGATGATAAAAGCGTCTGCGTCAAGTTCCCGCAACCGGGTCAAAAGGTTCGCGGGCGCCTTGTCAAGGGAGAACGGTCCGGGCGGTATGGTGATTATCCTTACCCGCTCGCCGAAAAGTTTTTGAACCTCATCGTTTACCGCGTCCTCCTGTACAACAAGAGTAACATCGTCAAAAAGAGCCTCGGCAAGGAGTGAGTCGGCGAGAATCTTTTCGATAACGTCATAGGGGGCTGAACGAAAAAACAGGACCCGCCGCCAGGAGGACGCTTCGTCTGATACAGTTGATTGTGCGATCATGGGTTGGTCTTGATCGGCTCTGGAGCCGTCTTCTCATGAGCCGAACGTTTTGCATGATCGATAGCGTCGGTAAAATGCTGCTCAAGGTTGGGGGTGAAATAATGAAAATCAGCATTCCTGGCCAGGGGAGAGTTCATGAGGGCCATCTTGTCCGCCGGGGGGATGTCGCTTATCACTATGACGTTATCCGGTTCAAGAGCCTGAAATTCATCGAGCTGTAATACCGGGTAGTTCAGGGCGTATCCGGGCTGAAAAGCGGAATGAGCCATGATCCCGACCAGTTGGTCGTAGTTGAATCCGAAGTAATTGTACATGAAAAAGAGACGAACCTCTTCAAAACCGCCGACCAGCGCCATCCTCTCAAGCGTCGGCGCCAGCTCACGCAGTGGCGCCGACCAGGTATCATATTCCTTCACCGAAAAAGGATCGAAATAGATATCCCGGTCGCCACAACGGACACACTGGGTCCGCAGGTCTGTCGGAAGGTAGTTCTCCATTTCGATGGTTCTCGTGACTCTCCCTCCGCAGAAGGGGCAATCGCCGGCAAAGTCGAGACGCCATTCTTTTTCGCCTGCATCAAGGGTGGGGTTTTCTATCCTGAATCCGTTGGTGAAATAACGGCGCATCTCACGCTCCACCGTCCTGAAGAGAAGATCGTCATCCATCGCCGAAAGATTCAGATAGTTAAGCCGCCCCGAGCGATGGCCGGAAATAACCTGGTAGTAGTTGCGGGAATAAAGATCGTCGAGGGAGTCGATATACTTCCCTTCGTCGCCAACAAGTCCCCTCTTTTTCGCCAGAGCGTAGTTACGCGTACCCGGATAATTGATAGTCATGGCCATCGGCCCGGAGATCTTCAGTTCTAAAAGCAGATCGATGGTGGCGGCAACATCTTCTGCCCGCTCGTCGTAATGGGCGGTGAGAAAAGAGGCTAATACCGGTATATTGGCTTCTTTCACTGCGCCGATAAAACTGCGGGTCTCAGAAATAGTCAGATCTTTTTGCACAGTCTTTAGCAACCGGTCGCTACCACTCTCCACGCCGACATTCATCAGGGAGCACCCGGCGTCACGCATATGAGAAAGCACCCCCGGATCGACATCCATCCGCATCAGACAGTGCCACTGTTTGAAAGGCTCTACTTTTTTATACTCAGCACAAAATCGGATTATGCTTTCGTCATCGGGAAAAATGATCTCGTTCATAAAAATAAAGTGAGCGAAATCGTAGTTAGCATTGATGTTGTTTATCTCCCCGATTATGTGATCGAGCGGGCGGCCACGAAACGAACCGTTTGTGGGAGAGCAGAAGGTGCATCGACCAGAACATCCCCTGCCAGTCATGACCGGCATCGTCTGAAAACCGTACGCCTTTATGTCGAAAAACGACCAATCGGGTATCCAGTTATAACTCTTAAGATCGAGTTGCCGACGTCTGCTGGTTTTCAGAACACCACCATCCTCCTTGCGCAGGGCGACACCATCCACTTTTTCGACCGGCGTTCCCTTATCAATGGCGATCAACAACTCCGGGAAAGTCTCTTCCCCCTCGCCTATCACCAGATAGTCGGCCCTGGTCAGTGAAAAGAGGAGCGGCGCCTTGACATCAACGGTGATATTGCCTCCCATGATGCAAGGCATATAGGGATCGACCGCTTTTACACTCTCAAAAGTGTTTTTCAGCCAGGTGTAGCTACCGATAAGGCCGCCGCAGGCCACCGCCAGATAATCGTTCTCCTTGAGGCGGCGTTCCATATCAAGATCGGTCTCTATGAAACCATCAACGAAATCAAAGTCGATATCAAACCGTTTAAGGGCGGTTACAATGTATCCGTAACCAATAGGGAAAAACTGGTAATCAGGTTTTATTAAAAGAACTCTTTTTGACAAAAAGCTCATAAGGCTAAAACTCCTTCGTAATGTCGTATAACGTAAGCCTCTATATTACTTATCGGAAATAACGGGAAAACTTGAATAGAAATCAACCCCGGAGCGCCGTTTCCGGTTCTACCAGAGTCCCTCACCCACTCTTTCCTGTCGAAACCCTGAAGAGGTGAATACGACGATTATACCAGTCTGAAAGCGCTATTTCCGCGCCACCTTCCAGATCCGGATTAACGTAAAGATGGGTCTGGGGAAAGGAAAAGAGGCGCCCTTCCTCCAAAACACCGACGATTCGCACGCTTCGCTCACCCTCGGAAGTGTGACCGTAAAGACCAAAACTGAGAGCGCAGGAAACAAAAAAGGAACCATCAGGGCAAAATTCCAGCCCTAAAGGGGCGTAAAAAGACTCTTCCGAACCGTGTCGCCCCTTCTCAAGCGGGATATCCTGATAGACCCTGTTGTCAAGAAAGTCTGAGACGAACAGGCGATCCCCATGGACGGCGCCCATACCGATTCTTCCGGTTACAGGAAGCTCTCCGACCTCCCCGCCATCCTCGCCACCGGGCATGATACAGTGAACCTTGTAACGTTTGGCTGATTCACCCCGCCCCAAGGCAAGAATCGAACCGTCTGACATAACGGTCAGACGTTGCGGCGCCATTTCCCGCAAAAAATCGAATCGGCTTGTGGCCTCCTGGCACTCCCCTCCCCGCTTATCAATCAGATAAAACCGGTGAGAGCCGAAAGGGGGCGTTTTTTCCATGGTGAGAAGCAACAGGCGGTCATTATCAAATGGAGCCATTCCAGCCGCCATCCGGCCCGGATCGCTTAGAAGAAGGGTTGTAACGCCATCGGCGCCCATACGAAGAATCTCCCCCTCCACAGAACCGATCAGCATGGCGCCATCGGCAAGCGAACTGACCATGAAAGGAGAAACGAACTCCGATGTGACCGGATGTTGCGCCACCAGGCTTCCCTTATACTGGATAACGCTGTCGCCAAAAGGTATATTTTGACCTTTCCCGGCCACTAACGGGGGGAGACTCTCTTTTTCCATCATCTTTTTCTGGATTATCCAGCGTCTCCGGACCTCCTCCTCCTCTTCCGGTATCTCAGACTCACAGGCGTTATAGACCTCTTCCCCCTCCGCGATTTTGCCACACCAGAACAACCGGTTGGCAAGCTCCACTTTTTCATCCCAGGTACTGCTCTCGCGGCGCATAATTTCAAGCAGGCTCACGGTCTCGTCATGATTTGCGCCCGCCATTTCGGCAAGGTTGTGCAACTTCAGAAAGGCGCTTAGACGCTTTTTGGGGGTAACAAGATCAACAATAATACGCTGGGCGGTTATGGCGGTCTCGCAAAACTCCCATTCGACCGCCTGGGCGACAATCAGGCTCATGAGCGAAAGATGGATATTTTCAAGCGTAATGGCCGGCTCGGCGAGCAAGGCTTTTAATCTGGTTTCCCGAATCACTCCGGCCTTCTTCTGTTGTGAGGTTAGATTATTCCAAATCTCTTCTTCCATCTCACACAAAAGGAGAGTCGAAAAAGCAGATGAAACAGCGGCAAGGTCAACATTTTGCGGGGTCGCAAGTAGAGTTCTGAGCCGGTCAAGGGCTCTCTTGTATCCCTCCTTGCGCGTCTTGAGGCGAGAGGATATATAATCCTCAAAGGCTTGCTTCGCCCCGCTCTCCGGAATGCGGGCCAGAGCGGTGACTCCATTTTCGAGCCATTCGAGCATTTCATTCCATGTCACGCTGTGTATGCGCCATTGAGCGCGCCAGTTAACGGTATTTTCGGTCGTGGCGTAAATTACGGCCCGATCTTCTGAGTAATTCTCCCCGTCAGGATCTGTTTTCCTTTTCTCCTCAATTTCCGTCCGTACACCGATGATTTCGGCAAGCCGTTTTTCTGTTTCGCCCAGGGAGTTAGCCAGAGATAAGGCTTGTTTTGCGCAATTTTTTATAAATGAGACAATATCCCCTTCCTCAATGGACTTCCCCTCGTCGCTTGCAAGATAAAGGCTGAAACGTCGGGCGGCCCGGATATCGTTTCTTCCGGCGTTCTGGACGGATTGAACCGTATGAGCCTGCAGGGAGCGCAGGGATTCCGGGGTAATGCGAAGGCGAAGCAGGGCGTTGCCCTCCGCGTTGAATCCGTAAAGCTCTCTTTGCGCATCAAGCCCGGGGAGAAGGGCAAAAACGCTCCCCAATCTGGCTGTATCAAGGTTTACCGAAACCTCGCTCCACTTGCAGGAGAGATCGAAAACCAGAGCTGATCGATCTGCCATGATCACCATAACTCTCTCTTCCCCCAGCCAGAAGAGACGTTCCGGGTATCTGTAAGGAGGGTGACCTTCGACATCGAGCAAAATCCGGTCAAGCTCTTTGCCATTATTGTCTGTCACAACAAGCAACCTGTTACCCGTATCGGCAATCACCATTCTTTCCCCCGGAAAGGTAATGGCGGCCATCGGATAAAAGAAAGAGCATTTATTCGTGTCGGTTACATCAGAAGATATCGACCGATTCGCCCGCCGACCCCATGCCGCCTCCATCTCCCCGGTCACGGCGTGTTGTTTAATGCGATGATTCCCCCGGTCCACCACCGTTATCCCGCCAGGTCCACCAAAAAGAGCGCATGGTTCGTTAAAATCATCGTCGCCATCCCCGATACCGCCAAAATTTCCGCGCGGATTTCCATCAAGGTCAAACAGGAGGATGCGGTGATTCCAGGAGTCGCATACCGCAAGCGTGGGACCCTGCGCTGTATCTGTAACGTCCAGACCGCGCGGATACCAGAACTCACCCCGACCCGACCCCCTCTTTCCGAAGGAACCGACCACCTTACCCGTAATCTCCATCATCACGATGCGATGATTGAATTCGTCACTCAGGTAAAGTAGCCCGTTTGGCGCATGGAGAAGCGAATGAGGAGAAAAAGGGGCGTCGCCTGGCGTAAGTCCGGAGAGAGGAAATGATTCCACAACCGTGAAAAATGATTCTTTTGCCATATTTGTCAAAAACAACCCTGAACTCTTAAATTTATTACCAATAGGGGCCTTTGCGCTCCAACAGCCAAACTGCTAACCGCAGATTTTACACTAATAAACCGACCCGGACAATTTCCACCCATTTGCGATGACGCGTATCAGTTTCCCGGGCCGATTATCTGTTGTCCTGAAAAAAGTGGAAAATCAACGCATCGGCCACTACGTAAACGACAAAAAAGATCGCTACAAGAAAAGCGCAGACTGACATAGCGGACTCGATTAAAGGGGAATGCCCGTTAATTATCAATGCGGATGGATTACGTGGCGCATCAAGATAATGATCTACACAAATCCCTATCAGACAAAACGAACCGATGCGACGGACAGCGCTATGGAGAGGGCCATAACCGAAGCCGGTCGGATTGTTGCAGGGAAGAAACAGAAGATCCGGCGCCAAAGACCTGACAGCGGAGTAATCGATTTTAAACAGCCCCGGATAATCAATGGCGCCGGGAGGAAGGGCTTCAATAATCCTCCACCCGGCAAGGTGAGATTCCAGCTCACGGCCACGTCCCCTTTGACATACAACAAAAAGCCCGGAGTCAGGATACAGTTTTTCAACGCTCTGCATAAACAGTTTGATCCTGGCGGTCGGCGCTGTGGCGAACACTGCGACGCTGGCCACTTCGGGTCGGTTGGGTAACAAGCGATATAGCTCTTTCACAAGCTCCCTCCCCCCGATGGCTCCCCATCAATTGTCTGCTGCAAAACCGGGTGACTGCGGCTCTTCGCCGACAATATCGATCCCGACCATATTCGGTTTCTCCAGGCTTTCGGCCTGTCTGCAGAGTCCTTTCGGATCGCGAAGTCGCCTGGTTTCAAGAGGCGCGCGAAGATATATCTCCCGGTACCGCGTCATGTTTGCATGGTTCCAGAGGCGCACCTTGTGAAACATTGAAATGGTTGCGCAAATAACGTCGATACCCTGCTCTGATATCTCGTGGCAAAGACGGGAGTAGAGCATGGCGATATCAAAACGACTCGCCCTGTCATGCCCACCTTCGACGCTCATGATATGCCGCATCACATCGCCATCAAGCAAAAAGGGTTTTCCTCCCTCCTTGCAAAGGCGATTAACCAGCAACCGGGCAATTGTGGTTTTTCCGGCGCCTGAATAGCCGGTGATCCATCAGACAGTACCGGGAGCGGGCGGTTCACCTGATTTATGAGTCATCTGTTCACATCATCGACCGACGAGTTGCCAATCATATCCATCCAGAAATGGAGGATCGCCGCGTGGCACGTCTCGGCGTGGCCATACGCTCCGGCTGACACATGGATATTAAGATCCCCCGCTCCCCGTAACGGATTATTCTCCGACATCGCCGAAAGGGTAACTCTCCTCATACCGAGACTTTCCGCTGTATCAACGGCGTTTAAAATGTTTTGCGACCGACCGGAGCTTGATATGGCAACGAGCATGTCACCTTTTACGCCGCGCATCCTGAGCGGTTCCGAATAGACCGACTCGTAACCGATATCGTTACCCATGGCTGTCAGCAACGACGGGTCGGTGAAAACCTGAGTATGCATCCCGGCGTTCTTGGCGAGGTCTGCGGCCATATGGCTCGCTATGGATGCGCTGGCGCCGTTTCCGACCAGATAGACTGCCCTCCCCTCTTTCCGGGTCTCTAAAGTCCAGTCGCGCCACAGATCAAAACCAGCCCCGATCTGAAGACCGGAGGAGTCGCGCCGGGTGAATACCATGCCGGAAAGAATCCGGGAAAGCGCCGCTACCTCTTCCTGCCATTTAGCTCTTCCCATAATATCTCCAAGTCAGCTCAAAAGCGACGTGATATGCCTGAAAAGGCTCGATGATTCGACGGAGGACTTGTTGCCCATAGTAAGGCAGGCTTCCGCCCCGGCCACGTTGCCAACGAATCCGGCCACCTCTATCGGAACACCGGCGGCGACACAAGGGGCTGTAAGCGAAAGCAGAGCGTCACCCGCGCCTATCCTGTCCACTACTTTCACAGAAAACGCAGGGACCTTGATAAATCCGGTATCAGAGTCGTAACAAAGAGAGCCTTTTTTTCCGCTCGTAACGATAATCTTGCCGCATTGTGTCTTTTCGGCAGTGCGAAGAACCAGGCCCGAAAGGTCAGAGTCAATCTTCCTGTTGTCTAGGCGCAACTCCGGCTCCGCCACAGAGATATAGTCCACCCTCGAATATTTGGAGATCATGTTGTAACCCATGTTCCCAGCGTTGGTCTGTGTGTTCACCGCAAGAAACTTCGCTTTTTCGCACAGTAGCTCTATGGGGCCATCCGTCAGAAGACCGTGTCCGTAATCGGTGACCACAACAACGTCATAGTCGTCAAGACGCTCCTCCAGGGTATCCATAAAATCGCGCTCAAGAGCGGGGCAGAACTGATCGTTGTTCATTTCATAAACCTCAAACAGTTTTACGCCGAGATACTCCTCTACAAAACGACGCTTTACAATGGTCGGGCTATCAGGTTTGTTAATAAAAAACGGATCAACGTTTGATGAAAGATTTGAGATGACAAAAGACTCTTGTGAATCTGATTCGCCAAGAAAGCTTATGAGCCCCACTTCGTCACAAAAGTTGGCAGTGTGGTTAGCCACCGCAAGAATGCCACCGGCGTATTTCTCCTCATACATCGAACGCACAGCAAGCACCGGCTCTTTACTCGCTTTCCCGAGTGCATGGCAAAACCGGTATTCGTCTATTATCGTCTCCCCGATTGTAAGTACTTTCAGGGGACGGATGCTCTCGATATGACCTATGAGTGATTCCGGAGTATATTTTTCACGGAACATCTCAAGGTAACTTTTAGCCTCAGGGGTGAATACGTCTATAAACCGGTTAATGAGCGTTGATGCGCTAAAAGTATCCTCGTTCGTTAAAACAAGCTCTCCACCTACACCCTTGACCGCCCGCTCCTCAAGCGCAAAGGCATCGGAATGATCCCGTTTCCCGTCCGTATGTACCACCCCTTTTACATATACATCCGGCTTTAACATCTCAATGGTATTTACAGCGCTGGGCCATTCGTTGATGGAAACGTAATCGACATGTGAAAGAGCGGCAAGAGCTTCGGCCCGCAGAAGATCGGGAAACGCTGGACGATGCGGACCCTTGTTTACATATTTATCCTGTGTGACCGTCACCACAAGCAGGTCGCCAAGTTTCCGGGCCGCCTCCAGATGTTTTATATGCCCTATATGCAGAAGATCGAATACCCCATGGCAATGAACGACCCTCTTTTTCTGCAACTTGTTCAGGCGAATAATCTCTTCAAGGCCACTTAAGGTCTTGATCTTCTCCTGCCACTTATACATAAATCATGGAACCTCTTAAAATTCGTTTCCAACACAAACAGCTACGATCACAAGAGCCGCCATGCTGTCGCCCATAGTCTCCGTCTATCCACTACTCTTTTGTTATTATCATCTGATTGTAACCCCTTCGCAGGTGACGTACCGGATCGGCGTATCACTTCCACCTGCAACCTCATACGCTATTTCACGAACATTACCGTAACCACGGCAGTGATTTGTGTTGCAAGGGATCAGGATAAGGTCGGCGTTATAACTTTTCAGTTCAGTCGCCCTCCCCTCCCCCAGATCGCGCCGGGAGAGAAAACCCTCACTGACAACAGGGTAGATTTTCGCGTCGGGCCATTTACCGGCCCACTGATCCACAAATTTTTCCGGAACAACCACAGCGACCAGGGTTTCTGGCCAGGTTTTCTTAATCGAATCGATGAGCAGGGAAGTGTGCCAATCACGGCTCGACCGGAACAGCAATACCCGCTCCGGTACAAAACCGATCCCGCTTACAGCCTCCGGCCAGTTCTCCGCAAATATGGCGCGGTCCCGCTCCCCCCGCCCTTTATCAAACGCCTCCAGCGCCTCAAGCCTCATCCCTTTTATCCGTTCCGCCGGGTAACCGGGCAGGGACAATACCGCCTCCTCGCCACCATCAAAACTCTTCCACTCCACCGATTCGAGCAGGCCTTCGCTTTTCGCCCAGTCGTAATAAGGGGCGCCCGGCTGGGGTGTGCAGATCGAGACCTGGCAATCGTAGATCAAGTCATCTTTCATCAGCTCGTAGATCAACCTTACCGTTTTACGATCCTCCCCCTCCGTCGCGCCACGGCCTCCGATGGTAAACGTGCCATACACCTTTATGCCGACCCGCCTGGCCTCCTCCAGAAACCAGCGAAGTTTTTTCGGGCGGTGTTTCCCTTTCAGGTCAAGACCTTCGGCCACCACGTCGCTTGCCGTTTCGATACCGACACGAACCTTGTAATAACCCGCCTCTTTCATCAGCTGTAACGATTCTGTATCGAAAGTTCCATAGGCGCACATCGCGTCATATTTGTACCGGTTAAGACCCCGGGCGATAATCTCCCGGCACAGATCTTTTACATATTTTATTTTTGCGTTGTGGATCTCGTCGTCAAAAAAGAAACCCTCCACCTCCGGATACCTTTTTGCCAACAGCTCTATCTCGTCCACCACATTTTTGACTGGTCGGTGTCGCCACTTGGGCGAATCGTAATAGGCGTGACGGGCCACACAATAGACACAACAGAAAGGGCAACCACGCGAGGCGTAGATCTGTATTTCACGGTATTCGCAGATATTGTCGGCTTTCAGGGCGTAGGCGTAACGGCTGACATCCTCATCTTCAGGAAATGGCAACGACGCGAAATCGATCATTCGTTGGTTATCAAACGGAATTACGCCGGTCTGAACAGAACCTTTGATGAAAAAATCGAGGACCGGCCCCAGATATTCCCCCTGAAAAACCACGTCCGCGATTTCAGACGCTTCTTCCGGAAAGGCGGTGGCGTGTTGACCTGTCAGGATAATTTTTGCGCCGGTTTTGGCCTTCACCATAGCGATAAGCCGGGCGTCGTCGGTAAAAGTCCGGGTCGAGTTCTCTATCAGTAACCAGTCTGGTTTCTCAGCTATTATGCGCTCGGCGTACCGCTCCGCATTCATCCGGTCAAGACAACCGTCCAGAAGTTTTATCTCGTGATCCGTATCCCTTTTGAGTAACGACGAAAGATATCCGAGATCGCGGGGATAGTAGGTGAAAGCGTCGTCATGCCCCAGAGACGCGGTGGTCCATCGGCTGTGGTACGGGATGATCGACCAACCTTCGGAGTCGATACCCACCGTGTTTGCGACTATTATCTTCACGAGGTCACCCGCTCAAGACCGAGAGCCGCCATCTTGTGTTCAGGAAAACCGGTTAGAGTTGTACGGTAATGATTTAAAGCGCCAGCAAAATCCCCTCCCCTCTCGGCAATTGTACCGAGATGAAAATGGGCGGTGTGGAAAATCCGGCGATCCGTAACAGAATCGGCTGTCCCTATCACTCTGCAAAAGACCGGGAGAGCCTCATTGAACTTTCCAAGCTCCATTAATGAAAGCCCCTTATGGTAGAGCGCGTTTAGACCCTCCATCGTGTCGAAAATATCGAGCGCCTTCTGATACTCGCCAAGCCTGTAAAGATTTACACCCTCACTAAAGCGTGTGGAGCCTGACGCGGGGTCTTTGTCCGATCGGCCAGCCGGGTCGAGATGGTGAATCAGAGTAGCCTCCGGAATCATGCCGATGGAAAAACCGGCGTCGATGGAGCGATGACAAAAATCGACATCGTCCCGCTGGTGGTTGACCAGCTCTTCGTTGAATTTCACACTGTCGAAAACGGCCTTTTTTACCATCATGAAACAGCCCGATATATAAGCGTTGTCACTCTTCTCCTCGTAATTTGTCATCCTCGTCGGGCATTCCGGGTCGGTTCTGCTGGCCCAGTTCCAGTCGTACCATCTTTCACCCGACGGGGTGACAACCCTACATCCTGTGATATCAAAAAGATCGATTTTATCCCTGATCGATTCGTACCAACCATCGGTAAAACTTGCGTCGTCATCGAGAAATATAACGGAGTCACCCTTAGCCGATCTTGCGCCGAGGTTGCGCATATGACAGATCGCCGCCCGTTTTGCATCCTCTTCCGCCTTTATCAGAAGAGCGCCTTCAGGCGTATCACCATCGTGACGGCCCACTATCAGAATTTCGTATGACGGCATATTCTGGTTATGGATGCTTTTAACCAGCCTCAATATCGATGATGGCCTACTACCTCCACTTATAACCAGAAATGAAATCAAACTTTTCTCCTCAACATTCACGCATTATCTATTTCGGTTGTACTCCCGTTTTCTTTACAGAAACGGTAATATGACTCCATGAAAGTCTCCCTCGGTTACGGTCACGATACCATCGACATCGACGTTCCACCCGAAACGAAAATCCTGACGGTCACCGACTCGATAAAAGGCCGCCTCACATACGAACGGGTGGCCCACGCCATCGACAATCCGACAGACTCAAAACCGCTGGCCGCGAATTTCCAGGCTGGCGATAAAGTGACCATCGTAACATCCGACATAACAAGGCCGTGCGGCGCCGACATCTTTTTGCCGGTTATGGTGGATCGACTACAGGACGCGGGGGTTTTTGACATAAAAATCCTCTTCGCCACAGGCGCACACCGGGGACATACAAAAAACGAGTGGAAAAAGATCACTGGCGAAAAGGTTTATGGCAAAGTCAGCCTTGTCGATCACGACGCGTCGGGACCCGACCTTGCGCGGATCGTCGTGGATGACCAGACAGTAAAACTGAACCGGCTCGTTACCGGTACCCGGAAAGTTATTATTACAGGTTCCATACAACCCCACTACCTCGCCGGGTTTGGCGGCGGAAGAAAAGCGATTATGCCGGGGGTTGCGAGCCTCGACGACGCTAAACGGTTTCACGCCTTGAGCCTTCATCCACACAAACCGGGCAGAGCGGAAAATATCGGGCCCGGTATCATCGAAAACAACCAGATGAGCATTTTTGCCGAAAAGGTGATGAAAGCCGTAAATCCGGTTTTTCTCCTTAACACCATCACCGACTCTCACGGCGTTCCGGTCGATCTTGTCGCTGGCGACCCGGTTACAGCCTGGCGTAGAGGAACAGCTATTGCGGGTCGAATGGTAACAGTTAAAATCGACGAACCGGCTGATCTGGTAATCGCCTCATGTGGAGGGTACCCGAAAGATATTAATTTCATCCAGGCTCACAAAACTTTCGACAACGCCGTAAAAGCTCTTAGACCGGAAGGGAAACTCATAATGGTGGCCAAATGCCCGGATGGAATCGGTAACGCCAGTTTTATGAAACGGATTGAATGCGGGTCGGTGGAGAGTATATGGAATGGTCTGCGCGAAAATTTCGAGATTAACGGTCAGACCGCCATGGCGACCCTCGAAAAAAGTAGCAACCATGACACCCGCCTACTCTCGGATCTCGATCACGCTATGGTGGAGTCGATGGGGATTCATCCGTTACGCAACGTCGAGGAGTTTATGAGAGTGACAAAAAAATCGATAAAAAATGAAAACAGCGCCATTGTCATTCCGGAAGGGGCGTATATAACCCCGGTAATTCCTGAAAGGTAAAGATTGGAGGTTTTCGACAAGCGATGAGTTTATATCGCCTCAGAGCCGCTTTACGGCCCACCGTTCACTAAGGTAGTGTCAGTATAGGCCGGAAGGTCCGATGGCCTTTAAGGGCGCATGAGGGGCCTGGAGGTGTCTTCCACGGTTCATTCTTCCCCTTCTTCTCCATTTATGGAAAAAACGACGACGAAAAGTCGGGCGCTCACTGTTCCATACAGATAAATATCTACATACATTCGTCGTTGTTCTTCTCTTTAACGAATTTATATTAATTTAAGAGCCTCTATAACTTCAATTATTACATATATTTACGAGAGGTAAGGTACCCGTAATTGGGATTATAGGTACCCGTAATTGGGATTTACAAGCCCGTAAGGTACCTGTAATTGGGAAATTTAGGCCTGTAAGGTACCCGTAATTGGGATTATGGGCGATTCTTCTGAAAACATGAAAAATTTCGCCAGTCAAGTCCGGAATGGGCTCTCGATTGGACGTTGTATTTACTCCTTATTCGGGTAAGGTACCCGTAATTGGGATAACCCAAGGCTGAAGGTATCCGTGAAACTGTTGACTGCGGGTACCTGAATGGTACCATCTGGTACAGGTAATAACCGACCGGGAGCGATATCGAATTGACTGATCACGAGGTAATAAAACATACAGCGGCCATACACATCTCGAACACACTCACGAGAACCCAGCGGATAGCCTCCAACGTCCTTCTGAAAAACGCGTATGGCGAACTTCAAACAAAAAACACCCATTCGATCCAGATAAACGATCTGGCGTTGGCTATCGGTTTTGACAGCAACAACACCGATGTTTTAAAAGAGGCTCTCACAGTGCTCAACAGCACCCAGCTTGAGTGGAACATTTTAGAGCGGGACAAGAAACATAAGAACGAATGGGGGGTTTCCACGATCCTCGCCCACGCGAAGATTAAAAAGGGGGTCTGTGAATATTCGTACAGCCCGGTGATGCGCGACCTTCTCTCAAGCCCCAACGTCTACGCCCGGTTAAACCTCCTGGTGCAACGGCAGTTCCGAAGCAAACACGCCCTGGCCATCTGGGAGTATCTGGTGGAGCAACTCTGCTCAAACAGGTTTAGGAGCGGGTTTACAGAGTGGCTTACCGTTGGTGATTTCAAAAAGATGCTCGGTGTCCAGAACGATCCTTACTACTCCACCGGGTTTAAACATATCGGCCAAAAACTTTTAAAAGAGCCGTTAAAAGAGATAAACGACGTTTCGGATATAACCTCGGATGTCGAATATGAACGGGAACAGAGAAGGGTTGTGCGGCTCAGGTTCAGGATCGCCAGAAAGGATGGTTACCAGGTTCCTCTCGACCTTGCCCTCCCCTCAGCTATCGTCGATGAAGATGAGCCGGATGGCGATCCATTAATAAAACGCCTCCTCTCATACGGCCTGACCGATAGCCAGGCGCGCTCCATACTCGAGCGTCACGACCAGGAGTATATAACCGGGAATCTGGACGCTGTCGAAAAGAATCTGAAGGCCGGAAATATAAAGAATGTGCCAGCTTACACCCTCACCGCCATGAAAGAGGATTATCGTCCCCGCAAAAAAGCTCCGGCCAGCGAGAGGATAAAAGAACCGGCGAAGAACAAAAAGGAATCGGTCGAACGAAAGGCGATTTTCGAAAATCTGAAAACCCGGTTCGACGGTGAACGGTTCGAAAAGTTCTTAAAATCCCTCGGCGCGGAAAAAACAGAATCGCTGAAAACCCGGTTTCTGAAAAAGAGCAGGGCGGAAAAGGGTGGATTCGTATACCGCTACTATCAGGAGAACGGGTTTGATAATCTGGTGGTCAAGGGAGCGTTTCACGCTTTTATCAAAGAGACCCTGCCCGCCGAAATATTTCCGGTATCGCGGTTCAAGGCGTTCATGAAATCTGAAGGCCACAAGGTAGGTGATTTCAGGGAGGAGTTAAAGGGGCTTAATTAACCCGGTTCTATTATAAATATGTGTAAATAGATATAAAACATTAACAATAAATACAGTTTATTGCCAGGAGTCGGCGGTTCACTTATGAAACATCCGGGGTGACATGCGGATCGGTGGCGCCCGGATGTTTATCGCACTCCAGGAATATTCGCTCCTCGCACAGCTTGCACCTGTTCTGGTTCAGTCGCTCCGTTAAGGCTGTGATAGCGTCGCTCTTGGAGCAGAATATATTCTCCCGGCCGATCTTGTCCAGATAACCACCCTGTCGCAGGATCCTGTTTACCCCCTCCTTCACCCCGCAAAGGTAGAGTCCGCCCCCCATCTCCCGCCGTCTGGTCGCTTCGTTTGTCAGTGTCTCGGCTCCGGCGATGTCGATAAAATTTACTCCGGAGCAGACCAGGAGCGCGTGCGCGTGTTCCGGCTCCTCTTTGTCGATATGCTGTAACGCTATCTCCACATGATTAACCGAGCCAAAATATATGGAGCCGTCGATCCGTATGATTTTTAGCTGGGGACATTCGAGCAGGTCGGGATCGGTATAAAAGGAGCGGTGGGGAAGATCGGGATGGGGAACCCGTGTGACGATGCGCGGTTTGGATGTCTGGTTCAGGTAAAGAATGAGCGAGAGCATTACCCCGACGTAGATAGCGAACTCAAGCTCCACAAAGAGTGTAGCGAAAAAGGTGACTATCAGGGTGGCGGACTCGGGCCGGCTCACCTTGAGGATGGCTTTTATATGGTGAAAATCGATCAGGTTATAAGCGACCAGCAGGACGATTCCACCCATGGCCGGTATGGGCAGATAAGCCGCCAGAGGGGCGATGGCCAGAAGGATTACAGCTAACGAGAGGGCGGCGAAGATGGCGGCCATCGGTGTGCGGGCCCCGGATGAGTAGTTTAGGCCACTCCTGGTAAAGGAGCCTGAGGAGGCGTAGCAGGAGAAGAAACCTCCGACCATATTGGCAAGCCCCTGCCCTATAAACTCCTGATTGCCATCTATTCTCTGATGCGTTTTAGTGGCGATGGAGCGCGCTATGGAGACAGCCTCGATAAGACCTAGCATGGCAATGGCAAGGGCGCCCGATGTCAGGGCGCGGATGGTTTCGATGGAGAAATCGGGGACCGAAAAGGGGGGCAGGCTCGCGGGAAGGGAGCCTACCAGCTTTATGCCGTTCTCCTCCGCGCCGATCATGCCCGCCACCAGAGCGCCTGTTACCATTCCGAAGAACATACCAGGCGCCTTGGGCCAGATCTTTTTCAAAACGATCACTGTAAGAAGTGTTAACAGCGCCGTTGCCATTACCGCCGGGTTGATCTGGTCAATACTGCGGGCGATATCGATCATGGTGTGTAAAAACGACTCTCCAGCGGGAATCGTAACGCCCAGAACATGTTTAAGCTGGCTTGTGCCGATTAGGATAGCGGCCCCGGCTGTGAATCCGATCACCACCGAGTGGGAAATAAAATTTACCAAAGCCCCAAGTCTTGCCAGACCGAGGGCAAACTGGATCAGGCCTGTGAGCAGGGTGAGGGTAAGGGCCATCGATATGAAACCTGCGCTTCCCGGTTCGGCCAGGGGGCTGACCGCGGCGAAGACCACTATGGAGATGGCGGTGGTGGGGCCGGAGATCAGATGGTGTGAGGAGCCGAACAGCCCCGCTATTATCGGCGGGATAATGGCGGTGTAGAGACCATACTGGGGGGGTAATCCCGCGATCATGGCAAAGGCGACCCCCTGGGGCAATACGATGACGGCGTTGGTGGCCCCCGCTATAAGGTCGGCTTTGAGCGTGTTGCTGTCAACCAGACGCAACCACGACATAAACGGAAAAAGTCTGCGGGCGAAGGATGGTTTGTCTAACGGCATCGTAACTTTCGCTGATGTTGCGCCCCACTCTGATCGGCGCAGGATAAAGGGGCGATTATATACGATTCGTTTGGAAAAATCCTGGCCCGCCCCGCGGCGGCGCCCCAATGGGGTTTTATTAAAGGATATAAAACCGTAAATGCAATTAATACGGCAAAATAGTAAATACGGGTTTATGGTCTTCTGTGACGCGATCTATCCTGATCCTTTCCATCGCCTGCCGCCTCCTCTATCCGCTCGACCCATAATGGGTAGCGATCCCGCGCCCACGCCCGTTTTACCTCTCCTGTGAACAGCACAGCGAGGCCGGGGCTGGAGACAGAATTGAAGGCCGCCATGTAGATATGCCCCAATAACATCGGCAGGAGCATAATTGCGTTGGCGGCGTGAATGACAAGGGCGATTATATGGTCGTGATTTATAAGCAAAACAAAACCCGAGGCAAGCTGTAGCGTCACCCAGACGCATGCAATAATGACCCACAGTTTCTGACCTGGGTTGAATTTGTCAGCGGGTGGAAGCTCTTTTTCTTTCATGATAGCGGTAAGGGGCATTCTGGTCAGCCAGATAAAATCGGCCCGTTTCCAGCTCAATACCACACTGAGGCTCTCTCGCCACACCCCGGCCAACCCGGCCACGAAAATCAGGATAGCCGTGAAAGCCAGAATAAAGAAGATCATCTGGTGAAAATTCAGGATAGTGTTGTCCGCATCCCTCGCTATGTCGGTGTTAATCCCGGTCACGTTGAACAGAAACATGGTCATACCGGATGCAACCTGGAGCAGAACGCAGAGGGCCACCATATTGTGCGCCAGACGTTCCTGAACGGAGAACCGGGTTATGGTTTCGTTATTGTCAGCCTGTCTTTCCATGGCCTTACCTGTGTATCCTGAATCTTTCCTGGCGTTTACGCATCTGAACCACTCAATCAATAAGACCAGATTATTACAAGAGGCGCCTGATGAAAAGGTTGTTGTTATTTATTCTGTTGCTCATGTTCCCCGCCATCTCCTCTGCGCAAATCGATAAAGAGACCGCTACAGGCAAGGCGAAGGCCATGGTTAAAGAGCTTGGCTATGGGCTAAAAGGCGAGTTGGTAAAGGCCATGAAAGAGGGTGGCCCCGCTCAGGCTATTGCCGTCTGCAAATCTGTGGGACAGGCCAAGGCAGAGGAAGTATCCGAAAAACACGCCGCCATGATCCACCGGGTTAGCCTGAAACTGCGCAACCCGGAAAACAGGCCGGATGAATATGAAACTTATATTTTGGAGAAAATGGAGACCGATCACGCGGGTGGCGGTCTTAAACCGGCGTACAGCGCAGTGATCCTGGTTGAAGGGAAAAAACATCTGCGCTTTATGAAACCGATAGTCACGAACCAGGTGTGTATGAACTGCCACGGTTCGACCGATTCTATCAAACCTTCTGTTATGGAGGTTCTGAAAAGGGAGTACCCGGATGACAAGGCCACGGGATACACGCCTGATCAGGTGCGGGGCGCTTTTTCGATCACATATCCGATGGAGTAGTCAGCCTTTTGTTCAGGGTTTGTTTGCATAAGGCAATATTATGTATTAAACCATATTAATTAATAGATTCATTTATCCACCTTGACAGTTAATACGGAATATCCATAATGAGCGTACAATAAACGCGAATAAAACAAGCGGCGGATACTCTCATGAAAACTGTCTCGATAGTCAATCAGAAGGGGGGATGCGGGAAAACCACAGTGGCCGTCAACCTTGCCATCAACCTTGCCTATGAAAATAATAGTGTGGTCCTCCTCGACACCGACCCCCAGCTCTCCGCCACAGAGACTGTAGAGAGCGGAAACGAAACCGTAATCAGCGTTGTACCGGTTAAAAACAACGTACACCGCATAATCGGGGAGTACGCAGATTACGATTACGTTGTCATCGACTCACCACCCCACGACAGCAAAGTGGCCCGATCCGTGGTTATCTGTTCCGATCTTGTCATTATCCCGGTGCAGGACTCACCCCTGGACATCAGAAGCGCAGGAAAAACCGTCAGCCTCGTAAGTGAGGCGCAATCCGCCAACCCGGCTATCAAAGTCTGTTTCCTTGCCAGCCGTATCCAGAAAAACACCATCCTGGCCCGTGACCTGAAAAAACATCTGCGAAAGATATACCGGGGAATTCCCATATTAAAAACCTGCATCGATAACCGGGTCTGTTACAAACAGTCGTTCATCTACGGTCTTGCAGTCACCGAATACGACAAGTTAGGGGCGGCCTCGGCGGAGGTAAACGAACTGACGGCGGAAGTTGTGAAGTTGTTAAAAAACCCTGAAAAACATTAATATGGCATAATAGTAAAAAAGTATTAATTGTTAAAGAGGGAGTCATGGCGAAAAAACCGACCTTCGACGATATGGATAGTTTCGTCAAGAACAAGAAAATCGCAACAAAAAGCGTACCCGCTAAAAAGAGCGTAAAACCCAAACAGACCCAAAAAAAAGCGGGCCGACCAAAAGTCAACATCTACCCTACAGAAACAAAACTGACCGTTTCTCTCCCAAAAGATATCCACAAAAACCTGAAACTAAAAGCCGTGGAAATGGAACGCCCCATGGCCGAAGTAATAGTAACAGCCCTAAAACAATACCTCAAAATATAGTGGCTGGGAGTGGCAGGGCCACACCCTGTTACGCTAACGCTAGGAACCGGATGATTGTTTACGTTTGTTCGCCGGGGCCTGTGGCCCGGGCTTCGGTGATATTACGGAAGATGCAGAATCTCATGGCTAATCAAAGATATTAAACGCCAACCATTTGAAGGTCTGGGCGACCCGGAACCACTGAAATATAACTGGACCGGATACTGGTCCAGGCGAGTCAACCGAGAACATCGATTGGTATACAAGGTCACCGGCGCCACCATCACCATAGTTCAATGCCGCTACCACTATTGACCCGTGAATAAGCCGGATTCACTCTATCGGCAACAGCAACTCGGTTCTAAGCTCTTTTTCCGGAGTTATGCACGGGTCGTTCAGGTAGAATTCTACGGAATAATCTTTTAACGTCAGGTTTTCAGTGGCGGCAAAAGCCAGCGCCTTGTTGTAGGTATCACCAAGTTTTTTGTAGGGGCCATGGTGAATTGTCCTTATGAATTTCCCCGCTTCGATCTTCTTTTTTTCGATCCTTCCGCTTGCCACAGCCGAGTCGGGGCAGGGGATTCCCATCTCCAGATTCAGTTTTGTGAAGAACAACATTTTTATCATCTGAATAAACCCTCCTTTCGCAAAACAGCTCCAGTCAACCTGACGGTAGAGGGTGAACGGAATGTCACTCTCCTGTGGAGTGATTCCCTGTTTTTTGAGCGATTCCAGAATTTCTGTATACGCTGGCCCCGCGATCTTGGCGATTTTCATCACACCAACCCGATCAGAAATGCAAAGAGCGGTACGCTCCTCTTTCTGTACAACGGAGATTTCATCAGACATTTTCATCACCCCTTCTGGTCGTTTATTCGGTCACCAATATTTTACCCCTGCCTGCCGGGAAGGAAAAGGGAGTTGAGGTATAGCGGCGATTTTATGCGGGTATGGATTGTCGCCTATGATGAATATGAGCGGATGATTAACAAGTAACAAAAAACGGGCGCCCCTTTTACAGGACGCCCGCCATGGGAGATACCGCAATAACTTAGTCGCCCCTGAAAAAGCAGAAATAGCCCTATAAACGTTGGTTATTCTCAACTTGAGCAGTGTATAATATTGCCATGTAATCACCAATACCTCTCAAAACCTGGAGATTATTCATTGAAATCCAAACCTGAATCTGA